>JACPWY010000060.1 GCA_016196825.1 Deltaproteobacteria bacterium | reverse complement strand
GATGGTTATGCCTGGCGATAACGTGCAGCTTGAGGTAGAGCTGATTACGCCGATTGCCATGGAAAAAGAGGTCCGATTCGCTATTCGCGAGGGCGGCAGAACCGTCGGCGCAGGCGTCGTGACCGAAATTGTGGAGTAGTTCATGCAGACGATTATCAATATGGAGTGCACAGAGTGCCACCGCCGCAATTACTGCACCTCCAAAAATAAGAATAAGCACAACGAGCGTATGGAGCTTCAGAAGTACTGTCGTTGGTGCCGCCGCCACACCAAGCACAAAGAGATCAAGTCGTAGTCGGCCCTTGTAAGATCTATAGGCCAGTAGCTCTAACGGTAGAGCAACGGATTCCAAATCCGTGGGTTGTGGGTTCAAATCCCTCCTGGCCTGCCATTATTTCAAGTCTGCAGACGTCTGCGACGTTGGCTGATGCCGGCCAGGCATGAACTCAGTCCACGGTAATTCTTTGTGATGTTCCACTCGGTAAGACTTATGAGAGCGATATCCTCCCCATTCTGGACTTGAATGACGCTTCGTGCTAATGAAGGCGCTTCGGAGGTTCTCATGACACGTTCCAGATTCTCCCATCTTCTGCTCGCATCAATTCTCTGTGTGGGTTTAGTAAGTTGTGCAAAGTCGGAGTTACCTGTTTCAGGTAATAGCAGCGCTGTCCCCTCTGCTGAACAGAAGCCGGCGGAAACTGTAGTGTCAGGGCTTGGCGCAATTGTCGGGTGTTATAAGCGCTTTTATCAGCCCCAGGAAGGCTGGATAATTGGTCATCGGGGCACAGATAACTGTGCCGGTGCTGTTGGGAAGACGGTTCAAAGTCCAGGCTTCTTTTTTACTAATGGTGAACAAGCCTATTTTGTGAGCGATGCCGATATTGAGGCGACCAATCGAGATTGGTTTAAGAAGAACAGGTTGGTGGGAAAATCAATCGTTTTGCCGTGGGCGACAAAAGTTGCGGTCCTTCTGAGCGAGGGGAATGGCTTAAGTTTTTGGCACTCCGGGGGCAATGTTGATGGCGAGGATGAACAGCCGTTGACGTCTTTCCGTGAAGTATGTGTTGGGGACGAAGCGGCTGCTTTAGATTCAATTTCTCTCGCTGTATCGCAGGAAATAATCGGTCACCTCTTCCGGTCAGCTCCAAAACAAAGTGTTGATCCCAAATCGGTTAACTACTGTATCAGCGTCCTCGGCCGCCATGGCGAGGGGCTGAAGCGATTTTTATCTCGCTGAAAGGCGCGTCTGGAATGGTAAGTGGAGCCAACGGAGAACATCGTTCAGAGTCACCGCCCTATGGCGGGAGCATTTACGACGGCCGGAACTTCGTTACGACGCCTATTCGAATTTAGTGAAAAGGCTGGAGGAGGGCAGCCTGCAATTAAGCGGAAAAGGCCTTTTCGCCGACCTTGATCCCAGTCGCCTTCGGACCCATTGGCCGAGTCCCGCGTCCCCCAATGACCGGATCCCCATCTCTCCTCGAAATGTTGCGGACTATGTTACTCGTCTCGAGCTCACCGTATTCGACCTTCTGGAAAAGCAATTTTTGGATGAAGGCGCAGGCTATTCAGATTTCGGAGACGTTGTGAAGGCTACTTTCGGATCACCGTTGATCTCGGTCGATGGAGCCTATGCGAACTTTCCTGTCGATCACTTCTCAGCACAATTTCAAGCGAGGTTTCTGACAACACGAAAGCCCATGGACATTCACCGGATGGAGTTGCCGGATGAATCGTTTGACCTTGTGGTCTCAAACACGCTTTTGAATCGGATTTTTTTTGGCAGTGGCAAGGCTACGCGCAGGCGCGTGGATGACGGATTTCAAACTCTTAAATATATGATCCGAGTAACGAAGGTGGGCGGTGAGATTCGGACAACCGATGTTCCCGAACCCGGCGCAAATCAGCGGAATGTTCACCGACTCGATCGGGAGGTGGCACGGTATTATTTGATTCGGATGGGACAACTCCTCGAAGAAAATGCTGGGCGGATGGTAATTGTGTACCCCACCTATGAAGGCGGCTACGGTCGCATGACTAAAATCCGCAAGATCAGGTGGCCATGATGAAAACGTCTGTTGTTGGTAAAACGATCAGATGAAAACATCCTTAGCCACGCTCGGCCCCTGGCTATTACCTTGTGTTCTCGCGTTTGCGGCTCCTCAGAAGAAGGATGCTCCGTTGATTTACGTGATCATGGCCGTTTCGAGTCTGGGCAAGTCCACCCAAGGAGAAAAACTGGCCAAGCAATTGGGAGTTCCATTCTATGAGCCGGACGAATACCACAGTGAATCCAATCGCAAGAAAATCTCAGCCGGGCAAGCACTCACCGACGAGGATCGCGGTCCGTGGCTCGATCGCATTCGACAGGAAGTGATCGAGAAACACCTCCGAGAAGGCAAAGGGGCTGTCGTCGCGTGCTCGGCGCTGAAAAGAAAATACCGTCAGCGCCTCGGGCTTCCCCATTCCCGAATTCAACTCGTTTACCTCAAGGGAACTCTCGAGATGGCCTTGGCCAACAACCGAAAACGGCAGGGGCACTTCGCCCCCGAAGCGACTGTTAGCAACAACTTTGCCGTGTTGGAAGAGCCCTCTCCCGACGAAAACGCCGTGGTCATCGAGGTCGAGTCCTTGGGTATCGAAGCAACATTTAATCGACTGGTCCGTGCGCTCCACCTCCGAAGTAGCGCGTCGAGTTGAGCCCGTCGCCGTATTGGGCTCAGTGCCCCGATTTCGGCTTGGGGGCTGGCAGCCCCGCGTTCCCCTTTTCAACGAAGACAAGCATCCACATGCACATTTCATCGGTGGAGCTCTCACCCCAGAACACGTCCTTCACCGGCATCTGCACGCCATACACAAATGGCTGCCTCTCCGCGGTGTTGGTCCACGTACACTGCGCGAAGAGCTTGTCTTTTCCCTTTTGGAGCGTCACAGGTGAGGGGAAATAGTGCACATACTGATTCGCGTAACTAAAACTGTTGTCTGAATTCAGTGTGTACGAGGCACCACTTCTCACCTGACTGATCTGACCAGCCGATCCCAAATTGTGCATGTGATAAAGCACCCCGATCAGGTCGAGCGATTTAGAATCAGACGGTAAGACTCCAAACGGGTCGTGGGTATACCCACGTGTCGTCACACTGTTGGCCGGAATTTTCATCGTCTCGGGCTTTAACAGCCAAAGCGGATCCACCCCGCCCGAAAAATACGCAAGGTGCTTAACTGATGGCGCAAACATGAATTGCACATGCACCGATACCTTCTTTGGGAGAGTGGTCGCTGAGCCCATCGCAACGTTCAAGTGAATGTTGAAGGTGAGATCCATGTTACCCCGAATCTTCAAGCCCGTGCCAGCAGGTGTCTGCAGGACACTCGTTCCCATCACCATCAGCCCCACGAGCCCGCCATACCCTATGGACGAGTTATTCGATTTTTTCGAAACGGGACTCGCGCTCGTCTTGAGCGTTTTAGTTGAGGGCATCTCCGCGACCAAGGCGTGATGAAGCACATTCGAGGGTTGGTTCATGTCTGCGTCGACGGCGAAAAGCCGGGAGGCCACGATGAAGTAGTCCTTGTCATCCAGACCCAGATTCACCGTGGCCTTAAAGAAATCATCTCCCAACTGATTCGCCTGGATCGTGTGCACCGGAGTAGCCACCTCCTGGTCCACCCGAGGCAGTGACGTCACCGTTGCCGGCATTGTCATCGAGTATTGGCGCACTTGGCCTGAGGTATTCGCTTCGGATTCAGTTTCTAACTCGCTCGTCACCGGCCCGCAAGCCGGAGAAAGAAAAAGGAATACCACGGACACAATAGGAAGTTGTCGCCACTTCATGAATAGCCTCACTGGTTAAGAAAGTTTCACCACCATCACGATTTCATCGTACGGCGGTGACTGTTGGGAGGTGGCTGAGGTTTTTGAATTGAACGGCGGTAAACTAGAATCGGGCCCTAGGCGATCTTGCGTTTTTCGCGTTCGGCGGCAAGTTCAGCAACATTGGGTTCGCTGCCGGGGCGTGCGCCCTGAAGTGAGGAGTCGTTCTTGATGAGCTTTTCGGTGATATCCCGGCCCTTCTTACTGGCGACTGACAATGACTCCGCAGCCGAGCTGATGGTGCGACTCACAACCTCAAGGGTCTCCGAGAATTGGAGAAAGTGGGCCTTCTGGGTAGAAAGGGCTAAGTGCTCCCTCTGGACCTTGTAACCCTCCTCCATCATCTTTTCGATCACGATCTTAAGTTTCGTGTCAATGACGGTTCGGATCTCTTCCAAACTCTTGGCCTCCGTCGACCTAATTCCCTCCAGGTGGGAGGTCACAAACTGATTCAAACCCTCTAATGCGGTATCGACCTGAGTCTTGAACTGAATGAAGAGATTGTCGGCGTTGTCCTGCGACTGCTTCGTCGAGGCCACCATGTTGTCTATGGCCTGGTCGAGTGCCCCCTTGAATGAATTGATTAGTCCCGCAAATTCGTTCCGGGTCGCCTCAATGGCCGAGTTGGCATCGGTCCGGATGAGCTGCATCTCCCCCCTGAGCTCCGTCCGAAAGATTCTTTCCGCCCGCGACTTGACGCCCAGCATGACGATCGCCGCGATGCTACACCCAGCTGTAATGGCAATCCCACTCATGAGCACCAAGGGGTTCATGCTCTTCCATCGGCATTCTCGGGAAAAAACCTGAGATTTTATTGATTTGGCTCTTCATTTTCTTGAAAATCGGACGCTTTTGCGGCAGAAATGTCAGGCGCTATGGATAATAGAAAAATCATATTGTCAGCCTACGCGGCGGCTTCCCTTATCATTTGGTTCCTCACCCGCTCGGCTATCAATGCTTTGCGTCTTGAATGGTACGCCTTCCGTAGGATTCCCGGAATCGACTGGATTCAGGAGGGGGTTCCCTTCGCTTTGGCTGCGGCCACCTTCGTGATCCTCTTCTTCCATCCTCGGGCCACCACGTTCCTCGATGAGGTTGTCGTGGAGCTCAAAAAGGTCAGCTGGTCAAGCCGAGAGGATGTCACCCGATCCACCACGGTGGTCGTCATTTGTATCATTGTGGCAAGTCTGATATTGGCTTCGTTCGACTTAGTCTGGGGTAAGGTCATCGGAGCGTTGCTGAAAGGTAATTGGACGTGAGCGAAGAACAGAAAGATGAGTCGCAAAGCCAGGAGGCGGTTGTTGATACTACTGCTCAACCCGGCGAGGGTGGCGACAGCGAGATGAGATGGTACGTGGTTCACACGTACAGCGGTTTTGAGCAGAAGGCGAAGCTAGCCCTGAAAGAGCGCATCCGTCAGTTTAAGATGGAAAAGATGTTCGCGGACGTGTTGATTCCGTCCGAGAATGTGATTGAGCTTGTCCGGGGTGAGAAGAAAACCACGAGCCGAAAGTTTTTCCCCGGCTACATGCTGGTGAAGATGATCCTTACTGAGAATACCTGGCACCTCGTTAAGGGGACGCCGAAGATCACAGGTTTTGTGGGCAATGCTGTCACTCCCCCCGCTGTTCCTGAGGAAGAGGTGGCACGGATCACGAATCAGATGACGGAAGGGACTCTCAAGCCGCGGCCGAAGGTCCAGTTTGAGGAGGGTGAGAGCGTTCGAGTTGTCGATGGGCCGTTCGTCAATTTCAACGGGGTCGTTGAAGAAGTTAAACCCGACAAGGGGAAACTGCGCGTGATGGTGAGCATCTTCGGTCGCTCCACGCCGGTGGAGCTGGACTTCGTCCAGGTCGAGAAGAATTAAAGAAGTAGAGGCTTAGTTATGAAGAAAGTTACAGCACTCGTTAAACTCCAGATTCCTGGTGGGAAGGCCAATCCGTCTCCGCCCGTCGGTCCGGCGCTCGGTCAGCACGGCGTGAATATCATGGAGTTCTGTAAAGCCTTTAATGCGAAGACCCAAAATGCGAACGGTATGGTCACGCCCGTCGTGATTACAGTCTATCAGGACCGCTCGTTCACGTTTATCACCAAGACCCCTCCGGTCAGCGAGCTTCTCAAGAAGGCCGCTAATGTGATCAAGGGCTCGGGGGTTCCTAATAAAAACAAGATTGGGTCCATCACGAAGGCCCAGGTCGTCGATATTGCAAAGACAAAGCTCCCCGACCTCAACACCGTCGATTTAGATTCGGCTATTCGCCAGGTCGAAGGGACGGCTCGGAGTATGGGACTGGAAGTGAAAGGTTAGTTTTATGGCAAAGCGCGGAAAACTTTATAACGGCAACCTAGCCAAGGTTGATCGCACAAAAAAATATTCGCTCGATGAAGCTCTGGCCATCATTGAAAGCCTTACGCCTCGGAAGTTTGACGAGACCGTCGAGGTCGCGATTCGCTTGGGCGTCGATCCGAAGCAGTCCGATCAGATGGTTCGAGGTGCAGCTGTGCTTCCCCATGGTCTAGGCAAGACCGTGCGCGTCGTTGCCATCGTGAAGGGGGAGGCTGAGAAGGAGGCCCGGGATGCCGGTGCCGACCATGTCGGGAGTGACGACCTCATTGAGAAGATCGAAAAAGGATGGATGGAGTTTGACCGTATCATCACTACGCCGGAAAGCCTCAAGGACCTCACCAAGATTGCAAAGGTTCTTGGTCCCAAGGGTCTCATGCCCAATAAGAAGACAGGCACTGTGACGAGCGAGATTGGCAAGGCCGTGAAGGACCAGAAGCTCGGAAAGACTGAGTACAAGGTCGAAAAGGCCGGCATTGTACACGCAATTTTTGGTAAAAAATCATTTGGCCCCAACAAGTTAAAGGAGAATTTTTCGGCTCTCTTTGAGAACATCCTCAAGCAAAAACCAGCGACCTCGAAGGGGATCTACATCCGCAAGGTTGCCCTCTCGACGGCCATGGGGCCCGGCCTACTGCTTGATGCCAATTTGTTAGATAAGACGGCCTAGAACGAGTCTCCAAAAACCGGAGAAGTCCCTAAATTCATTCAGTTTGGGGTTGACGGACCGCCGAAATAACGATTTAAATGGCTGTTTAATTCCTGAGGGTTTTTCGCTTGAACCGCACCGAAAAAGAAGCATTTGTCAATCAGCTGCGAGATGGCGTCGGGCAGAGCCAGGCGATGGCCCTGATTTCGTTTGCCGGTCTAGACGTTGAAAAGATGACGGCCTTTCGTCTGAGTCTCAAGAAGCAGAAGGTCAACGTGAAGGTTCTGAAGAATACGCTCGCCGAGCGGGTGCTTGATGGTGGGGAGTACAAGGGTCTTGTTCCCCATCTCCAGGGGCCGACACTTCTTGCGTATGGCACGACGGATCCTGTGGTTGCCGCCAAGGCGATTTGCGAATGGATTGGTAAAGAGGGTTTTGACCTTAAGATTAAGGCGGGTGCGGCTCTCGGTAAGGCCGTTTCGATTGAGCAATTTAAGGCACTTTCGAAGCTGCCCGGCCGCAATGATCTTTTTGTGAGTTTCTTGTGGGGCCTCAAGTCGCCCCCGACCAAGTTCTTGTATGCGCTTTCGGATGCACCCAAGCGATTGGGTTATGCACTTGCCGCATTAAGAAGCAAAAAAGAGAAAGAAGCTTAAACTAAACGCGTTAGGAGGAAGTTAACCATGCCCGTCAGTGAAGATCAGGTATTTGAATATTTCGATAAGGCCAATTTGCTTGAGATCTCTGAGTTCATTAAGAAGTTCGAGACCCGTTACGGCGTTTCGGCTGCTGCCCCTGTTGCCGTCGGCGTTGCCGCAGCTCCGGGTGCTGCTGCCGCTCCGGCCGAAGAGAAGACCGCGTTTGACGTGGTTCTGACCGAAGGCGGTGCTCAGAAAGTGAACGTCATTAAGGAGATTCGCTCCTTCACGACGTTAGGCCTCAAGGAAGCGAAAGACCTTGTGGAGGGTGCGCCGAAGACCGTGAAGGAAGGCGTCTCCAAGAAGGAAGCCGAAGAGATCAAGAAGAAGCTCGAAGCTGTTGGGGCGAAGGTCGAGCTTAAGTAAGCATGGCTTCCCGGCTCCTGGCGCGTTTGCTTTTTCTCGTTTTTGTGTTGTTCGCTCAAACTGCTTTTCTAATGAGGTATACAGATGAATATTCCTCCGCGCTTCTTCGATGCCAAGCGCTTTCGTAAGGAGTATGGACAGTACCAACCCCTTATCGATATTCCCGACCTCATAGAAGTTCAGAAGAAATCTTATGACAAGTTTCTTCAGGCGGAAGTAGCAACGAAAACCCGTGATAACACCGGCCTCCAAGGTGTATTTAGATCGGTCTTTCCGATCCACGATTTTAACAACACGGCGAGCCTCGAGTTTGAGTCCTATACGCTTGAAGCGCCGAAGTACGATGTCGATGAGTGTCGTAGCCGTGGGATGAGTTTTGCCGCTCCTCTCAAAGTTACCGTTCGTCTCGAGGTTTGGGAAGTCGACGAGCAGTCGGGGAACCGGAATATCAAAGACGTGAAGGAGCAAGAGGTCTATCTGGGCGAGATTCCGCTCATGACTGATCGCGGTAGCTTCATCATCAACGGCACGGAGCGCGTCGTTGTGAGCCAGTTGCACCGTTCCCCCGGTGTGTTTTTTGATCACGACAAGGGCGCCTCTCATTCCAGCGGTAAACTTCTTTATTCGGCGCGAGTGATCCCTTACCGCGGCTCTTGGCTCGATTTCGAGTTTGACCACAAAGACATCCTTTACGTTCGCATTGATCGTCGTCGAAAGCTCCACGTGACCGTGCTTCTGAAGGCGCTCGGTTACACGGTCGAAGAACTCCTCGAGTACTTCTTTGATCATGAGACGATTTCGCTTGGTAAGGGAGATGCGTTTTATCTTCACTTTGAACCGAAGCTCTATGCCGGACAGCGTGCCAACTACGATTGGAAAGATGAGAGTGGTAAGGTTGTCGTCGAAAAAAACAAGAAGTTCACTCCTACTGTCCTGAAGAAAATCGAAGATGCCAAGATTAGGAAGTTCCAGACAGAGCGCGAACAATTGATTGGAAAGGTCTGTGCGAAGGACGTCGTTGATCTGGAAACCGGCGAAGTGTTACTCGAATGTAATGAAGAGCTCTCGGAAGAAAAACTTGATCTTCTGAGGGACAAGAAGATCGCTGAATTTACCATTCTTTACACAGATCGTATTAACGTTGGAACCTATCTGCGGGACACCCTTCTTCTGGATAAGATCCATACGAAGGACGAGGCCCTCATTGAAATCTATCGCCGTCTGCGGCCCGGTGATCCACCAACTCTTGAGACCGCGACCACTCTGTTTGAAAGCCTCTTCTTTGATTCGACTAAATACGATCTTTCTCGCGTCGGTCGTCTTAAGATTAATCACAAGTTCGGCTTTAATACTGACTTGAGCAATACGACGTTGACCAAAGAGGATATCTTGGCCGTTGTGAGGTATCTGGTGGACCTTAAGAACGGTAAGGGCCAGGTCGACGACATCGATCATTTGGGTAATCGCCGCGTGCGAGCGGTTGGTGAACTTCTTGAGAACCAGTTCCGCATCGGTCTTGTTCGGATGGAGCGCGCTATTCGTGAGCGCATGAGTCTTCAGGACGTTGAGACATTGATGCCTCATGACCTTATCAATGCGAAGCCCGTCTCTGCGGTGGTGAAGGAGTTCTTTGGTAGTTCTCAGTTGTCCCAGTTCATGGATCAGACGAACCCTCTGTCTGAGGTGACTCATAAACGTCGTCTGAGCGCCTTGGGACCCGGTGGTTTGACTCGTGAGCGAGCCGGTTTCGAGGTTCGTGACGTTCACGCCACTCACTACGGCCGAATCTGTCCTATTGAGACGCCTGAAGGTCCGAACATCGGTCTGATTTCTTCTCTTTCCACTTATGGCCGGGTCAACGACTACGGCTTCATTGAGACGCCCTACCGAAAGGTGATCGATGAGAAGATCACCGATGAAGTGGTGTTTTTCTCAGCTCTTGAAGAGGAAAATCACACCATTGGGCAGGCGAAGACCGCGTTGAAGAACGGCAAGATTGAACCCAGTTTTGTGTCCGCTCGTAAGAGCGGTGAGACCGTATTGGCTCGCCGAGATGAGATCGACCTAATGGACGTGGCTCCTAACCAGCTCGTCTCTATCGCCGCGTCCATGATTCCGTTTCTCGAGAACGACGACGCGAACCGGGCCTTGATGGGTTCGAACATGCAGCGTCAGGCCGTGCCTCTTCTTAAGACTCAGGCCCCGCTCGTGGGCACGGGTATGGAGAAACTTGTGGCGCGTGACAGCGGTGTGACCGTTGTTGCAAAAAATGCCGGCGTGGTCGACTTCGTCGATGCGACCCGGATTGTGGTCCGCACCGAGGACAACACCGGGAAGAACCCTGGCGTGGATATCTATAGCTTGGTTAAGTACCGGCGTTCTAATCAGAACACCTGTATGAATCAGAAGCCGATTGTTCACGTCGGTGAACGCGTCGAAAAGGGCGAGGTCCTCGCGGATGGCCCGGGAACTGATATGGGTGAATTGGCTCTGGGCCAGAACGTGGTCGTCGCGTTCATGCCGTGGGGCGGTTACAACTTCGAAGACTCGATTCTCATCAGCGAAGAGCTTCTCGAGCGCGACACATTCACCTCGATTCACATCGAGGAATTTGAATGCGTTGCCCGGGATACGAAGCTCGGTAAGGAAGAGGTGACACGGGATATTCCCAACGTCAGCGAAGAACAGCTGATGAACCTCGATAGCAGCGGTATCGTGCGCATCGGTGCAGAAGTGAAGCCCGGCGATATTCTCGTCGGTAAGATCACTCCCAAGGGCGAGACCCAGTTGAGCCCGGAAGAAAAGCTCCTCCGCGCGATCTTCGGTGAGAAAGCCGGGGATGTGAAGGATACCTCGCTGCGCGTTTCGCCGGGTGTGATTGGAACCGTGATTGGTGCTCAGGTCTTTTCGCGCGAAGGCGCCGATAAAGATGAGCGAACAGCCATTATCGTGGAAGAGGAAGAGGCCCGTTTCCGCAAGGATGAGAAGACCGAGATTCGCGTGTTGCAAGAGGCTGCTCGTCGTAAGGTGGCGCCCCTCATTGTGAAACAGGTGACGACCGGTAAGCTCCTTGATTCGAGCGGTGAGAATCAGCTCTTGAAGAAGGGCGAGGAGATTACTTCGGAGCAACTCGAGTCGATCTCTTACGATCTGATTCGGCACATCCCATTGCCCTCCGATCTAGAGATGCAGGTCGCTCATGTGCTGAACGCTGTTGATGCCCAGATTTCGGGTATTCACACGTTCTTTGAGGAGAAGATCAAGAAGCTTAAGAAGGGTGATGAGCTTCCGCCGGGTGTCATTAAGATGGTGAAGGTCTATGTCGCTATTAAGCGTCGCATTTCAGTGGGCGACAAAATGGCTGGGCGCCATGGAAACAAGGGCGTGATCTCGCGGATCCTTCCGCTCGAAGATATGCCCTTCATGGAAGACGGCACTCCGGTGCAGGTCGTTCTCAATCCGCTGGGCGTTCCGTCTCGAATGAACGTGGGACAGATTCTAGAGTCGCACCTCGGACGCGCCGGTTACGGTGTCGGTTTGAAGATGCAGCAGTTTCTCGACAAATGGAATTCTGAGGGTGTGAAAGCCGTGCTCAAGAGATTCTTCACATCGAAGACGATGCACAAAGAACTCGACGAGTTGGACGAGGAGTCACTGAGGACGGTTGCGAAGAGGCTGAAACGCGGTCTCCACCTAGCCAGTCCGGTTTTTGACAGTACGACCGAAGAGGAGATCCGTGAAGGTCTCCGATCGGTTGGTTTGCCGGAGTCGGGTCAGCAAATCCTTTTTGATGGCCGATCTGGGGAGCCGTTCAAGCACGACGTTACTGTAGGGGTGATGTACGTCTTGAAGCTGCATCACCTTGTGGATGAGAAGATCCATGCTCGCAGCATCGGACCGTACAGCTTGGTCACTCAGCAGCCGCTGGGCGGTAAGGCGCAGTTTGGTGGTCAGCGATTGGGAGAGATGGAGGTTTGGGCGCTCGAAGCGTATGGCGCTGCCTACTGCCTCCAGGAGCTACTCACGGTGAAGTCCGACGATGTAGCTGGTCGTACCCGAATGTTTGAAACGATTGTTAAGGGTGAAAACGTTCTTGAGCCTGGTTTGCCAGAGTCTTTTAACGTTCTGGTGAAAGAGCTTCAGAGCTTGGCACTCGATGTTGAATTGATAGAGGAGACGGCATGAAAGACCTTCTCAACTTTTTGATAAACCTAAGGACCCCATCAGTTTTACAGGGGTGAAGATTTCTCTGGCGAGTCCGGAGAAAATCCGATCTTGGTCCTACGGCGAAGTGAAGAAGCCGGAGACCATCAACTACCGAACATTCAAGCCAGAACGTGACGGACTCTTCTGCGCGAAGATCTTCGGACCCGTCAAGGACTACGAGTGTAACTGCGGTAAGTACAAGCGGATGAAGCACCGGGGAGTCGTCTGTGAGAAGTGCGGTGTGGAGGTCATCCAGAGCAAGGTGCGGCGAGAACGTCTCGGCCATATTGAGTTGGCCACGCCGGTTGCGCATATTTGGTTCTTGAGAAGCCTTCCGAGTCGTATTGGCAATATTCTGGATATCACGCTCAAGAATCTTGAGCGTGTTCTCTATTGTGAAGCCTATGTGGTGACCGATCCCGGGAAGTCGCCCTTTAAGATCGGCGAAGTGCTGGGTGAAGAGGAATACGCGAACGCGCGCAAACAGTTCAAGACCGACTTCAAGGCCTCGATGGGTGCCGAAGCGGTTCGTGACATGCTGAAGACTGTGGATCCCGACCAGATGGCAAAAGAGATCCGCCTTGACCTCAGCAAGACCACAAGTGACACGGGGCAGAAGGCTTTAGCGAAGCGTTTAAAGGTCGTTGAGGCGTTCAAAAATTCGGGAAACCGTCCTGAGTGGATGATGCTCGACGTTATTCCGGTGATTCCGCCAGACTTGCGTCCGCTGGTTCCGTTGGACGGAGGTCGGTTTGCGACCTCAGATCTCAACGATCTTTATCGTCGAGTGATCAACCGGAACAACCGGTTGAAACGGTTGCAGGAGCTGAATGCTCCCGAGATCATTATCCGCAATGAGAAGCGTATGCTTCAGGAAGCGGTGGATGCTCTCTTTGACAACGGTCGCCGTGGTCGGACGTTTACGGGTCCCAACAAGCGTCCGTTGCGTTCGCTCTCGGACATGTTGAAAGGTAAGCAGGGCCGATTCCGTCAAAACCTACTCGGAAAACGCGTCGATTACTCCGGTCGTTCGGTGATTGTGGTAGGCCCGGAGCTAAAGCTCCACCAGTGTGGTTTGCCGAAGAAGATGGCGCTGGAACTTTTTAAACCGTTCATTTTCAATAAGCTCGAAGAGCGCGGTTTCGTCACTACGATTAAATCAGCCAAGAAGATGGTGGAGACCGAGAAGGAAGAGGTTTGGGACATTTTGGATGAAGTTGTGAAGGAACACCCGGTTCTTCTGAACCGCGCTCCTACGCTGCATCGGCTGGGTATTCAGGCCTTCGAACCGGTCCTCATTGAAGGCAAGGCGATTCAGCTCCATCCGCTCGTGTGTCAGACCTTCAACGCTGATTTCGACGGTGACCAGATGGCCGTTCACGTTCCGTTGAGCGTTGAGGCGCAGCTGGAAGCTCGCGTCTTGATGATGTCGACGAACAACATTCTGTCGCCGGCGTTCGGTAAGCCGATTATCGATCCTACGCAGGATATCGTTCTTGGAGTTTACTTCATGACTCAGGAGCGGCTGAACTGCCGCGGTGAAGGGAAGACCTTCGCGAATCCAACGGAAGCGATCTACGCATACAACATCAATGAGATCGATCTGCATGCGAAGATTAAGGTCCGAATTGCCGGTAAGCGATTTGAGACCTCGGTTGGGCGTTTGCTCCTCAGGGAAATCATCCCTGCCGAGGTGAATTTTGATGATTACAACCGTGTATTGGATAAGAAGAGCCTCGCTGAGCTGATGGATCGCTGCTACCGAGCGGCGGGTAATAAACGTACCGTGGTGCTAGCTGACAGAATGCGTTCGTTGGGTTTTGAGTTTGCGACCAAGGCGGGAATCAGTATTTGCATGCAAGACATGCGCATTCCGAAGAAGAAGGCCGAGCTTCTCGGCAAGGCCCATGCTGAGGTGCAGGAGATTCAGAATCAGTACACCGAAGGTCTTATCACCGATGGTGAACGCTACAACAAGGTTATCGATATCTGGGCCCAGGTGAGTGAGCAGATCGCGCACGAGATGATGGAGGAACTCTCCATTGAGTATGTTATCGACAAGAATAACAAGAAGGTGCCTGTTCCCAGCCTGAACCCCATCTATATGATGGCTGATTCCGGCGCGCGAGGTAGCGTGGCGCAGATTAAGCAGCTGGCCGGTATGCGAGGTTTGATGGCCCGTCCGTCGGGTGAAATCATCGAGACCCCAATCACCGCGAATTTCCGGGAAGGATTGGACGCTCTCCAATATTTCATTTCGACTCACGGAGCTCGTAAAGGATTGGCGGATACCGCTCTTAAGACAGCCCACTCAGGTTATCTGACTCGTCGTCTGGTCGACGTGGCGCAGGATCTAGTAGTGAGTGATTATGATTGTAAGAGCACGGATGGCATCGAGATCGCGGCCCTCGTTGAGGGCGGTGAGATCATTGAGCCTATCGGCGACCGAATCCTGGGTCGCGTGGCTCTGGAAGACATCACCGATCCTTACAACGGACAAGTGTTGGTTAAAGCCAACGAGGGAATCGACGAAGAGAAGACTCAGCTCATCGAGGAGTCTGGCATCGAGAAGGTGACGATCCGTTCGGCTTTGACCTGTCGAACACAACCCGGTGTGTGCTGTCTTTGTTACGGCCGAGATCTGGCCCGTGGTCACCTGGTGAATCCTGGTGAGGCGGTCGGAATTATCGCTGCTCAGAGTATTGGTGAGCCCGGCACTCAGCTGACGATGCGTACGTTTCACGTAGGTGGTGCGGCGACTCGACGTGCGGAGCAGAGTTCTCTAGAGGTTCGACACGAAGGTACGGTGAAATTGTTTCGGGCGAACATCGTGAAGGATCGTCAGGGTACCTACACGGTCATGAACCGTAATGGCGAACTGGCGGTCTTGGATGAGACGGGCCGTGAGCGTGAACGCTATCAACTCGTTTACGGTGCTCGTCTGACCATTCAGGATGGCACGAAGGTGAAGCGCGGCCACACGGTTGCGACCTGGGATCCCTATACGGTTCCGGTCTGTACCGAAGCCGGCGGTAAGGTCAGCTTCGTTGATATTCAAGAAGGTCTCTCGGTCTCCGAGCAGGTGGACGAAGTGACCGGTCTTTCTCGTCGGGCAATTATCGATTCTCGCGACACCGATCTCCGTCCGCGTATTACGATTCACGATGAATCGAAGACGGTGAACGCGACTTATCAGCTGCCCATCGGCGCGATCATCTCTGTTTTCGACGGTGATGACGTGTTTCCAGGTGATGCGATTGCTAAGATTCCGCGGGAGACCACGAAGACCAAGGACATTACCGGAGGTCTTCCGCGTGTGGCCGAACTCTTTGAGGCCCGAAAACCCAAGGAATGCGCGGAGATTTCTGATATCGATGGCACGGTGTCGTTCGGGAAGGATAGCAAGGGTAAGCGAAAGTTGATCGTGACTCCGGAGCACGGCGAGCCGCAGGAATATCTCATTCCGAAAGGCAAGCACATCAGCGTGCGTGAAGGCGATTATGTGAGAGCCGGTGAGGCTCTTATGGATGGTGCCGCCAATCCTCACGATATTTTGAAAATCATGGGCGATAAGGCGCTGGCCAAGTACCTTGTCGATGAAGTGCAGGAGGTGTACCGACTGCAGGGTGTGCGGATCAACGATAAGCACATTGAGCTCATTGTTCGCCAGATGCTGAAGCGCGTGAAGGTTGACGAAGCTGGGGACACCGATTTCTTGCTGGGTGAGAACGTCGAGCGGTGGCGCTTCGACGAGGAGAACGAGCGGATCAAGAAGTTGGGCAAGAACCCGGCAACTGCCGAACCGCTTCTTCTCGGTATTACTAAGGCTTCATTGAGCACTGAGAGCTTCATCTCCGCTGCCTCCTTCCAGGAGACTACGAAGGTGCTGACCGAGGCTGCGATTCAGGGCAAGACCGATAAGCTCCGTGGCTTGAAAGAGAACGTCATTATGGGACGCCTCATTCCGGCCGGGACTGGTATCGATATGTACCGTAGCGTCCGCATCAAGGTCGCCGAGGTCAACATGGATGAAGATGAGGACGATCTCCCAACCTCGGACTCCGATGTCGAAATGAATTCATCCGAAGCGAAAATGTACTAGGATCTGGTGGGCGGCCGAGGACGTACGAGCGAGCCCGCGGGGGTATGCCCACGAGGCGCATCCATTGTGTTCAGGAACTGATTCGACGATCTTCGGGGGAATCTTATCATCGATGGGGTTGGCGGCAAGTTTTCCGCTGACGTTCTCCGCACCGGCGGCAGCAGCGACGCGGAGTTAAAATGGGTCTTAAGCCTTGGGGAATTCTCGAGGGAGTGAGTAGTTGTGGGCGTTGGCGCGCAGAGAGTACGCACGGAGCAGTTGATGGGTGGGCTGACTCCGGCGGCGGACAAAGTTCTTGTCGTAGAGCGAATCGCCGAGAATGGGGAAACCCTGCGAGCTTAGATGGACCCGGATTTGGTGTGTCACGCCTGTTCGGATCTCGACCTCGCAGAGAAAGTGGTCGCTTTCCTTTTGGACCACCGTCACCTGAGACACCGCCGGGGTTCCTTCTTCTGAGAGAGTCATTCGGCCTCGTTGGCCGGGTGTGTGGCCAATGGGGGCGTCCACGGTGAAGAGATCTTGCGAGGGTGAGCCCCAGCACCAGGCCAGGTAATTCTTAGTCACCTTCTTTTCGGAAAAGAGCGCGCGCCAGTGGTTGTAGCCCGCTTGTGCTTTCGCGACGATGAGGAGGCCGGAGGTGTCGCGGTCGAGGCGGTGAGGGGAGATTGCCGGCTGGACTTGGGAGAATTCGTTCCGGATCTGAGGGTAGTTCTTCAGGAACCAGTTGGAAACGGTGTTGCGGTCGAATAGCGAGATCGGGTGGGAGTGGATACCGGCCGGCTTGTCGATTACGAACCAGTTGGGTTCCTCGGCGACTATCGTGATGGGAACGTCCGCTTGGGAATGAAGATTGGCCATGTGGTGATCGAGCCTCTGGGTGTCGAGTGTAAAGTCGGGTTCCACCCGGCTCCCCTTTTTGAGCCACTGGCCTCTGTCTCCCGTGATGAGGTGGTGAGTGAGTGCCTCCTCGATCTGACGAGAGGTTAGCGTAGGGTATCGGCCCTGAAGGAGCTTATCTACGCGGACGAGAGAGTGGTGTTCCATGGGGAGGCAGACTATACAGGATTTGAGCCATGGATGAGAAGGGTGTCCGACGTTTTGGTAGATTCCTGAGGGAAACGAGAAACTTCTTTGATTCTCGTGGTTTCACCGAAGTGATGACTCCTAATCTGGTGTCGGCTGGGGCCTTTGAGGCCACGCTGGATTGCCTTAGGGTGAGCCATGAACAGGGGCAGGGGGAGCTCCATACCTCGCCCGAGCTTGCAATGAAGTGTCTCTTGGCCGAAGCCCCCATTCCCATCTATCAGATTTGCAAGAGCTACCGGGATGATCCGCCGAGTCCCATTCACTTTCTCGAATTCGTGATGCTCGAGTTTTATCAGCCGCAGGCGGATTATCGGGAGGTGTTGGCGACGACCCGATCGTATTTTGAGTGTGTGGCTGGAGGACCGCTGGATTGGGTGAGTCTTACAGTGAGAGAAGCGTGGCTGAGACACACTGGGTTGGACCTGGATGACCTCGTTGAGAGGGATGGGCTCGCCGAGGCGGTGGGAAAGCGGGGCCTGGCCACTGTGAGGGAGGGGGATTCCTGGGAGGATCTCTTCTTCAAGGTGATGATCGCCCACGTAGAGCCGAATTTGCCGGAGGAGCTTCCGGTCATCATTACCGACTACCCCGGGCGGCTGTGCACGCTTCTCAAGAAGAGGGGCGGAATTGTAGAGCGATTTGAGATCTATTGGCGCGGAATGGAGATCTGCAATGGGGGAACTGAACTCGGCGATTCTGAGGCACTGAAGGTCCGATACGCCGCTGAGTCGAATGTGCGCAAAGTTCGTGGCAAGGAGCCGCACCCATTTCCCAAGGCGTTTGCCGAGGCAATTGAAAAGTTACCGCCGCTTGCGGGAGTGGCCATTGGCATGGAGCGGCTAGGGATGTGCATCGACGTTGCCATGGGTGGGAGAACGCGCTCTTAATGAATGGACCCTGTATTGCAGAAAGCGTCTAGCGTTTCGGAAGGGGCGGGGTAAAATGGATTTCTGTGTAAAGGAGCCTTGTGGATAGTCTGCACCGATTGATCGATCTTTTTCTTCACCTGGATGTGCATCTCAATTCGGTGATTACTGAATATGGGGCGATTACCTATCTTCTTTTGTTCATCATTGTGTTTTGTGAGACCGGGTTTGTGGTGACTCCAATTTTACCGGGCGATTCTCTTTTGTTCGCAGCAGGGACGATGGCGGCGTTGGGGTCTCTCAATTTGCCGGTTCTGGGGGCGCTGCTTTTGCTCGCCGCGATCTTTGGGGATGCGGTCAATTACTCTATTGGTCGATATCTCGGGCCCAAGGTGCTGAGTGGCGAGCACAAGATTTTGAAAAAAGAATACCTGGTAAAGACTCAGGCCTACTTCGCGCGTTATGGGGGCAAGACCATCGTCATCGCTCGGTTTGTGCCGATTGTTCGCACCTTCGCGCCATTTTTGGCGGGGGTGGGGCAGATGAAGTACGCCAATTTTGCGGTTTATAACGTTGTGGGGGCTGTGGTGTGGGTGGTGCTCTTTGTGCTTGGGGGCTACTTTTTTGGGAATATCCCTGTCGTGAAGCAGAATTTCACGTTGGTTATTTTTGCCATCATTTTCCTCTCGGTGCTTCCTGCGGTGATTGAGTGCATTCGCGACCGCAAGGCCACCATCGGTTGAAAACCGTCTCAAGGGCTGGTAATTCTTGAAACTCTTCTTTGCCCAGATGGCGGAATTGGTAGACGCGCTGGACTCAAAATCCAGTTCTCGCAAGGGAGTGAGAGTTCGATTCTCTCTCTGGGCAGTTGGTATCAAGGGTCTTGGCTACCTCAAAAGGGCCAATGCTCCGGTTTTCGGTGGATTGCCCGCCGAGCTATGAGGATGTCGCCCAGCGAATTCAGTGGAAAGATCGATGCTGGTAAAGGGGCTTCCACCCAAGTGTTGGGAGCAGTCTGATAGTATTCAAAGATCCTGTCGTTTATGCCGTCGAAATTGGTGTCTCGGTTGCAAGCCAATAAAATGCCTTTCCCACTGACGTAGGTGTGTTTGCACACCCAGCCGGGCCCGCCCGGCGTGGTTGGGGCAATTCTTTCCTCAACCCAACCCCCTTCGCCGCGATACCCGAACGTGGCTGAGTCATCGGAATTGGCATAGGCTGCTGACACGTTCGGCCAACCATTGATTTGCATCGTCTCGTCCACCATATCAACCTGCGTTGGCGGCCCGGACAGTTGAATTAGGTTCGACCACTGAGGAGGATTTCCCGACGATGAGCCATGCAGTGTCCGAGAGGAAGAAGGTTGTGTACACGTAGACGGGAACATGGTCCCATTGCTAGCATGGACCAGTCTTCCCGTCTCCATGAAGTTGCACACCACCCCCGGGGTGGCGGGTTGCCCTCGCTGACCGTCGACATCAGGCCCTGGACCCCAGGTACCCGTCATGGGATTTCGATCAAAAAAATAGCGGGCCGCTGAGTTTCTCTTGCCGGCTAAAGCATAGGTCCAGGTATTGCCAGGAGGACCATACAGACTCACAAAAATACTAAGATTGTCCCAAGAATCTGAAAGGGGCGCCTCTGCCACCCGATCGATGACCTCCGGTGGTTCCCAGGAATTTCCGTTCCGGCGACGATACAGGAACGTTTTCTGATCACCGGTCGCGTTCGAAACGGCATAGATAACGGAAACTCGGTCCTGGTCATCAATTCCAATATCAATTCCCTCGGAAAGTATTAAGTCGGGATCCACTAGGAAACACTCATCTGCCCAATTCTGAAAACCTAGCCAGGTGATCAGTCGCACGCCGTTTGTGCAATTCACTTCAGCGTGAGTTGCCCCGGCCATCACTCCGTATCCTCGCCCTTTGGAATCGATAACAACGGGCGCATACCAATACCCCTGATTGCTATTCGCAAAGATTTTGGCCTCTTCCTGCCAAACCCCCATTGAGTCCTTCCACATCGCCTTAAATCGAACGTCGGTCCCCGTCGCTACTCCTCTTTGGCTATCGAATATCCAGGCTTCCCCCGGGGTTCCCAATGCTGCCTTGTAGAGGCAAGCCTGATAACGGCCTTTGGCACCGAGCTGGGTTGAGCCGCAGAAATTTGTCGATGAACTTTTCGCGTATGCATTTGCTGCGGTGTAGCGGCGAAAGATTTTCCCAATTGGGGCAGATTGCCTTGTGGTAGTAATGTTGAGTGGCGCGCCGGAGGCCGGTGTGTAGGGATCGGCCTCGATCGTGACGCCTGTCACGTAGTCATCAGAAATGGTAGAGTTCGCGGCCACCTCTAAACTATCCTGCTTTCTCAAATACGAATGCCACGCAACCACTTCATTCTGATAAAAGGCCTCCACGCGATCGATGCGCTGTCGGACGTTTTTTTGGAGCAGCCCCGCTGAAAGTGAGGACGTCAGTGCCATCAGACTCAAGACCGACACGATCCCCATCGCGATAATGATCGGCGTCATCCCTGCGCTTTTACGAAGCCCCACCCTACTCTATCGGCATCATTGCCGAAGTGATGGAGTTTGCCCCAGGCTTCGCGCTGCATCGCATTATTCAGCCACAATCGGCTGATACTCTTCACAATGTAAGGAGACTCCATGCGGAACGTTTGGTTCTTAAGCCTGGCCTTTTTGGCGTTTTTTTCACAATCCAGCTACGCAATGGTGAAGTGCCCGTTTTGCCACTTTGAAAATGAGGACGGGGCTCTCTTTTGCGAACAGTGCAAATCGGATCTTTCGACGACCCCCTCTGGCGTCACGTCTTTGCAGAGCGACACCAATGTCAGTGCTGGCTCTGACGGTGGGGCAAGACTGCACTCGGGCGCACAGTCGAATATCGTTCCCCTTTTCGAAGACCAAATTCGCTGATTTTTGTCACGATACAAGTCTGTTGTGAAGGCCCGCAGTGCATTTCTTAATGTTGATCTCGGCT
Source organism: Deltaproteobacteria bacterium (assembly GCA_016196825.1). Classification (GTDB taxonomy): domain Bacteria; phylum Bdellovibrionota; class FAC87; order UBA2466; family UBA2466; genus JACPWY01. The sequence continues at coordinate 74,292 of JACPWY010000060.1, read as the reverse complement.
AAAACTGAAATGAAATGTATGCGTCCTCACCAGCATCCAAAACCACAGTTTCTTCCCGCACTTCGGTCTTGCCATTGATTACGCCTTCAACTCGAACCGTGTAGGATCGCGTTTGATTGTCTGGGTTAATGGAGCGAATGGTACGCACCGGTTCGACTAAGGTGGAGCGCCGATCATTGACGTAGACAACAGCGTTTTCGGGGAGGTTAAGGTGAAGATATCGAATATGCGGAGTCAATGTACTTGTTTTGCGAATCTGAGTCTGCGTTCCCTTTCTCAGATCCAAAGAGGCTTCCATGCCATTTGCATTCGATTGTTCTTCAACTTGCTTTTTCACCTTTCTCTTTATGAACGCCAGAAAATCTTTTATGAGGTCTTCCTCTCTGACATTCAGAAAAAGTTGGCTATTGACGGCAAGAGACACCCTTACTTTCTCCAGAAATATGCGTATGGTTAGGAGTTTTCGTAAACTGTGAAGTTGGGTATTCGCATCATTGAGGTCAGCCACCTCTTCCTGCTCAATCGCCTCTACAAGCTTTTCAATTTGGATCACTAGCTGAGCTGGAGAATCTACTGGGTCAATGCGTAACAAAGACCGATACAGCTCCGAAAGGAACGCCTTCGATTTCATGCTGGCAATTTCAGAGCCCTCGCAGTCCCGCTTTTTCACTGATGCATCTTTGGAGACAATCTTGCAGCTCTTGATTCTCACCGTGTCATCGGAAGGAGCATGAAATAGGACCAAGAATTGTTTCTGCTCGCTATCCAGCACCACGACGTCTGCACTGAGCGGAAAGGGAAACAGCAGTAACCATGCCAAAAATATCAATCTGCAGTTCACGCGTAAGCAGTAGCAAAAAATACAATTCTATTCACTCCTAAAACTCTTTTTTTCGGGAAGGCATTGAGACTATCAATTATAGGCCGATACAGGGGATAAACTGCTATTTTCATTAGAATCCTGATCGGAATCGGTTTACGCCTAAGTTGGGTTCGACATTATTTTTCGGACCCATTGAGTGCCAACCACCCAATTTGATAGAAGGCCCCCGGAGAAAGACATGAAGTACTGGCTTACTTGTGTAGTTTTATCGATAGTCCTTGGTTCGGCGGTGATGGCTAGGACTGATGGAGTGCTAAACACCCATTCCGGCGGCGGCCTTCGTCTGGGATACAGAATACACGAAACGCGGCCGGCGAATACGGGCGCGACCAAAGCAGAGAAAAAATCTGATTATGTGAACGTTACCCTAGAGCGTGAAGCTGCGGAGGGTGTGTACAAAGGCTTGAGTAGTAAGGAAGAGACTACCAAACGGGGGGCCCGCTCCATCACAACCAAGAGGGGTGACAGTATCACCTGCACATTTGAAGCCGAGGTCGAAAGCCGATATCAGTGCACTTTTAGGGTCGATAAATCCAACGGTAAGATCGACAATCAGTGCCATTAGACTTAGAACCACCGACAAATTGGGTTTCAATTGTGAAGAATGTGGCGTTGTTTTGAGACGAGACCCCGCGTGTCAATGATGTCATCAAACCCCTGTCAATAAACTGGTCATCGATAGTGATTTAAATCTCATTAGATACCGCGTTCCTTTACTGGCTTGTAAAAGCGGCTTCATCTGTAGAATCACCTGACAGGTGTATTCATTATGTTTTCTCGCGGCACGACGTTTGCACTTTTTATTGCGATGACACAATTCACCTTCCGAAGCCTATTGATTGCCGGCGCACTCCTGATTTTTACCTGGCACAGCGAGGCCATCGCTTGCAGGGATTATGAAGACTGCGTGAGGGAGACAAAAGAGGCCTACAACCGCCTTTCTGAACGGGACAAATGGCTGACAAAAGGTGGTAGTCGGTCCTATAAAAATGTCCAAACGATTCATCATTGGCTGGTGTATTTCACCGGACCAGGTGGGATTCACGACTTTCTTCTCAGTGACAGGTTCCCCGGGGGCGGCGGTCAGCCATTTCCCATCCCGGACCAGGCTGCTCCGGGCTTCTCAACGCGGTACTTTGCAGCTCCCGGTGCTGGATTCTATACAAGTAAATCTGATTACACCGATGTGTGTAGTATCGAAATCCACCAGTGTGCGCTGCGTTCCAACGGGCGGCATTTTGTCTCTAACCGAAGCGATTGTGAGGGGCAGCAAGAAGTTAGATTCTTAGGCTACCTCTGCAAAGCGGAGGCAGGAGGAACCCGCGACCAGGCCAGATCGGGGGATTTGGAAGCCCTTCCCCTTTACCGGACCTACAGCCGTTCGGAGGACACCTACGCGTTGGCTGGCCTGTCGACTCCTCCCCTTTTGGAATGTTCGGGTGGAGGACTTTTTCAATCCTGCAGGAATCTCGATTATGAACCTCAGATGCTGCTCGGATATGTCCTCAACGGAAGGAAATCCGGCGAAGTCGTTAATGGCTGTAAGGCCGAGGATTTTCACCCGCGCGTGTTCGATTGGAAGGCATACCTTTATTTCAATTCGGACCTTCCCCGGGCCAACATTACCACTGAGAGCGCCGCCAAAATCCACTGGATTCGCTACGGCATGAATGAGGGTCGCAGGGGATCCATGCAATTCCATAGCAAAGATTACCTGAGGCGTTACCAAGATGTGGCCGATGTATTTGGGAAGAATAATTATAGGGGTGCCATCACGCATTTTCTGAAATACGGTTTTGATGAGGGGCGTGACGGAGGTTTCAGGCCATCACCCAATATCAGTGAAACACCCCTTTTGCTGTATGCCCAGCATTCCTCGACCCGATCGGGGAAAATAGAATTGGGGATAAAGTTCCACGATCCCAATGAAGACTATTCCCCTGGACGAGTTGACAGAATATTTAGGACTCCCAAGTCTGACATGCGGTTCCAAATCCCCTTTCCGGCCAATGACAAGAACATACAGGTCGAATTTGCCGATTGGGACAAAGACGCGATTCCCGACGCCTACGTCCTTCTGAAACATTCGACTGGTAGTGGAAAAGTCGAAGTGCATGGGTTATCGGGCAAGAGCTCATTCCAAAGCTTCAACATGCACCTGGCTACCAGCATGGCAGCAGTTCCCGATTCAGCGGAATTTCAGTTGGTTGATTGGGACAAGGATGGCTCTAAAGATCTCGCTGTTCTCGTTCGCGGTCCGAAGAATATGTCTCAATTGACCATAAATATTCTTTCGGCGGCCTCTGGTTTCAAGACCCAGATTATGAACGCAGTCATTTCAGCAAATAATTTGCGGACTGGCTCAGCTCTTTCTTTGTATGATTACGACAGTGACGGGATGGAAGATCTTCTGATCGCAAGCAACGTTTCCTTGGACGGAATGACTCATGCGCAAATTCTATCCGGCTTTCCACTTTCCAGCTGCACGCCGTCCAGCCGATTCTGCCAAATCAGAGAAATCATACTCTCGGGAAGGGATTTTAAGACGGTCCTCTCTGAAACTTCAGTGCAATCGTCAGGAACTACTGCTGCAATTAAGCCGATCTTTTCCGAGTCTTTCTATAACTCCAAGAGGTATGTTTCTTACTACTATTACCTCACTCGGATCGATACCGCCTCAAAGTCGGTCTTGAATCAGACGGCTGTGTTCGACAGCAGGGGGTATTTCACCGTGGATTACTTCCTTGGCGATATCCCCTGCCGACTGGAAAACTGTTGGATAACCAGGTACTAAGTTCTACACGGGCAGTTCCTGGTCCTATTCCTTGACCATCCGAGTGCCGAGCTTGCGGACAGACTTTTTCTTTTTGGTTAGGTGGCGCTTGATGTCGGCGCGGAGTTCGCGGAGTTCGGTTTTTGAGAGGGCCTCTGCACGCATGGTTGCGACGATTCGGCTTTCGGGGCCGCCCTTTTCGCTGCCGGTAAGGACCACATCAACCTCGGCCGACATGGCTTTCAAGCGGTTGTGGAGTTCCCGCATGAGCGCGATGGGGGCGCGAACTCCGGGGTATTTGTCCTGAAATTCAATGATGAACTTCACAAGAGCGTGTTGGTATTTGAAGAGGAACTCGTCCTTTTGACTCTGCTTCGTGAGGTGGAGCATCTTCACGCCTTCGGTCTCATATGTGAGCAGATGGCGAAGGGCTAAGGTGTATTCTCTTTGGCGCTGCTTGTCGTCTTGGGTCTGGGCGATGAGGCTCAGGTAGTTCTCACCGACGCGATCGAAGTAGGCACTGAAGACGTCGCCCTCCATGAAAGGAGCGCTGCGTTTCATGAAGGCTCGGAACATCGGCAACTTCTGGTCGTGTTCGATGGGGAGCGCACGAAAATCATCGAGAAGCGCTAAGTAGGATGGCTTGCTCTCGATGCCGCGGAACTCCCACGCTAGGAGGTTCGTGGTGATCATGTCTTCGGTCGGCTCGAGGTAGCCGGAGTCGATATCGTCGTTGAAATCGCCAATGAGAACGCGGCGGCTCGGGTAGCCGTCTGTCACCGGTTCTTTGGTGAGATAAATGTCAGGCGAGGCGTAGAAGCTATCTCGCTCGGCGGGCGTGAGCTTTGCCAGAATCTTCTCTTCTACCGTCTTTTCTATGAGCTCGAGCTCGTCTTCGCGAAGGTAGTCGCCGAGCTTGTAGAAGCGCAGGAAAGATCCACCCTTCATGATTTTGCCTCGGACGATGTGGAGCCGGATCTCGCGCTGCAGATCGACCATCTTCTGGGCGATGATTTTTTGCGGTTGTCGAAGAAGGGTCTCAAGCGCGTAGCCTTCCGGGTACTTCATCTCGAGGAGCTCTTCGGCGAAGCCGCCTTTGTCGCTCTTCAGGAAGCGATCGATCGTCTCCTTTTCGCCGCTCGCTACGTAGTTGGCATAGAGTGCGACCCATTCTTTCTTACTCTTGGGGAGGCGACCCTCGGAGTGGTTGAGTCCGCGGTTCTTGAGGATGCTGAAACCCAGGTTTTTGTTGATGCGTGTGCGGATGAGCTCAAGCGTTGTGAGGTCCGACTTGAGGTCGGTATCCGTGAGGTCCTTGGCCTTCATCGTAGTTGTAACCTTGGCTTCAATGATCGCCAGTTCGTCTTTCGTTTCGCTTCCCCTTACGAAATCGATTGCCACCTGCATTTTGGGAGGTGCCATTTCGGGGAAAAAGGTGGTGACGAAACTGTATTCATCGAATTTGTCGGCCAAAGACCTAATATTCGGAAACTTGACCTGGAGTCTTGTGAGAAGGCTCTTTTCAAGAGTCTCAAAATTAGCCTCGAGATCCATTCCGGGCGTTGTTTTTACCCAGGGCTGATCGTCCCAACTGGAGAGAAGGAACCAGCGCCTGATCCCATCGTCCTGGTCGAGATGAACGATTTCATCGGTGTGGGGTTTGTGATCATTGTCGTAGGGGAGGTAGATCAATTTCGATCCATACGCCTCTTCGGCGCGGGCTTTGCGTTCTTCCCTGTTCAGCCCTTCCCACTGTTTCATCTTTAGGTAGGGTCCGCTTTCGAGGTCTTCGTTATAAAATGTCCGGTAGAACTCATCGGCCCGAAGCGAGCCAGCGAGACCCAAAATGAGAGCCAGAACAAACGTCAGACGAGTCATGGATCGATTCATAGTTTTTCCCCTCACAGAACCCCCACTAAGGCATTCATGATGCGGTTAGTCAAGGCCTTGTATCCGATCGAAACTGGTAAAAATATGATTAATGACAGTCAGTTATCTTAGTTCCTGATACAGGCGTTGAGCTCACTCTCGAGGAGGCTCAAGATCTGCGTCGCCTTCATCTCCTGGGCGACCGCTATCGCCATCTGAGCGGTCGTTTGGGCGCGGGGATAACGGTTTTTCAAATTCTGGAGCTCGGGGAGGTCGGCAATCAACGGCAATACCGAGTCGGGGTTGAGGCCCTGGTGCTCGTATCCCTCGCGCATCCAGCGTGTGACCTGTCCCCAATCCTTGATCAGACCGAGCTCTTCGATCAGGCGGGATAACTCCAAATAGACACAGTGGGAGATGAAACACGGGGAGATGTTGCGCTCGTCACCATCTAACTTGGAAAACGGGCCCTTAGCGATGGAAGAGTTGAGAAGCGCGGTTTCTTTGGCCTTTTCGAGTGGACACTTTGAATCTCGGGTGAGGACAAGGCCGTTGGAGGCCTGGAAGAGGATCGAGAGCCAGCGGATGTTGCGCCTGAGTTCATGAATGCCGCCCTCAAGGTCCTCGAAATCGTATCGATCTTTGTGGAGGGCCTTATCGATCTCGTGGCTGTAGTCGGCCAAAGAGCCGATCAGAAATTTCTTGTCGTGCCTGTAGCTCCCCCACTCTTCGGCATCGATCTCTTCCGAGAGGTCGTTCATCCAATCTTGGGCTAAACCGCTGCGTGGGCCCGCTAGCCATTTTTCCTCCCGTGCAAATTGGATGAGTTCGCGATCGACCCGAGCCGACTCACTGGCAAAGTAATTGATTACGTCGTCCTGCGCCTTCATGGCCTTGGCGGCGGTTAGGCGATCGCGCCACTCGCCGGCTTTGCCAATGGCGTCTTCAAAGCGTTTCGCGTCTTTGTGGAGTCGAGTGTATTTTTTCGGGTGCGACTCTCCCTTTTCGTAAAAGCGGGCGAGCCCCTCAACCAAGAAGAGCGGGCCGCGAATGCCATTGGAGCTGATGAGATCCGCGAGTTTTTTCTCTTCCGGATTGTTGAGTCTAATGTGGAGCGCGCCCAGTGGCTTGAGAAAGCGTTTCAGAGGCCAGTTTGCATTTTGGTCCTTGCCGTTGGCGGCCATCGTCACACTCACAACTGCACAACAGAATACCCGCAGCCACACCGTCATAAAGCCCCCTTTTTCAGTCTCTTATGTTGCGATGTATCACGAGTCTTGTGATCTTGCTACGGCTGGAACTCGAAGAGGTCGGCGGAGTTGGCCGCTCCCGTGCCCAGGCCGCCGTATTGAAAGACGAAGCCGTTCTCTAGGATAGTGGCGGTGTGGTAGCCGCGCGTCCAGCTCATGTGTTGGCTGATGCGTGTGAAGATCCCAGCGATAGGATCGAAGATCTCTGCAGTGCGGAGGCAGCTCTTGCAGGCTCCGCTGGCATTGGGCACCACGAACTCGGTGAAACCTCCGGTGATGAGGACCTTGCCGTTTCCGAGGAGAGCTGCGGCATGGTGGGCGCGCCCAGTTTCAAGGAACCCCGCCGTTTTGCGGAATGTGCGTTGTTTGGTTGAGTAGACCTCTGCTGTGGAGATTCCCTTCATTTCTGAGTTCCACCCGCCAACGATGAGTACGTCCCCACTATTGACGAGTGTCGCCGTGTGGGCACCACGCCCAGCCTCCATGCGGCCGGTTTCAATGAACTGATTGCTTTCGGGGATATAGATCTCGGCTGTGAACAGCCCACCGGCTGTGGTGAGGCCGCCAGCGAGAAGAACTGAGCCGTTTGCTAGGAGTGTGGCGGTGTGCTCGGCTCTGGGTGAAGAAAGCGCGCTTGCTGCGAAGGCGAATCGGTCGGTTTTGGGATCGTAGATCTCGCCGCTGCCGGAGGGATCGACGCCAGTGAAGAATTGGTGCCTTGATGTCCAGCCACCTGTGATGAGAACGCGACCGTCCTTGAGAAGCGTTGAGGTGTGGAACGCTCGCTTGGAGCCGAGGTGTCCATTCGTAGGCCTGAAGGCCCGGGTTTTGGGATCGAATACCTCCGCTGTGTCGGATCCCCACCCACCGGTGAGAAGCACCCGTCCATCGGAAAGGAGCGTGGCTCTGTGGCCCACGCGTGGCTCGTTCATGCGAAGTGAGATCGAGTTGAATCCGTATTTCGGATGGTAGACCTCCACCATGGGGTTGGTGAAATCTCCGCCGGAGAGGAGGATCTCGCCGGAGGGGAGAAGTGTTGCCTGGTGCTGGATGCGGTCGAGGGCCGAGTAACGAAGGGGGATGAAGGCGTTACTCGTTTTGTAGTTCCCGATCAGGCACCGTCGCTCTTCGGGAAATGGGCACTTGATCGTGGCCTCATTATTTCGAAGGTCCAATCTTTCGATGGCAACTAACTTTGAAAGCGGATCGGTGTCCTGGATGTCATTGTCGCTGAGATCGAGATGCGTGAGGGCGGCGAGCTCGCTGAGCGGAGCGACAGTGGCGATGGCGTTGCAAGAGAGACCGAGCTCGACCAGCTGGTAGAATCCCTTGAGCGCAGCCAGGTGAGAGGCCTGAATTCTGTTCTGAGAAAGATTGAGATAGCGCAGGTGTGTGAACGCTGCGATGGCATCTAGCTCCGTCAGAGTTGCGTTTGAGAGATCCAATCGATCCATGCGAGAGACGACGTCTTCGGCGACGAGGCAGGCGTCGGTGGTGTGGCCGCCAACTGTGAAGGCCTCGATGTCTGCCTTGCGGGCCTCTTCGATCACCTTACCCACGATGAATTTGAGGGAGGGTTTGGGGACCGCGCCCTGGGCTAGGTCGCAGTATTGCGAGAAGCTCTCGGGTTTGATGATGAAGACCTTGTCGTCCACGGTGCGCAAAGCGGTGCCTTCCGTGACGAGTCTGCGCTTGGCCGGGGGACAGTCCTCGGGTGTCTCGTAGCAGGCTTTGGAGGCCTCGAGGATCTTGCGAATGTTGTTATCGACGAGGACTTCTGTCTCGCGCAGGGCGGAGCGCTGGTGGTGACTGACACGCATCGCCTTACCTCTCAGGAGGTAGTTGAGTTGGACCCTTCGTTTGAAGTTCTCCTCGAAACGATCGGCAATGTAGGCGCGATCGATTTCGACCGCTTCCTTGAGATGCGGGTAGTTTTTGGGGTAGATGCCGGCGGCTGTGTAGGGAACGGTTTGGTAGCTCAAAATGGCCGGGCCGCCCACTTCGCTGGTCCCGAGTTCGGGAGAGATCTGGGAGGGGAAACCCTCTTTGGTGTCTGTGGCATAGGCCAACGCCGATTCGAGCACAGAGAAGCAGTTCTTATATTCGCCGGATGCGCATTGGACAAAAAGCAATCGTGCGTTTTTGTCCGCGGCTTCGGTGCTGGGGAATATGGTTGAGAGCTTTTCAACCTTTCCGCCGATCTGGAGGGCGCGCACGGTGACGCTGGTCCTTTTACTCAGGCGACTCGAGATCTTTTGGAAGTCGGCGCCCACGGAGACCATCGGGGCCGTGAGACTGAAATGGGTCTCAAAGAGGCTCTTATCGTATTGGCTGGCGAAGTCGACACGGATGGAGAAGAAGATCTTGGCGCCGAGATCCCGTTGGTAGATGTATTCATTGCCGCAAGTCTGGGCCCATCGCTCGTAGTTTGTGTCGAGTTCGAGACCCCTCGTGGACAATTTGGGTTCGCTGAGAATCTCGCTCTTGAATTTGTAAGTGGCGTTATAGATGGCGGACGTAGAGTAGGCCGTGCTCTGCGATTCATTGAAGAATTTAGCGCTCGCCGAAACCTCGGCGACTCCATAGCGGAATTTTCCGCCCGCCGACACGCCCAGCGAGTCGGCGAGTTGGGTCTCGGACATACTTTGATCGAAGTTGAGCGAGGCTTCGGAGGCACCCGCAAAGACCGGCGTTCCGGTCACGCAGGCGACCGCGCCGAAGCTCTGGCGATCGGTGGCGTAACCGGTGCCGAGGACCGCCTGAGTCTTTGTGGATAGGGTCGTAATTGTGTTGTCGGCTGTGACGACGACGGCGGCTGTGATCATGATGAGAGTCAGTAAAGGTTTCATAGGTCCCCCTGAGATTTAAGATGAAAGAAACTGCGGCTGAATTGAAATACTTTGGCGTTGGTGGTTCCACGGGCTCGCTCTTCGAGAAGTTTGGCCTCCTCCGGCGCCGATGAGGTCAGCGCCGAGAAGAGCTCAGCTTTGTCTGCCGCGGTGGTGCGAGCCACCCTGGCATCCGGTGATTGTGCGGAGAGAAGAAAGGTCTTAATGGAGCGAAGGATGCGAGGGCGCTCCGGGTTAGTCTCGAACATCAGGCTCGTGGCCAGGTATTCGACCGCGGACATGCGATTGGTCCGGACGTCGGTTGTCATCGTTGGAGCTTGTCCAAGCGTGTGTGCGGCATTTTCGATGAGCTCGGGATCGGTGAGGAGTGTTTCATACGTCACTCGTTCTTCTTGGGTGGTGAGCGCCTTCCTCTGAATCGTGAGAAACTCATTGAGTCGGTCAGCCACGGGACGAGCCGGTCGTTGTTCTGGGGTCACGGTGGGTGGCGCGACCGTTCTTTTCGAGGGAGGTTGGACTGGGGTGAGCGACGGTTCCGAGGGTATGGTCAGATCCGTCCCCTTCGGTTGGCTCATCCAGACTAGGGCGGCTAGAGTGACGACCGCGAGAAGTGCAGCGAGAGTTTTCATTTTGCCTCCATGAGAATGGCGATTTCAGGTCTCAGTAATCTTTGAATGCGGCTTTCGGCGTAGAGACAGGTTCCGTTCCTGATTCGGAAGAGGCTGTCGGACGAACTGTTGCGGCAGAAGTTTTTGCGGATCAGTTCGGTGTCGGGAATGGTGAGGAAACGACGGGCCATCTTGCGGGCCATCGCGAGATCCAGGAGTCCACCCGAGCGGACGGGGAGTGAGGAGATTCTTTGTCCATCATTAGGAGTGTAGGCGCTGATGATCAGGAGCCGGCGTATGTCGGCCGCGGTGAAGTTGGGATGTTCGAATGCGAGGTCGGCCGCCGCTCGGGCGACTCTTGGGGTGGCCCAGCTGGTGGCATGGCTCCCGTTATCTGCGCGCCCATCGGCTGCGATATCGGCGTAGAGAGCACCGTAGTTGGAAGTGGGGGCGATTCGGCTACCCTGGGCCGCGGCGACGACGAGCAGGTTTTCAGCGCCCGCGAGACCCTGAGGGCAGGTGTTGACTCGAACAGCGTCGCCGTCTTGTGAGAAATTGCCGGCGGCGGTCACCCAAAGAAAGCGGCGGTCACTCACGGCTTTGCCAATGGGAGACCCTTCACAGGAGCTGCGATCGTAATCGATACTGGCGGAGAGATTAATCACCTTCGTTTCCGACTCGGCGACGGCCTCTTTCCATCCGTTGAAATTGTAGAGACAGTTCATTGCGTCGATGGGAAGGGATCGGCCCCAGATGTCTTCATTATGAAATATCTGATGCACATTGAGGGTGTGGGCGGCGAGAACAGCCGATTCGGGGGAGAGTCCGTGGTTAGAGAGCGGCGAGACGCCGGCAAATAAAGAGACCCAAGACGGGCCGGCGGGGCTGACCCAGCCGAGAAGACTGTCCGATTTTGGGCCAACTAGAAGCTGTTGGTGGAGACCGGCTCTTTCAAACTGCTCCAGATTGATCGCACTTTCGCAGATCACTGAGCGAGGGGATTTTTGGTCAGCATTTTGACGAATGCGGCTGATTCGTTCGAGGTTAGCGGTATAGGCCTCGCTGAGGGAGACTTGGTATGGCAGCGCCACGGAGCGCCAGTTGCGATCAAAGGTGAAGACTTCGGTCGTGATGCGGGATCCTTCCCAGACATGCTTGAAGAGGAAAAGAAGGGATACTCCGCCCCCTCTATTGAGAAGCATCAGGCCGTCGGTGAGGCCAGACGGACTGTGGCTTGCTTTCAGAGCCAGGCTATCAATGTAGGGGACCCCACCAGAGAGGGCGCGGACGCGTTCGCCGGTGAAGGCGCCGCTTTCGATCTTTTGGTGCAGGACACAGGATCCTGCGCAGCCGCTGCGAGTGTAGAGTTCGGTGCGATCGATGCGTTCGGTGTCTGCAAATTGTTTCCAAAGGGTGGCGTGAAGCTCGTTGGCGACTGGGAATTGGGTGGAGAGCCAATGAGGGGGGGGCGGCAGCATGGGAACTGCGGCCTTGGTGGGCGAGAGCGGGAAATTGGCTAGCGTGAGATCCGGTTCGTAGTAGATGGTCTTTCGAGGGAGGAATTGCCTTCCGTTGAGGCTGACGCCGAGATCCGCTTCAGCTAGGATTTGATTGATGTCGGGAGGGGCTAGTTGGGTGGGTCCGACTATGATCTGGATCTGTTGAACACCTGGGAACACCCAGCCGGCGGTGGCCAGCTTTTCGCCGTGGCCATCGATCCACTCTGCGAGTCGGCGTTTGAATTCGGGTTTGGCGAGCGAGCCCGGAGTGAGCGTGATGCTTGTCCGTTCGTCTAGAGTCCAGAGTGAGCTGAGCCGGCGCTCAAAGCTTGCGGGTTCAGAGTGGAGGGCCTCTGCAAAACTGGAGTAGCCGTCGAGTGCTTGAGGACCTTTGAATCGATGATTGACGCAGCGACCGCCGTCCCAGGCGGTGAAGGTCTTCTGATCGGGGCATGTGCACTCGTGGCTTGTTTCATCGAATGAGCCTTTGACCTGAGTGCAGGCCGTTCTGACACAGGCAAAGACATCGTTATTCGCGCCCACGGCACAGCTGTTGTCCATGGGTGGGCCCGAGAATGTGAGTTCGGCTTCAGGGAGTGCCTCGTTCTTTTCGCATGAGGACAGAATGAAGAGGCAAGTGATGAAAAGTGTTGTGAGCTTCATGGCTTCTCCCGGAAGGTGACGGAGCGGGGCCTTGAGGCCCCCGCTCCGGTTTTGGTTTAGTAAATGAACTCAGCTGGAATGATGTCTCTGAGAAGCCGACGATTGAGAAGCGTCTTCATCTCGTTCTGATAGGAGACAGCCCCGGTGAGGAAACCCTCGGCCACGACGATGTTCTCCAGTCGATCCTTGCTCTTCACGTCGACGTTGTAGACACGACCGTAGTACGACCGCTTTTCGATCGAAACGATCGGATCGCTCGAGCCGTCCTGACGGACAAGTGCGTCGCCCACTTTCAGGTCCGACGCCTCGCGCATCATTCCATTCGGTACAACGAGCGGGTGGTTCTCGGTGACCGTGAGTTTGCCGCCGCTCCGGGTGCCGAGAACCAGCACTTCCTGCTGGGCCGGGGCGATGTCGCGTGTGAAGCCGGCGAGCAGCGTGTTGTGAAAGCTCAGCTTGTCGAGAGTTGAGCTCGTATCCACGGCCACCACCTGATTCAACTGGTGGTACGCCTCCCCAATCGGTCGATACCCTTCTGAGAAGAGAATGGCCTGATCAGGGGTGTAACAACCGGACTGGCAGAAGGCCACGAGTGTGTAGCCCTCGGGTGCGCCACACTCCGCCTTCGAAGCGGGGGCTGAAACACCGGCGCGGTATCCATTGGGATTGGTGGGCGTGCCGGCGGCGTCGAATTTTCCGAAGGTCGGGTACATGGGTCGACCACCATTGCCCGACATCTGCTCGACCGCTTTGTAGTAGTACTCGAAATCTGGGAAGCAGACGCGAGCCCAGCCAAAGCGCCCTGGAACTTCGGGGATGCCAATACTGTCGGTTGTGATCGGACAGCGATCCGACTGTATCTGGGGGTTGAACGCCTGGGCGAGTGTACCCAGGAGTGCGGTCGCGAGTAGAGCGAGCCTTTGGTTTTTCTGTGACATAATGTTCTCCTTCAGCGCAAGCGAAATGCCCCGACTCAAAACGACTTTGGGTGGGACGACAGGGATAAGAGCAAAGCACGTGCCAGCCCGATGAGGGCTGTTCCCGCACGGCGAACAAGAAAAATGGGGATAGTTCTTGCGGAGGTTCGCAAAAGCTGCGACGTCTCGCAGTTGAGTCCTTACTAATGACCTCATTAGTAACACTCCGTAGCTTGCCATGGTGCGGTATCGCTTCCAGAATTCCCGGATGAAATCACTCCTGGTGGGTTTGTTTTTTCTGGTCTCGATGACGGCGGTGGCTGCGCCCGATCTTTTGATGGTGGCCATGGGCGGACACACCTCTTGCGGATTAGGAGAACTGCCGCCCATCGGCTCAAAACTGTATCGACCCTTTACCGAATGGGTGTCGGCACTGCGAAGGGATTTCCCCGATCGAAAGTTTCGCCAACTGACCTTGTGCTTTAACGAAGGGCTCCCTCCGGATGCCGACATGGTGGGGATTGATTCTGAGGATCCGCGGACGGTCTTTGTGGAAGACGGCCATGGGTTGGTGAAGCGAATAGATGATCTGGCGAAATCACGACAGACACAGGTCATCCTGTTGGGCCATTCTTATGGTGGCTATCTTGCGATGTTTCTGGCAGCCAATCTTCAACGGAAGGTCGAAGGGCTCTTTAGCATTGACCCGATCGGACCCAACTGTGAAGGAGCGGGCGGGTTGTTCTCAGGGGCCTGCGAGGAGGCGCCCACTGATCTCAACAATAAGGCGATTCGCGAGAGGACACGTGTCTGGGTGAATATCTATCAGACCCAAGATTGGCTCCACTCATCGGAAATAGCTGAGGCCGAAAACATCCTCATGAGCTACCGTGGGCCACACAATCAGATTCACATCGATCCGAAGACGTGGCACGCGATCGATCTCCATGTCAGGAATCTGGTGAGGTGAGTTTTTGGTTTGCGCCGACGGTTCCTCTGAGGGGATGTTTTTGTTGCGACCGCGAGAGCAGCTCAGGGATGACTTCTCAGCTGCTTCTTGTACCAATCGGGGTTGTCCTCTTCGCCCATCACATTGGCCGCCTGCGCTGGATCAAGTCCAGCAAGGATCTGGCGATAGGTCTGGTTGGCCCTGACTAGGGCGTCAAGGACCACCATGTTGTCGCGGGCCAGCGCGGAGAAGGAGGCCGGCATCGCGTTGGTGATGATATTGAAGAACTCATAGGGCGCGGCACCCGGGTTGATCGCCAAATGGGCTGCGCGGAGCTGGTCATCGACGTATGCGAACGTGTCGCAGCCGTTGATAAAAAAGAGCTGGTACTGCCCCTTCTTGAAACGACCCATCTTGGCGAGCGCACGGATATTCTCGCCGTAGTCGGAGTGCCCACTGTAAGAAATATAGTCGGAGCGCTCGGACCGCTCGTGGTAGCGCTGCCTAAACTTCTCGGTTGGGTGTTGTAAGCCTTTCTTGTCGATGAGAAGAAGAGCAATATTGGCCGACCGAGGGCCGTTGCGGAAGGTGAGCTCCACGCTGTCATAATGGGGGGCCGGATACTGTGTGAGCGGGACGGAACTGGAAGACGGCAGTCCCCAGGTCTGGATGAGGTATCCAAACATCTGATTGAAGGCCTGGATTCCGGCGTCGCCAGGCGACAAGCTGCCTGGCTCGTTCGTTGCGAAAACGAGCGTGCCGCGCAGCTCGTTGTCCTCCCACACCTTTTTGTACTGGGGGGACTTGTTGGTTGTGTTTTTCAATGAAATTTTGGCTGACAGAGTGGGTTGGATGGCCGGAGTGGTCGTTTCCTGGAGCAGCGGACAGGTGGCCTTATTGGGGCGGAAATAGTAATAGAAGCTGTAACGATCCAGGGCCGGGTCCTTCGCGTCGTGTGAGCAATTCGGCGAGAACTTTTTGAAAAAGCTTACGAGTGCCGTCTCATCGCCGCCCTCCGGCATGAGCACTCCGATGGTGTGCGGAATCGGCCGCGACCGAGGCCAAGCGATGAGGACCTTGGCCGTGTAGGATAGTCTATATCGGCCTCCCACCCGTTCAACTCTGTCGATTGTCACCAGCGCGTGGCCAAGATCGGCCACTGCGCCGAGGGAGTTGAGGCTTCCGATGAGAAAATTGATCTGCTGGGCGATCTCGTCACGGTATTCCGGCTCATTGTCTGCGTCACTTATGAGCGTTGGGCTCACAGTGGCATCCAAGGCAACTGATATATTGGATTCGAAGTCCTGCCAGGGGTTGGACCACGCACTGCTTGCCCAAGCTAACCAAAGTAAGAACACCATCGATCCCCTCCCCAAAACAGCAAGTGCAGTGTAAGAGCGGGCGAAATTTTTGGAAAGGAAATTTCTTGATGCACTCGACGTCCGACTCGACTCCGGACTTACGAACAGGGATTTCGGACCGCGGAAGAAAAAGGATTCTAGAAAATGAGGCTCCTCGAGCAGGGTAAGATTTTCAAATCTTGTAGTGAGTTCCTCTAAGGCGACGCGTGTTTGCAGGCGCGCCAAGGGGGCACCGATTCGTCACGATTGGCGGAAGCGACGAGAGCCAGGATGGTGTCGTTCTTGGAGACGTGCTGTCCGTAAATCTCGGTGTCCTCGGCTGTCCGGCGGGCGAGCGCGAGAACAGGGCCGTCAAAGCGCAACGTTTCCTCAATCGCCTGGGGCACCAGAAACGGTGAGACGCGCAGGGAGCGCCACAGAAGGCCGGTGCAGATTGCTCGAATGGTGTTGCCTAAAAGATGAGTTGTCGTCTCGGTCCCGGCAACCAAAATCAATCGCAAGAAAGCGAGAAGCTCTCGGGGCGTGAGGCGTTGGTTGTGATCACAGGCGGCAATGAGATGACTTATCAGATCATCGGTGGGTTGTTGCCGCCTGCGATCGATGAGTTCCGTGAAATAGTCGACGATTTCCTGGGCCGTTTGCTCGGCTTTGTTGTGCTCTCGATTGCGCCAAGTCAGCAACGTGTCGGTCCAACGGATAAAGTCCGCAGTCCGTTCCCGATCGATTCCCAGAATATCGCCAATCACTAGGGTAGGGAGTGGTGCTGTGAAAGCCGTGACCAAATCAACGGCTGAATTGTCCTTGATGGCGGCAAGAAGGGTCCGAGCATGCGAGCGAATCAATCCCTCCCAGGCCTGAATGCGAGGTGGTGTGAAGGTGAGTCCGATGATTCCGCGGAGTCGCGCGTGATCGGGGGGATCGGTGCCGATGAGCGCCCTTGTTTGGAGAATGAATTGGGCTCCCTCACCATCTTCGGGGCTCATGTTGGCGGAGGAAAAGAGCGTCGGGTTTCTTAATAGGGCGATGACATCGTCATAGCGAGAGATGGCCCAAGCTCCGAAGGGCTCGACGCGAGCAATGGGCGCCTCCTGCCTCAGTTGCCGAAAAAACGGATAGGGGTTGTATCGAAAATTGGGATCTTTGGCGTTTAGGATCACAGGTGTTCGCCGAACCAGTGGGTGACGGTTTCTTCGCCCAAATTCTCAAAGAGGTAGAGAAGGTATTTTTCCATCAGGACGGCAAACTCACTTTGGGGGTGGGTCTGGATCAGCGCCATGTCGGGTTGGTGGTGGAGGTATTCGCCAAAATAGCTGTGGCAGAATTCCGTGTAGTCCTGCGTGTAAAGAATGAAGTTGTGCCACATATTATCGATTGCCCTCATCTCTTCATGCATCACTAGAACGAAGTCGAGCGCCGGATCATCGGGCGATCGACGGCGTTCGTCGCCATGCTTCTGTGACACCCACAGGTATTTCAGCATGCTCTGGAAAAGGTCTTCCGCGCGGTCTGCCTGTTCGGGGTAATTGCGCCGGTAGCTCGCGATAACTGGTTGGTGTTGGTATTGGATAAGGTCGTCGAGTTTAGGCAACATCGTGGCTCCTCAAAAAAAAAGGGGGGGCCACCCTAGGCGGGCGGCCCTCCTTCGCGATCACCGCAAGCTCAGTGGAATTTCTGGCAGCACTTGGCCTTGGTCATTCCCTTTTCGATCTTGCTCTGGATGATGCGCTTGATGATGTCGTTTTTCATGGTCTCTCCTTGGAGTTTCAGTTGCAGATTGAGTATTCGGCAGGCGAAGTTTTTCGGAAAATAGATTTGGCCTATCGATGCGATAGGGAACTATTTGGTGTATTGTGCGCGGCATGGAAAAGCCAAAAGTTATTCTGATAGACGGGAGCGGCTATATCTTTAGGGCCTTCTACGCCATCACTCGGCTTTCAACATCGAAGGGATTTCCCACCAATGCGGTGCTCGGCTTTATTAATATGCTTCTCAAGGTCATGGACGTCGAAAAGCCGGAGTATCTGGCGATTGCGTTCGACACGCCTAAGCCGACGTTTCGGAAGATCCGCTACGCCGAATACAAAGCGAACCGCGAGAAACCCCCCGATGATCTGGTGAAGCAGATTCCTCTCATTCGGCGGGCGGTGAGGGCCTTTGGCATCTGTGAACTCATCCAAGAGGGTTTTGAGGCCGACGATCTCTTGGGGACCGTGGCCCGGCTTGCCGAGCAGGGTGGCCACAAGGTTGAGATTATCACGGGTGACAAGGATCTGATGCAGCTCGTGAATCCTCGGGTCACGCTGTACGACACAATGAAGGATCGCCGGTACGATGAAGGCGGCGTGAAGGAGAAACTGGGTGTGCGCCCCGATCAGGTGGTGGATTATCTGGCTCTCGTCGGGGATTCGAGTGACAATATCCCCGGTGTCTCGGGAGTAGGAGATAAGACCGCGTGCGAGTTGCTTGGTAACTTTGGGTCACTCACCACTCTTTATGAACGGCTCGCTGAGATCAAAAGCGAGAAACGGCGTGAGACTTTAACGCGTGAACGGGATTTGGCGTTTTTGAGCCAGGAGCTAGCGACGGTGAAGTGTGATGTGGAGTTTGATTTTAAGCTCGACCATCTTCGCTATAACGGTCCCCACAAGGATCAACTTCAGGGCCTTTTCACAGAGCTTGAATTTGTGAACCTCCTGAAGCGTTTCGACCTGATCGAGGCTCAAAAACCGGAGGACATTCATTACTACCTGGTGACGGAAGCCAAGGCGTTGGAGGAGCTCGTCGGAAAAATCAACAAGGCCGGACGGATGAGTCTGGATACGGAGACGACTTCGTTGCGCACTCGTGAGGCAAACCTCGTCGGAATCTCCATTTCGGTGAAGCCTTTTGAGGCTTACTATATTCCAGTCGGGCATTATGAGCCGGGTCGCTCCGATGTTTTGGTTTCTGGGCAGCTCTCGGCCGACACGGTCAGGAAAATTTTGGCGCCGGTACTTGAGGACCCCAACATTCTGAAGGTGGGGCAGAATATTAAGTACGATCTCCAGATCCTCTGGAGTTGGGGTGTGAGGGTGGAGGGAATAGATTCCGACACTTTGGTCGCGAGCTACCTCCTGGATCCCGATCGTCCACACAACCTCGATGCGCTTTCTCGCCGATATCTGAACCACGCCACCATCAAGTATGAGGATGTCACCGGGAAGGGGAAGAGTCAGATTTCCTTCGCCGAGGTGCCGTTGGATAAGGCGCGCGACTACTCGGCCGAGGACGCCGACGTCACGCTCAGGCTGGAGGCTAAACTCCAGGAGGAATTGAAGGGGCTCGATAGAGTGAACCACCTCTTCCACGAGCTTGAGGTGCCGCTCGTGAAGGTCCTGGCTCGGATGGAATACGATGGCGTGGGGGTGGATCGCGGGAGCCTTGAATCGATGGCTACGAATCTCACCGATGAACTAGCTGGTCTGGAGAATCACATCTTTTCTCTCTCGGGGAATCCGTTCAATATCAATTCGCCTCGGCAGCTGGGGGAGATCCTTTTCAATCAACTGAAGCTCCCCGTAGGAAAGAAAACCAAGACCGGTTTTTCGACCGATGAGAGTGTGCTCACCAAACTTCGCGACAGGCACCCGATCATCCCTGAACTTCTGAGGTATCGGGAGCTTGGCAAACTCAAATCCACGTTTGTGGATGGGCTTCTCGGGGAGATTTCTCCGGCGACGGGGAGAGTCCACACCCACTACAACCAGACGGTTGCGGCAACAGGAAGGCTTTCGAGCTCAAACCCGAACCTCCAAAATATTCCCGCTGCGGAGGATCCTAGGTACGACCTTAGAGCGGTCTTTATCCCGAGCCCGGGGATGGCCTTGTTGTCGGCGGATTATTCCCAGGTGGAGTTGAGGCTTCTCGCGCACATGAGTGGCGACAAGGAGCTGACGGTGGCCTTTCAGAACGATGAAGATGTCCATGAGCGTACGGCTCGGCTGATCTTTGGTGTGAAGGAGGTCAATTCCCAACAGAGGAAAGTCGCGAAGACAATCAATTTTGGTGTGATGTACGGTCAAACTCCGTTTGGACTTTCACAGACTCTCGGCATCTCGATGAGCGACGCCAAGAATTTCATCGATCGTTATTTTGCGCGCTACAGCGGAGTGAAAAATTATTTGCATGAGCTTGTCGATAGCGCGCGAAAAAATGGATACGCGGAAACCCTTATGGGGCGGCGGCGACCGATCGCTGAGCTGGGTTCGAGCAACCGGATGTTGAGAGACATGGCGGAGAGGGCTGCGATCAATGCGCCCATACAGGGGACCGCGGCCGACATGATCAAGCGTGCGATGATCGATGTGGAGCGCCGTTTTATCGACGATAAAATTCGTGGACGAATGATTTTGCAGGTTCACGATGAGCTCGTCTGCGAAGTCGAAGAGCGTGACCTAAAACGCGCGGAGATCATCGTGACAGAGGCGATGGAGAATGCTCTGTCTCTTGACGTGCCTCTCAAAGTTGATATGGGTTGGGGGAAAAATTGGCGTGCTTGTGGCTAATTTTTTTATCGCGCTCAGTTATGATCGGTGAATTCAATTTCTTAACGCGAGTCGCTTCAGTTTTCCTCATTAAACTCTAAAAAAACGCGCTGACATGATTGACATGAATTGTATGGTACATGCTATATTTTTTGTGACATGAGGAGCGGGCGCGACGCGGACATGTGGTTCAATGGCGGCGTTAAATAGCGGACTCAAGTAGGCCTGAACTAAAAATATTTGTAATACAGGTGACGGGAAGAAGCCCGTTTGCCGGGGCTTAAGACCGGCAAAACAGGCTGACGGGGACTCGTCACCTCAAAATTTGAATTTTTGGATTGAAACACCGTTCCATCTAGGGGGCTGCAATGCAAATTAACCGAGTATTCACCAAAAACCTCTCCAACCCTTTCAGCGATCAAGTTTTTGATACGCGCAAGTCGGAAATCCGTGAGCCAGATGGCCGCGTGGTTTTCAGCCAAGAGGACGTTGTCGTTCCGAAGGATTGGTCGCAGGTCGCGACCGATATTTTGGCGCAAAAGTATTTTCGAAAGACCGGCGTTCCTGCGGAGGGGAGCGACAAGACGCGCGGAGAGAACGACGCGCGTCAGGTTTTTCATCGCCTCGCGGGCTGCTGGTCCGATTGGGGCAAACGATTTGGTTACTTCACGACCGACGATGACTCACGCGTGTTTTACGATGAGCTTTGCTACATGCTGTCCCATCAGGTGGCCGCGCCCAACAGTCCCCAATGGTTCAACACCGGACTTCACTGGGCCTATGGCATCGATGGCCCCGCGCAGGGCCACTTCTTCGTGGATCCCAACACAGGCGTGTTGACTCAATCCAAGACGGCTTACGAGCATCCCCAACCCCACGCGTGCTTCATCCAGAGTGTTGCCGATGATCTGGTGAATGAGAACGGCGTAATGGACCTTTGGGTGCGTGAGGCGCGTCTTTTCAAGTACGGCTCTGGCACCGGCACGAACTTTAGCCACCTCCGTGGCGAGGGAGAGCCATTGAGCGGTGGTGGGCGTAGCAGCGGTCTCATGTCCTTTTTGAAGGTCGGCGATCGTGCGGCTGGCGTGATCAAAAGTGGCGGCACCACCCGGCGCGCGGCGAAAATGGTTTGTCTGGATCTCGATCACCCTGAGATCGAGGGCTTCATTAACTGGAAGGTGCAGGAGGAGCAAAAGGTCTCGGCTCTTGTGGCCGGTAGTAAGCTCCACCGAAAGCGGCTCAAGGCCGTGCTTGAGGCTTGCTACCAGTCCGATGGAAGTGTGGAGACCGATCCCGACAAAAATTCTGCTCTGAAGTCGGCTTTACGTGCGGCGCGTGTAGCTGCGATTCCGGATAGCTATGTGCTCAAAGTGCTCCAGCTTGCGCAGATGGGGCGGCGCAAGATCGACTTTCCTCTTTTTGATGTCGACTGGCAAAGCGAAGCGTACACAACGGTGAGTGGCCAGAATTCCAACAACTCGGTTCGCATTCCCAACTCCTTCTTCGAGGCTCTGGAAAAGAAGTCCAACTGGCCGCTCAGATGGCGGACCACTGGCCAAGTCTGCAAAGAGATCCCAGCCACTCAGATGTGGGACGATATCAGCTATGCCGCTTGGGCCTGCGCCGATCCTGGTCTGCAATACGACACGACCATCAACGAGTGGCACACGTGTCCCGCAGGTGGCCGCATCAACGCCTCGAATCCCTGCTCCGAGTACATGTTCCTCGATGATACGGCCTGTAACCTCGCGAGTTTGAACCTTATCAAATTCTATGACGACGCTTCGGGCGTCTTCCGGGTTGATGAATATCTGCACGCCTGTCGCCTGTGGACGATGGTGCTTGAGATCAGCGTCTTGATGGCCCAGTACCCCAGCCGTGCGATTGCCCAGCGTAGCTACGAGTACCGAACACTCGGGCTCGGCTATGCGAACCTCGGGGCCCTTTTGATGTCAATGGGCATTTCTTATGGCAGTCCGAAGGCGATGGCGGTGTGCGGAGCGCTCACTTCGATGATGACCGGTGTCTCCTACACGGCGAGCGCCGAGATGGCTGGTGAGCTCGGTGCCTTCCCCAAGTACGCCGAGAATCGCGAGGCCATGCTGCGTGTGATCCGAAACCACCGACGTGCGGCCTACGATCGCCCGGGCCATGAGTATGAGGAGCTCACCGTGAAGCCGGTCGGGATTGTGGAGAAGGATTGTCCCCCAAACCTGCTCGAGGCGGCACGTCACAGCTGGGATGAGGCGGTGGCCCTCGGAGAGAAACACGGCTTTCGCAACGCCCAGACGACCGTGATCGCGCCCACGGGCACGATTGGTCTCATCATGGACTGCGACACGACCGGGATTGAACCCGATTTCGCGCTGGTGAAGTTTAAAAAGCTGGCCGGCGGAGGGTATTTTAGAATTATCAACCAGAGCGTCCCTCGGGCTCTGAAGAATCTCGGGTACTCGCCCCGGCAGGTGGATGAGATCGTTTACTACTGCATTGGTTACGGCTCGCTTCGAAACGCGCCCTACATCAACTTCAAGTCTTTGAAGGAGAAGGGCTTCACCGAGGATGTGCTCACTCGAATCGACGCTGAGCTCCCCACGGCCTTTGAGTTGGGGTTTGTCTTCAACCAGTGGACCCTTGGCGAGGAGTTCTGCCGTGAGGTGCTGGGGCTGACCGAGGAGGAGTTGAGGGATCCTGAATTCAACATGCTGAAAAGCTTGAGCTTCACCGACGAGGAGATCGAAAAGGCGAATCACTATGTGTGCGGCATGATGACGGTCGAGGGTGCCCCACATCTGAAGCTGGACCACCTGCCCATCTTTGATTGCGCCAACAAGTGTGGCAAACACGGGCGACGGTTCCTCCATTATGTGACTCACATCGATATGATGGCGTCGGCTCAGCCCTTCATCAGCGGGGCAATCAGTAAGACCATCAACATGCCCAATGAGGCGACCATCGAGGAGGTCGAAAAGGCCTACATGACCTCGTGGAAGAAGATGTTGAAGGCGGTCTCTATTTACCGTGATGGCTCTAAGCTTTCGCAGCCTCTCAACGCTGTGGCGGCATCGTCTCTGTTCGATAGCGTTGGTGACGAGGACGAGGCGGGCGATGACAAGCGGCTTCATCTGCAACGTGATGTTCAAGAGGTGGCAAAGCAGTTTGTTCAGCGGGCGCTGCGCCGTGAGCTTCCCAAGCGTCGGTTTGGCTACACGGTGAAGGCCACGATTGGTGGCCAGAGGGTGTATCTCAGGACTGGCGAGTATGAAGATGGAACACTCGGCGAGGTCTTTGTGGATATGTACAAAGAGGGTGCCGCTTACCGAAGCCTTATGAACGCGTTTGCGATCGCGATTTCATTGGGGCTCCAATACGGCGTGCCGCTCGAGGAGTTTGTGACGAAATTCCACATGTTCCGCTTCGAGCCCAATGGCCACGTCGCGGATCACGACCACATTAAGTTCTGCTCCTCCATCGTGGACTTTATCTTCCGCGATCTGGCGCTCAACTACCTCGGCCGCACGGACCTAGTGCATATTCCACCGAAAGAGACACGGGCACCGCAACCGGCGGAGTACTCGGCGCCCGCTTCGATGGGAGCCGGCGGAGGAATGGGCGGCGGAGCGGTCGTTGGCCAACTCGCAGTAGCAAGCCAAAGCCTGGGTGCTGCTGCCGCGGCGGGTGCGCCTTCCAACGGTGCGACCGACATCGCGCTGACCAGCGAAGAGTGGTCAGACGATATCGCGCTCGCATCGCGGCTCGCGCGGACAAAAGGGTACGAAGGCGATCCGTGCTGTGAGTGTGGCCAGTTCACGATGGTGCGCTCGGGGACCTGCCTGCGCTGCGTGTCGTGTGGCTCGACTTCGGGCTGCTCGTAAGCTCCGGCTGGGACAGGTAAGGGGCTGATGTGGATCTGCAAGGCGCCATTGAGCTTCTCCTGTACGCGGTGCTTCCTGCCGCGATCCCCGTGTTTCTGGTGATTTCGGTGTTCAGGGCGCGACGAGCGAAGAGGCGCCAACATCTTTTTGTCGAGATAGATCATTCCGCTCTGCGCGCTGCCGAAGAGAATTTGAAGGCCCATCAGGACCAGGATTGGGTCGTGCTGAAGCGTTGCCATGGACCAGGCTACAGCCACACCACGATGGCCGAGATCGTGAGCTCACTTGCTGCCGAGGGGGTTGAGGCCACCTACGACATCATCGGTACCTCATCTGCCGAGGGCGGAGTGACCAATTTTATGTTGATGGTCATCCGCGGACAAGAGGCTCAGGCTCTTGAGGCGCTCGCCAGGATCGAATCCCGCAGTTAGCTAGTGCTTAGGGCCAATCTCTTTCTTGAAAATGAGAAGGTAGTTAAAGCCGCGCAGAAAGTAGTTCCCGTCGACGGCTGATGTATGCCAGTGGTTGCGTTTGAGTGTTTTGTTGTGGCGGACGACGGCCACAATGTCGACCGGCCTGAAGAGCTTTGAGAGGCGCGCGTAGAGCTCAAATCCGATGGCGGAGAAGGGCTTTCCCTTCTTGAATGAGTCGCTCACGTAAACTGCGACGTAGCGCCGATCTTTCAACACACGGAACATTTCGCCGAAGACCTTTTCCATCGCTTCATAATAGGACCCATCACGCGTGTCCAACTTTCCCAGGCAGCGAGTGTCGTCGGAGTATTCAAGATGGGTGGAATAGGGGGGATCCATGAAGACAAAATCCACAGTTTCCTTTTTGATCGGTAGGAAACGGGCATCGGCCTGCTGAATATCAACGCGGATTGGTCGCAGATCAAAGCCGATGGCCTTTCGTTTGAGATCGGCACAGACGTCGATCGTAGTTCCGCTGCCGCACATGGGGTCAAGGACCGTATCCCCCTCTCGCGTGTAGCGCTTAAGAAGGTTCCAGATCACATACGACGGAGTGGCGCCCCGGTAATCCTGATTCCCCTGCATCTTGGAGCCGTAGTGCTGGGAGGGGTACTCCCACAGGGTGGTCGTCAAGATCTCAAGGTCGGGCTTACGAAACATGGCTATCTTCCTACCACAAAAAGCGGGGGGACCGGATGATCCCCCTACTTTCGTTTGGGTTTGGGAGAGAGAACGCTTCTACAGAGCCATCGTCACAAGGGCCATCACGCGGGCGTACCCCGTGCCGATGATCGAGGCCTCATCAAAGCTGTTTTGGGGCGCCGAGGCCTGAAACCCGGGGGCTGTATAGCTCGCGCGGGCTCCGATGCGCAGGGGGCTAGCGATCTCAAAATCAAAGCCGGTGGACACCTGGCCGCCAAGCACCCAATCGCCGAAGGACGGAGTGAAAGGAGCATGCACTAGCCCAGAATAGTAAATCCAATTGAATCCGGCGGCGACATAAGGAGACACGCGGGAGTGGTCGAGAAGATTCATCCGAATGCCCATGCTGATGCCGAGCTGCTGAAAACTGTGAGCGTAGGTCGGGTAACGAACGGTGTTGTCCGCCAGAAGGCCCTCGACCTCGAGCGAAATACCGTGCGTGACGTATTGAGTGTAGAGAGCTCCCACAGCGTAATTGCTCGACACGCGCGAGGCCCAAATTCCGTCATAATGGGTCAGGCCGATAATTGGCCCAAGATGCGCTGTACGCTCACTTCCCTGAGTGAAGCTCGCCTCCACACTCGAATCGATTCCGATGTCGGGAAAGGTGCGCCGCTGGCGCGGGCGTGTTTCTGAGTTCTGAATCTCCATTGCGACCGCATCAACCCGTGCGAAAACGCTCGAGATGGACAGTAGGAGTCCGATAGTAAGGACCCACATCAGATAGGCCTGTTTCGACATCCCCAACCCCCGAACCACATCTCTCTCAAATTTGTTTGGAAGCGGGATTCGACGGTGCACTAGCTGTACCAAGCGGGTGTTTTTCTAACCCCTCAAGATCACCTGTCTTTCTCTCTTCCTTCGAGTGCCATTTTTTGTACAGCTGTCGAGTTTTTAGGCAGTCCCACGGATAGGTCCCTAGAATATCAAGAGCGATTAGGGACTTAGGGTGGTGTCGAACTTTTTGACAGAGGTGTTCAAGAGTTTGACAGTGGCTTTGGACGGCGGCGAGCGTCAGCGCTTTTGAAAGCGTTTTTGAATTCGGTCTCCAAGCGCCTCCCAGACTGCCATTGTAGTTGCGCGAAAGGCGCCTCAGAAAAGTACTTGAAAGGAACCCATGCAGATTCAATAATCGGTCTTCTGAGGAGGATCCCGTGTTGAGTTTGAACGATGAGAGTTTTGTAAAAGAAGTAGAAACTAATCAGGGCCCCATCCTGGTGGATTTCTGGGCCGAATGGTGCATGCCGTGCAAGGCTCTAGCGCCGGTGTTGGATGAGCTCGCGACCGAGTTCAATGGTAAGATTCGTTTTGCTAAGGTGAACGTGGATGAATGCCGGGATGTGCCGGCCCGCTTTGGCATCCGTGGCATTCCGACGCTGATTCTTTTCCAAAAGGGTCAGAAGGTGAATGAGTTGGTCGGCAACCAGCCCAAGGATAAGATCCGGGCAATGCTCAGCCGCGTGGCTGGATAGCGGTTTTCACTTCAGTTTGATTGAGGCCGGGACGCGGCTCTCGTCTCGGCTTTTATCCATTTGGACGAAGAGCTGATCATAAGAACCTCTGTCCAGTTTCTCCACTCCGTAACTGCCGCCAAGGCTGTAATGGACGATGAGCTGAATCGATAGCCGGACCCTGACCCCTTGAGGTGTTTTGTCGATGTTCATCACAATCTCTTCCCGGCGTTCTCTGGCTCCTCCCTGATCGGGGAGGTTGCGGCTCGCGACCAAGACCCCGTCACTCAAATCACCGCTCTTGATCGCGTAGTGATTCTGGCTGAGAGCGTACTTGAGATGGTTGAAGACATTTTCAACCGAGGCACCCGGAAAAATTCTGGTTTGCACCACGGCCCGCTGGGTGTCGGACAGGCGCACACTGGAGCAGCCGCCGACGAGAAGGGCGACGATGAGGAGGCTAAGAGCTCTAAGCTTCATGATCGGCCGCCCGTAACGGGGGAAAGGGATCGTCGGAATAAAGCCTCAGATACCGCGCCCAGATCTCAGGCGCCGAACGCATTCGCATCGATCCCACCATCCCCGGCAACCACCGGGGTGCGACCGGGCGATTGAGTGGCTTGAGGCCTGCCTCTTCTGGCGTGCGATGCCCTTTTCTTTGATTGCATCGGATGCAGGCCGTGAGGATGTTGTCCCAGGTCTTTTTCCCACCGCGGACTACGGGCAGTACATGATCGAGAGTGAGCTCGCGTTCCGGGAAATACTTGTGACAGTACTGGCACCGGTAATTGTCACGGGCGTAAAGATTGGCCCGGGAAAATCGGATGATTGGGCTTGTTCTTTTGAGATTGACCCAGCGGTTGAGGCGGATCACCGCAGGAATATTGTAGTGCCGAGAAACGGTGGCGACGATGAAGCCATACTCCTCCAGGATCTCGACCTTCTCCTGAAAGATGAGCGCAAAGGCACGCTGCCAGGAGACGATGCGAAGTGGCTCAAAGCCCGCGTTGAGAAGCAGAGTGTTTGGCAAATGTCTTTCCATTCTAACCAGACAGATTCACGGGATCAAACTGGTGACCGTGTCTCCCAGCATGAACTGGTAGTAGTTCATGGAGGGGAGCTGAGACGGTGGTACCAATTGAGTCGTTCGCGCCAAACTGACAAAGTCGGAAACTCTCAGAACGGCGGCTTCACCCATTGGAAGCCTCACGAGGCTCGCCGGTTGGCCGCTCATGGATTGCATCACCGGAATGAGCCGAGAGACCTGAATCTTGTCACCCTCTTTGAGACCGTGTTTGGCTCCCAGATCGACATAAAAGTCGCGCGGAAGTGGCTTTTCGGCCCCGCTCATCGGGAGTCTATGGGCGATTTGAACGATGGTTCCGCTCGGCGCCGCTTCAGAGGAGGCGGAAAGTAATCCGAGGAGAATCCACAGAAGAGCTTTCACAAGACTCTTATCGACACATTTGCGACACAATCTGAGGGAAGTTGGAATTCTTTGATACGTTGAGTTATCGCAAAGCGTTAGCTTGGACTTAACGGCGATGGAATCATTGTCAGGTTGCCGATTGGGATCGTGCGCGTTGAAGAGCGTTGTAGGCCTCGTTCGCCGCAACTCCCAATGCCTGGCCCGCCGCCTTTGCCCAATCCTTGTCGGACTTAAGGCGCAACGTAACCCATTCATCAAGCGCCGTGGGCTGGGTGGAACGGGGGGTGTCTTGGAAAAAGACCAGCGTGAATTCTCCGAGCTCTGGGATGGAGGAAACGTCGAGACTGGAAAGGCTTGTCCAGGTAATCGTTTCAAACTGTTTAGAAAGCTCGCGTGCAATAAGCAATGAACCGTGGGGGAGTTCCGCTTTGATGTCTATGAGCGTCTTTGCAATGCGATGGGGAGCTTCAAAAAAGCAGACGGGGTGTTGACTCAGAGCCAGTCGCTCAAAGAATTCTTTCTTGCTCGAGCTTTGCGTAGGGACGAAGCCGAGAAAAAGAAATTCCGAGGCCTCAACGCCACAGACGGAAAGGGCCGTGGTGACACTGGAGACGCCCGGGATCGGAACGACAGGAAATCCCGCCTCACTTGCCGCTTTCACGAGGAGCGCACCCGGATCCGAAATGCCGGGCATGCCGCGGTCGGACACTAATCCGACGCTCTCGCCCTTTTCCAGAAGTCTGATCGCGAATTCGGTCGCAGCCTTCATGTTGTGGGTCGCGTAAGAATGGAGCGTCTTTCCCTCGAGCGGGATCCCAACGAGCTCAAGAAGTCGCCGAGTCTCGCGCGTGTCCTCGGCCATCAGGTGACTCAACTCGCTAAGAGTGCGGCGTGCGCGGGGGGTCAAATCCTCAAGGTTGCCTATCGGCGTGCCGATGATTAACAGGCGGGAGGTTCGTTGTGAATCCATCCCCACTTGTTATAATAAAAGACACCCCACTCGCCAGGAGAATCTTCCCATGAATCTGCGCACTCGATTGGATGGCAATGTTCTCGTGTTTGAACTCGAGGGAAACATCGACTTTGAGAGCGCGATGCAATTTCGCGACAGCTGTGTCGAAACCATTTCAAAGCAGAATCCGCAGAGGATAGTCTTCAATCTGAACGGGCTCAAGTTTGTGGGCTCCAGCGCCATCAACCAGTTTATTCGCGTGTTGAGAGATCTCAACTCGAAAGAGGTGAAGCCGCGTTATTGCCACCTCTCCTCAGAGTTTGAGCGGCTCTTCCGCGCATATGAAACGGCGAGGAAACCGTTTGAGATCTATTCCTCCGAAGTTGACGCCAAGGCGAGCTTCGATGCGCCCCCGGCTCCGCGCCGCCGTGGCCGTCGGCCCCTGACGAACTAGTCTCAATCCGAACCGATCGGAAACACCTGCACCGAAAGGCCAAAACGCCCGGGGGCGAGGGCCGCTAGGCGTTCAAATTCCGGCCGCGGACGGGGCCCGATCACCTCTACCAATTCCAGCTTCACGGCGTGGGCGCGATAGCAGGCGCCCGCCCAGCTGGCGAGTCGTCGCAGGCGTTCCAATTTTTGTCGCGAGAGAAATCGGTGGGGCGGGTATTTTCCACTGCCGCGGCCTCGGACCTCAAGCACCATGAGAGTATTCCCCTTGCGACCGAGAATATCGATCTCACCATAATGGGTGAAAAGGTTTCGCTTCACTATCGTAATCCCCCTGGCGCGAGCGTTGAGAGCTGCCACCGCTTCATAAAAATTGCCGACCTCTTTGCGCGACACGTAACTTGGCTTTGCAAAGGTCGGGCCGAACTAAAGGTCGGGATTAATCGAGGACAGGGGTCCAGGAGAAGGACTTGCGGTGAATAGGGGAGGGACCCAGTCTCTGGAGGTTCAATCGGTGCTCACGGCTCCCATACCCTTTGTGTTTTGAGAATTCGTAACCACCGTATTCGAGATCCAGACGTGTCATCCATTGGTCGCGATAGACCTTGGCCACGATGCTGGCCGCCGCAATCGAGACCGATTTCTGGTCTCCCTTGATGATTGAGAGCTGCGACAGCGGGAGGTCAATCCTGGAGCGCCCATCGATCAAAAGATGATCGGGCTGAACCGCCAAACTCTCCACGGCACGTTTCATCGCGAGCCGAGCAGCTTGAAGGATATTGATGGAGTCGATCTCCGCGACCGAGGCCCAACCAATGGCAAACGCCCGAGCGCGTTTTTCGACTTCGGCTGCTAACTTTTTTCGTGTTTTCTCGGGAATGAGTTTGGAGTCGTTGAGTCCGCGGGGGACGTCATTAAGATCAAAAATCACGGCTGCGGCCACGACAGGTCCTGCCAGGCAGCCCATGCCGACCTCGTCGAGGCCTGCGATCAAACCACACCCTTGAGCTCTGTACTCGAGCTCATAGGAGAGGTTGGGGCGTTTCAAGATTTCGGTGCGGTTTCCGGAGCGGGTGTTACGGGGGCTTGAGTGGCAGCCTCTGTCGTTTTCTCAACAACCACATCACCAAAGCGATCGGCTTCCTTCAGACGGGCCTTCTTACCCTTCAGAGCCCGAAGGTAAAACAGTCGCGAGCGCCGAACTTCGGATGATGCTTCAATGTCGATTTTTTCAATGAATGGGCTGTGCAGCGGGAAAATTCTCTCCACGCCGATGCCTTCGGAAATCTTGCGAACGGTGAATGTGGCGCGGGGACCGTTACCGGACTTCGGATTTCGAAGAATCACAATGCCGCGGAAATTCTGAATACGCTCTTTGTCGCCTTCCTTAAGGCGCACATGGACGTTGATTCGGTCGCCCACCCTAAAATTAGGCCGCTTCTTCGTCTGACCCTTTTCGATCTTATCGATGATACTGTTCTGCACTGGGCTACCTCAAAGCGACGAATTTAAAGAGGTTTACCCCTCGGGTCAAGCAGAATTTGGATGCTGCGAGCCCCGAACTGCCTAAAATCCTTGAAGAAACCTCAAAAATCGGGAAAGATGGCCTCCAACTAATTCTCCGCAGGAGCCACCATGCCGCCGGTTCGATCCGTCTTAAGGTTGCGAATGAGCGAGGCCGATGTCCATTACGGCGGGGGACTCGTGGCGGGCGCGCGCATGCTCGACCTCTTTGGCGATGTGGCAACGGAGCTTCTCATTCTTCAAGATGGCGATGAGGGGCTTTTTAGGGCCTATGACAGTGTGGAGTTTCTGGCCCCCGTGGTGGCTGGAGATTACATCGAAGTCTCGGGTGAGATAGTGGAGGTGGGTAACACCTCTCGCAAAATGAAGTTTGAGGCACGCAAGGTGATCACCGCTGAGCCGGGCCTATCGCCGTCAGCGGCCAAGGTTCTAGACACTCCGGTCATTGTAGCTCGGGCCTCCGGGACCTGCGTGGTGCCAAAACCCTTGCAGAGGAAAACGAAGAAGTGACGACCTACAAAGATTCTGGTGTCGATCAGGATCGAGCCGACGAAACACTTTCGCAATTTGCCGCGTTCCAAAAATCACGCCCGCGCGATCCCAATGTCATCACTGGCATCGGCCCGTATGCCAGTTGCTATGCCTTGAACGATATTTTGAAAGGGATGACGGCGCCTGTGCTTGCGACCTCCTGTGATGGCGTGGGGACGAAATGCCTCTTGGCGCTTGAGTGGGGGCAGTTGGATGGGCTCGGGCAGGATCTCGTCGCAATGAATGTGAACGATATTGTGTGTGTGGGGGCAAAGCCAATTCTTTTTTTGGACTACTACGCCTGCGGGAAGTTGCAGGGAGCGCAGCTCACAACGCTCTTGAAAAGCATCCAGGCCGGCTGTGAGCTCGCGGGGTGTTCGCTCGTGGGTGGTGAGACGGCGGAGATGCCAGGGCTTTATAAAGAAAACGATTTTGATCTCGCCGGGTTTGCGATTGGGATGGTGGATCGCGGAAGAATTATCGGCGCTGAGCGCGTGAAGAGCGGCGCTCGTCTCATTGCTTTGGCGTCGAGTGGATTTCATTCGAATGGTTACTCGTTGGTGCGGCGGTTCGTTGAGAAAGAGGTTTTGAAACCGAATGCGGTGGCTATCGGGGGGCGTACGTGGAGCGAGGTGCTTCTGGCGCCGACAAAGATCTACACAAAGACCGTTGGGAGTTGCTTGGGCGATCTTCAAGCGGCGGCTCATATTACGGGTGGCGGACTCTTCGGCAACCTCGAGCGCGTAATTCCATCGGGCCACAGCGCGGTCGTTGAGAGCTCGAATTGGCCGATGCCCGAACTATTTCTTTGGGCACAGAAGGCCGCTGGTGTGACGACTCACGATCTTCTCAATACCTTTAACTGTGGCGTCGGGATGATCCTTGTGGTCGCTCCCGAAAAGTCCGAGTCGGTGATGAAGTCCCTGAACGGTCAGGGGGAAAAGGCATGGGATATCGGGAGTGTCAAGACAACGATCAAGGGCGCGGAGCCAAAAGTAGAATGGGTATGAGCGAGTTTCGGATCGTGGCGCTTGCAAGCGGGCGCGGTAGCAACTTCGCGGCGATTCTGGGCGCGTGTCTTGAGCGTAAACTCTCAGCTCGGGTCGTTGGGCTCATCACCAATAAGTCAGACGCTCCGGCGCTTGAGATAGCAAAGTTGTCCAAGGTGCCGACGACCATCGTTGATGAAAAGTCCTTTCGCAAGAATGGTCGGTGGGATCGGGCCGCGTATGAGGTGGAATTGCTGAAAGCGATCGAAAGTTACCAGCCGAATTTGATTTGCTTGACGGGTTACATGCGAATCTTAGGCAAAGCCATTGTTGCAAAGTATCCCGAAAAGATCGTGAACATTCATCCGAGTCTGTTGCCAAGTTTCCGAGGGCTCCGAGCTCAACAGCAGGCGCTCGATGCTGGAGTGAAGTGGACGGGTTGCACGGTCCATTTTGTGAGCGGCGAGCTCGATGGCGGCCGGATCCTCGAGCAGTCTGTGACGCGCATTGAAGAGGGTGACACCGAAGAAACTCTGTCGAAGCGACTCCTGCCGATTGAGCACGAAACCTACGTGCGAGCTTTGAAGCGGCTTACCTCGCCTTAAGGGCCCTAAGGATCCCTGCCTGGATCTGAGGTGGCACTTTGTGATACACCCGCAAGGACTAGTAGGAGTGTATTCATGCATCTCATTAAGCCCACTGCCGTTTTCGCCCTTTGTTTCGCTTGTCTATCTGTTCTGGCCGCCACCGATGGCACCAGTGTGGAGCAAGCCAAGCCCATTCGAGTTGAACGGAAATTTGGTTTCCAGGTGATCAATATGGGGGCGCCCTACAGCCAGATGCTGGGCGTTTCGGGCGGTGTAAACGTGACACGGCAGGCGCGGGCGCGGCTCATCTATGCGCCGGGGATGGCCAATGCCAAGGACACTGTCCATACGCTTGTGGCGAGTGTGGATGGCTTTTTATTTGATCGCGAGCTGACCCCTATGCTGTCGGTCCAGACGGCGTTTAGCCAAGGGCCTTCTGACATCAACGTCTTTGGCGGAAGTGCGCGCCATTTTCTAGTCGCTGTCGGTGCCGATTTTCTGCGCTCTGATGGTTTGAACGCGGGTGTGGCGGTGAATCTGCCCATCAATGAGCCGGTGAGCGGAATCGCGTTTTACTTGGGTTGGTATTCCGACCTTTTTTAGTAAACGAAATAATAGGTCATCGCGGCGAGGAGCAGGAGCTGCGATAAAAAGAAGACGATCCACGTCGAGGACGTGACCGTGCTTCGTTTGAGACCCAGGCGTGTAACAGGGCCAAAGTAGTGGGGATCATTCGGGTCAATTACCTGAAGGTGCCGTTGTTTTGTCGTCATGCGCGTCTCCCAATAGTCTTATCGGCCAAAAGCAGGAGAAGGACGTAACACGGGGCGAGAAGCCGGTTCAAGACCTTTAGCACAAATCGCGGGAATCTCAGGTCTGCCGCGCGTCAGTCGCAGGCCTGGAGCCGGGCCAACACGGTCGGGCCGATGTATTCGGTTTTGTGGGGGCCAAAACCATAAACTTTGGAAAGCTCCTCGAGTGTTTTCGGATTTCTTCTGACGAGGTCCTTGAGCGTCTTGTTGCTGAAGACCATGAAGGGGGCGATGTCATTCTCGGTTGCATAAACCTTTCGCCATTCCCTGAGCATTT
Organism: Deltaproteobacteria bacterium; assembly: GCA_016196825.1. GTDB lineage: Bacteria > Bdellovibrionota > FAC87 > UBA2466 > UBA2466 > JACPWY01. Next base: position 40,096 of record JACPWY010000060.1, on the reverse strand, counting down.
CGAAGCGGATTTCTTCTTCCGCGGTCAGTTCAACGTCCAAGATCTCTTTGGTCTCTTTCTTTTTTATCTTCGGGAGAGATGCGACCTCGAATTTGGGTTTTTGTACGTGGCGAAAATCGGAGGGATCACAGACATCGCAATGACCGCAGTCTTTGAGGCGGAAGGAGTCTCGGAAATATGTGAGGATTCCGGAGTGGCGGCATTCGCCGCCTTCGGCAAACTGGACGATGGCCTCTAGCGCGCTCCAGCGCCTTCTAATCGTATTCTTATCGGCGTTGGATTGGGTAATGAAATAGGAGTGAAGCCCTTTGTCCTTCTTGGAGTAAAGAAGCAGGCACGCGGACGGTTTTCCATCGCGCCCGGCGCGGCCCATCTCCTGGTAGTAGTGCTCAACATTCGCTGGCATTTGGAAGTGAACGACCAAGCGCACATCGGGGTGGTCAATTCCCATGCCGAATGCGTTGGTAGCCGCGAGGATTCGGATCTCTCCTTTTTGGTATTGGGTCTGAACACAGGTTCGGTCCTCGCTGGACATCCCAGCGTGGTAAAAAGCAGCTTTGCCGAAATGTTCGGAGAGAAAGCCACTTACGGTTTCGGTCTGCTTCCGAGTTCCGCAATAGATGAGAATTCGACCCTCGGGATTTTGGGAGATGGCCTGGCGCGCTATGGCTATTTTGATACCCTCATCGGAACATAGCTCGACTTGATAGTACAGATTCGGGCGGTAGAAACCGTGGATATGACGATCCGGCTTTCTGAGCTGAAGTTGTCGAATGATATCTTCGAGGACTTCGGGCGTAGCAGAGGCCGTGAGCGCGACAATGGGGACCTCGGGGAGGAGTTCTCGGAGGCCACCAAGTTTGTAATAATCCTCACGGAAGTCGGGCCCCCACTGGGAGACGCAATGGGCCTCGTCGATTGCAAAGAGACTCACCTTTTGGGCAGTGATCCAGTTGCGAAAGCCGTCCTTTTGAACTCTTTCGGGGCTCAAATACAGAATTGAACTTTCCGCCCGCTTGAGCACGGAGAAGACCAGGCGTTTATCGGCGACCGATTGACCGGAGTGTAGAAACACAGCGCTAATGCCCAGCGATCTTAACCGCTGGACCTGATTTTCCATAAGAGCGATGAGGGGCGAGATAACGACCACGATTCCGGGGCGCAAAAGGGCCGGGAGCTGGTAGCAAAGTGACTTCCCCCCTCCCGTGGGCATGACGGCGAGCGCATCCTTATTGTTGAGGAGGGACTCAATGATCTCGCGCTGGCCCTTGCGAAAGCCTGGGAGATGAAAGGACTTCTTGAGTGCCCCAACCAAATCGCTGTTCATGAAAGAGATTTGTAGCAGGCCCGAGGGCATCCGGCGAGGTTGAGAGGGTTGCATGTCGAGAACTGGTCAATTGCTTAGACCCGCGTCGAGTAGAAGGGATTAGTTGATCGTCGAAAGGGTGGCTTCGCCGGAAGTCGTTTCTTCGCCTTTTTGATTCGTTGTGGCGATGGTGGCGATGATACTACGCTCTTTGTCGATGCTCTTGATTTTCCCGACGCACGTGATCAGATCGCCGGGGAGTGTAATCTTCTTGAAGCGGACCTTGAACTTTTCGAGGCGAAATGTGTTCTCCGGGAAGTGCTCCAGGATGTAGTCCCCGAGGAAGGCCGCCGAGAGCATTCCGTGGGCGATGACACTGGGGAAACCCGCCTCTTTGGCGAATTTCTCATTGAGGTGAATCGGGTTGATGTCACCGGAGGCATCGGCATAGGCCCGGAGCTGTTCGCGCGTGATCTCACCCTTTAAGGTCGCGGGGATGGCTTCGCCAACGACATACGTCACGTGGTCCCCTCGCGAACAACAAAATTGGTCAGGGCGGCAACAGCCACTGTGCCGGCGGCTGAGATGTGGGTTTCTATCTCCACGAAGGTCATGGAACTCGCGGCCGATTTCCTCACGCGCACATTTGCGAGGCGGCTTTCAATCAAAATTGGTTGGTCGAGTGGAAGCGGGGCATAGTACTCGTAGGCCTGCTCGGCGTGCAGAAGTTTATGCCAATCCACCTTCAGTTTGTCGAGCCACTGAAATTCGGCCTGACGGAAGAGAGTCGGAAGGGCCGGGATGAACCCGGGGCTGTGATCGGAGCGGGTAGCCTGGCGAAAATTCTCAGCCCGATCGGCGCCAATGGGCGGTAGGGTCTGACTCAGGGTGCTTCCTATGGGGAATTGATCTATCATAAGTAACGTTGAAAGTGAGACTAGAATGGTCCATATACGTGAGTCAATTCCATGAATTGGATTGAACGGACATTTCGACTTGGCGCCTTCCTCGCGTATCTCTTTTTTCTTATCGCGCTTCCTTTTATGGTTATCTGGGGTTGGATCGGTTTTCTGCTGTCGCTGCCAATTGACGCGGTTGCCATTTATTGGCTTCGGGTGTGCGGGTATCGCTCCATCCGTTCCCGTTTGGGGGCGGAGGGTGCCAGTTGGGGTGATCGTCCGGCTATCCAACATGCTGTCAGCGAGATCGCGCGGCGTCTGGGAATCCGGGTGCCGGAATTGGTCATTAAGAAAAGCGGCTCCCACAATATTGGATGCTTTGGCTTTTCTCCCAATCGCGCGGCGATTGTTGTGACTCCGTCGGTGCTTGAAGTTCCGCGTGACGAGCTCCTCGCTTTGGTTGCTCGCGAGATGGTGGAGATCAAGTCTTTTCGAGCTGGTGTGCGGAGTTGGTTTGCACAGTTTGTCGCTGTAGTCGATCGGATGATCGGGTCTCACCGCGGAAGGCAGAGCCTGCCTTTTCGCCTCTTTCTCAAGGAGGCGATCGTGTGGCCAGCCACCCTTATTCCCGTTTGGTGCCTCCTGGTGCGGGGGGCTGAGAATGAGCTCGATCAAGAGGCGCTGCGAATAGCTGGAGTTTCTCCTTTGGTGCTTGCGACGGGATATCGAAGAATCGAGCTCGAGAGCGGTAGGGTGCCTCTGGAAATCCCCGTGGATCTGCGAGGGCTCTTCTTGATGCCTCCACGGTTCGAGGAGAGTCTCGTGAAATCAATGTTTCCGGCTGAGTCCCTTGCGTCTCGGGTGGTGAGGCTTGAGCAACTTTGGCGAAGTGCTGCAGTATGACAGCTCTTTTCTTCTATTGTGCGATCATATTTTTGGGAACGTTCCTCGGCGGAATCATCCCGACGCATCTGTCCTTGAGTGAGCGAAAACTTCAGATGGGGGTGGCGCTGGGGGCCGGACTCCTTTTGGGAATGAGCTTGGTGCACATGATTCCAGAGGCGGCGGAATTGATGCCTGAGACCTTTGGTATCTGGTTGCTGGCGGGCTTTTTGATTCTCTTGGTGGCTGAGCGGTTTGTGATGGTCCACGCGTGTGAAGAAACTCACTGTGACTACCACACGATCGGTTGGGCTGCGTTTATCGGTCTCACGATTCATGGGCTGATTGAGGGTGCAGCGCTGGCTTCTAGCTTGGTTGTGCCGAAAATTGGGCCAATGGTGTTGATCGCGATCGTCTCGCACAAATTGCCATCAGGGATTGCGCTTTCGTCGATTCTGAAAATGGCAGGGATATCAAAGCGGAAGAGCGTGGCCTTCGTGACCGGGGTGGCAATCTCGGGCCCTGTCGGACTGTTCTTGTCATACGCACTGCTCAGCCAGATGGCGCAGTCGGCGACGGCCGGAGCGTTGCTTTCAATGTCGGCCGGAACCTTTTTGTACATCGGCGCCTGTGACCTTTTGCCAGAGATGCATCGAGGCGGGGAAGAGCGTCAGATCAAGTTCGCCTGTTTCCTCGTCGGTATTGGTGTCTCGCTCCTTGGCGGACTGATCGCTCACTAGTTCAAAATTGGATTCGAATCTCGTGGTCTTTTCCATCATCGATGAGCGGGATGAGGTCCGAAACGGTTGGCTGAGACCTGTCAGATCGGGTGGCCAAGATTATGTAACGGGTGTGTCCCCGACGAAAGATGATTTGAAACTCTCCCCAACTCTTCGGAACGCTCGGGTTCATGCTCAGCCGATTGTCCTGGCAACGAAACCCCAATAGGGACTCGAGCCCAGCGCGATACATCCAGCTCGAGGAGCCTGTATACCAGGTCCAGCCCCCTCGGCCGACGTGAGGAGCAACTCCGTAGACATCCGCGGCCACGGCGTAGGGCTCGACCTTGTAGATTTCGGCCTCCTTATCGGTCGAAGAGTGGGAGATGGGGTTCAGCAGATTGAAGAGCTCTCCCGCTCGATCGCCATCCCCGCGGGCAGCAAAGGCCATGAGCATCCACAAAGCCGCATGCGTGTATTGACCACCGTTCTCGCGCACACCAGGCAGGTAACCCTTGATGTAGCCTGGGTCTGCGGCACTCATGTCAAAGGGAGGCGCGAGAAGTTTTACGATATGAGCCTGTCGATCGATCAGTTTTCGGTCGATGGCCTCCATCGCTAGTTTTTCTCGTTCCTTCCAATTCGTTGTGCCATTTTCCTCCATGCCAGAGAGTACTGACCAGGAATTCGCGAGGGAATCTATCTGGCATTCAGCATTTTCGATGGATCCCATTGGCGTGCCATCATCAAAATAGGCCCGTCTGTACCAATGTCCATCCCATCCGTGCTCCCCAAGTGCGGATTGAAGTTTACCCATGTGGCGCCGGTATCGATCGACGCGCTCAAGGGACAGGCCGGGAAAGAGTTCGGTAAAAACCTTGAGGGTATTGTAGAGAAACCAACCCAACCAGACGCTCTCCCCTTTCCCGTCGTGTCCCACCCGATTCATTCCATCATTCCAATCGCCACCGCCCATCAGCGGCAGGCCATGCCGACCCGTCAGGAGGCTGCGGTCCAGGGCCCGGGCGCAATGCTCCAGCACAGTCGCCGTTTCTTGAGACTGGACCGGGAGGAGATAGGCACTCTCGAGCCTCGGGTCCAGCCGAGGCGCTTCGATGAAGGGCACCACCGCTTCCAGAAGGGAACGTTCTCCGGTTACTCGTACGTATTGGCTCACGACGAAAGGAAGCCAAAGAAGATCGTCTGAGATGTGCGTTCTTACTCCGCGGCCCGTAGGGGCATGCCACCAATGAAGGACGTCCCCTTCGACAAATTGGCGAGCGGCCGCCAGAAGAATCTGCTTCCGCGCGATTTGGGGCCTGGCATACACAAGCGCCATCACATCCTGTAGTTGATCCCGAAAGCCAAAGGCGCCCCCCGATTGATAGAAGGCGGAGCGGCCCCAGACCCGGCAAGAAAGAGTCTGATAGAGCAACCAACGATTCATGATGAGGTTCATGGCCGGATCGGGAGTCTTCACCTGAATCGTTCCCAAGAGGTCGTCCCAATAAGCCACTACCGCCGAAAAGGATTCCTTGCGTTCGTGAGACAGTCTGTATTTGCGAATGAGCGCGCGCGCCTCCTCCTCACTGTTCGCCTGCCCCAGGAGAACGACAATCTCTTTCTCCTCATTGGGCATGAGATCGATCTTTTTTTGGAACGCCGCACACGGATCCAGGCCTGGCCCTGTTCGGCCAGACAAATGAACCCTCGTGAGCGCAGCGGGGCGTGCGAAATGGCCATTGCGCCCAATAAACTCCCTCCGATCGCACGTGAAACTCTCTGGACCTTCACTCATAAAGGAAAAGGCCACCCGAGTGTTAAACTCATTGTTGTAACTATTGCGAGCTAGTATAGCTCCCGTAGTTTCATCGCGTTGGGTGATGACGTGTGGAGCGGTCTCCGAGCGATTAACCCCAAGCACCCACTCCACAAAGCTCGTCACTGATAGGCGGCGCTGTTCGCGAGAACTGTTCTTAATGCGAAGGCTCGCAATCTTAACCTCCGCATTTAAAGGCACGGAGAGCGTCAGGAGGGAGACAATCCCTCGGCTAGAGTACTCAAAACGGGTGTAACCCTGTCCGTGGCGAATGACATATCTCCCTTCCTCCCGAATCGGCATCGGCGTGGGTGTCCAGTACTCGCCGCTCTGCTCATCTCGAATGTAGAGGGTTTCGCCCCCAGGATCCGTTATGGCGTCATTGGACCACGGGGTGAGACGGTTCTCCCGGCTGTTGACCGACCACGTATAGCCTGCGCCCGATTCCGAGATGAGGAATCCGAAATCCGATTCATTTGCCACCACGTTGATCCAGGGGGCTGGAGTCGTTCGATTATGATTCAAAACAATAACGTACTCGCGCCCTTCCCGGGTGAAGCCTCCCAGACCGTTAAAGAACTCCAGTGGAGGCACCGGAGGCACCGGGTTGGAATTCTTCTTGGGGAGTGTGCTCGGAATGAGCTTTTCGGGTAATACCTCCGGAAGCGGTCTGCGTTTCAGTTGTTCCCGCAGGGTTCCAGCTCGAGAGTCGAGTACCACGCGGGCGACCGACTTCAACAACACGATATCTTCATCGGGCATCAGATCCGTTCGATGATTGAAAACCCCACCACGTTTATTCAGAAGTGCCTGTGAGCCGATCATCCGAATCTGTTTCTGAACCTCCTCATCGACCGTCTGAAAGTAACTGGGGTCGCGCTCGTTGAGCAGTACCAGATCAAACGAAAGGCCCTTGAGTCTCAAATACTCGTGCGCTCGGAGCAGCTCACGGACCATCGCCATGTCATCGTCATTCCTGATTCGCACGATGACAATGGGCAGATCACCGCTGATCCCATAGGCCCATAGACCTGACTGGGTCTTCGTGTTCTTTGAGAGAATGTCGGCCCGAGGACGCAACGTCGAATCGGAATAGATTACCCGGCTGGCCAGCCTTTGGTAGGTGTGAGTCTGTTCACTGTCGATATTGAGGTGTCGGAGCTGAACTCGGGAGGCGGTCCATGCCAACTCCGTTTCCCGGTCGAAAATATGGATGTCATGGTACTTGTCGATCAGCCGGAGCGCGTCCTCGCGCGACCGGGTGACGCCCGTGGCAAAGATCAGGCGGGCGGTGCCTGAAGGAGCAATGCGAACGGATTGCCTGAGTGAAAAGATCGGGTCGAGGACGGCCCCCACCGTGTTGGAGAGAAGGCGGTCCTCGGTAATGGCAGCGGCAGAGGCAGGCGCCCGGCCGCGCCCCAAGAAGGCGGCGCGATCCGTTTCATACTGGACGCTTCCGATCTTTTCGCCCTCCGCCAAAAGAACATGAAATGCCCACCGCTCTTCTTCTGTCGATGAGCGACGACGCCGATTCGCCAAAAGAGCGCACTCATTGGGTACGAATTCCGTGTGAATGAAGAGATTACTAAACGCGGGGTGGGCCTCATCCGATTGGGGGGCCGCGAGCGCAACCTCCAGATAACTTGTAATCTCTAACTCTTGGTCCTGCTCTGAGGCATTCGTGAGTGATATGCGTCGAATTTCCACATTCTCTTCAGGGGAAACAATGATATCGGTGTGAGTGGAGATCGTGCCATCCTCTCTCCAGAACTCGACCTTATCCTCATTGAAACTGACCTCGTATTTTTTCGGCTTCTTAAGGGTGGGCTGGTACCCTGGTGACCAGATCAGGTTTTCGGCTCGGTTTCTGATGTAGAAGAACTGCCCCCAATGGTCCCTCGTGGCATCCTCTCGCCACCGGGTCACCGCATTGTTCCCGGAACGCGAATAGCCCGAGCCACTCGTTGTCACCATCACCGAGTAAGTTCCGTTGGAAAGGAGTTGAGTCCGTGGGGCAGCGAGATTCGGATCCGTATAAATCCTGGGATTCCAATGGGTCGACAGGCGCGCGCCACCTGAATGCGCCTCCTCCGCGCGGGGTCTATAGAGCGGCACGCTGAAAGGGATTCGCTCCTGAAGCAAGAGTTGGGTCGCCTGGATGAGCGGCTCTGAATGGAACCGCCGTTGCATGATGTTGCCGTTCAGAAGATTGTTGATCGATATCAGGCCCATTCCCTGATGGTGCGCCATAAAGCAACGCAGTATGAAACACTTTTGGTGTTTCTTGAGCCTTTCGGATGTGTAATCGATGGCTTCATAAAAACCGTAGCGGGAGAGAGCTCCCATCTCTTCCAAATGTCGCAGATTGGAAAGAACCGGCAAGGGAGAAAGTGGTGCCGCCAGCATTGATGAATACGGAGAAATAACTAGGTCGTCGCTTAAACCCCGCTTCAATCCGAGCCCGGGGATTCCAAAGGCTCTGTATTGAAAATTCATTTGCAGGTCCCGCATATTATATTCCGACTCCGAGACTCCCCACGGGACTCCGTTGATTTTTCCATACTCTATCTGTCGCTTCACGACCGAGTGGTAGGTCTGTGAAAGCAGAGTCTCGGGATAGTTGCGGGTCACCAGAAGGGGCATCAGGTACTCGAACATGGTGCCTGTCCAGGAGATAAGCGCACGCCCGCCTTTGACCATTGTGAGCTGGCGCCCCAACCGAAACCAATGGTCCTGGGGCACATCGCCCTTGGCTATTGCCACAAGACTCGCAAGGCGCGATTCCGACGCGAGAAGATCGTAGTAAGAATTATCATTCTTGTGATCGACTGCGTTATACCCAATGACAAATACCTGGCGCTCGCCGTCAAACAGAAACGTAAAATCCATTCCCAGAACGATCTTGTCGCATTGATTGACGAGAGCTTCGATCCTCTCCGTGGGAATGGAGCTATTGTGGAGATCGCGAACGGTCTCTTCAACCTGGTGGCGTGCGGCGTTCAACCAGACCCGCACCTCTTCGTGGAGTGACAAGGATTCGGCTGGAACTAGCCCCTTCATCTCTTCCCAGAGAGAATCGGCCGCACTTAACCGGATCTTCAGCGCGTCAATGATGTTGATCCCTTCGATCGACTCAAAAGGCGCCCCCATAACGACATCCAGAATGGACTGGAGCTCGCGTCGAAAGTGGCTAAGGGTATTCCTCTCGACACCCAATAACCCCAGACGCGAAGATTCCTCCCGTATGAGTTTCAGCGTATCCAATAGACCCTCTTTGGCATTGGCATTGAAGGGTGGAGAATCGATGATTTCCAGGAAGGAACGCTTGAGGGTGAGGAGATGGCCAGCCAGATTCCCGCTATCCACCGTAGAGATATAGCGGGGCCGCAGAGCCTCCAACGAGCGCGTATCATACCAATTGAAATAATGGCCATGCAGGCGCTCAAGCTTGCTCAGGCTCGCAAATACCCTCTCGGCACACTCGATAAGCTCCCAGTGGCCCACGTAGCCGAGGTCGTAAGCGCTGCTCAGTGAAAGCAGCTGGACTCCAATATTAGTTGGGGACGTTCGGTGAGCGATCACCCCTTGGGGTTCCTCTTGAAAATTATCGGGCGCGAGGAAGTTGGATTCGTTTGTTACGAACCGTTCGAAGAAGTGCCAAGTACGCCGGGCATAAAGTCGAAACTGAGCGGTTTCGGCACTAGTGAGTGCTCTTATGGGATTCCTTTTGCCTCGTCTCTCCCACCGAGCCAGGAACGGATTGAGGAACCAGGCGATGAGAAACGGCGCGGCTGCCACTGCCGAGGAGGGGGTTCCAAAAAAAAGAGTTGCGGCGATACAAAGAGAAAAAATTGGTCCGGGGCCTGCCATTTCTCTCAGCCAATGGCGGTTGTGCTCGGAGTGTTGTGCGTCGGCAAAGGCGGTCCATTCCAGAAGTTTCCTGTGGCTGATGAGCTGGCGATAGAGAGTGCGCACGATGGCATCGGCGTGGTTCGCTGCCTGATTCGGCAGAAAAGCCATCATGACGAGGATTTGACGTGTTTGAAGATACGACTCGCTCCATCGGTAACTCACATGCCTGCGCCAGGAAACCCCGCGGCGATTGTGAAGAAGGTTGGTCGCTCCCGAAGCGTAGAGTGGAAAAGAAAAGAGGAGAACAATGTGTAGCGTCCAAAAGAAGGCGGAGCCGGGAAGACAGGTCCATGCGAACCACAGCCATAGCAATACCGCCGGGGCCACAAGACTGCGCCGAAGGTTATCCAGTATTTTCCAACGGGAAATGAGAGGGAGGCGATTGCGAGTGTATGACGAGGCGGTGGGAACGAGCGGCAGCGCCCAGGGGGCAATTTGCCAGTCTCCCCGAATCCATCTGTGCTGCCGTTTCGAGTAGATTTCAAAGTCGGTTGGATAGTCGTCAAAAAGTTCTATATCGGAAACGAGTGCGCAGCGCGCGAAGCAGCCCTCAAAAAGATCATGGCTCAGGATCGTGTTCTTGGGCGTGCGATCTTTCAGAGCCGATTGAAAAGCATCCACTCTATAGAGACCCTTTCCCGTGTAACTCCCCTCCCCGAAAAGGTCCTGATAAACGTCCGAACAGGCTGTGGTGTAGGGATCCAGACCGCTTGCTCCCGAAAACAGATGGGAAAAACGAGTCCGGTTTGCGCTCGTTAAGGCGACACTGATTCGTGGCTGAAAGATGCCATAGCCAGAAACGACGCGCCCCAGATCGGGATCAAAATCCGGCCTATTGAGAGGGTGAAGCGCCGTCCCGATGAGGGAATGACCTGCGCCCCGGGGGAGCTTCGTATCTGAATCCAGGGTGATGACATACTGAATCTGAGAAAGAAAATCCGGTTTTGCAGGGGGATTGACGAATGTGGTGTCGGTGGCGCCTCTCAGCAGTCTATTGAACTCCTCAATCTTTCCGCGCTTTCGCTCATACCCCATCCATTTTCCTTCACAGGAATTGAAAAGTCGCTTTCGCCAAAAGAGAAAAAAGCGGGGGTCAGTTTTTTTCCCATATCTCTTATTAAGGGAATCGATGCCTTCCTGTGCGGCTTTGAGGAGAGTCGCATCCTCTGGTAACGTTTCTGTCGCCGCATCCGCAACATCCGCTAAGAGCGCAAAATAGATATGCGGATCTTGGTTGGCGAGGAAATGGACTTGCAAACCCTCAAGCAACTCCTGGACTAAAGACCTATTGGCCAAAATGGTGGGAATGACCACCATGGTCGTCGCGTCGGGCGGAACTCCAAGAGAGGTGTCGATTTTCGGAAGCGGTAGGGGTCTTACCCACAATGTAATGATGTGATTGAGGACGCTGAGTGCGAATTCACTCGCCGGAATGATGGCAAGGAAGAGAAAGCCGAGTGCGGCGAGACCCCCTCCGCCGTTTCCCCGGAAATGGGCCATGATGGGAACGAGCCCGAGCACGGTTAACATGAAGAGGGACGTAAAATAGGCAACACTGGGATGGCCCAGGACTCCTCGTTTCAATCGTTCCCTGAGCTGAGGCCGGTACTCAATACTTTTCTGAAATTCGATCTGACCGTCACCGATCAGGTAGAAGCCGATGTGTGCTCGCTTCTCCAAAGGAAGATCTCGGTTGGAATCCCGAGCTTTCAACGCCGTGGCGACCACCCGTCGGGCGACTTGAAGCTCGCCACAGGGGGACTGCTTAGCCAGCCTCTCGATGGCGTGGCGATAGCGGTCACGGGTCGTGAAATCCATCTGCGAATAGGCACCCGCAGGATCTTTATTCAGGATCGGGTCGACGAGGCTCACGCTCTCTATGAAATCGCGCCAGTCCAGTGCGGAAAGGAAGCGCATGCTCGTGATGATATTGCCAACCGTGACCTGAGCGGTGGCCTGTCGATTGTGTTCGAGCTGTACAACAGTCTGGATCTGAGTGTGGTAATGCGATGCGAGCTGTTTCTCCAACCAATCGAACGCCTGAAACATATCGGGGTCCTGATCACGCAGCCTTTGCGTGAGCTGCACGATAAAGGCTCGGTTGAAGGTAGCCGGGTGGCCCACTCGCATTGTGAATAACTTTACGATTTCATTGGGTGTCGTCTGGGGCAAGGCGGCCAGATGCAGCAGGCTATCGGCGAATTCGTCCGCCTCGTTTCGCTTTTCTCGCGCGCTCACGATTCTGAGAGCCAAGGGGGTCAGGTGCTCGACCAGAGCGATACGCAGTGTGATCGCCGTCGCCCATAGCTCCCCAATCGTCAGCGGCGAGACCTCTTGATAGGCACGTATGAACCGTTTCAGGGATTCCGCGTCGAGGCGACTGTCGGTGTGCGCGATAATCGCAAGGGCGATGCCATAGACACGAGGGTATCCTTGTAGTTCGCCCGTGGAGAGCTTTGGCAACTCATCGTAGTAGTTCGTCGGTAAGTCCTGCTTAATCTCTCGGAGTTGCTCCTCGACAATGTGAAAGTTATCCACAAACCATTCCGCGGCCGGCGAAACGGCCTCCTTATCCCGAAAGGCCTCCGTCAGCTTCAGATACGCATCCAGGAGCAGGCGCCCATTCTTGTTGAGTTTGGGGAGGATGTAGCGGGCTCGCTTGGGAACCGGGCTGACTTTGAACGTCTTCGCCAGGTGCGGGGCATAGGCCTCAAGTCGTTCAACGCTGAAGACCTCTTCACGAACGGGGTCATCATTGAGGCGATCCGTCGAACGGCTAAGGATTCTCAGGAAATCTAAATGAATCGGATCATTCACATCGTAGGCAGCTCTCATCACCGCGTGATTATGTGTCTCAGATCAAAATGAAGTGTTTTTCGCATTCGACGGGACCGGCATAGTACTGGCCCCGGCTGCAGCCACACACCTGACCCGGACCATATTCCATTCGCTCCGAGAGTGCGAGCAGGATTTCCTTTTCCTTCTTCAGCTGATCCCTAAAAGAGAAGGTGGCGGAACGATGGATCTCCTCCCTAACGGTCTGTAGGCGTTCATTCAACAACTCTTTCAGCAATTGGTGCTCCTGATCGCTCAAATCCAGGCGAAACATACCTTCCCCTTTCTTCAAATGTCCTAATGGATATGCACAGAATGCGCCAGGCGTGAGGCGCGATCCATGGCCGAGTAGACGAGCAGGGGTGTTGCAACTTGCGACAAGTGGTCACTATTCAACGCCTTCACCAGAAGACCCTGGGCGTGGCCAAAGATTTCAAGCGTTCTGAAAGACAGCTCATCGATCTGTTGAGCGAGATGGATAAGTCTCGGGGGTTTGTCGCCTTGGGTTATTCCTCAATGAGATCCTATTGTGTGGGCCCACTCGGTCTGAGCGATTTTCAGGCCTATTCACTCGTTGGCATCGCACGGAAAAGCCGGGAATGCCCTCAGATTCTTCACCAAATTGATCAGGGCTCATTGTCGGTGTCTAACGCCACGCTACTGCTCAAGGTGATTGGTAAGAGTAACCAAGAGGAACTCCTAGGTTTGGCCACTCAGCTTACAAAACGCGGTCTGGAGTTTGAACTCAAGAAGCGATTTCCCGGCAAGCAGCGCGAGATTACGCGTCCCATCTGTAGCACTCATTCGGAGGTCACGCTTTCTGTGCCACATGAGCTACTCACTGCGCTAAAAAATCTGCAAAATATTGACTCCTCCAAGAGAAAGCGTTGTTTGACGTTGGCTGAAACGCTTCAAGGCATGACTGAAGAGTGCACGGCTAAACACGACCCCATTGCCCGGGCAATGAGAAGTGTCGCTAGAAAGAGAAAGGCCTCACCGCCTGAGCGGCCAGTGGCGACTGTCGTTCAACCCTATCAGCCGATGACGCACTACAAGCGTAACTCTATCCGCTGGCAACTTCGCTATGACGTCGTTTTCAGAGACAAACACCAGTGCACGCACATTCACCCGGATGGCACACGATGCGAAGAGCGGCGCTTCCTCCACATTCACCACATCATACCTGTGCACCTCGGTGGACAGGATGTCCTAGATAACGTGACCACGCTTTGTTCCAATCATCATAGTTTTCTCCATTGGGAGGATCAGTGGCGGGTGAAGAGAAGAACAGGGCCGGTGGTCGCTTTGTAGTTTGGCGCTTGACGAATATCGGCTAGCGACAATTTCTGAGCTCGCTGCGGAGAAGTTAGTCGGCTAATCGACCTTGTTACTAGTGGGGATGTTCGACCTGCGAAAGAATTGGCCAGACTTACGTTTTGTCAGTAACACGCTTGTTGGGCGTACAATCGGTTTTCGGTTGGGCGTTTGTGGGTTTGGAGTTTAGCGTACTGTCTGGATTCGGTTTGGAGTCGGGTCTGCAAAGAGCGAACAAGATTCTGCCCAGCCTATCGATAAGCTGGCGGGTCTCTGAACTGGTCAATCCCAACTGGGCTGAGACTGAACGAAAACTGTACCCCAAACGCCAAACCCACAAACGCCAAACCGAAAACCCTGCCTCTTCTAAAGAATGCCATTTAGTTGATTCTCAAGTTCTTTGCTAGGGTCTATCCTGGAGTATTTCTAGCGAACATCACCCCGCAGCCGCTGTCACTGAGCACCGTTGGCCATCTTCACTGACCGCCCACTCCCACGCCTCCGCACCTTTCAATATTAAAAGGCGACTGGCCCCATCATCTGTCCGCGCTGGGCATGCGCTTTTCTTTTTCGATCATGGCGAGCTTGGATTCGACCTTCTTTTGGGGCTCTTTGTCTTTCTTGTTGTTGTATTCCGTGACGGCCATTCTGTAGAAGGTTTGGGCTTTGGTGAGGTCCTTCTTTTGCGAGTAGAGGTCTCCGAGATGCTCCAAGATGACACCTTCCTTGGGTTGCATCGCCTGGGCCTTTTCCAAGAACTTTTGGGCTTCATCGATCTGGCCGAGCTTGAAGCAGATCCAGCCTAGGGAGTCGACAATAAAGCCGTCGTTAGGGCGAATTTCCATGGCTTGGGCCACCATCTTCTTGGCCTCTTCGAGGTTCTGGTTCATTTCGGCGTAGGTGTAGCCAACAAAATTCAGTGCGTGTGGGTTGCTCGGGTTGACCTCGAGGAGCTTTTTCATTTTGGCGAGGGCCTGGTCGCGTTGATTCATCTTGTCGTAGAGGGCAGCTTCGAAATAGAGGAGCTTTTCATCTTTCGGAAAACGTTTGAGCCCCTTGGCAATGCTGGCCAGAGCGTTTTTATTGTCCTTGGCCACTTCATAGAACGAAGCCTGCATGTCGTAAAACTCGATTGTATCCGGGTTATCAGTGAGCGTCTTCTTTGCGAATTCGAGGCCCTCCCTATTCTTACCGGTTTCTTTGTAGACGAAACCCACATGGAGCATCGCCTCCTTATGGAAAGAGCTGTGCTTTGAAATCTTCTTAAATTCGGTGAGCGCCTTGGGATACTCTTTCAGCTCTTCATAGACCGCGGCCAGGTAGAAGCGGACGTTATCGGCCTGCGGCTGTTCCGACAGAATCTTTAAAAACTTCTCCTTGGCTTCGGAATACTTTTTGAGCTCGACGAGAAGAAGGCCCACCTTCACGCGTGCGGTGTAATCATCCGGCTCATGCTGTTCGTAGTCCTGGAGCTCGCTGAGGGCGCGGGCAAAATTGTTTTTTTCAAGATAGAGTTGGGCCAACCGTTTTTTGAAGCCGCCCGAGCCCTGGATTTTCTCATATGCCGCAATGGCGGCGTCGTTGTCGCCGGCCCGTTCGTACAGCACTCCGAGCGTGGTTCCGGCCTCCACGAAAGACGGGCGGAGAGCCAAGCATTTTTCGAGATCAGCGGCGGCCTCTTTCAACTTGTTAGCCTCGACCTGAAGCTTGGCGCGGTAGAAAAATGCCATCACGTTTTCGGGGTTTGCTTCCGTCACGGCGGTCAGGGTTGCGATGCCGCCCTCGATGTTGCCGCTCTCGGCCTCGATGATACCCAAGAGGAGTGGCGCTTTGGAATTGGAGGGATCGAGCTCCATGATCTTTTTGAAAACCCGTTTGGCCTCTTCGTGCCTTTTCAGCGTGTTGAGAATCCCACCGTAGTTGGCGAGCACTTCGAGGTTAGTGGGTTCCTTATCGAGGGCCTGCTTCGAATAGATCTCGGCCTTTTCAAAGTTGCCAGTCCGTAGGCAGGCCTCGGCGAGCTGGTTGAGGATAAAACCGTTCCCGGGATCGGCGCCTAAAGCCTTCTCCAGGAGTGGGGTGGCTTCCTCGTACTTTCCATCAAGGAGAAGCTGCCTCCCCTTCATGTAGGCGAGGGATTGGTCCTCAGCCTCGTGTGCGATCTTGCGTTTGGTCTGAGCCGCCTCATCCTGGCCATAGGCGTGGAGGGTGCCCAACAAAAGTCCCCCCAAAAAAACCAGGGCCAGGAATCTCTGTGTTGTTTTCGCCAAAAAAACCTCGCTCTATGTCTGTTCGGCCGGGGCGAGGCGAAAGATGAGGACTCCCCCTTTTCTTAGGGAATTCTCTGAATTTATTGGTATAATTGTTCTACGTTTCTTGCCTTTTTGAATCACAACGGTCACTTCGCGTCACAAATTTCTGAATCGGTAGCGTCCTCATGACGCGCAGTGGTAGACTTTCGTGTCTCATGCAGCACAAACAGGATCGAGTGTGCTCTATGATATTGATATTACTTAATATAATTATTTCAGCCTGCGCCCACGTTCAGTCCCGGTACCACACCGTCGATCCGGGGGAGACTTTGAACCGCATTGCGGCGCAATACGCCGTGCCGGTGGCCGATGTTCGGGATCGCAATGCCGAGGTCCTCAGGGCTGGCCTGCGCCCGGGAACGCGGCTCTACATTCCTTTTGAGTCGAGCCATGATTGGGATCGAGCGTTCACTGGAGTTCGGGCCGTGGACTATGACCACGCCGAAACCGTCACGACAATTCCCGGTTTCTTGTGGCCGGTGATGGGCTACATCAGTTCTGCCTTCGGCATGCGCCGCGGTGTGATGCACGACGGGATCGATATTGTCGCCCAGGAAGGGGTGCCGGTGAAATGCGCCCGAGGAGGGCACGTGATCTACGCGCACGATCGTATCGGCGGTTATGGGAACATGATTATCATCCGCCACGCCGATTCCTACTCGACCGTCTACGCGCATCTTTCGGCTATTAATGTTCGCAAAGGTCAGTTTGCTGGCAAGGGTCAGGTCATTGGCAAAGTGGGGCAGACCGGACACGCGGAGGGGCCGCACCTGCACTTTGAGGTGCGCAATAATCGGCAACCGGTGAACCCGCTTTTATACTTGCAGGTCCACGTAGCTAACAATATTCTCAGACGCTAAGTCTGATGAAATTAAAAGAGAATCCACAACTCGTTTCCGTAACCGACGACACCGAACAGGCGGCCTTCACCACGCGGCTCGAGGATTTTATCCACTGGGGCCAGAAGAATTCCTTGTGGCCGCTCCCTTTCGGAACAGCGTGCTGCGCCATTGAGTACATGGCGGTGGTCTCCTCTCATTATGACATCTCCCGGTTCGGAGCCGAGGTCGTTCGTTTCAGCCCGCGCCAGAGTGACTGCCTTCTCGTGCTGGGGACCGTCGTAGAAAAAATGGGGCCGGTATTGAAGCGCATCTATGATCAGATGCTCGAGCCCAAATGGGTTGTGGCCGTTGGCGTTTGCGCCTCCTCGGGCGGTTTCTACCGCGCCTACCACGTGATGCAGGGGATCGATTCCGTTATCCCCGTTGATGTTTATGTCCCTGGATGCCCGCCTACACCGGAGGGGATCCTCTTCGCCCTCATGAAGCTTCAGCAAAAGATTAGCCGCGGGGGGGTGGTCCGTGACCGAGACCGTTACAAAATCCCCCGCTGAAAAACTCCCCGAGTTCATTGAGCGTTTTAAGGATGATGTGGTCGCAATCGCCGACTACCGAGGGGATTTGTGTATCGATGTGCGAAAAGACCGGCTCCCGGAAATGATTCGCTTCCTGAAGGAAACACTGCAGTTCAACATGCTGATGGATCTTTTTGGGATGGACTACGCCAAGTACGGCAATGGCCTGTCGGGCGTGGCGGTGATTTACAATCTCTACTCGATGCCCACCCGCCGGCGCGTGAGGCTGCGGGTGTTTCTGGGTGAGGAGCGACCCGAAATTCGATCGATCTGTGATCTGTTCGCAGCGGCCAATTGGTTTGAGCGTGAGGCTTTTGATCTGTTTGGGGTCACCTTCACCAGCCACCCGAACCTGACGCGCATTTTGTGTCACCACGACTTTGAGGGCCATGCCCTTCTGAAGGAATACCCGGCCGATCACTACCAGCGGCTCAAGAGTGCCATCCCATCGACGGAAATATGATGCCGGAAGTGGAAATCAACAATCAATTGATGCGCCTAAATCTGGGGCCTTCGCACCCCGCGACCCATGGCACGCTCAGAATCTTTGTGAAGCTCGACGGAGAATTCGTCGAGGAGATGAAGCTTGAGATCGGGTATCTGCACCGCTGTTTCGAGAAGATGTCGGAGACCCACACCTGGACGCAGGTGATCCCCTTCACCGATCGCCTGAACTACTGCTCGGCTCTCATGAATAACGTGGGCTATGTGATGGCTGTCGAGAAGCTTCTGGGTGTGACCATCACCAAGCGCTGCGAGCGGATTCGAGTGCTTCTGTGTGAACTGTCTCGGATTGTGGATCACCTCGTCTGCATTGGGACGAACGCGGTCGATGTGGGGGCTCTGAGTTGTTTTTGGTATTTTTTTCGCGAGCGGGAGAATATCTACGATCTCTTTGAGGCGGCCTGCGGGGCGCGTTTGACGACGAGCTATACTCGCATCGGCGGACTCATGAGCGATCTGCCAGACGGCTGGATCGACTGGTGCAAGAAGATTGTGAA
The DNA here is from genome assembly GCA_016196825.1 of Deltaproteobacteria bacterium. GTDB lineage: Bacteria > Bdellovibrionota > FAC87 > UBA2466 > UBA2466 > JACPWY01. Next base: position 21,683 of record JACPWY010000060.1, on the reverse strand, counting down.
ACAACTGCCGCGCACGCTCGACGATGTGGATGGGCTTCTCACCCACAATCGAATCTGGATCGAGCGTACCAAGGGTGTTGTGAAAATCTCGAAGGAGCGGGCCATAGACTACGGGTTTACGGGGCCCTGCTTGAGGGCCTGTGGCGTCGACTATGATATTCGCAAGGTTCACCCGTACTACGACTACGACAAATTTGATTTCAAGGTGCCGATCGAATCCGAAGGAGACACCTACGCCCGGTATCTCGTCCGGATGGCTGAGATGCGCGAGAGTCTAAAGATCATCGATCAGGCGTTGGAGGATATTCCGGATGGCGAGGTGAATATCAGCGATTGGTCGATTGTTCTTCCGCCGAAAGAGGCTGTCTATAACAGCATCGAGGGGCTCATGGCCCACTTCAAACTCATCATGCAGGGGATCAAAACTCCAGTCGGGGAGGTCTATTCGTACACCGAAGCGGCGAACGGCGAGTTGGGCTTCTTTGTCTCGAGTAATGGCGAGGGGCGTCCCTATCGGGTGCGCGTGCGGCCGCCGTGCTTTGCTATCTACCAGGCGTTTCCCGAGATGTGCCATCGTCAAACCGTGTCTGATGTGGTGGCGGGCTTGGGGAGTCTGAACATAGTCGCGGGGGAACTCGATCGATGAAGTACGAATTCACCCCGGAGCGCATGAAGGAATTTCAGAAGGTGAAAGCGAAGTATGAGCGGCCACGCTCGGCACTTTTGCCAGCTCTTTATCTAGCGCAGGAGCAGTGGAAGTTTTTGTCCGATGAAGCCATTCAATACGTGGCGGGTCTTTTGGAGATGCCAGCGCGAGAGGTTTTTGAGGCGGTGAGCTTCTATACGATGTTTCGCAAGAAGGACATGGGGAAGTATTGCCTCCAGGTTTGCAACAATATCACCTGTACCCTCATGGGCTCAGAGGCGCTCCTTGATCTTCTCCACAAGGAGCTGGACGTTGGTCTGTCTGAGACCACGAAAGATGGAATGTTCAGCATCCTCTCAGTGCAGTGTCTCGGTTCCTGTGGAACGGCTCCAGTGGTCCAGATCAACGAGAACTATTACGAGAACATGAACTGCGATCGCCTCAAAATAACCCTGCAGCAACTCCGGGGGACGACATGAAGCTGCTCGCGCCGGAACGACGGATTATTTTGAAAAATATCGAGACTCCGAATCTGCATCAATTGTCTGTCTATCAGGCGGCGGGGGGGTATCAGACGGCCAGGAAGGCTGTGGCGATGAATCCCGATGCGATCATCGAAGAGGTGAAGAAAAGCGGGATCCGAGGGCGTGGCGGGGCTGGATTTCCGACGGGGAGCAAGTGGGGGTTCGTGCCCTTTAAGACCGGTAAGCCGATCTACCTCTTGTGCAATGCCGATGAGTCGGAGCCTGGCTGTTTCAAGGACCGCTTGCTGCTCGAGCGAAATCCGCACCAGCTGATTGAAGGAATCATCATCGCAAGCTTCGCTGTGCGATCGCTCAAGAGCTACATCTACATCCGTGGTGAGTATGCGACTGCGGCGAAGGTTGTGCAGAAGGCGATCGATGAGGCCTATGGGCAGGGTTTTTTGGGTAAGAATGTGATGGGGTCCACCCATACGATCGATGTTGTCTTGCACCGTGGCGCGGGCGCTTATATTTGTGGTGAGGAGACGGGGCTCATCTCGTCGTTGGAAGGCAAGAAGGGATATCCGCGTCTGAAGCCTCCATTTCCTGCGGTGAGTGGGTTTTTGAATTGCCCGACCGTTGTGAACAACGTCGAGACGCTTTCGACGGTGCCCTGGATTCTCGCCAACGGCGGTGAGGCCTATGCCACGTATGGCACTGAGCAGAGCCGGGGGACGCGGCTCTTTTGCGTGAGCGGATGGGTCAATAGGCCAGGAGTTTACGAAGAGGAATTGGGCTGCACACTGCGGGATATGATTGATGGCCATGCCGGTGGGATGAAAGAGGGTGCCAAGCTCAAGGCTGTTATCCCGGGAGGTAGCTCCACGCCGCCGCTGACGCCCGAAGAAGTTGATAAAGCCACGCTTGATTTCGAGACGATGGCGAAGTTTGGAACGTTTTTGGGAGCGGGCGGGATCATCGTCATTCCCGACCACTTTCCGCTGCTGAAGCTTTTGGAGCGGCTAACCGAGTTCTATTGGGATGAAAGCTGTGGCCAGTGCACGCCGTGTCGCGAAGGGACCGGCTGGCTTTACAAGATGATGAAAGCGATTGAGCACGGGAAAGGAACCGCTCAGGATGTGGCGAATCTCCAGAAGACGGCGAATCAGATGATGGGGGTCACGATCTGTGCGCTCAGCGATGCGGCGGCGATGCCCGTCTTGGGTTTTCTGAAAAAGTTTCCTAACGAGTTTAAGAGCGCTAGGGAGCACACGTGAAAACGGTCACACTAACAATCAACGGCCAAGCCGTAACCGTGAACGAAGGGACGACAGTGTTTCAGGCGGCCCAGGCCGCTGGCGTCTTTGTGCCGCACTACTGCTATCATCCCGATCTCTCAATAGCCGGTGTTTGCCGCATGTGCATGGTCGAGATCGAGAAGGTGCCGCGCCCTCAGATTTCCTGCAATACGGTCGCGACCGAGGGAATGGTTGTTCGTACCGACACCCCAAAGATCAAAGACACCGTCAAGGGTGTGCTGGAGCTTCACCTCATCAACCATCCACTCGATTGCCCGATTTGCGACAAAGCTGGCGAGTGCAAGCTGCAGGATTTTTATCAATCGTACGGCCTCTACACGAGCCGGATGGAGCATGAAAAGGTTCATAAGCCAAAGGTGCAGGACATTGGCACGATTGTGCTTGATTCCGAGCGGTGCATTCTCTGCACGCGCTGTGTGCGGTTCACGGATGAGGTTACGCATAGCAATGAGCTGGGGATTTTTAATCGCGGTGATCGGAGCGAGCTTCGGACCTACGACGAAGGGCCGCTCAAGAATGATTATACTGGGAACCTTGCCGATATCTGTCCGGTGGGAGCTCTGACCGCGAAGGATTTTCGTTTTCAGCAGCGCGTGTGGTTTCTGGATAAAACAAAAAGCGTATGCACGATGTGCGCGCATGGCTGTAACACGGCGGTCTCAATCAATTCATCGACGAAGAAGCTCTATCGAGTGGAGCCGCGGCGCAACCCCGAGGTGAATCAGAGCTGGATCTGCGACACAGGTCGATGGGGGATCCACTCGCTTACCGAGAATCGTGTTGCGACTCCGCTCAAGAATGCAGGCGGATTCCTGGATGCAACATGGAACCAGGCCTTTTCCGAAATGAAGCGGGCCATTACGGAAGCGCCCGAGAAGACGTTGGTCTTTCTTTCGACCGCGATGACCAACGAAGAGGTGGTCGATGTGTGCCAGGTGATGTTTGCGTTGGGGGTGAAGAATTTCAGTTGGCTTGTCGACGAGGCTGTTGTGAGTGAAACGCAGCCGTTTGATGGAATCTTGAAACACCATGATTTGAGTGCAAATGCTCGGGGGACCGCGGAGATTCTGAAGCGATTGGGGCTCACCAATTTGGGAATGAAGGCGGGGATCGACAAGGTGAAGACGCAACCCTTGTCTCAGGTTGTGGCCGTGGGGCTCGACGCGGCACAAGGGCCGCTATGGGTGGAAGTAGCGGCTGTAATTCCGACTACGACACAAAGCTTTGTTCATGCGACGAATCACCACCCGAGCTTTGAGGCTGCCAAATGGGTGCTGCCGAATACGACGAGTTTTGAGAAGACGGGAACCATTGTGAGCGCCCTGGCGAGAGTGCAGAAGGTGAATCGGATCTTGCCGGCGCAGGGGCTCGCGCGCGATTCGCACGCCCTGGCCTGGGGCATCTCACGCGGTGATGATCGGTCAGTGCCGTCCAAGGAAAGAGCCAAGACGATCTTTGAGAGTTCGATTCAATCGTGGTTTTGCCCCGGCGAAAAATTTTCTCAATTCAATGAGATGGGAGTGGCCTTATGAGCGGGCGGTCCCTGAGGAGCCGAAGCTATTTGTGGCCCATCTTCATCGGGATGTGGATCACGGCTCGGCATCTCTTTTTCAACCTTTTCCACATGCGGTGTTTGCCGACGATTCAGTACCCGGAGCAGCGCCGGAACTATTCACCCCGTTTTCGCGGGCTCCACATTCTCACGGTGAAACAAAATGGCGACATTCGGTGCACGGCGTGCATGTTGTGTGCGACGGCCTGCCCTGCGGCCTGCATCCACATTACTGCCGATGAGCACCCCGATCCGAATGTGGAGAAGTATCCGCGGGAGTTTAATATCGACATGCTGCGGTGTGTTTTTTGCGGAATGTGCGAAGAGGCCTGCCCGGTCGATGCCATTCGGATGGGGCCGGGGTACGAACTGGCGGGGTTTGATCGCAACGACTTCATCTACACGAAAGATGACCTCGTCAAGAATGGCAACAACACATTGAGTCACGTCACCCATCATTAATCCCTCAGGTCGGGATTTAGGGTGGCACCTTCTTGAAATGATTAATATAATATTATTACGCACCGAAGGAGAACTTCATGTCGACACTCACCAAAGCTGAACTGATTGATTCGGTCTATGAGAAGGTCGGTTTCTCAAAAAAAGAGGCGGCCGACCTGGTGGAGCTCGTGTTCGAGAATATGAAAGAAGAGTTGTGCAAGGGTGACTCGATAAAAATCTCCGGGTTTGGGAAGTTCCGGGTGCGTCAGAAAAAGTCCCGCATGGGTCGTAATCCTCAGACCGGCCAAGCAATGGAGATCAGCGCGCGCAAAGTGTTGACCTTCACACCGAGTCGCATTCTGCGGGACGGCATTAACGGCAAATCAAGCCAGCTCCCGTCGCAGGTCAGTCCCGGCAGCGCCGGCGATGATGACGACGACGCCGAATAATACTTCTTCCCCTCGGCGCCCGCCGACGGGCATCTGACCGAAAACTGAACGTGAGTCTGAAAGTTGGATCGCTTGTGATCCAGTGCGATCTTTCATTGCTTTTGCCACCGCCACTCCATAAGAATCGATCTCATGAAAAAGCTAACCCATGACACCGCGCCGGCAACAGTCGGTCTTGTCAAACGTGTTCGCTCCGAGCTCAAGTCTGAGATCCGAGCGTTGGGACACAGGATTGATTCGAAGCTCAGTTTGATTGATTCGAGGTTCAGTGCGACTGATTCGAAGCTGAGTACAATGGATTCGAAGTTCAGTGCGATTGATTCAAGGTTCAGTTCGATCGATGCGAAGCTTGAGACGATAATGACGATGCATCACCGCACTCTGGTCTTGATGGAAGAACAGCGAAATGAGAACCGCATTGTGCTCGATGGTCTCAACAATCTGACCGAGCGGAGTGATCGAATGGAAGGCCGAATTGATCGTCTCGCTGCGATTCTAGGCGGCTGATCCCACCCCTCAAAGAGTCTTCACGAATTCCTTGATCGCGTCCTCTTGGGCCGCGGCGTCTTTCTTGCCGAGCTCAAGGAGCGCGTTGATGTAGCCTGGGCTGAACATGAGGTAGCTTAAGAGATCGCCGAGCTCTTCTGGGTTGGCGACGCTTTTCAAGAGTTGGCGAAAATGGAATGGCACTTCGTGGAGATAGTCCTTGGCCATCATTCCTAAATCGGTGCTTGGGCGGATGAGGAGAGCCTTCACATTTCGGAGTGATCCGCCGGAACCCGTCTCCTGATTGAGCCGTACAAGGTGTTCGTAGTCGGTCTCAAGGCTATCGAGAAAAATGGAGTTTAAGACGGCGCCGGCAATGAAGCCCATGGAGAGGTGCGAGGCGGGCTTTGTTTCAACGCGGGGGATGACCGGGATTGGTGCGCGGATTCCGACGGCGAGTACGTGCGTAGCACCCATGTGGATACAGGGGCTGAAGGGATAATTGAAGCGCAGCGAGCCGTCTCCATAGAGAGAGTCACCGATGTGGACTGGCTCGAAAAGAATCGGGATCGAGCATGACGCCATAATGTGGCGCGCCCGGATGAAAGCACGGTTTCCCATTCTGCCTTCCCGCCGCCATTCCGGCGTGTCTTGGTTAGTCTCGAAAAATATCGTGCACATTCCTGTGTGATAATTCGTTGCGGTGACGGCAAGCCCGATGATGGTGCCGTTCTCGATGGAGCGCGAGATACGCGAGAAGCGGATGTGGCTCAGCAGCGTCTGGCCGAGGGGGCTTGCATCAAGGAGCGAATTCAATTTGAGGCGGCGTGTGACCTTGGAGAGAAAAAGGTCGTAGCCCCACCTTGCGAACATTTGGAAGAGGGAAGAAAAATTGGTCCGCATCACCTCGGTAAATTGGAGCTTCTGCCAGAGTTCGTAGAGGTGATCGCAGGCCTGTTGAATCGGCTCTCCTTGTGCGAGAAATGCCGCGTTAATAGAGCCGGCGGAGATGCCGCAGAAAATTTTCGGCGCGAACTCCGGGTATCGGAGGGCTATCTCACGAAGAACCCCCACCTGATAGGCAGCCCGAGCCCCACCGGCGGGCAGCACCAGACCCAATTTGCTTGCTGACGAGGGCATAGGGGTTTCCTAGTTGTCTCATCGGCATTTCAACACTAAAAGGGGAGGCTTTTAGGTGAGTCTTTTCAAAATCAGAATGAACTCGCCCTTTTTGGGAAGAGGGGCCTTGGCCAACTCGTTGACGGTTCCCCAGCCGTACCACTCACCCGCGCGTGCGATCTCCCAGGCGAGAAACGCTTCCTGTTTTCCGCCGAAAACTTTGATGCTTTCCTCGAGGAGAGTTTGGAATCGGTAGGGGGTGTCGAGCAACACGACGTTCAGTTTAAGAGGTTTGATGTTTTGTAGTGCAGCCAATCGGTCCGGCGCCTTCTGAGGAAGGAATCCATGAATCAAGAAGGGGGGCGCGAAACCGCTCAACGCGCAGGCCGTTCCCCAGGAGGTGGCCGCCGGGAGTGTGCGAATCGCGAATCCGATGGCGCGGGCCGCCTCCAAAACATCCGCACCCGGATCAAAGAGAATCGGCATCCCGGTGTCAGACAGGAGGGCCACGTTCCCGGTGGCCCCTTTGAGTTGAGAGACGATCTCTTTCTTTGGGGGCTCGTGGTCCAGAAATAAAAACCGATCTTCCGGCAATCGCAACCCTGAGTGAGCGAGGAGCCGCATTGTCGCCTTTCGGGTCTCCCCAACAATAAGCGCGCACCCCGCGATAGCTTCAACCGCGGCCGCCGGAAGCGTACCCGTGTCGTCGAGCGGGGTGCCGATTATCCAGAGCGTTCGCTTCATATCGTCGGTAACATATGGCCAGGCGATCCGAAATCAAAGCGAAATGAAACCGAGTAGGTGAAGGTCCTTAAGCTTGAGTTCTGCATATTGTCTTCTCCTACCCGAGCGGTGATGCTCCAACAGGAGGCTGGACGGGAGGCGAACGTCGCGGCGAGCCCGTATCGAATGAGTTTGCCCACCTTCGGTGAGTATTCTATGTCTCCCTCGATATCGGGGAGGGGGGGCAGGCTTTTGGCGAATGAAAACCGGGCGGTTTGTTCGGTTTGGTTCCAATCGGCGCGATTTTGGAGACGGGTGGAAAGAGCGATGAAGTCGCGCTCAGCGCGGTATTCAATCCCGCCCGAGAAATCGCTTTCGTAAAATGGGGATTGGTCATCCGGAGCAGCCGGCGCCACCTTTTTCACTGGGGAGAGTTGATAATTGGCTTGGAGTTGTCCGGTGAATCTTCCCAAGGAAAACTCCGCCAGAGCCTCAATAGGGCCCAGGCTTTTGGCATAACGAGGATCATTGGCGAAGGCAGTCGGATCGAAGGTGGGATCGTTAGCTTCGTGCTTATCGGATTCTAGCTGTTGGCTTCGAATGTTGATTTGCTCGGCCACCTGAAATGCGAAAACGCGGCTCGACTGGCCGGGTCCGGTGCGTTTGCGAAATCGGTTAATCAACTCAAAACGAACATATTCGAATCGCGAAAGCAGATCGCGGGCGTCGAAGGTGGGATTCATCGGCGTCAGCGCGTCGGTCGGCACCGCGCTGGCGAAGGAGTGACTGGCGGGGAGAGAAAAAAATGGTGCATTGGGGTTGAGGCTGCGAAAGAGGTTCTTGGCGTAAACGATACGCGGTTGGATCACGTGGCTCAAAACCGGCGTACCGGCGCTATCACGGTAGACCTTGGAGAGATACAGCGAAATCGGGATCTCAATATTGGTATAAAAACGAAAGAGACTTTGGGGTTCGGGAATCGAAAAAAGGTAACCGAGCGTGCCCCCCTTGAGGATGGGCTGGAATTGAAACCCGGGGGGCATGGGAACGTTGGCCACTAGGCGAGGCTCAGCGAAGAGCCTCTGGCCGGTTCGAATGTAATTGCCCGAATGGAAATTGGGGTTGGGGTCCGCATTGGGTCCCTCCGGATTGATTATCGCTGGAACCTGATCGTAACCGAGGCCCGGACGGTAGAAGTTGGCCCACTCGGTGTCGAACTCAAACGAAAGCCAGTCTCCAAGGAAGCCGCGAGAGGGGCGCGAGAAGAGTAGCAGTGGCAGCTGCGTGACGCCGCCCCCATCAATACCGGAATCCCGCGAAACAACCATCGATTGGTGATCGATCACCCCCGCACCAAAGTAGGAGGTCTCACCCGAGTGGGAGTAGGTCACCTGGGATCGAAGGCTCGCAAGATCGGCGGAGGAATCGATATTACCGGCGTAGTCGACGGTATAGATCGGGTTTGAAACGCGCCTCATCTCGGCGAGAATCCGATCAGCGTTGCTCAATTGGACAGCGTGATGCGTGTAAACGCTCGATTCGCCGATGAAGCCCAGGGCCTGATTGCCGCCCCGAATGTCATATTGTTGGAGGGGCGAGCCGCCAAATTGCCTCTGCAAAACGTTGTAACGCAAGAATCCGAGAGATTCCTTCGAATAGCTGTACCGATACGTGAGTCCTAGGTCATAGCCGGTCTTGGAATAGAAACTTGGATTGAATTCCAGGTCCTGCCACTCGGCGATCGCCCAATAGTAGGGGAGGGAAAAGCCAGAGCCTTTGGTGGTATGGTTAGAAAAAGTGGGCAGAAGAAGTCCGCTTTCCCGTTCCGATTTTACGGGCACGATGAGGTAAGGGGTGTAAGCGATCGGAAGGTCCTCAACCATCACCAGGGCATCCGAGATGTGGGCATAACGACCGACCTCAACTGTGAACTTACGGCCATAGACCTTCCAATGATAGCGGCAGGTCTTGGCCTCCTCAGGTGGCAGGTTATCGAGGTTGCAATTGGTATAGCTTCCTTCCTCGATCTCGTAGTTCTTTTTGCCGCGTTTGATGAGGCTCGCCCCCGTGATCACCATCTGACGGGCGACAAGAACCGCGTCATCAAGAATAGTCTCGGCGCCATCGAGGGAGTAGCTCACGCGGACTGCGCTGATCTCAGAATCGGAATCCTTGATTGTGACGTGGCCCACGGCCAGAGCGCGGTTCAATTTGAAGTCGATCTCAATTTCGTCGGCCCACACGTCGCGATCTTCGGTGTGGATGGATGCGTGCCCTTTTCCGTGGACGGTATCGCTCTCAAGGCTTCTCTCATAAAAATCGGCCTTGAAATCGACATTGGTACCCAGGGCCCAGCCGCCGATGAGCATCAGACAGAGGGCGATCAAACGCATTGAGGCTCCTAGCTCTCGATGAGAACCGCGATCCCTTGACCACCGCCGATGCAGGCCGATCCGATCGCTTGGCCGCCGCCCCGCGCTTTAAGATCATAGAGAAGGTGGGCGACCAGCCGTGCCCCCGAAGCACCGAGCGGATGGCCGATAGCAATGGCGCCGCCGCCGGTGTTGGTAATCTCGCGCGGAAGACCCAGCTCCTTTTCCACGGCCAAGAATTGCGATGAAAAGGCCTCATTCACCTCCACGGCCTTGAGCGAGCGCATCGAAAGCCGGTGTTTCTCCACGAGGTGGCGGATCGCGGGAACGGGGCCGATGCCCATGATCGACGGGTCGCAACCGATCGCGAAACCATCCACGAAGCGCCCCAGCACCGTGAGGCGGTTCGCGTTGGCAAAATCGAGAGTGGTCATAACGAGGGCGCAGGCGCCATCGACCATGCCGCTGGCATTACCGGCGGTGATCACACCATCCTTCTTGAAAACGGGGCGGAGTTTCTTAAGCCCCTCGGGTGTGCAGTCGGGGCGCACATGCTCGTCCTTCTCGATCCGAACGTTCCCCTTTTTACTGAAGATCTCAACCGGAACGACCTCTTCGCTGTAGTGCGGGCTTGAGAGGAATTTTGCCGCACGGGCGTGAGAAAGGGCGGAGTATTCATCGCAGGCCTCTCGGGAGATCTTATGGATCTCGGCGAGCTTCTCTGCCGTCCCTGACATCGCCATTTTCGCGAAGGAATCGGTGAGGCCGGCGAGGAGGGTGTCCTCCATGTCCTGGTGTCCCATCTTGTAGCCGAAGCGCACGCCGCGCAGAGCAAACGGGGCCTGGCTCATGCTCTCTGTTCCGCCGACCAAAACAACTTGGGCTTCGCCGAGTTTGAGGCGTCGGGCACCATCGGCTATGGCCTCGAACCCGGAGCCGCAGAGACGATTGACGGTGACCGCAGCTATTGTCTGGGGAAGGTTACTCCTCAAGGCAACATGGCGGGCGAGGTAGGCGGCGTCGGTGGAGGTCTGCATCACGTTTCCGATCACTGCGTGATCAAACTGCTCCCGCGCCACTCCACTCTGTGCGATGGCAGCCTTGGCTGCCTCGACACACAGGTCGGTGGCGGTGAGGCCAAGAAAAGATCCACCGAAGGATCCAAAGGGGGTTCTCTTTGCAGCAACAAATACAATTTCCATAGTGCCGAAAAATTATCCCTAAAATCGCGATCTGCCTACCAAAAGGTACCAAGTTACTTTTCGGCCGAAAAGTAACTTGGTACCTTTTCCTGACGCGGGGGATTGGGATTGGTGGAAATACGGCTTGTCTTTGGGAAGGGGCGTCCATACACTTTGGTTTCTCATGGAGTTGGAGGCAAAAAAGGCGCTGGTGAACCCAGTCTCGTTGCTCGAGTGCCGTCTTAACGGTGGCGGGATCTCGCTTGTTCTGTGCGATATCTCTTTTCTCAGAGCGGTCACCGAAAAAAAGGAACTGGGAGTCGCCGTTGGCGACGAACTGACCGTGGAACTTGTGCTGGAGAGGCATCGCTTCGCGGCCACCATGGCATTGCAGGCGGCGGGCGAAAGCTTTCTGCGATTTGCCTTCACGCGGCTCGTGCCCAGTGGTCAGGCGAGCTTGAGAGCCTTTCTCTCGCCTCGCAAGGTGGGAGAGTCACTCATTCCGGATTGGACCGCCGACAGGTGCCGCCATTTTCATGGCCTCAATGAAAGCGAACTGTGGGTGGGCGCAAACGGCGACCTGATGTTCTCCTTCCTAGACCAGGGGAACACCGGCTTTCAGTTCGTGTTGCACATCTCAAATGATCTCGGCATCCGCGCGGGGCGTATTCCCCGCAAGGAATACATGGCGTTGGAAAACATTGATAGCGACCTGCCTCTGGCAACGGCCAATGCCGATAGGGAGACCTATCTGAAATTGGGAGAGTGTCGTGACATCGTCACGAATTTTCGCCCGACCACCCAGGCCGACTACAGTCTGAAAACTCGACTTCTCAAGACCATCAGCGACCATCTGTACTCGACCACCCACAAGGTCGAATGGACTCCTATCCGCCCCTCGACGCGAATGAGCTCCCCTCCGACGGATTTGAACTAGGATTTTTCGATGAAGGTTTATGAAGGTTTTCGTAGAAGTTTTGACTGGCGGCTGATTCTCATATGCGCATTCCGCTGGTCTCCGCGTCTACCACCCCACCGTCTGAATACTCGCTATCGTCGATAAAGTCCGCACGGGTGACCGTTCTTGGCACCGGTTCCGGGCGTATTCCCCAAGTCTAGGTTCCTCGGCCTTTATTTTGCACCCTTAATCCTTCAGTTGTGCAGCGGTGATGGACGTGATTGGGAGCGAATGATGCGTGCCTTAGTTGTCTTAGCAAGTGGTCTTTTACTTCTCTCGCATATCGTGTCGGCGGAGCCCGCCGATCCGGCTACCGATCATTCTCAACCTGAAGTCGCCGAAACACCCAACGCCAAAACCACGGGCGGAGCAGGCAGTTCCTCGGGCGCGGCCGCGAAAGAAACAACGCGTGACGCTTCGCAGGTCCTCGAGGATTCTTTGCGGCGCCTACCCGATCCCGGTGTGTTGGGGCTGTCCCGCAAACTCCTGGAAGAGATGAAGGGGGCCCCTAGGATGACCTCCGAGGCCTTTGCCAAAATAGTGGATCAGGTGCCTGCGATCAGCGAATCGCAAAAGAGTCAGCTCAAGAAGGGCTTCGATGAACTCGCGCAAAATTTTGGCTCAACCACTGGGGCCCAATTGCTGTCGACGATGAATTCAATCGTGAAGGAGCGAGGTCTACTCGCAAATCCATTTGCTGGGGGCGAAACTCCGGCGGCGTCTGGTTCCTCCTCAGAATCCGACAAGGACAAATTGGTGCGGGAGCGTTTGAGAGATCTTGAGGATGCGCGATTGCGCCAGATGCTGATGGCGCGGGATCGAAAGGACCGCGATGAAGATAACGATCGCCCACGATCTTCGACAAACCAAAATCAGCAAGTCCCGGGTCAGAATCAAAACGGTCAGTCCAGTCGGCGTGGTGCGAAAGAGGATGAAAACCACAAGACCGATCGGAGCCGCTCGAACGACCAGACGACAGCGAGTCGGTCGCAGGCGAGCCCGAGTAGCCTTGGGAATGACCCGGTTTCAACACCGAAGCCTTCGCCTTCGTCGTTGCCCGATTACTCCGCCAAGCGGACAAAGTCTTCTCCGACCAATGCACCGTCGCCGTCTCCGGATCCCAGTGCGGATGACGCAATAGCGAACAGTAACGCGGCCCCCAAGATGAAGACGGTGAACTTGGGTACGCTGGGTGGAACATCATCTCCGCCGGCCGTCGCCCCCCCAGGAGGCGGGTTTGGATTTGGCGCATCCGATTTCGGAGGCGGTATAGGCGCGGCTATTGCCGGGGCGATAGCGGGCGCCAAAGGTGCGGTGTCGGCCATGGCTGGTGGGGCCGATGGCGGTTTCATGAATATGACATACTCTGACGAAAACTACGGCCTGGGTCAGAAGAGTGGTTCTATTTCAACGGGTGGAGTGAACTATGTTGGTGGCTCAGGCCCGGACTCGGAAGAGGGCAGTGGAGTCAACACCGAGCAGCCCGAATACACCAAGAAGGCGCAGATCGTGTCTTCAGAGAATGGAAGTCGCTGGATCTATTCCATCGGCAGCGGCGAGATTTTACCCGGAATCTTCCAACACAAACCAAGGCTTCGAAAGGACGCCTGCGAGCGTCTCGGCCATTGCTAGGCCGCGTAGCCCGGCGCCCAGCGAAAGCGCTCTGGCAAAAGCATCGAGACACTTCGGCCTAGGCGTTTTAGGAAATCCTTCACGCTTTCACCGGGGAGCCTAAATCCGCCGGTTTTTAGGATCTTCATGAGGGCCTGGACTCCGCCCTCTTCTTCGTCGCTGAGCTCAAGTGTCTTGTCGTGGTCGATAGCCCACAACGGCGCCACCTCGGCAAAGGCCTGGCCGGCATAGGCGTCGCTGGAATTGAGAACGCGATCGCCCGATGTGCCTTCCCAAATACGAGCGTAGTACGAGAGCTGAGTTCGAGGAATGTCGATGCGTTCCCCATGGATATCTCGTGCCGCAACTCCAAGAATTTCCAGAGCGGCGATCTCTTTGCCGGCTGTTTTCATATCCTTTTGATAATTGCCGGTCCGGGGGATCTTGACGACAGAGTCCTTCTTACGAATGAGCGAATCGATCGCACGGCCTGCGTGATCACCGTCAGCGATGAAGAGCATCGGCCGTTTTTTCTTGAGCAGCTCTTTGAATATCTCTCTGCGATAGTCCTCGGTCTGCTCCAAAACCGTTTCCCACTCTTCATCGGTCGCGCCGTCCATGCCAAAAGGCACGGTCTTGATGACCAGATACTGGTCATCGATCGCGAGATCACGCATGAGACCGTTTAGGTACTGACCGCGTTCGCCGGTGAGGGCACGTGCCGTGATGAGGTCGTCGTAGCCAGACGGATCGGCGAGGATGACGACCTTCGGGTTCTTGAATGTGCCGCGGTAGTGGCCGAAGTCGCCGACATCGGGGTGGCTCTTCATGTTGAACGCGTCAATCCCATTGTCATCCCAGGTTTTGCCATCTTTGGTCTCAAAGATCGTCTCGAGATCCAAATTCTCTTTCATGATTTGGGCCATCGTCTCGCCAGGACCTGGATCGAATTGAAAGCGACTCTCCTCACCTCGTGGGCGGGCGGTGAACATTTCAGTCGCGTCGATCTCTTCCGAAGCGCGGTCATCGGCCATGGCGTCAATCTTCTTGAGATCGAACTGGGCCTTGTCGCGCGAGCCGAAGATGATGACGTGAGGCTTTTTCGACATGCGAGAGGCCGACGATACGGCCACCATGCGGACACCAGGTGCGCCGAAATCGTAAAATTCGGGGCCAATGTTGGTGCGGGCGTATTCGTAGTCCTCGCCCTTCTTGAAATGGTTGATCTGGCCGGGGTCGGCCTTGATCGCCCATTTGGAACGGCCGGGCTGCTTCAGGTAGGGCGTAATGACTTCAAGCGCCTTCTTCACCTTAGCCGAGGCTTGGTCTTTGGAGAGGCGGCTGAGCGCACTCGGATGCGGAAGCTCGATGACGAGAATATCGTTCTTAATCATCGATTCGTCGGAGAGAATCAGCCCGTTGAGCGACATCGCCCGGTAGGTGCCGTCTTCCTCTCTCACCTTTAGGTTGTAGCCGCCGAGCTGTGCCGCTGAGACGGTGCCGTTCTCAAGCGGGCCAGCGTCCGAGAAGACCATCTGTTTGAGCGCTTCATCGAGCCCTACTTCCAGAAGATGGTGGGCCTCCTCCTGGTCGGGGGAGGTGCCGGATTTCTTGTCCACGCGCGCATAATCGGGTTCGTGGCCGAGAAGGCTTGTGTAGAGATCCTTACCGGTTGAGTCGATCGGAACTGGAAATTCGTTGTTACCGCCAGCGTAGACAAGCTTGGTGAGGGGCACTCGAATATTCTTGGCCTGCTTGTCCGACAGACGCGGGTAAACGGTGCCGCCGCGGCTGAGGATGAAGGCGCCTGCCGCATCGCGGGCCGCTCCACCAAAGGTCACAATCAATTTGAGTGAATCGCGGTTGTTGCGAATCACCCAATCGATGTAACGATTACGCCACTGGGTTATTGGGCTTTTCGGATCTTGGGTCATGAGCCAAAGATCATTGTCGACATAGCTGCCGAACGCGGCCTCAGGCTCACCGTCCTCGCCCTGAGATTGCACGTAAGGGGCGCCAAACCCACCATATTGTCCGTAGATCGTGAAGGCGTAGGTGTTCATGAAGCCAGCGCTTTCGTTCACGCCGAAGTACCGAGCGAGGTCTTGAGCCCGTCCGCCAAAGCCGGCGGTGGCTGTGCGGCCGGCCGCTTCGGCGATGTGGGTGGCGTCCTGGCCGATGAATAGGATCTTCATGCTATTGGGTGCCTGCCGCATGCGCCACAGGACTGGGCCGAACGCGGCTCTGAACTTTTGTGTCCCCATGATCTCCTGAGAAATACCGGGGAAGTTAGGAATGTCGGCATTGATGTTAATGAGCTGACGCCCCATCTCGGTCTCACGGTCGGGGCCAGCGTCGTAGGACCATTTGGGGAGACCCCAGCTCGGTGTGGCGAGGGATATGATTATAAGTATTGAAAATAACTGAAAAATATTACTGATTGTCTTCACAGGAACTCCTTCTCGGGAAATCTTATGCGGTGTAGCATGGCGGCCATAGGCCGATCAATTGGGTTAGAATATGATCTGTGGCTGCTCCCTATCCTCCTGGACCTCGTGATTGGTTGGGTCTTAAGACGGCACGGGATTTTGGCCACGACACCTTGAGCTTCACAGAATGGGTACACCGAGAGTTTGGAGACATCGTCTCTTTCCGGATGGGGCCCTACCGCTCGTACCTCTTTTTCCACCCCGATCAGATCCGCGATCTCTTGGTTACGCATTGGTCGAGCTTTCGCAAGATGAAGCACCAGGTGAATGTGATGAAGCAGTGGGATGGCAATGGCCTCGTGCTCAGTGAAGGAGAGTTCTGGCAGCGTCAGCACCGGCTTGTGCAGCCCTCCTTTTCCTCGAAGCGAATCCGCGACTACGCGCAGGTGATGGTGACGCGAACTGAGCGTCGGCTGAACAGATGGCGAAAACGGCCCAGCTTTGAGCTCGATTCGGAGAGGAACACTCTGACGATGGAGATCATCACGGAGTGTCTATTTGGCTCCGAGGTGGAGAGTCGCGCGAAGGAGATCGAGGCGGCGGTGATGCATCTCTCGGAGATCGGTGTGAAGGAGTTTCAGTCGCCCGTCTCTGTGCCCTCGTGGATTCCCACTTCCCACAATCGGTGCAAAGCCCACGCCATCCGGGTTCTCGACGGCATTATTCGTGGGTTTATCGATGAGCGGAAGAGAAACCCAGAGATGTTGAAGAACCGCAATGACCTGCTTTCGACTCTGATCGCGGCGAGCGACCCGCAATTGGGCCGGATGACCGATACCCAGGCACGCGATGAGGCGATGGTTCTTTTTCTGGCCGGCCACGATACGACGGCGACCGCTCTGATTTGGATCTTTTACCATTTGGGGCTTCACCCCGCGTGGCAGGAAAAGATTGTCTCAGAAATTCGGGCGGTGGCGGGAGAGAGAACGCCGCAATTTGAGGACTGTGAAAAACTGGTTCTTTTGAGAGCATTCATCCAGGAGACCATTCGCCTCTACCCGCCAGCGATCGGTGTGTTTGGGCGCGAGAACGAGCGTGAAGTCAGCATCGGAGGGTATACGATTCCCAAGAATTCGGTGGTTTTCACATCGTCGTACACCACCCACCGCGATCCGCGTTGGTTTCCCGATCCACTGACGTTCAACCCTGAGAGGTTTCTGGGAGCGCGGGTCAAAGAGATCCCCCACTTTGCCTATTTTCCATTTGGTGGGGGCCCCAGAATCTGCACCGGGATGCAATTTGCCATGGTGGAGATGGCGCTCGTTGTGGCAACCGTTCTTCAGCGCTATCAGTTGGAAAATGAACCAAACCAGGTCGTTGAGCCCAAGGTGATGATCTCTCTTCGGCCCAAGAACCCCATCCGGGTTAGGGTCGCTTCCCGCGCATCGCCTATAGCGCGGAGCAGAGGGTTTTTCTAGCCCTTCTTGGAATAAAAGCAGGTATAAATAAAGGGATGTTGGCCTGCCTTCAGCGCTACTTTCGTGACCCTTTTAGCGGCCTCACCCATCTTCTCGGCGCCCTCCTCGGCGTTTTGGGCCTGGTCTATATGGTGAGCCTTGCGATTGCGAACGCCTCGCCGCTGCAGGTTGTTGCGGTTTCGGTTTTTGGAGTGAGTCTGATTCTTTTGTACCTGACCAGCGCCCTGTATCACCTGCCCCATGTCTCAGATGAGCAGGAACTGATTTTGCGTCAACTCGATCATTCGATGATCTTTGTGTTTATCGCTGGAACCTACACACCGTTTTGCATGCTCGCGCTGAAGGGTTGGCTCGGCTATACGATCCTCGCCGCTGTTTGGTTCATCACAATTGGTGGCATTGCGCTCAAGATCTACTGGATTCACGCCCCGCGATGGCTGTCATTAGGACTCTACCTTTCTATGGGGTGGTTAGTGGTCCTTGCTATTGTGCCGCTGGGAAAGGCGATAGGAACCGAGAGTCTAGCGTATCTGGCGGCCGGAGGCCTGTGCTACACGCTGGGTGCCATTGTCTACGCCGTTGAGCGCCCCGATCCCTTTCCACCGCATTTCGGCTTCCATGAGATCTGGCATCTGTGTGTGCTCGCCGCTTCAGCGTTTCAATTTGCTAGCGTTGTGTTGATTTTGAAGTGAAATCGGAGTGCAGCGCGACCGCTTCCACCCGTAGGACCTGACTGGAAAGCTTCCAGCCCTGCGAGACCACAATCATCGCGAAAAGAGCGACGGCGAGAGTTTGAAGCTTGTTGAGGCGAAACTGTTCGGCGATTGCGAAGTAGCCTAAAGAAGAGCCCCATACGTATAGCCCGAGCGCCAGCAACGAGGCGAATTCATATTGATTGCTTAAGTGCTGAGCGGTGTAGCCGCTGAGCAAGATTGTGAAGACGACGGCAAGTCGTCGGAAAAGCACGCGGCGGCTCGAGCGATGACCGAGGAGTGTGCCGAAGAGCCAGATCGCAACTGTCGCAACCCAGGCGGCCGAAAGGAGAAACGCCAAACGGGCAAAGGTGATGATCCAAAGAGCCGCGCCGAGGCCGACGCCAAATGGAATCGTGAGGAAGTTTGCGTACCACATGAAAAGGCTGTTGGCTGACCCGAGCTGGGTCTCAACAGCGGAGGCAATGAAGAAGCCGATGAGGATCAGCCAATGGTGCGAAGACCACTGGAGCTGATTGAAGAATGTGCCGGGTTTAACGAAAAGCCGTATACCTTGTTTCATGAAAAACCTCCAACTGCCGATGGGGGACAAGTGCAAGGCCGTGCCAGGGAGAGGGAAATGAGATTCCGTGCGTAAATGGCCGCCTTCTTCGATGCGCGAGGGTGTCAAATTGTTAGACAGGGGGCCGAAGACCGTCTGTATGCGATCGTGACAAGGGCCGGGCGAGATACACAGAGAGGCTGGGGTGAACTCCCGAAAAAAGCGAGTGATTTCAGAGCGCGGCTCTTGGCTAGGAGATTGCAATATCCCTCTTGTAGAAGACTTTTTTATGACGGCACCCCAGAAACTCCAACTTGTGATTCTTGCACTTCTCGCTCTGCCCGCGTGCACCGACCGGCGGCCTAAGTTTTTGGCTGGCCAGTTTGGCCTCACGCCGCCGTCTCCCATAAGCCTCATCTCCACCGCCCAATTTGAGAATAAGGCCACCGAGGCCATGCAGATGGAAATTGTCGGCGACAGTCTTTTCATGACCGGGCGGCCTTTTGGCGTGGCCCGCCTCGACATCGGTGCGGATCCGACAAATCCGACACTGACGTTTGCGGCCTCTAATCAGATTGAAGCCTTTTCGCCCTATCCCCAATTTGGATTTTGGACTCCGGACAATTTCGCGCAAGGCGCACTCGATGTCTGGGGCAAGATGGCCCTCATGAGTGGTGCCGCGGGTGTGAGTATGGTTGATATCTCCCAGACCCACACGCCGGTTGAGATCGGTCGTTACCCGAGTGCTAAGGTAAATGATGTTCAGGTGACACGCGATCCGGCTTATGTGTATGCGGCCCTCGTGCACCACCCCACGCTTCCCGTGGCCTATGGATTTTCGGACCAGGATTTCATCTACACTTTGTCGCTCAATCAGAGCGGGCTCTCGGTCGTCCAGAAGGATGCCTATGGTCCGCAGAATGTGTGTTGCGCGATGGGGGCCGCGGTGGCCGGCAGCCACGTCGTGCTCGCGATGAAGGCCAGTCTCTGGACATTTGACCTCGACAACGGCGGCCAACTCCAAAACCCAAACCGCATCGACGCCATCCAGGCGGTCAACGTAGTTTCGACAGGCCGGTTCATCTACATCCAGCACCGCCCCTCAGGCGCGAACGCCGCGGGCCCCGTGAATCCCGCCGGCATCTATGTGTTCGACATGAACGGCACGCAAGTTTCCTATTTCCCCATCACACCCGTGAGATTCGCGGTCTACAACGACCAATACATCTACGCCAACATGGATAACGTCCAGGTGAGTGTCTACGGGATCCGGTGAGCGATCTCTTGAAACCGGCGTCTTGACCCGATCTCTGGCTCCGAGTCGCCCGCACAAGGCCCTTGCTTCTCACTGACACTCCCAATAAACGGAAGAGGGGATTGTTTTTCCGTCGGGCTTTGTCCTAGAAAGGGCCACATGGAGCGTATGACGATGAAAAAGAATCTGATTGTGTTTCTGATTCTGCCCGCGTGTTGTGGCCTGGCCGATGTGGTTGTCAGCGATAGGGTTGATAAGCGTTTCTGGGTGCTCTCGCGGGCCATTACCAATCCCCCTCATCTCATGTTAAGGCGATGCCTGGTACTCGAAGAGAATCATCGGGACTGCGAAGCGGAAACGATAAAGGAGATCAAGGGATCAGATTGGTCCTACGATCTTTCGAGCGCGCTCACGCCAGAGTTCAAGAAAGAGAAGCCACCGACTCTGGCATCGATTACCGTGCGAATCGAAAAATTGGATACAGCCAGCAGTTTGGACCCAGAAGCCGTGTTGCGGCAAAGGATGAATCTGAAGGATTTGCAGAGTCGCCTTATCTTCATCGCGCGTTTGGAAGCCGCGTTGAGTTCGGCAGAGGCGATTAATTTTGACTCTGAATCCGACGTAGACTTTTTTCGCAAGGTTCTGAAGGTTTTAAGCCGAGAGACTGAGATGGCAAGTTCTCGGAACGCAGAATTCACCAGAGTGAGTGACGAGACGCTGAGCAAACTCAAGGTGGACGCGAAAGAGTTTGGCGAGGCCTGGCTCGATCCCAGCGGAATGACCTGGTGGGGTGACATTGTCAACAAAGAGGATGGTTCACCCAAATATATGAATCACAAAGACGCGGATAAACACTGTAAAGGCATCGGTGCTGAGCTCCCTAGTCGTGAAGCTTTCGTTCGCCTGCGGGGGTATATGGGGGCCAAGTCAGGAACTTATGATGGGTATGTCCCTCAAGTGCTGCCCAATTTGACGGACTCAAAAGGCAACCCAAACTTTTTCTGGTCGTCAGTTCTTCCCGATAACTCCAATTACGCCTGCTACTTCAATGGTCGTAACGGCTTCATCGGCTTCTTCAACCGCGATGATGCCAACGTCAACTCGGTGCGTTGCGTTGTGCCGCGGCGCTAGCGTGGATGGCCAATTTGATGACTTGATTATTGAGAGGGCGCGTGTCGCGCCCTCTGCGATTTTGCTTACTCTGATGCCACTAACGAATCGCTGGTACTGCCTGCTAATCTCCGCAAACGCCACCCTATTCTCCGCAATAAGAGCGGAGATTGTGGCGGTGCAGAAGAATGTCTACCAACTCCAGCACCGCCCCTCAGGCGCGAATGTTGCGGGCCCAGTGGGTTCTTTCTCAATAACGTGAGCGGTCGAACGGAATATTCGCCGCACTGATCACGGCTCATCGCGCGTCCACGGAGGCGACTGACGCGCCGAAGAGATTTGATTTCTCATTCCCCGTGCTTAAAGCGGCTTGTCCCCCGATGTTATCGCTTCGCAATAACACCGGGTGCTGCGGGTGCCTTGCGGGGCCTTTCCCATTGAGGAAAATCCAGACGTGCTTTGGCAAGATTGTGCGCTCGGCACAGGAGCCTCAAGTTTTCTAGATCGCGACTGTTTCCGCCCATCGCATATGGCCGGACATGATCGATCTGGAGATGTGCGGTTTGGTTGCACCGAACACCCTGAGGACCGACATACGAGCATTGATAACCATCACGATCTCTTACCTCTCGCGCCGTCCGCGCTTGCACACAATGGGTGTGACGTGGCGTGACGGTGTTTCGGGTTTTCTTCTGTCTCACGAAGCCCTTGAGGACTTTCTTCAAGAGAGCGGCTCCATCCTTTTCCGACGCGAGTTTCTTTGCCTGTTCGAGAAGTTCTTTGAGCTCTTCGTCTAAGACGATTTTCAGGATCTCTTTCTTTTGGATCTTTTCAGG
>JACPWY010000003.1 GCA_016196825.1 Deltaproteobacteria bacterium | reverse complement strand
GCTTCTCGCCGCCGGAGAGCTCATGCGGGAAATTCCACAGGCGCTCCCCGAGATCAACGAGGCCGAGCGCGTACGGCACGTCGGAGTGGATCTCCTCGTCGCTTCGCCCTGCCGCCTCCATCGCAAATGCGACGTTCTCGTAGGCGGTGCGGGCGGGAAGGAGGCGAAAATCCTGAAAAATCATGCCGATGCGCCGCCGCAGGCGGCTGATCGCCCTCCGCCGAAGCGAGTGGATATTCGTAGACTCAAAAAACACCGCGCCTGCGGTCGGAGAGTCCTCGGCAAGCAACATCTTGAGCAAGGTCGTCTTTCCCGCCCCACTGTGGCCGACGATAGAGACGAACTCCTTTGAGTCTACGGTGAGCGTCACATCCTCGAGCGCCACGGTACCGCCGTTATAAATTTTTGAAACTTTGTCGAAGTAAATCATGCGTACGCAACTTCTAACAACGAACTGAACTACTGACTGCTGATAGCGAACTTCCGAGGCGCGCGTTAAACTTAAACTTTTGGAAAAATTTTCGGAACGGCTCAAAATAAGGCCCAGTAGTTCAGTCAGCTTTCATGTTGGGGAGTTCTGATTTCGGCTTCAGTTTGTACCAGAGCAATGAAAAGATATTCGCCAACAAGTAAACTAAACTTTGGCAAATTTTGTTCCTTGAAAGCGCAATGAACGTAAAAATGGGATAATTTCGGTAATGACCATCCCCATCCTCGAAATCCCCGCGGAGATCGATACCATCTGTCAATCCTACAAGCCGTTGTTCTCCGAACCGCAATTCCGCCAGTTCGAACGCTTCATTACCGGCCTCATGGTGAGCGACCACGCCGACATTGAAGCCCTGTCTGAAGGATACCGCCTCTCACAATCCTACGATGCGCTCCATCATTTCGTGAGCGACCGTCCGTGGGAAATCAACGATGTACTGGAGCAAACCGTGCGGGTGATCAAACAACTGCCGGACGGCCAGCGATTCCACGAGAAGGGCATGCTCATCATTGACGATACCATTATCGAGAAGTTCGGCAAACTCATGGAGGCGGCGGGGAAACTCTGGGACCATTCGAAGGGACGCTATCTGCCCTACGCTCACTGCCTCGTCGGTCTCGTGTGGGCAGACCACCAGAAGCTCCGCTATCCCCTGCGTTTCGAACTCTACAGAAAGAAGGAACAGTGCGTCGATGACGTTCCGTTCAAAACCAAAATCGAACTCGCCATCGCCCTGGTCGATTGGGCAATTGAGCAAGGCATCCCATTTTCTACCGTGGTGTTTGACTCATGGTTCTTCTGTAAAGAAGTCGTGGATCACCTAGAATCCCTTGGAAAAGACTGGATTTCCATGAGCAAGAGCGACCGGAAGATGGTCATCGAACGGAAGACCTATTCCATGGAGACATACGGCAAGACGCTCGACCCCGCGACGCTTCCCATCATCAAGGTAAAAAATCGAACGTACGCCATCCAGTCGGTGCAAGCGCGCATTCAGTGTCTCAAGCGCGAAAAACAGACCGTACGGTTGATCGTGTCCTACGAAAAGAAAGCGGACGGCACCTTTGTCGGCCCGGTGTTCCTTGTCTCAAATCGAAAAGACATTCGTCCGGAACGTCTCCTCCGAGCGTATCAAATTCGCTGGAGTATCGAGACCTTTTTCAAAGACGCGAAGTCGCACTTGGGGCTGGGGGAATACCAGATGCGGAAGCTCGGCGGCATCAAAGGTCATTGGTGCCTTGTCTTCACCTCGGCAGTAATCCTTGAGCTCGTGCGATGGAACGTGTGTACCGAAAAAGGGATCAACGTCTCTGAACTGTCATTCGGGGATCTCAAGCGGAGAGCGTTCGGGAACACCATGCGTGCCATTATCAGGAAGGTGCTTGAGTACGGCAGAGATGGTGTTCCCGAGGAACAGGCGTTCGCGCTCCTTCAGGTGTGATATGGGTTATCGAAGAACAAAATTTGCCGTAACTACTCAGCTACCCCCAAGAGCCCCGTAATGTTCACGGTCCTTGAAAACTCAGTTTCCCTTGGAACAGCAGCCGAAGCGACACAAGGATATCCATCTTCCGCTTCTTGCACGTCTCGATAACAGAGAGGAGTATGGCATGCCGTCGTGCGCCGTGCTCACTGCGGAATCCTCCCGAAATCTTCTTATGCAGCTTCGCATTTCTGATGGCCCGCTCGGAGCTGTTGTTGTGGAAGGGCGTGTCCGAATCGTGCATAAAGTACAGGATTTTCTCCTGATGCTTGCGCATGCGCTTCTGGATTCTCTGCGCCACGTTGCCTGTGGCCGGTCGTCCGATGAGCGTCTCGAGTTCCCGCTCGTAGCGGGCGACGATCTTTCCGCGCAACGTCGTATCAAATCCGTCAGCCCAGATTGCCGCTCGTGCGCGCTCTGACGCGATCAAGAATCGGAATGCCGCATACGCCCAAGCGCTGCGCTCCGTCTCAATCGAGAACTGGAGGTCACGGAGGTAGTGTGGATGGCAGTGCTGGTGCGCTCCCGCTTTTGTGTTGTTCTGCGCCGACCAGCAGTCGCTGACGAGTGTCCCCCGATAGTCCTCACCGAAATGCTCCTTGACGACCCGGTAGCCTCGGCACGGTTCGATCGCGTAGTAGCTGCCTCGCTCATTCTGCCATACCCACTGCCACGATTTCTCGCCATTGACGTGCGTCCCTGTCTCATCGCCCCCGACCCACGCTCCCTGCTTGATACTCTCGAGGATGTCGCGGTAGAGCGTCTGTGCATGCTCGCTCCCATCCGTGAGAGCCGTATCCACGCTGCCTTCGCCGATGCGCACCGACAAGAGATCATCGAGGAGCGCAGTACACCGCTCAAACGGGATGTGGTGCGCCACGTTCAAATAGATGATGGTCGCCTTGAGGTTGTCTCCAATCTGAAACGGTGCGGTAATGGAAGTGGGAAAGGCGCCGGTCGTCGTGTGGCCACAGCGTCTGCACGACACCATTTCTTGTTGGTATTCAGTGACTTCGATTGCAATCGGCGGAATGTCTGCTTCCTGACGCTTCCTTCTGATCAATCCGGTTTCGCCGTCGAGATTCTCGCCGCATTTCTCGCACTGCGTCGGACGGCAGAGGACGACACGGTCTGGGTTTGCAACCTGCGTGCGCGTTACTCCAGGGTGACCATACTGTCCGCCGCTCGGCTTGCCGCTTCTCTCTCTGAGGGAGTGCGTGTGGTGCGGCGAGAGGTCGGTCGACGGTGGTTTCGAGCTGTTTCCGCTGTTTTTTTCAAGAGCGGCGATACGAACTTCAAGTTGTCCGATTATTTCTGTTTGCTCAATGATGATGGCGACCAGTTGTGCCTTGGTGAATTGTTCCAAGTGCTGTAGGGTGTAGACAGTCATGCACTACACTGTATCGAACTCCATGCGTCAAGGGCAACTATAGTTATCAACAGGCTGAGTAGTTACCAATTTTGAATAGGCGGGGTGCTTCTGAGAACAAGAGGATGCAGCGATGCATCCTCTTTGGATTTTGCATTGCCGATG
>JACPWY010000056.1 GCA_016196825.1 Deltaproteobacteria bacterium | reverse complement strand
TGCAGGAGAAAAAGTAGAAACAAGATGCCAAAACCCATGCTGATGCCACACAAATCACCACACCATGAGACAGACATCAAGCCGTTTCTCGTCGATAAACTAAGAAATTATGCAGGGAGTTTCGCGCCAGCCACTACGTACCAAGTGACAACCTTGGGCTCAAACATGGGGCCTGCGATCTGCGACCGGGAGATCTCGATGGTGAGGGAGGCAATATCGTACAGGGAACGGTATAGCTTCTCTCCCGATTCGGGATTGCCATCGATTCCCTCTCGAAACTCGGCATATCGTCGGGGCACCTTCCCCGAACGAGGACCGACCTCGAGCAAAAAGGCATGAGTGGCGCGGGGGAAGATCATCACCCGTTCTCCATTGGGATCGACCGGATCGCCCTCCTTTTGTTCCTTTCCGAGGTTGGGGTTCTTGAAGGCAGGAATAATCGTCCAGGCCTGAGCCTTTTCGCCCTGTTTGAACCCAGTGGCGACGGTGAGCTCGCAGTCCCACTCCCCTTTCACGCAGACCTGGTAATTTTGCGGAATGAGATTGTTGAGCATGGGGAAGAGATGAGCCGAACCGATCGTATAGATGTAAGAGCCGCTCTCACCTGAAAAGCTGCCGGTGACTCGATTGACCTCGGGGCGGGCCTCGTCGAGTGACAAGAACCCGACTGGATTGTCTTGGCCCTGCGGAGCAGTTTGGAGTTTGTGATGGTAGAAGACAGCTTTGGGGTAGTAGGCCTCAATCCACCCATGATCCACCTCGTGGAGGCGGGCACTTGTAATGAGAATGGCGCTTTCGTCGGATTCGAAGTCTCCGCCCTCGGCGAAGAGGGGGGCACTGAGCACCAACAAGAAGAGAATAGTGACTTGATACAGCACGGGAACCTCCTATTTGGTCCAGCTTTTGAATTCGTTTTCAAGATCGGACGTCATGCCTTCGTAGACCGAGACGTGGCGCTTTTGTTCTTCGGCCCAGAACTCCTTCGCCTCCGCATTGAGGGCGGAAACGGCGGGGTAACCTTCTCGATCGTAGGCTTCGCGCTGCGCTTCGAGAAAAGCGCGCAGTTTTACGGCGAGCAGGACGAGCTGCACAGTCTCCTTTTGGAGAGCTGGTACCCGCCCGAAACTCCGTGGATCACCGAGCAAATCTCGAAATACCAAGAATGGTATTTTTCGCAGCTTAAAAAATATCCGCAAATCTACGGGGACGAGGCCCAGAACATTGCGCAGGGCCTCGGGCGAGCGGAGCCGGCGCTCGATGGACTCTCTTCGTTCGTAATGATCTCGTTGGTCACGGAGTCGGGCCGTCTGGAGGACGAAATTCCCGTTTTGCTCTTTCGGGTGTCTCGTCCGGGAAAGGACGGCCTCTTGCCGTCGGAGCGTCATTATCTCCATCGGGGACTGTCGCATGCTCACCCTAATTTTGAGATTCCGCACACCCGAAGGGTGGCGTTGCCGACGCTCATTGCGGGTCCGGTGAAGGATCATTTTCCGATCACGGTTCCCGCGCCGACAGAGTCAATCCTGTGGCCGGTGGGCGGTAAGCTCGAGCTGAAGAGTTACTGCATGGATCCGGTGTACGCGCCGTATGTGTTGCCCTATGCTTTCTACATTGCCGATGTCCATCGCCTCTTCACATACGGTGGTGAAGAGCCTCCCGAAGGAATAACCGGTGCAGCGGGTGGCGTGATCTCGGAGTTTCATCGGCCACTGATGGGGATGCTTTCTCCCATTCTCTGGGCGGATAACTATGGAGGGGTGCTGGATCGGGAATATTCCCTGCTGGGGTTGAGGCAATACACGCGGATTCAGAGTAGGGAAACGGCCCATAAAAAGATTACGTTTCGCTATTCGCGGGACTCCATCTTGCGGGAGCGTCTTCGGGCCCGGATTGAGAGATTAGGTGGACTGCCAGCTGACGGCCCCGACTGGTTGGTTTACGATCGAAAGATGGCACGGTCTCGTAGGCAGGGGTGCGGTGGAGAGCTCGAACGGAGGGGCGATGGACACGGCTAGTTTTCCTCACGCGCTCTATCACCAGATCTTCGACATCAAGCCGGGTCGCGGTGAGGCGCGCAAAGTGAAGATCGTCGAGGCGTTTATCGATCTCGTCGCGAGCGATGGAATCGATCACATCAGCTTTGAGACTTTGGGCAAAAGGGTAAAGATGAACCGGACCCATGTAGCCTACTATTTTGCGAATCGAGATGAGCTGATCCGGACCGCGGTTCGGTACGCGGTTGCGGTCGGACAGCACATCACGATTGGGCACACGCAGGCCGCTACGGGGTGGCGAGAGAAGCTGGAATGCGTGGTCGAGGGGCCATTTCATTGGATGGAGAGGCACCCAAAGCACGCGTCGGTGATGGGGCTCTTTTATTATCTTTGTTCGTGCGACCCGTCCTATAGGGAACTCCAGAACTCCATCCGATCGATGGGGGAGGCACGCATTCTATCGTGTTTGAAGGGGTCTGGTTTGGGCCACAAGCGATCGGTTGAGGTGGCGCGGCAGATCCAATGTCTGATGGCGGGTGTGCTCAATAGCTTTTTCTCCAGCGATTATCCGGTGCCGCTCGCGCAATTGCGACGTCAGACGGTGAAAGCCGCGTTTGATTGGGTGGAGAGGGGCTAGGGCCCCGAGCGGTCGCAGTCGAGGTAGGTGATGGTTCGGATGTCATTTGCTTTGGAATAAGGGACGGGGTAGTTTTCGCCTTCACCCCAGGAATTCATCACAGTAAATTGTTGAGCCAAATCATCATATCCGGTGAGAGTGACGGCGTGGTTGCTGTGTTCCTTGCTTTCCTTACGGTAATCGGAAGTTAAGATAACCACGGGCTGATTCTTGAAAATGGCTTGCTTGGCTCGCTGAAGCAAATTGCGGTTGTCTCCCTGTGAGAAAGAGCGAACACCACATCCATTCCTCCTGAACTTGTTACGATTCGTCATTGATTCGGTCAGGCATTGACTGAACGGTCCGCTGACGTTGAGCCCGCGGAGGATGTCTGTGGCCGATGTGTTTGCGTTGATGTGGCACATTCGCTGGGCATCGTGGGACGAGATTCCGAAGACCTGTTTGAACTTATCTTCGTAATCATTCCGGATGAACCCCTTTTCCAGGGAAACAGCTGGATCCCGTTCGTAGAGAATCAAGTTATCCAAGGCGGCATCGATGTTGAGGGCGGTTCGCCACCCGTTGGTCTTCGCCATTCTTGGTTCGGCGAGTGAATCGAGTGATAGAGGGTTGATCCGTTGTGATTGGGCCAATGCTTTCTTATTTTGAATGAGATCGACCGCGCTGTAGCGATTATAATCCGAATCGGAACAGTAGCCGACATTGAGAAGACGGTGAATCGTCCGTTCGGGGTAGTAAATGCCGGCGGTGTCGACCGCAGTGTCGGTGCCGTCGCAAAGTCGATCCAAGACCGACAGGAAAACCATCCAGTTGCTCGAGGCTTTGTACCCGCCGAAGGGTAGCCGAGTGTTTTCAAACGCGTCTACTATAGGGAGCAGTGCAAAGGCGTGGCAGGTTCCCGCCTGACCTTGGTTGTGCTGATGAAAACGGTAGTGCGGAATTTCCCACTGCATGGGCGGAGTGTTTGAATTATTTGGGCGCACCGGGAGCGGGGGATTTACGATCCCACCGAAAAATGGCGGTGGGTTGTTGGGCCGGTTCGGGCTGTGAATTGGGGATGGTGGCTTGGGCGGCCGTACGGGGTGAGGAATGGGAGGGCTTACTGGAGTCGGGAGTCTATGGGGCGATGGCGGAATCGGTGAAATGGGCAGCGGCAGCACAATTGGCTGCGGAGTTTGCTTTTGTGGCAAATACTTTCGTATGACCTTGCGGAGCAAGCTGAGAACGGGCTCTTGAAAAAAGGCAAGAGCTGCTGCGTATCGCTTGGCCAGATAGGTGCGGAAGCGTTCCTCAAGTTCCAAATATTGGCCACTGGCCCACACGGCAAGGGTGCCGTCATTTAGAATTTGAACTTCGCGCGGGTATGGGTCCCCCTCGTAAGAATAGAGGCACATCCGTTGTCCGCATACCGCGAGTCTGGCCGAAGGATTGTACGCCTGCATTTCAATGATGGGTTCGACGTAGGGGCGGACGTAGGTGCCAGGACAGGCGTAGCGATTAGCGTTGCGGCCATGCCACTTGGCCTGCGCGAAAGAGCAAAGAAAAGTAGCCAGTAAGATTATAGTTTGACCTCGCATGGAGCTACTGGGTTGCAAGCGCTGGGCCATGGGCTGCGCGGTGTATCGATGAGAGGAGGAGGGTTTTGAAAGAGGAAAGTCATTAATAGATTAGGGCTATTTCGGGGGTGACGATCTTTTAGCCGGGTGAAAAACGGGTTGTATACCGGCGGTGTAACTGACTGATGGGGGTTTCGTGTACGGACGTCGAAAGCGGCCTGGTCCCGGACCGAATCATTCGCGGTGTGTTCCCGCTGCCTTCCAGCCGCGATCTTGGTGGCCGAAGGAAAACGTGTTGGGGTGGAGTAGCTCGGCGAGGATTTCTAGGGATTCGACGAGGCGGGGGCCGGGGCGGTTGAAGTATTGGTTGCCGTCGGCAATGAAGACGCGGCGGTTCCTTACTGCTTTGAGTGAGGGCCAGATGGGTTGCCGGGTGAGCAGGATTAGTTCTTCCTGAGTGCGCGCAATCGAAAAGCCACAGGGGATGATTACGATCACGTCGGGGTCGGATCGCCAGAACTGATCGGGGTCAATCCAGGGTGAATGTTTTCCGGCTTCACCAAAAAGAGGGCGGCCCCCGGCTAGCGTGACCAATTCTGGAATCCAATTGCCAGCTGCCATGAGCGGGTCGAGCCATTCGATGGTGCCAACAGAAAAAGTGGCTAGGTCGCGCGCTCGGCTTGCGATGGCCTGAATTCGTTTCTCAAGTGACTGGACCAGCTCACGTCCGACCTCCGGTGCCCCCAAAGCCCTAGCCACCGACTCAATATCCTGCCAGATGTCCGTCAGGCGATTGGGAACCAGCGATATGAGCTTTGGCGCCTTTCCGCCCCAGCCTTCAAGGGATCGCTCAACCGTTTCGAGATTCACTGCACACACATCGCATTGCGCCTGGGTGATGATGATATCGGGGGCGAGCTCTTTGAGGCGATTTTCAAAGACATTGTAAATGGAAAGAGCTCGTTTCAAACGGTCCTTCACTCGGTCATCGATTTCTCGGCTGGTCCCCTCCGGGTTGAAAGAGGGAGCGGTGCAGATCGGGAGATGTTTCACCGAATGAGGAAAATCGCACTCGTGGGATCGTCCGACGAGAGTCTCCTCAAACCCCAACGCGCAAACAATCTCGGTAGCGCTGGGAATCAGTGAAACGACTTTCATTTGGGAGCTATAGGGTAACACGAGCCCTGAGGTCAACCAGTGCGATGCAACGCGTTGTAAGGGGCGTTCAGCAGTGAATCAAATTCAACCGAAAAGGAGGTGGGGCACCCTCTTATGAAGGTTTGGATAATGTGGCTGATGGCAGGGCTCTTGCAGGCTGAGAGTGGGGCATTGGATCCGCTGTGGCAGAGCCAGCGGGCCCAGCAAAAAGCGGGGGCCGGGATCCTGATGGCAATGGCCCAGAACAACCTGAGCAGCTTTGATATTATCCGAGGGAGATTTGCGGAATCTCACGAGCCAGGTCTGAGAAACCACAAGACCGAGCGGCTCTACCGCGGTGTCTGTTGGAGCCGACCGGCGATCGAGATGGCTGTCGATGCGGCGTTGGGGCTGATCTTTATCGACAAGAAACCGCGTCTCATTCCCGATTGGAGTGCGAAGAATTTTGAGCTGTCGACGCCGCCCCAGCGGAAGGAATTTCTCGATACGATTCGTAAGACCGCCGCACTTTACCCCTCGGTCCAACGGACTCTCCCCAATCACCCGCTCGCGTCGGTGGGGAGCCAGAACCTCGCCGATTCCTGGATTGAGGTGACGCCGGACCTTCTGACGAAGGATTCGCAGCTTCTCTTTCGGGCGCGTGAAAATATCTCTTCGCGGGGTTTTGGGTTTCTAGTGGAGGTGCCGTGCGCGAAACCAAAAGGGTGTGAAATGGTGAAGTCTGGACCCGCCAAATTTGGCGAGCCCATTCGGTACTGCGCCTTTCAGGCTCCGGACGAGGGCGACGATGACCGGACGATTGCGCGCGAGGTGAGCAAGTGACTCTCCTTTTCCTCGCCCTAATGAGCATCGCATGGGCCGAAACGCCCGCTTCCGAGGAGGAGTACAAGACCTATTGGAAGAGCTTTAAGGTGGAGATTCGCCCGCCCGTCGACGAGCGCCTCTACAATGATTTCTTGGGCGCCTTCTCCAGGGCCGGACTTCCACCCTACAATGGTTTTGAGAAGGGGCAGATCGTGACGGGTGAGTGCGTTTCTAAGCTTGATCCCGAGAAGAAAATCTCCTCGAGCCTCGGAATTCACATCGGAACCGATCTAGTGATGGGAAAAAAGGTCTACTTTGTTCAACTCTTTTACGACACAGCAGAAAAACTGAAGCAGGAGGGGCTTTTGAAGGATCGCCACAGCCATGACCGCGATCTCATGGGCAGAGTGACCATGTTGAGGGAGCTTCAGCCCGGGCCCTACACCGATGAGGCGCTAGCGGCTCTGTCGAATGCACTCCTTTACACTTCGCTCGAGCAACCTAACCCCATCACTAAGTCTCTCCACACCGATCCGCAACACTTCATCGTGCGTGCGAGCCGCCCCGACATTCTGAACTCTCTCGTGGGATCGCAGATCGGAACGCTATGGGTGGCCCAGCTCTGTGGTGATCGCGGCGGCTGTCTCTGCCCTCCGAATCATTGCTTTGGATCGGCTGCCGTAGGCACGCCTGCTCTGATCTGCTCATACGATTTTGGACGAGCCGTGGCATTTGAGTGATCGACAAGCCGATCACGAAAACGGATTCTGGAAATCGGCTGAATGCTGCGAAGCGCCTAACGCGTCCATCGTACAAGAATCTCCACAATTAATGATGCGATTTGCATGAATGGCACGGCTCCCCCATTTTTTGAGCCTAGGCCGGCGGCACGACTTTTGCTCAATTAAGAAGTGGGGAGGTGGTTCTCCAAATGGATGATCGAGACGTTGATAGAGAGCGGCCTGGGATCTTGCGGGCGATTGCAGCTGGTTTTTCAGCGACAATCATCGCGACAGGAGTGCTTCTCATCGGATCGAAAATCTTTGGCCACCTCCCCCTGCATTTTTTTGCAATGATTGGGCAGTCGTTCATGGTGAGTAATCTTTCCAGCTCTTACTACGCGCTTTGGGGCGCTGTTTGGCACCTCAATATGGGGGCGATCGTATTTCCCCATTTCTACGTCTTGGCCTACTACCCCATGATGGCGAAGAATCTGTGGCTCAAGGGGCTCGAGTGGGGTGCGGGGCTCTGGCTCTTTTCTCAGCTAATCGGGCTGCCGATTTTGGGGCTAGGACTCTTTGCGAGCCACACAGCCTCTCCGCTTCTCGTGTCCGCCGGCCTTCTGGTTGTGCACCTCATTTACGGTGAGCTCTTTACGCTCCTTTGTGGGGAGCCCATTCCCCATGAGAATATCCATGGACTCCACCACGCTGCCTAAGAGAAAATAGTTTGGTATTCCAACCCTAGCCCGAACAATTCCCGAACCACTCTCTTTGAAACGAGGGCTGAGCCTCAGCGCGGCGGTGAGCCTTGTCGCGGGCAGCATGATTGGCACCGGGATTTTTCTCAAAACCGCGACGATGACGCAGCTCTTGGGTTCTCCGATGAGCGTACTTTTGGCGTGGGGGCTGGCTGGGTTTCTTTCTCTGGCCGGGGCTTTCGTTTACGCGGAGATCGGGGGCCAATTCCCCAATGCCGGCGGTGAGTATATTTACCTACGGGAGGGCTATGGGCCGCTCGCCGGCTTTTTGTTTGGATGGTGTCGATTCTGGATCGGCTCACCCGGATCGGTGGCGGCGTATGGCGTGGGCGCGGCCACTTTTCTCAGCGCTGTAGCCCCATTGTCAGCCGAGGCTCGCACTGTGACGGCGATAGCACTCGTCTGGTTCTTTGTGTTGAACAACTGTCTGAAGGTGGCGTGGGGCGGGCGAATTCAGTCGGCGCTGACGGCGCTCAAGGTGGGGCTGATCGTAGCGATTGCCGGTGGGGTGTTTTTCTGGGGTGAGCACCGGGGTGCCTTGGTAGGAGTCGAGATGGCAAGAAACGGGGCCAGCGCAATGGGGACGGCGATGGTTTCGGCGCTGTGGGCCTTCGATGGGTGGAATAATCTTCCGATGGCCTCTGGCGAGGTGATTGATCCCCAAAAAAACATTCCGCGAGCTCTTATCATCGGATCGGTTCTGGTTTTCATTGTTTATGGTTTAATCAACGTCGCGTATTTCCTGGCGCTTCCGATCGATGAGATTGCTGGCGCGAACTCGAGCCTTCATCCCTCGAGCCCACCTGTTGCCGCTTTGGCGTTGAGGTCGTTCTTGGGTTCCAGTGGAGCAACCTTTCTCTCTGCTCTGTTTGTTGTATCGGCTCTAGGTGCAATGAATGGCTCCATTCTCACTGGAGCCCGGGTTCCCTACGCAATGGCGAAAGACGGCCTATTTTTTCGGCATCTTTCCCACCTTCATCCGATCACCTGTGTGCCCGTGAAGGCGATTCTCATCCAGGGAGTGACGGCAAGCGTGCTCGCCGCGAGTGGGACCTTCGACCAACTCACCGACTGCGTCGTTTTCACATCGTGGATATTCTATTTCTTAGTGGCCCTATCGATTTTTCGCCTCAGAAACAGGCGTGGAGGTGAAGCTGGGTTTCGGGCGCCTTTTTATCCAGTGCTCCCCGGACTTTTCTCCATGGCCGCGCTTGTACTCTTGATAAACACCGTGGTGAGTGACCCACGGAGCACCGCCTATGGACTCATTTTTGTAGTGCTCGGCATACCGGCTTATCGGTTCTTCGCTCAAAGAGAAGGTGGTCCATCGCGGACTGCGTAAAGGATTGGGGTGTGACATCTCCTCGATTAGAAAAAAATACGATGGTGAGATGATCATCCGGGAATCGTTCCACCGCCGAACGGAAGCCGATGGTGCTCCCCGTGTGAAATTGGTGCCGTTTCCCCTTGTAGGTGTCAATCATCCAGCCGCTTGCGTAGTGGGTCGCCTCGCCAGTGGAGAGCGGGGCGGGCTCGAAAAGGGCGAGGGCCAGATCCTCGGAGAGAAGGTTGGGTTCGTCTAAAAACCGGCTCCAGAAAAGGTAGTCTCGAGTCGAGGTGTAGACGCCACCGTCACCAAGAACGCTTGAGGTCACACTCTGGTCGGTGCGGACGAACGAGGAGCCACTGGGCGAGTAACCATATGCGCGGTGGGGGACTGTCGACAGGCCCGCTTCGAAGGCAAGGCTCGAAAACATCCCGAGCGGCAGAAAGACCTGGGATTTGAGAAAGGCCGCAAAGCTAGTCTGCGAGATTGTCTCCACGATCTGCGCGAGTAGAGCGTAGCCGCCGTTGCTATAACGGAATTGCGTGCCCGGCGCGAAGTAGGTGTGGTCCTGGTGGGCCAGAAGGTCCACGACCCCTTTGTCGAGGATAGGCGTTGTTTCTTCGGACGGCATGAGATCTTCGTAGTCGAGGAGGCCCGATTGGTGATGGAGCAGATGAAAGACGGAGATCGACTTTCCATAAACGGGGAACTTCGGAAACAGATCGGTGATCCGGGTGTCGAAGGAGAGTTGGCCGCGATCGATCAGCATGAGCGCCGTCAAAGCGGTGAAGGCCTTTGTCATTGAGGCAATTCGAAAATGAGTGTTCGGCTCCACGGGGATCTTGTTTTCCAGGTCGGCCAGGCCAACAGACTTTTCGAAAAAGAGCTCCCCGTTTTTGTAAACGGCGAGACTGGCTCCCGGGACTTCACCGGTAAATGGGGCGAGCAGAGTGTCGAAGAATGGATCTGAGACAGCCGAGGCGGCCACGAAGAGAAATGTCAGAATGATTTTCATGATTCCATTGTAAATGGAGTGCGGGCGAACCGAAAGGGGAGTGGGGCCGGGCCCTCGTGAGGGCCCGGCCTTGGGAACCTACTCGGCCTTGAGATAACGCTCGCACTCGAGCGCGATCACGGACCGATCATTGTCTTCCGACACCAGGATCAACTGGGCAGCGGTGACCTCACGGGCCTCGAGAACCTCGCGACCCTCTTTGAAGCGGATCTGAAGGATGGCCGTTTCAGCCCCAACCTTCTCAGAGCCATCAACGACATACTGCACCGTATTGGCACGGTTGTGCTTGGTGATCTCGGTGTCCTTGCGGACGATGAGCGTGCCTTGGGCATCGCTGCTGATCACAAGCACCGCCGGCGTGCGGGTGCCGCTCAAGGGATCAACGTGGTTGAAAAGCTTCACATTGAGACCCTCGTCGGATGTGCACTTGAATCCGCTGGCATACGCCGAGCCGGACAGGGCAATAGCCAACCCAATAGTAATCATCGTTTTCATACGAACTCCTCGTTCATGTTGTGTTCTAGTTTCGGAGCCGAAAAATTCGAGTCGGTAAGAAGTGCTCCATGGCGTCCGGTTTCCCGGAGCCATTCTCTTAGGGGGCGTTTGTTCAACGCTCACGGGACTAATAGGTCCGAACTGCGTCAGCGACAAAGAAAAACTGTCTCAGATCGCAAAAGGTGAAGACAGACGAATACGCTCCTTGGCACTTCAATTGCATTGCAAACACTCAAAACCGGTGTGAAACACACCAATTCACGAGGAGAAAATCGATGAAAACGAAATGGATCCTGTTGGCAGGGTGCCTGGGTTTCTTTGCCACAGCGGATGAACAACCCGGTGGATGCCAACCAGGAGAGAAGATGGTGTTGCCACGTCTACTCATTGTGCGAACCCCAGTGGCGAGCGAGGGAAACCCCGAGCTCATCACGATCGACTTTCAGAAAAAGATCGTGACGGTCGAGGACGCGCGCGCGGCCTTGAAAGCTACGGAGGGGAAGGCGTGGGAAAAAATGGAGGTCGCGGAACGCACGAAGGTGAAGGCTCCCGACGAGGTGGCGAAACTGTTCGACATTTCGGATCGAACCGGTGTGTGCATTCCCGACGAGGAACAGACCGATGCGCACGTAGGGCGCTGGTACGGTTGGCGAAATCACGGTAACTACGGTTGGTATGGGTATGGTTATGGCCGGCACTACGGCTATGGCTCCTATGCCTCCTACCGCTATCCGTCGTACGGTTACTACTCCAACAACTCGTACTATCCGTACCACGGCTCTGGTGTTTCACTGACTGTCGGTCCGTTCTCCTACTCGTATTATTCCAATCCGTACTACCGGTGGCCATGATGCTTAAGCCCCACATTCGTGCTTCAAGGAGCATCGAATGTGGGGCTTTTGTGTTTCTAACTGCAACGAGCTCACAACGACGACATCGGAAATACCTTGGCACTCGAATTGCTTTGATACATCGCGGGAATGATCCCGAATGAAAAAGAAGAGGAATACAAATGAAACACTTCATACCGATCCTAGCAGCAGTCTCCTGTCTTCAACTCTTTGCCGGGCCTGATCCGGTTCCCCAATCGGCCGATGCGCGATTGGCCCAGATTATTGTTGTCTCGAATCAGGTCGAGATCGCAATCGCTGAGCAGGCCAAGGAAAAAGTGTCGGATGCAAAGGTTGCGGCTTTTGTTGACGAGCTTATCACTTCGCACATCGCCATGCTGAACGACGCCGAGGCGCTGTTTGACAGCATTCGCCTGGTGCCGGTGGAGAGCAACATGAGCCGCGATATCGCCGCGAAGGGGGCCGCCAAGCTGCAAGACCTCAGTCGACTGGAAGGCGCGGAATACATCACCGCGTTTCTGACCGGCCAGGTTGAGGGGAACAAGAAGTGCCTTGAGGAGATAAACCGCTGGATCCCGACCATTCAAAACGCAGAACTGAAGGCGTTTCTGGAACAGGGCGAAGCTGTGGTGCGAAGGCACCTCGAAGAGGCGCAGGCCCTGCTCGGACAAGTCAACTGAGCCCAGTCCCGAGCCTTGGCCGCCGACGAAGCCCGACCACTTCCGGCGGCCAGGGGGGGACTTTAGGGCCCTAGACCTTGATCGATTTGCCTACCAGCGCCTTAATTCTGTCGACACTCCACCCTAAAACCTGAGAGCGAGAAACCTACGCGGTCTTTTTTTGGGGGATCGGCGCGAGGTTTTGTGTTGCGGGGCCGAGAACCACCGCGCCTCGGGCGTTGAAGCGCGAGCCGTGACAGGGGCAGTCCCACGTCTTTTCCGTCGAGTTCCATGCCACGAGGCAGCCGAGGTGCGGGCACACGGCTGAAAATTCGTGCACATGCCCTGTGGGATCCCGGTAGGCGGCTATCTTGTGCAGACCCTGCCGAATCACCGCCCCTTCGCCGGGTGCGATGCTGTCGGTGGAATGCAGCTCTCCCGGAGTGACCCAGGTCGCATATTGGGAGGCCACGTTGAGGTTCTCCCGAGTGAAGGTCCCCACAGCACGAAGAGTTTTTCGGGCCGGATCGTAGAGGTGAGCCCAGGGATTGGGTCGCCTCTCGATGAGGTCTCGCAAAATGAAACCGGCAATACCGGCGTAAGTCATGCCCATGCCGGCATCCCCCGTGACGAGAAAAATATTCTTCTCGCCCTCGGCGGGGTTCGGCCCGATGAAGCCGAGCCCGTCGACGGGTTCGTGGATCTCCCCCGACCATTGGTAGGCGGTCTCTTCCAGTCCAGGGAACAGATCACGTCCCCAGCGCTCCAGATGATAGAATCTCTCCGCGCCATCGTTGGCCTGTCCCGTTTTGTGATCCTCGCCGCCGACGAGCAGAAAATCCACACCATTGGGATCTTTCGCGAGGCGCACATAGTGGTAGGGGCGTGGGTGCGATCGATGAGCCGATCCTGTGTCCCAGTAAAGATGACGGGCAATCGGCCGAGTCGCCCTGAGTCCGACGACATACGTGGTATACGGCGCTTGCTTAGTGTGAATGGCAAAGCGGTCATTCATTGGCGATTTGGTTGCCACGACGACCGCTTCACAATGAATCTTAAGACCCGACTGAGTGGTGACGATGGGGTGCTTGCCGGTAACGATGCCCTGAGCACGGGTCATCGTGTAGACCCTCCCTCCGCGCGCCTCGGTCGCCCGATAAAGCCCAGTGAGGTATTTCAGCGGGTGAAACTGCGCCTGCTTGGGAAAACGCAGGGCCGGGACGGAGCCAGGGGTCCAGGAAAGCGAAGTGTGGGTGACGTCGAGCCCCGCCCGTCGCGCGGCCGTGAGCTCCTCCGTCAATGTCTCCGCGCTGTCGTCGGGGCCCAAGAACAGGTACCCATCGAGTCGTTCAAAGTCACAATCGATCCCTTCATCACGAATAATCGCTTCGGTGGCGTCGATCGCGGCGGTGTGGCTCTCGGCCGCGAGATGGCTGCCGGTCTCACCGTGCCACTGCTCGAGCTGAAAATATCGGCAATCGATCGAGGAGGAGAGTTGGGCGGTGGTGTACTGAGTTTGTCCCTCCCCCAGCAGTCCCATTTCCAGAACCACCACCGATCGTTGATTCTTGGCAAGTTGATAGGCCACGGATAGCCCCGTGATCCCCCCGCCGATCACGCAGACGTCAGCCCGCGTATCGGCGTCTAAAGGCCCCTTCGCCGAGGGAAGTGCCTCTGCTCGCCAAATGGATCGGGTGGATTCCATATCAGGCCGCGTTTCTCTCCTTGTGATCTCGGTCGGTGATTTCATAGACCCGAGACACTCTCTCCTTCGCAATGAAGCCCAGATAAATCGCGACGGCCGAAACACCCAGGTGAAGGAAATTGTCCGCGCTATTTAGGTGGACCATGCCCATGAGCGGATTGGGCGCGGCCAGGAATCCCAGAATGGCGACGACACCGTAGATCACCCCAACGGCCTGAAAGAACGTGCGCGACGCACTCTCGGTGTAGAGAGCTGCGATGATAGCGATGGCGCCCGTCGAAAGGTGAATCACATTGTGAATCCCATCGACCTCAAAGAGTCCGAAGAGGAGCCCTTTGGGTGTGGCCTCGGGGACAAAGCCCAGGAATCCGGTTGCGAGAAAGAGAACTCCAAAGATCCATGCGATATTTTTCATCATGCGGCACCTCTTCTGAAAGGATCATTGCAATCGACGTTCCATGGGCGGCGCGTCTACTTGCGCTCGGTGCGGTCCGTCTGCCCAAGCAAATTGCAACGTGAGTAGGAATTAGAGACAAAAATGCAATCGATCACCCATCAATGACGTTTTCAGGGGACATGATAACTCGGTCCGAGTTGTTTCGTCCCTTCGCTCTCCGCAAGTTGAGCCTGGCTGGCCGTGGCCCGTGGCTTGCAATCTCGGTCAAGGTACAAGCAGTGGGAGGGGTTATGGTGGTGAGAGGTTTCATCTTAGTGTGGCTGACTGCCGCAGCGGCGTGGGCGTTGAGTGTGCGCGAGGAGAACGAGGTAAATGGTCGGATTCGTCGTTTTTACTCCTCTCCTTCGGACGGCTCACTTATGAGCCTGTCGGTTCCCAAGTATAACGTGAACAGTGGAGAGTTTGATCAGGTCCACAGGGTATTGGAACTCAAGAGTCCACCGGCCGATCCGTTGAGTCGACTGGCCCAGGCCAAGGCGACCCCGTCCTACCAAAGCCATCGCTGCAAAAAATTTCTCCGCCAAAAATTCCCGATGCTCAATTGTGATGGCCCGCCCGCCTTCATTGAACCCGAAGACAATCCCTACGAACTGGCCAAAAGCTGGATCCGGCCGACAGCCTACAAGGTTTCTCTCGACGATATCCCTGCGGCCGGAGAGGTGATGACGCCCGTGTGGTCGGGAGACTATTGGCGGATGCAATGGGGGCTCACCTCCTACCGGTATGCCGCGGGTGAGTATTTCGGGACCTACAAGGAAGCCATCGCCGACTACGCTCAACCAGCGAATTGGCTGGATCTCTCGCGGCAGCTCACTCCAAAAAAGCTCGCGCGGGCCGTGGGGGGGTGGTCTCCCTCAGAAAAATACGATCTCAGCGTGAGTGACGCGATTTTTCACCTGACTAACCAGCAAAAAAATGAAGGGAAGTCCTATGCGAACAATGAGGGCGACGTAGAGTCTTGGTTCGGGATCTGTCACGGATGGGCGGCTGCGGCCTTTTCTGTTCCGCCGCCTTTAGCGCCGGTTCAGGCGATTGGTCCTAACGGCACGAAGGTGATCTGGTATCCCGACGATATCCGTGCGATGGCGACCCTAGCTTGGGCGAACGGCCGATTTCCAGCCAACTCGATCGGCGGACGTTGCAACTCGAAAAATGTAGAGCTTTTGCCGAACGGGCGGGTATCCCAACGAGAATGTTTCGACACAAACCCTGCCACGCTCCATCTTTCGTTAGGAAATTTGATCGGTATCGAAGGGAAACCCTTTGTGATGGACGCAACTTTCGATTACCAGGTGTGGAACGAACCGGTCATTCGCTACGAGTTTGATTACTTCAATCCACTGTCGCCCGAAGAACGGAGCCGACAGTGGCAAGATGTGGTCGTGGATTACGACGCCCAGTTCAAAAAGACGGATCGCTTTCAAAAGCCTTTGACTCGCGGAGAAAGGGGGCCGGGCGGTGTTTACAATGACAGTCGGATCCGAAAGATTGTCGGCGTGATCGCGTCCGTCAACTACGTCAGCGGCGTTCCCGCCGATCAGAATGGGGATGGCGGCGATCCCAGAGTCATCCGAGTCACCTACACGTATGATCTTGAGCTTGCGGAGGTGGAAGGGCGCATCCTCCCGGTGGGAGGAGAATGGCACGAGAATGCGCACCCCGATTTTCTTTGGGTGCCCCAAAAGGGGGCGGTGGCTCAGCTTGGCTTCGACTCTGGAATACCCGAATACTCCTTGGCAGCCGCGGCCCCTTCTGCGGTGATCGAGCGAGCCAATGAGGCTAGTGCCTCGGGCTATCCACTTTGCAAAGTGCTCAGGGCGTTGGTCGACGCTTCGAGTGGAACAAGCACGTACCATTGTGCAGACTGAGCGCGTCGTCGTGAGTGAATGGACTGGCACGCGAATTGCTCCGAAATGGAATGGAGGGGTGAACTATGAAATGGCTCATGTGCGTTCTAGTGGGAAGTGTGGTGTGGGCCGAAGCGCCTGTGTCGAGCTCTGGTGTTTGGAAAATGCGGCGCGATTTGGCCCACACGAAAGGTGTCGAAGAGTTTCGGGGCAATATTATCTCATCCGGGCCTTCACCCGAGCAGGATGAGCCCGGATTTCATCTCAAGTTGAACACTCGAGGAGGCGAGATCCTTGTTCACGTGGGTCCGCGATGGGTGATCGACGAACACAATTTCGACCTGACTCATGGTCAACCGGTGGTGATTTATGGGGCTGCCATCTCCCTAGGGGAACGCCATGAGGTTCTTGCGACCGAGATTCGCCAGGGGGAGCACAGCGCCGATCTCCGTGAGCCACGGCCAGGGGGGCGCTTCAAAAGTGACTAGCGTCTGTAGAATGGCTTGAACGCGCTTTCTAGCCGATCGCGAAAGGCTGACGCAATTGCTATTTTTCAGTTGCTAAAACGTCAGATCATTTTTGAGCGGCAGCGGAGCTGGCAGGGCCATAAGCGAT
Source organism: Deltaproteobacteria bacterium (assembly GCA_016196825.1). Taxonomy (GTDB): domain Bacteria; phylum Bdellovibrionota; class FAC87; order UBA2466; family UBA2466; genus JACPWY01. The sequence goes on along the minus strand of JACPWY010000056.1, from coordinate 49,389 downwards.
CGCTGCGCCCTGCGAAAGAGGGGCGTGCGGGCGAGCGTTGTGACGATGAGGGGAAGGAGTCGTCTCACTGGCAGTATCCCCCCGAGTAGACCGCCCGTGAGGAGTCGCTGGAGTCGGTGGATGCCGCGGACATCTGCGTCGCGGGTTCTTTGCACTTCAGCGAGCACTTGAGCGGGGAGAATGCCCGGGTGTGTTTTTAGGGCCGAGGTAATGACATCAGCCGCGACAATGGCCGAGCCAACCGCAACGCTCACGCCAATCGCTCCAGCCGGCGAACAGCAATGAGCCGCATCGCCGATGAGGAGGCAGCCATCCTTGGCCCAATCTTTCACTAGATGGAGATAGGCCTGCAGCGGATGAAAAGGGCTAAAATCTTTGAGCGACGCCGCGAAATCTTTGAAGAGCGGGTGCGCAGACTCTAGCTCCCTCTTCAAGGCGGGCAGTCCGCGCTTCTTCAGGGCCTCGAGGCCATGGGGGTCGGTGAGAATGCCGACCTGGATCGCCTCGGGGTACTTCGGCAGAAGAAGATAACTTTGAGAAGGGGAGAGCAGCACTCGGAACGTGTTGTCGTAGTCCGCGGGCTTCGGCAGTGTGAACCAGATCACATCGAACTTGTGATCCTTGTATTCGAGCTCAAATCCGCCTTCGCGCAAGATCGCCGAATACCGCCCATCGCAACCCACGACCACGCGGGATTCGATTTTGATCAGTTTGCCGTCGCGCTGAGTGATCACGCCGCGGACGCCGCTCTCTTGAATCATCTGCTTAACCGGAGCCCCAAACCACATGTCGAAAGCGGGGTACTCCTTCGCCTTTGCGAAAAGGGCGTTCAGAAGAATCGGTTGAGGCATCCACAGAGCAAACGGAGCCTTTGGCGAGGCGAAGGAGAAATCAAAACGACCGACTCTCTTCTGCCGCCACCAGATCTCTCCATACTCCAGCTTCAGGTGAGGCAACCCCAAAAGCCACTGGTCGAGGTGAAGCTGCTGAAACATTTCCGTGAAGCGAGGCATGAGCACCTCGCCGCGGTACTCGCGCGAAAAATCCGGGTGCTGCTCAAGTACAAGCGTTCGCACCCCTTTCTTGGCGAGGAGCAGCGCGAGCAACATTCCCGCCGGGCCGCCCCCCACAACGCAGACATCAACGGAGGTCTTTTCCATTGCGGCTGATTATAGCATCACTACGCCGCTCGTTGATGTGGCTCCTCAATTCCCGGAAACGGGCTGACCTCGGTCCTCTTATCGGCGATCACCGCTGAGAGAGTATAGGCGCCCGCAGAGATCGCAAGGCCCACATTCCACCACGCCAGCCAGCGGGGAACCTCTGTTTCAAAGGCCACAATGGCCAGTCCACTCAAAAGAACTGTTTCAAGAGTGGTCCATGTCCGTGTGTCGAAAATGGCACCCTGTGCTGCGAAAACCGCGATGAGGGCGGCTACGAGATCCAGTGATCCAATCCAAGCAATAGCCAGATTTGGCCCCTCGAAATAGCCGGGCAGCCGGAGTGCGCACGCCCAGACGGTCGCGAGCGCCAATGCCAATAGATAAAGCGGGCTTCGTGTCATACACACCTCCACTTATATTCTTTAGTAAATGCAAGTTCGGGGCCACGAAGTGGTGAGGCGCTGGACGTCCTAATTGCCCATAGGTAAATTGAGAGCATACCCGTCGAAATAGCCGATCATCATCTCTTCCTCAGACTGCTGCCCAAACCGAACGGTCTGGGTCGGGTCGGGGTTGGCTGGGTTGTTCGCGCTATTGTCGTAGATCGCGATGGCCCTCATCTGAGTCCCCGCCGGCACGTCGATTGGCTGGCGCAGCTGATACGTCAGCTGCCAGTTGAAGTTGTATCGGGGAAGATCGAGGATCGTTTTGCGCGCGCCATTTCTGTAGAGGAGCTCATAGGTGAAGGCCTTGCCTCGCAGATGCATATGAGGGTGAAACGAGAGAATGCGAAAATGCTTCTGAAATGTGTAGGTACCCTCTACCCGGTGGGCAGGGTCGCCGGGTGGAATAGCGAATGAAGTGTTGTATGGCGCAAGGCACTCCATGCGATACGGCGTGGGCCCCTTCGCGAAGCGAAATCCAAGAAGTGATTCCTCCTCCACTTCAGTTCCGCTGACCTGGTAGTGGATTTGAAAAACGAGGTGCGCCCCGCGTGGAAGAAAGACAGCAGCTTCCTCGGGATATTGCCAAGCAGCTGAACCGGGCACCATTCCAGCAAATACACCCGATAACCCCTGCGTCTTGAGCTGTTCCGAATCTTTGAGAAAGACGAGAATGTGATGAACGTTCTTCGGATGGATCATCCGGAACTCAACACTCGTGATCCATTTGTCTTCCGAAAACTGGGTCGGGAGTTCAACATATCGATACGGAATTTTACCTTCGGCCGGCACCTTCGCCCTAGGAATCTTTAGAATGGAATCTGGCGTGCCCAGCGTCCAGCCCGTGGGCCATCGAATAGGAACCGGGGCAAGTGCCTTGTCTCCCTCAGGAGTTCCAGCCTCGATCCAGGCCAGAAGGTCGGCCTTCTCGCTTTGAGTCAGCGAGTGATCATTTTCGAAGGGTCCACTGCCGGCGTGCGGAAACCAGGGCGGCATGATTCCGCTTTCAACGACAAACTTGATCATCTCTCGATTGTCTTTCACCTCCTCATATCGGGTGAACGCCATCGGGCCGGCCTCGCCCTGACGATGGCACGCTTCGCAGCGGTCTTGGATAATGCGAGCCAGGCGCGGATAGTATTCGATTCGGTGTTGAGATGGTGGTTTGGCATCCGAGTAGTTCAGATGGCACCCCGGTGCTTCAACCTCCTGCGTCCGCACCCTTCGTCCCGCCAGCACATCTTGCAACGCCTCTTTGAGATATTCCTTCGTAACGGTCGCCCTAGCGGTGCCGAGACCATATTGATCATGGATGGGGCCGCGGTAACGGATGGTCCTCGCTCCGTCTAGAACGAACGTTTCGGTCGAGGAACGGATGGCGAGCGCTTTTCCCAGCGAGTGATTGGTGTCGGGCGCCACGATTCCGGAAAAACCGGCTCTCCGCAGCGCGCCCCTCAGCGTTTCAGACGAGGCCTCGTCACTCGTGTTCACAATGATCAGCGGGACCGTCGGGTTTTCTTTGCTCAATCGAACGAGTGAGGGCAGGGACTTAAGCGACACGGGGCAATTGTGGCGAAAGGCCGCAACTATCAACGCAGGCGCCTTGTGAAATTCTGAAAGATGGTGAACACGGCCTTCGAGGTCCACGAAATCCAGGTCCAAGACCTGCTCTCCAGCCGCCCAGAGCGAAGCCAGGCCAATGAACGAGGAGAGGACCACCAAGCGCAGCATCGTCACTCCGCGATTTCACATTTCGTGAAGATCTTTGAATAGTTCCTCAGGGCCTGAACGGCTTGAGCCGGAAGATGCCTTAAGATCTCATCGCTCTGTGAAATCAGATCAGTTCCCTTGTCTTCCGTCGCAAAATCGGTCTGCTCGAGGACAACCGATTTCTCTGGGCCGTCTGTGGAGAGATCAAATCTACGACTTGCCCCGGGGCTCGTTCGGCAATCAACGTCCTTTGCAGGAAACGCCGCGAACGAGAAGCGCCTGAGCGGAGACCACGAGCTCTCAGTGACCTTCGAGCGAAATTGCACCGCCGTTTCGCCCAATTGGTAGATGATCTGCCATTGTGGAAAAAGTTTAATCCTTTCCAGGAGACCCAGCATGAACGCGACATCATCGGTGTCTGGATTTCTCGGGTATTGAGCCGCCATTTGGCAGGCCGTCCGGACCCGAGGAGAAAAGAGCTCATCGTCCGTGGTGGTCGCTCGCCCTTCCAAAATCTCTCTCAGCTGTTTCTCTTCTGCCTTACCCTCGACAGGCGGGGCGATTTCACCGCGTGCTTTGAGTTCTCGAGAGAAGCGCCCGTTGGTCAACACAAAGGGGTTGTCGTGGTTAGCGGAATCCTTCTCAAAATGGGCAGCGAGTTTACCCCCGTTGTATTCAAAAACCACACACTGACCGGTCCGATCGCACGCATGGTAGTGGAGGTGGTAGCCGCTCATTGGGATGATTTCGACCGTTCGCGCCCGCTCGACGGCCTCCTTCACAGTGGCCGATGTGTCGAGGATGAATTGAATAAACTGCAACTCGTTGATCGCCGGCTTGCGGGACGTCGCCGGGTAATCGGCAGGCCCCATGAGGATCTCCATGGCAACCCCAGCCGAATTCATTCCGCCCATCGGAAAATGCTCGGCAATCTGATTGAAGGTGACCGAGGCATGTCGCGCGGTCCACACGTGGGGCTTCAATCCCGGTGCTACTAGCGCTCGGCGGGTCATATTCTTTCGATTCACGAAAACGCGTCCATGAGTCCAAAACCAATCATAGTTCTTGCCCATCACCTTCGTGCGGGAGTGGGGCACCATGACGGACGAGCAAGCCAAAGCCCTATAGCTCGCAAGGAGGACGACGACCAGAAAAGCGGACACCATCTTGTTTCTCATAGAAATATCGCTATTAGCATCGGCCCCCACTTTGTTGCCAGTTTTTAATTGACTTGATGTGTCATTTTTTACTACTGGTGCCAGTCCACAGGAACAGGGAGTGCTTAGGTGTTGAGGAATAGGCGATTCGCGTTTTCTTACGGTGTTAACCTCGTTTTCGGAGCGGGATTCTTGTTGGGCGTCCAGGCTGAGGGAACTTACGAGCCGATCTATACGACCCGGATCGTAATCAATGGGGCCCAGTCTACGCGGGTACCTGATCGAAAACTCATTTTTCAGACTTTCGATAAATATGCGAGCGGGGCCTACGCCAATCCGGAGCAGGCCAGGGCCCATGCCTTTGCCATTCAAAAAGCTCGTGAGCTCCACCTTGAAAAAGCTCCTTTTTTCTTTGAGTGGGCGGTTTCCTCTAATGGAACACTTTTGGGTGACGTTGCCATCGTCACGCAGGAAGGGTTTTACTCGGCATCGCTTTCTCCGTTGGTGGACCCGGAATCCACCGAAAAAGGGGCTAGCCCGATCTCGATCACGGAGATGGAGTCGCGCCTGATGCAGGGTTCGCTCACTCCGGAAGAGGCGTTGCGTTCCATCCTCACTTTGCCGCCGGCGGATGTGGAGTGCTTAACAGTCAACGGTCAGCTCGATTTCAAAGATGATCGACTGGATAAGATTGCCGCGGGCCTTAAGGTTTCTTCGCCGTCCCAGCTAGAACAGGCAGGCCAGAAGGTGCTTCGCAAGATCGTACAAGAGATGCGACGCGATCAACGCCTCGCTCTTTTTCAGAATCAGGGCTCAAGAAACGAATGCCTTGCGCCGATCGCAGAGAGTGCTTGGACCGAATTGAAGTCCCTGAAGAGAGCCTCCCTTGCCTGGGACTTTCAGCATTATCTCAAACAGTTGAATGAAAACCGAAATCATCTTGAGTTTGTGGGCGAGACTCATTCGCACACGCCCGACGCCAATCGGCCGGAACTGAGGCTGTGGCTACGTTTCACAGCGGCGCTCGTTTTGGAGCTTAAGCCGAATGAATTCGTGCGATACCTGCCTCGCCCTCTGCGCGAGTCGCTTGCGCGAGACACCAATTCTCCCGATGTTGAGACCCGAAAGGAACCGATCGATATCGTCACGTATTTTGTGTCACAGGACCGGTTCTCTTCATGGCTCACTGCGACCGACATGGACACCGTTCATAGAAATGCCATCGTGCGGGCAGCAATCCAGCATACTCTGGCTCCGGAATCCTATCTGCCTGAAATCACAGTTGTGAAGGAGCATCTCGCGGAAGGGGGGACGCCTTACCGCCTCTTCTGCTCAGGAGCTGAGATAGAGGGGGCGCCCCACAAGGGGTCCCGCCCTGATCCTTTGGTTTCTTATGTCGTACTCACGCAGCAATTTCTGCGAGGTGGTCTCGACAAACCTCGATTCCACAACTTCATGTGCGGTCCGCTAGGGGCAAGTCTAGAGACTACAATCGAGAAACTGAGAGTGCCGCTCCACGATCCGATCGACAGCCATTTCATCGTGGGCAAGGACAAGAAGATCAAGGCGATTAGCACCTTTCCCATCATCTCCGAGGTCAACGCCCAATTCATCGGAATGTTACGGGCAGGTCTGATTCTGCAGGGATATACGGAGGCGGACCAGGTGCGCTCTGTGGCGAATCTCCACGACGATTTTCTGGCGGAGATGCTGGAAGCGGATCTTTATTTCCCGATGTATTCGGGCCCCGGGGGCTCGGAAATGCATATTGGTGTCAACGGAAGTCACAAATTGAGAATGAGACGCCAACATAAAGGAGTCGAGATTGAGCTCATTCTGTACGTTCCACCGCAGCGAAATGCGCAATCCATCGTCCCCAAAACCTCCGCCAGTGTGAGCGAGACAGAAATGTTTGATCTCTTCCGTCGCCGCCGAGCTTTGGATGTGGAGCGCAGACTCACGATTCTCAATATCGTCTGTGGCTCCGTGGGGCACATACCGGCGTGGATGCGCTTCTATAAGCTATCGATCCCAGAGGAGCCGACTGAAGAGGTTCTCGCCCGTCTGCCCGGTGAGGTTCCGATTGTGATTGGGGCTCAGAGAAGCTTCAACTCCAACAGTCTGGAGGAGTGGACCAAGTACGCCCAATATCCCTTTACGGCGATGGTGATGTCGGCAGAAGAGGCGCCCGTGACGGATCTGCTCAAGTACCTGGAAGGGGAAAAATTTGCTCCAGGAACGGCATTGGGCGATGCGCTGTACTTTGACCAAAAGGCTCAAGACGACCGGATAACGATTCACGTCCTGACCCAGATGGGCACGAGACTGACCTTTCAATAAGAAAACGGGCCGGGTGCGTCTTTGACGCCTTCCGGCCCGTTTCGGATACGCTTTTTTTAAACTAGTCTCTGAGCGTGCCTGTCCAGGAAGCATCAAAGGAGCTTCCGTGGTAGGAGCCGATTTGGTGGAGTCGGCCGTTCTCAAAGTGGAATGTCTCCTGTCGGAGGCGACCCGGTGTCTTAAACTCCATGTGGCAGGTGGAGCCGTAGCAGAATCCGGTGCCCACCGCTTGGCCGTTGGACTCGACTCGGAAGAAACCATTGCCGGTGTTCACCGCCCGTGTGTTTCTCGTTTCATCCTCGACCATGCGATTGTTATAGAATGCCTTGCTGCGAGCCTCGATCGTGAATCCGCCGTCGCAGGATTCGATATCAATCGTCTCTGTGAAGGTGCCGGTGTAGGAAGCGGTGGTTTTCCACTCGCCTTCACCACAATAGTGGCCGGGCACAAATGCCATCGCGAGCGTGGATACAAACGGAAACAACACCAAGATGCCTTTTTTCATGCTGTCCTCTTTTTTGGAAGGTTAGATTTTTTGCGGGTGCAGATTATATGGTAAATCCGCGCGCTGCGGTTTCAATACGCTTATTGCCAATTGCAAGGCTGCAAATGATGCGTCGAGTCGCATTGCAACTGGTCTTCCGAACATGGTAAGCGGGGGTTATCAAGCACGGAGGTCCTCGATGGTTCGATTTCTCCCTCTAGTCTTCATCACAGGACTCATTTCCTTGAGCGGCGCGCAGGCTGCTGGGGCCCCTTACTACAAGTTTTGGGCGGGCTACCAGAGGCTCGTTTGGGATGAAACGGCCGCAAAGGCCTTCCCTGAGAAGGGTCTCGCTCCGGGGGCTCGCTTCGAATCGACCGATTTTCTCAACCTTCTCAATCGTTGGCTCATTCCAGCGACGACGAGTTGCTGCGCGAAAGAGTCACTCATTGCCTACCTTCCGGTGTTGCGCCCTGAGAAGTTGCCGGGTTCTGTCTCCATCCCCGACGAAATGGCGATCATTGTCTATAAGGACAAGGAGGCCTACGAGAGGGTGCGCGCCGATAAGAACAACCCAGAGGCGATTGTCTATGGGCCACTTCACGCGTTGGTCTTTCTGATGGGCGAGAAGACGAAGCCCATTAGCACCTCTTATGAAACGACCCCGTTTGTGGGCCAACTCGAATCGGGCCATGCGTACGATGTTTTGAATCAGGCGGTGGACTGGCAGGAGGGGTACTCGGTGTTTCGTATTCTCCTGGGCGCTGTCACCGAGAAGACCGTCGATTATGTGAAGAGCTTAGCGCAGACTCCAGGGCTTTTGGGGCATCTTGTGCGCGTCGATGGTTCGCGCATTTTGGAGTACCAGAACTGGAAGGGCGCCGCCGACTACCGCGCAGCCTTTCCGGAAGGCGCAGAGGAATTCTACCGCGTGGAATTGAAGCCTAATGAGATGCAGACGAAAAACCCAGCGACCGAGCCACTGATTTATCGTTCGATCTCTTGGGGTGAGGGAGCCACGATTCGCTTCACGCCCGGGACCAAGCCCGGGACAGTCGAGCGCCACCCGCTGCTGCCACCGAACTAAGCGGACCCTGGCTGCGGGTCAGCGCAGGGCTTCGAGCTCGGCCCAGCGGGCGTAGAGTCGCTCGATTTCGAGTTGGGTCTTTGCGATCTCTTGGAAGATCTGGCTGAGCCTCTTGGAGTCGCTGACCACATCGGGCTCGGTGCTCTGGCTTTCCAAATCTTTCAGACGTGCCTCTACGGATTGGAGAGTGCCTTCCATTGTGGCGAGCTCTCGAGTCTCATTGAATCCCAGCTTCCGCTTTTTCGGTGGGGCGATAGGGGTGGGGGTCTCTGCCTGTCGGGCGGTCGGCTTGGCCTTTTTCGCCTCTCGCCAGCGCTCCCATTGATCCAGTCCTGCGAAGGCGGTGAGGTGGCCTTGGTTTTCCTCAGTGGGGAAGGCGTAGATTTGGCTCGCCACCTGATCGAGGAAGTACCGATCGTGGGTGACTAACAAAACGGCGCCGTCGAATTCCGTCAGGCAGTCCTGCAGAACATTGAGCGTGTCGACGTCGAGATCATTGGTCGGCTCGTCGAGGACGAGGATATTGGCTTCGTTCAACATCAATCTGGCAATGAGAACGCGGGCCCGTTCGCCACCGGACAGCCGGCCGACATTCACCTCGAGTTGTTCCTTATTGAAGAGAAAACGATCCGCGTAGCCTCGCACGTGGACGGGCCGTCCGCGGTAGTTCACATGGTCCCCGTGCGGACAAAGCGCCTTCCACAGAGTCAGCGTGGGATCGAGTGAATCACGGACCTGATCGAAATAGGCGACCTGGAGCTGCTCCGCTCGCAGTAGCTGACCTGAATCGGGGGCCACCGAACCGAGCAGGACCTGAATGAGCGTCGATTTTCCGCAGCCGTTCGCACCCAGAAGGCCGATGCGATCCTTGGGGCCGATGAAGATATCGAAATCCTTGAACAGGGTGGTGTCGCCAAACCTTTTCGTGATGGCTCTCGCCTCGATGAGGCGTTTGGGTTTCTTCTCCACCCCCTGGAAGTTGATTCTCGCTGATCGCGTTTCATTGCGAGCGCTCAACTCCTCTACAGCTTCTTTGAGCTCGCCGGCCGCCTGGATGCGGGCCTGCTGTTTGGTGGTGCGCGCTTTGGGGCCTCGGCGGAGCCACTCCGTTTCCCGGCGAAGCGTGTTGCGCAAGACCCGTTCTTCGCGCTTTTGAGTATCGAGCAGGACCTCTTTTTGTTCGAGATAGGTGGCGTAATCTCCTCGGACATTGAGAAGACCGTTGGGGTTTCTTCGGTCGATTTCGAGAATCCGATTGGTCACGCGCTGGAGAAAGAGTCGGTCATGGGTGACGATAAGGGAGGCGAATCGGGCGTTGGCCAAAAAGGTCTCGAGCCAAAGAATGCTTTCGATGTCGAGGTGGTTGGTCGGTTCATCTAAGAGAAGAAGGTCAGGCTCCTTCACGAGCTCGCGCGCGAGTGCCGCGCGCTTTTTCCAGCCGCCGGAGAGTGAATCCAACGTCTTGTGGGAGAGGGCGTTGAGATCAAGTTTGGAGAGGAGTTCGCCGGCTAGCGCCGGGCCATCTCCGCCGGGGGCCTCCATTGCCGCATGCATGACGTAATCCTCAACGGTGAGGTCGGGAGGAAGTTTCAGTTCCTGCTGGAGAAAACCCACTCGCAGTCCCTTCTGAAGTGAGAGCGTTCCGGAATCGGGAGGGAGTTGGCCGGCCAAGATCTTAAGGAGCGTGGACTTCCCTGCTCCGTTTGGGCCGATGAGGCCAATGCGCTCTCGCTCCTCCACGACAAAGGTGAGCCCCTGGAAAAGGGGGCGGGCGTCGAACGCCTTGGAGACAACACTCGCACTCAGCAAAATGGCCACAGCTCTTTGTAGCCGACCCTAAGAACTCCGTCGAATCGGGGCGTGGTTTGGGTGGAGGGTGTTACTCTACTCCTTCCAGAAGCGGAGCCACTCCCAGCATCGATACTTTAATTTTTCCAAGGACGTGAACTGCTGGGCGATGGGATCAATTTGCGTTCTTACGCGCGATTCGACCAGAGTGCGGAAGGGGTTGGGCGCGCGCGGGTTCAATCGTTTGGCCTCCCCATACAATTCAAGATTGGAGAGGGCGGTGAGGTAGTCGAAGACCTCCGGCTCTACCTCAAGCCCTGCCTCCTCGGCGATGGCCAGCGTCTGAAAGACGGCGCCGGAGAGGTCGGCGCAGTTGCGAATGCTTTCGGTGTTGAGCAACCGCTCGAGGCGTCTGACGAGAGCGGGCGCGGTGTTCATGGAGAGATCATGGGCGATCGTGTCGACCAAGGCCTTGCTCGCGACTTTGGGAACGCGAGGGGCGGTCTGGATCATGTGGGCCAAGCCGAGGAGGCGGAAGATCGCGTCACGGCGCTCGGGCCGGATTCGGCTGTAGAGGGGGTAGTCGTAAATGAAGATGGTGGGCGGTTGGGTCGAAAGATCGACCTTCCAGTTGCCCATGTGCCGGTCCATCTCAAATTCGACCCATTCCTGGTCGCTGCCCGCGCGAACTCCGGAGCTAAAGAGGATCTCAGACTCTTTGTCATAGATGGCGGCAAAGACCCTGGCCCGTTCTGCATCGTCCAGGTCCTTCATTCTTTTCCCTTGGGCGACCTGTTCGTTCACGTGGCGTTCACTCATGGAGCGTTCGGTGTCGGGGGCGATCACCACAAATCGAAATCCAGACGGCTCGTGCACCTCGCCTGACTGATAGAGACGTGCTAACTCGGCGTGGACTCGGGACTCGGCCCGGGCGTCGGCCTGAAGGGTCATGGTGCGTTTCACTGCCTGGAGAGCGCTTCGAAATTTTTTGTATTCGGGGCCGCCGAATTGCTCCATGTACTCCTGGATGAAGTCGATCTTTTGCAGTTCGAGTTGGGTCGTACGTGAAAAATTCTCGCGCAGAAGCTTGAGAGCCCGCTCTCTGTCCTCGGGGCCGAGACTCTGTTCGTGTCCGTCTTTGTAGCGGACCCGCAAGACGACCTTTGAAGAGGCCGATCCGAGGATCTCCTCGAGGTTGAGGATGGAGTCGACGTCCTTGTTGTTAAGCACCTCCCCAATCCAACGGAAGATCTCGGCACGCGCTGGCGTTCTTGTCTCGTCCTGAAGATCGCGCAGGTAGGGGAGATAGTCGGCGGGGACGAGTCGTCGTTGGTAGAGTTTCTGTCCGATGCTGACGCCGGTGTTTCCCATCGATTCGAGCAATATGCGAAGTCTCTGGCCGGGGTGCAGGTCTTCCCCCGTCCCGGACTGGGCGAGGAGGTAGGAGAGATGGAGGCTTTCGGCGTAGGGAGAGGTTTTGGAAAGAGCATAGAGGAGACCATTCACTAAAAGGACTCCCGTCCTTTGTTCGCGTCCGAGCCCTCGGGTGATGAGGTCGATGAGAGTCTTTCGGTGTTTGGGATCCTCATACAGGCCGTTGGGTGGGCAGAGGAGCGGATTGAGGGCGAGCGCCCGGAGCTCGGGGGTGAGAGCCTGGAACTGTCGTCGAATTCTGTTGGGGCCTACGGCGGTGGTCAGTCGAATGATTTCATCGGTTGGTTCCTCCCGTCCCAAGATAAACCGAATGAAAGCGAGCCGACTCTTTGGGGTAGAGAGGTCGCCGAGGATCGCCGATATTCCCCTGAGCGCAACCCCCTCCACATTTTCATCGCGCGGGTATTTCGCGGCTTCGATGATATCGGTCTCTTCGCGGCTCGCTTGGGTGTCGTTCGCGAGAGCTTCCAAGAGCTGGAGACGCGGGAGCGACTGCTCGGGGAAGGCCTTATTGATCTTTTCAATTTCCTGCAAGATGGCAGGAATGCGCGGCCCGGAGAGAATGGTCTGTGAGCGGCCCTCCAGGTGCCGTTGCTGGAGATAGATCCTCTTTCGGTACTCAAAGTCCCAGACAAGGTGTTTCTGCAAGATCTCCTCGAGCTGAGCGGCCGTGATTTGGCCCGAATCGAGGTAGAGCTCCCTTGCCATTTCGTCGGTGAGGTAGGTGACGCCTCGGCTGGCGAGCTGCAGGAATAGGGTGTGGCGCCCTTGCACATCGGTGGGAAAGGTGCCGTACTTTTTCATCTGATTAACAAGCAGGGACTGCAGCTCCTCCGACGATTTGGGTTCGTACTCATAGGCGGGCCCTTCGAGTGCGCGTTTGGCCTCTTTGAGGGAGTTGGCGAGCCCGGATTCCCCGCGCCTTGTGAGGATCTGCTGGGCGAGGTTGGTGGCGTCTGAGCCTGTGAGAGTCTTCACCGACTGGGAGAGGCCGTCACCACCGTTCTGCCAAAATTGTTTCTGACCGACCACCTTGCCAACATCCGATGGCGAGAGTTTCCATTCCGGGTGGAACTTGAGTGCCTCCACGAGATGGGTGCGGTAAAGAATGTCGGCAGCCCCGAGAAGGGCATCGAGATTGGGGAGGTGGTTTTTGAAGAGGTTTTTCTTTCGGCTGCTTCTTTCTGAATCCGAGTACGCCCCCCACATCAGGAGCTTCATCCGTTGCCGAAAGGTGAGGCGCGGATCCACCATCCCCCCATCGCGCTGATTGAGGTGGGCCTGATCCACCTCCGTGATTTTGGTTCTCGTGTGGGTGCGAGACCGAGCGTCTGTCGGCCAACCATCGCCGGTGATGAGATCATTGTCGCCCACTCGAATGGCGGCTTCGTACATCTCCGGAAGGCGGCGGAGGTAAAGATCTCGGTACTTCGATGGAACGTCTTCAAGGCAATTACCATCGAGATTCGATGACAGCTGCTTTCCGAGTTTCTTGAAGAGGGTGGCTAAGTCTTGGGGCTTTTGCGCGGTAGCGAGAAGATGGAAGAGCGTGTCGAGTTTTTGTTCCCTGCTCCATGGGCCCCCCCACGGTGTGGCAAAAATGGGAGCGCAACTCTCCACTGAGACGATTGGGGGCCGAGGAGTGAGGGTGTCCTGAAGTCTTGCCGCCTCATCCAGAGGGAGTTTCCAATCATAACGCGACAGATCGGAGATAGCATTCATTGCGGATTCGGTGAGTTCGGGCCTTTCCAGCCCTAGGTCGCGAATCCATTTGGCTATCCTCTCGAAATCTGGGCGTTCAGGGCTTCCCAGTTCCGACTGGGTAACGTTGAGGGTGACGGCCCTGGCCCGGCGTTCCTCATCAAAATAGCTGAGAGATTTTCGTGCCTCACGAGGATTGAAGCGATCGCCGGAGAAGTTTAGATAGTTCAGGTAATTGCCTTGAGGTTTGTGAAGATGGGTTAACAGCGTGTTTTGCAAGGCATCGTCGAGGGCGAGCCGGCGGAGGAACGCGATTCGCACGAGGCCAGAGGCCTCGTTGAATTTGGGATCGGACGCTAATCTATCGAGAAGTGATTGGAATGTGACTCTCGGGTAGGTTTTACGCTGATACGAGGAACGAACCTCTTTTTTTGGTGCCGGAGGCGGCGCTGGAGTTTCGGGCTCGGTCTCGCGTAGTGGGGGTGTGGCGGTGGTTTCGCGGACCTTCAAGAAAATGGCGGGGAGTGGGCGGGGATCAGGGAAGGCTCGGGCAGGCTCTTTCTTGAGCATCCAGGCGTCCATACCCGTGATGCGCATCTCATCCTGCGGGTGGGTGGCTTTAAAGAGCTCTATGAGTGGAGTGGATACGAGGTGCCCCTTTTGCCTGGCTAAATCCAAATACCCCTCTCGGAATTCTCGCGGATCACGCCCAGCCTCGAGCATGCGATCCATGCCGCCCAGATCGGCGGTCAGGATCTCCTCTCTCATTTTTTGGACGTCGCGCTCGAGCCCTCGGACGGTGAGGCGCGTTTTCGAATGGGCCATTTCGTGAGCGATGAATCCCCAGAGACGATCTTCGTGGGCCGCGACCTTCTGGCCCGCGACGGTTTTGGTGGTCACCTGGTCGAAGGCTCCCTTGGAGAGATAGATGGTGGCGTCGTGGGAATCGAGAGCGACATCGAAAATGAAATCGCTGGTGTTGACGAAGACAATCGACCACGCGGGATCCCCAGGGCGGGTCATCTCCTTAACGATCATTTCAAGTCGACTTTGCGCCTCTTGACCCTCTCGTGGCGGCAGAGCAAAGCTTCCGTAATGGGCCACATCGGCTCTTCTGCGGGCGAGCCACTTTGTGTGGTCGTCGCCGCCCCAAGCGAACCACGCAGGGATTAGGCATAGAATGAAGAGTGCACGAGCGATGGAGTCCTCCGAATACGTATCGGAGGATTTTCGTGACGCTATGAGTCTTCGGGAACCAAATGTGAAGATTGTGAAGAGGCAAAACGACAGAGCGGTCTACGGCGATTGAGGATCGCCTCTGGCGCCGTAGACCGCTCTTTTTTCTCAATTGCAGATGGCGACGGTGAAATCGCCGATGGCTGTGTAGTCGTCTGAGGTGCTTACGGCCATGTGGCCCACGATCTGGTTTGATGTGATGCTGTCGATGAACGCCGAGCCGCGGGTGGCGTAGGACTGAACGCTGGCGCTGGCCTCTTGGTACGAAAAGACAAGGGAGGTGCCGGAGGTCGACGAAGCGAAGTCGACGACGGTTTGGCCGGTCGAGGCGTGGGTGTAGAGGTCCACCATTCTCTCGCCGGGCCCTGCTAAGCTACTCGATGTGCAGGGGACTCTCGAGCCATCCCACAGCATGATCTCGACCATGTTGCCCGAGGTGAGCCAGGGCCTGGCCGTGTTTCATGGCCCATGCCTGTCCGCCAAAGGCACCAGCCAAGGGCTGGCTGACATACTTTGGCCCAGCCGAGCCTGTTTGCAGGGACGTCTTCACACTGCAACCCACGACGAAAACCAACCCCAAAAGAACAAGTGCTCCTCCCGCATAAAGACGGGCGGGCCTGCCAGGGGGTTTTGCCCTCTGGCGAGGACGCAAGGAGGGGCGGCCCGGAGGCGGCCCCTCTGCGGGCCGTCGAGGACCGACGCGACTGAGGACGAAGTCCAGAGGGCAAAAGCACCGGCAAGACCGCTCGGATTTATGTGGGAGGAGCACTAAACTTCTGATCATTTGATTCTCCTTTTATCGATTGTTGTTTTTACGGTGATGACCTCGGGAGGTTGCAAGCCCTATGCCGGGCGTTTGACTGCGGGGGCCGATTGAAAAGACGTCAGCGTTGTCAGAGATCTCTGCCAGGAGTGTCAGTCGGCCAGCAATCGCCGAGCGATGGCCTGAAAGGCTGTTGGCGAGAAAAGCAGTCCGACGTGGCCCACCTCGGGGATAGACACCGTGTCTGAGGAGGAAACGGCCGACTCGCGGGGGATGATAATGTTATCTGACTCGCCCACAATCGACGTGTATCTCACCGTCCCTGATTTTTCTCGCTCGGCAAAGAGTCGCTTGATCAGGTCTGAGTCGGGCCGGAGCTCGCGCCCGATGCGGGAGGCCACCCAATAGGAGTTGTAGGTTCCCTTGTGCGGAGTGCCGAGCGTGATGCAGCGATCAACCCGTCGTACGCCTCCGAGATCTTGGACGTAGACGCGCGCGATGACGCCTCCCAAGCTGTGGCAGATCAGATCGATTCTTCCGCCGCGCACCCGAGCCTTGAGAAAGTCTTTGAGTTCAATGGCGGCCTGTTCCACCCCGAGAGTAGAACTGTAATTGAAACTCAAAATGGGTTTGGCGCCTAGGCCACGCAGATACAACGAAAGGGGAAGAAATGATGCTCGGTTAGACACGTAGCCGTGAACAAAAACGATCGTTCGTTGCTCTTTCTGCCGAGGCGTGCGCCGCTTCGATCGCGTTAGCCCAAAAGGGAGCAAAAGCCCCCAGGCTACGGTAGCCAACACTTCGCGCGCTATGATTCGTGAGGTCTGAGACATGCCGGCCCATGGTATCCGATACCGAATCTTGTGTCGCACTCCTTGTGCTGCTTCATCCTCTAACGTCAAAGCCAGCCGCCTGCGCAGCCACAAGCAACTCCTGCTCGTGAGAAGTGAAGACGATTTCGAATGGATATTTTCTTTTCAGAAGAATGGCCGAGCTGAGGTGAATCGCATCCAGTGACGCGATCTTGGTGGGGAAAGACCCTTCGGCCAGTTGAAGGACGGATTCATTGATCGAGACCCATTCTATTCGGCGAAAGAGGGAAAAAAGGGATTTCCTCAGGTTCGCCGTTCCTTTGTCATCGAGGAGATCGAGCAGTCGCAGGCGGTCCAATGTACGATTGCATTCTAGACGAGTGATACGGCTTGAAAAGGCACGGTCAATCTAGGCAAATTCCCCGAGCGGCTCCGGTTCATTGAAATCCGGCGGGGGGCCTACACAACCTTTGTAAGCAATTGACACAAACTGAGGCGACAAATACAGGTAACGTAGGAGAACTTATGAACTTTCTTTTTTCTGCTCTTCTTACCTTTCCCTGCTTTATGGGGCTCGCTTTTGCGGACGATGCTCTCAAGACCCGGCCGCATAACGTTGAGGGAAAAAGGGCCGAGCTCCTTTTCACGTTGCTCCAACAAAATGGCGGAACGGAAAAAGTGGAAAAGGATACCGCACAAATCTCCTTAGAGGGACTATTCTGTGGACGAACTAAAGGCATCAACCACGACAAATGTACACGAGATGACATTTCCAACCCCAAGGACTCTTTTCACCCTCACGATGCTACCCGCCTAATCGACATTCTGGAGCAGTATGGCATTCCGTCTCTAAAACACACGGGAGACTCCAAAGTTTTCGTTTGGACCTTTGACTTAAAATGCTCGCAACAAAAAACACCAGAGCCCATCGAGTTTGGAACATCCTGCACTATCACTAACCATTTGCTTGACCAGTCGCTAAACCCTGGCCCTTCCTCAGCACAAACCGAAGAATGGACGGATCCGGAAACAAGAGTTCTTTATCGATATATTGGACGGATGACAGTTGGCGATGCCATTCGTGGGTGCACAGCTCTTGGATTTGGATGGGCAATTCTAAATACTGGGAACCCGCAATTCATTCACAAAGATAAAATCGCGGAAAAGATCTTTAGTTCGCCTTTAGGGCCGACTCTCTACGGAGAGATTGTCTTGTGGACTATTGGGGGAGAGGGCCCCCCCTCTGATGTTCCCGTCTTGGCAAAAGCCATGTGGTCGAATAGGTACCGGTACATCGATTTCGGGAAAGGCGGCTACTTCGGAAATTTCATTTATATGAGCAAGGGTCAGCCAGTTAAGTCCCATTCTTCACTCAGTCCGCACAACAGGGCCCCGACGGTCTGCGAATACAGGCCCTGGTAGTGAAATTGCCAGGTGTCCGCGCTCGGTTCGAGCAGGTTAGTGGTGTGATGCGGTGAATATAAGGCTAGCTGTGGATAATGTTCTCAAAACGCCGTAAAATAAAAAAAGTACTTCTCTCTGCCTGACTAGCCTGAAAGTGACAATAAATTTCGGTAAAAACCGCCAAGGCTTGCGTCAGGTGGGCTACTACAGCGACGTACTCACTTTTTTAAACCTCCCCGTATCTATGGATACGATTCGGCTTAAAAAAGCTCCGTGTGCCGCTGTAGTAGTCCACCTCACGCATTTTTCCTCGAAATTTATTGTCACTTTCAGGCTAGGCACTCCATAACATTTCGTTTTTTTTTGGGCGCTTTATGCACGACGAGACCTTTCGCTATCGACGGTTTTTGAAGATCTTCGCTGCTGGTGCGATTCCGATCATTGTGTTGGTCAACATTCACGTCCTGTTTCTTTGGAATGCGGGCGAGACCAGGCCTTACACGGAGGTGGTGAGTCGGCAGCTGGCTTCGAATGGTCTCTATCTGACGTCGTTTGCGACGAGTTATTACTCGTACAAGCTCGCTCTGGCGCAGGCGGTGAAGCCCGACATTTTGGTCATTGGAAGTTCTCGGACGATGCAGTTTCGGGGTGATCATTTTACCGTCCCTCTCACCAATGCAGCCGGCTCGGCGCAAAACTGGACCGTGGCCCAGAGCTTTCTCGACGAGCTCGTCGCGACACACTCGCCTAAGATTCTGCTTTTGGGACTTGAGTACAATTGGTTCCGCGAGGAGCTCTACCCCCACGACGTGGAGAAGGACGAGCCCACACGGTTAACCCAGTTCAAACTCCGGGAGCCGTTTCGCTGGATTGTCGACGGCAAACTCTCGGTTCCGCAATACCTGGCGATCGCTGCGGGCCTTGTTACAAAGACCCCCAGCGGGCACACCGGGATGGGCATTCAGGCCCTTGTTCGTGACAAGGGTTTCTTCAGTGACGGTCGCATGCACTACGCGCCGGATGATTTTCCGGCCACCGATCCTCGGACGGACAGCCATTTTCACGATACGCTCCCTTATGTTGAGAAAGGCGAAAAGACCTTTTTCTTCGGCCGGCACGTTGGCCAACCCAATTGGGAACGATTCGAAAAATTTGCGCGAACCTGCCAAGAGCACGGGATCGAACTTGTGACCTACTTTCCTCCGCTGGCCCGTCCCCTTTATGATCTTCTCAATAAGATCGAAGACCGCCGGGTCTATGTTGAGGAGCTTCGAGCGAAGTTGGAACGGTTTCAGGGGATCGAGTTCTACGATCTCTCGAATGGGACCGCCCTCGGCTCTACGGATTGCGAGTATTACAACGGCACTCACGCCGGGGATGTGGCTTATTCCCGCATCCTTCTCGACATTTCCAAAAAGAACCCCTCATCGGCTTTGGCCCCTTTTCTCAACACCGACTATCTCAAGCGCACGATCGAGCTCTACAGCGGGCGCGCGGTGGCCGAAAGCGGTTTCGCCGAGACCGATTTTCTCGAGCTCGGCTGTAACAAGCGCCCAATTTACACGACCGCAAACCCCTAAGATGGACCTGACCTTCCCCACCCTTTTTTCTGATCTCGAGAGACACGGGGAGAGGACCGCCCTGTGGGGGGCACACAATCTCTCCTACCGGGCCCTCGCTGCTCTTGCCGACAAGGTCGCCCGAGACGTGGCGCCGCGATCCCTGGTGTTTTGTCTCTGCCAAAATCAAATCGAATCGATTGCGGGCTACATCGGCTTCATTCGTAGACAGGCCGTTCCCGTGCTCCTAAGCCACTCAATCGATCCGATACTTCTCAACACCCTCATCGACATCTACCGGCCCCAGCATCTCTATAGGCGCCAGGCCGGGCCGTATGAACTTGTGCCGACTGGGCACTCGGCCATTCCCTTGCACCCATCCCTCTCCCTTCTTCTTTCGACCTCGGGGTCAACCGGAAGTCCCAAGCTCGTGCGTCTGTCGACAAAAAATCTTGTTTCTAACGCCCAGGCCATTGTCCAATACCTCGGCGTTAGCCCAAGCGATCGCGCGATCACCACACTGCCGAGCCATTACTCCTACGGCCTTTCGATCCTCCACACGCATCTTCTTGTCGGAGCGGGTGTCATTCTGACGGAGTTTTCCATCGTGCAAGGAGAGTTTTGGAATGCGCTCAAGGTTCATGAGGCCACCAGTTTTGGCGGCGTCCCCTACACTTATGAAATGCTTCGCCGGTTGCGCTTTGAGAAGATGAATCTGCCCAGCCTTCGCATGTTGACGCAAGCGGGAGGGCGGCTCGCCCCCGCGCTCGTTGAAGAGTATTCCCGCGTGTGTGGCGAAAAGGGGATCCGGTTTGTTCCCATGTATGGCCAGACTGAAGCTACTGCCCGAATGGCCTTTGTACCCACCGATCGTCTTCCCGAAAAGGCCGGGGCTATCGGCCTGCCAATACCCGGCGGTGAGTTTTGGCTCGAATCCAGCACAGGCTCCCGTATCGAGGGGGCTAGTGAGGAGGGCGAGCTCGTTTACCGAGGAGAAAATGTTTGCCTTGGATACGCCGAGAGTCGGGCGGATCTCTCGAGCGGGGATGTCTTTGGCGGCGTCCTCAGGACGGGAGACATCGCGACCCGCGACACTGACGGCTTCTACCGAATCGTGGGCAGGAAGAGTCGGTTTCTCAAAGTGTTTGGGAATCGGGTCAACCTCTCCGACCTGGAAACGATTCTCTCCTCCGCTGGTTTTGATTGCGCGTGCGCGGGGACCGATGACCGCGTCAAGGTGTATGGCACGGAAACCAGCTCGCGCGAATTGATTCTCAAGCTTCTTGCGGAGAGGACGGGGCTTCATCCGTCCGCATTTCAGTTTCAGGCGAGAGAGAAGATCCCACGCGGGGCCAACGGAAAGATCTTGTACAACGAACTCGAATTGGCGGATCCCAACACCCATGTTCAACTTCGAAAAATGGCTTGAGGCCGATCCCTACTCCTGGCCACGTTCGGAAAAGGATCCCCTTTTTGCAGGGGCGATGGACGATCTCACACGCTATCACGCCGATCATTGCGCCTCGTACCAAAAGATCCTTCGGGCTTTGGGGCACCGAGCGGCCAGCTCGCCTTCCATCGAGGCGGTTCCGTTTCTTCCGGCCCGCCTCTTCAAAGAGGTCGATCTGACCAGTTCCGATCCCTCCCAGATCATTAAGACCATGACCTCTTCGGGGACGAGCGGGCAGAGCGTTTCCCGTATCTTCCTCGATGCGGCTACCTCAGACCGTCAGCGCCAGGCGCTCTCCCGACTTGTTGCCCACTTCATCGGGAAAAAGCGTCTGCCGATGCTCATCATCGACTCTCAAGAGGCCCTTGCGAAGCGAGACAAATTTTCGGCGAGAGCCGCCGGGGTCAAGGGGTTCTCTCTTTTTGGGGAGAGTCTCACCTTTGCACTCAACGAGGATCTCTCGCTCAATGTTGAACGCGTGAAGGCCTTCGCCGACAAACACCACGGCGCTGCGACACTCATTTTCGGTTTTACATTTCTGGTGTGGGACAGTTTCGTGAACGGCCTCAAACCCCTGCCTTTTTCGAATGCCACACTCATTCACGGGGGAGGTTGGAAGCGGCTCACCGACAAAGCCGTCTCCAACGCTCGGTTTAAGGAGCAACTTCGCGAGATCTGCGGCCTCACCCGCGTATTCAACTACTACGGAATGATCGAGCAGTCCGGTTCCATCTTTCTCGAATGTGAAAAAGGGCACCTTCACTGTTCAAACTATTCCGACATCATTGTCCGCGACTCTCAATTGCGGATCTGCAAGAAGGGAGAGCGGGGGCTTGTCGAGGTGTTATCTGTGTTGCCGCTCAGCTATCCAGGGCACGCTCTTCTCACGGAAGACGAGGGGGAGATTCTGGGTGAGGACGACTGCCCCTGCGGACGCAATGGTCGATATTTTACCATTTACGGACGGGTGGCACAGGCCGAGGTGAGGGGGTGCAGTGACGCGATTGCTGCCTAGCCAAGGGGTCCGCTACCGCGTGGGGCGCCCAGTACTTGAGACGGCGCCACTGGCTCCGTACGACACGCGTGTCTGCGCATTCTTGAACGAACTGTCTCGCGCGATCCTGAAAGCCCCCGAGGTCCGGGTGCACCCTGATCTTGTGAGCTTCGCCTATTGGTGCCGCGCCTCCAACATCAGCCAGCTGAAGGGCCAATTTGCTTCCCCCCAGGTGCGGCTGGGCCTTGGCGCCGTTTTGCACATTGCTCCCTCGAATGTCCCGCTCAATTTTGCCTTCAGCTATGCCTTTTCGCTTCTGGCGGGTAACGCCAATATCGTACGACTCCCGAGCAACACGTCCCCTCAGATCGACGCCCTTTGCGACACTTTCACTCGGGTTCTCAGTCGCGAGGAGTTCAAAACCATCGAGGATCGGACCGCCATCATCGAATATGTGGCCAGCGATGCGCTGACGACCGAGTTCTCGCAGGTGTGCCGAGCCCGGGTCATCTGGGGTGGCGATGAAACGGTCTGCCACATTCGGCGGCTGCCGCTACCCGCGAGGACAATCGATCTCGCGTTCGCCGACCGGGCCTCTTTGATGTTGATAGACCCCCAGGCGGTGATTGGTGCTTCTCGGGAAGAGCGGCATGCACTCGCCCACAAGTTTTTTAACGACACCTACCTGATGGACCAGAATGCCTGTTCGTCGCCCCATCTGATTCTTTGGAAGGGCCTTGATGTCGAAAAGGGCCAGGATCTTTTTTGGACCGCAGTCGCAGGTGAGGTGGAAAAGAACTATCCGATGAGTCTCAAGCAGGCGGCCGACAAGTATGTGTGGCTTTGCCAAGACGCGATTGAGCAACCTGATGTCACCACATTTGAACATGCCAGTAAGGGTGTTTACCGCATTGGGCTCAAGACCGTGCCGAGTCATTCGAAACGTTTGCGTGGTCACTCCGGCTACTTTTACGAGTGCACTCTCTCTCATTGGGATGAACTCACCCATTTTGTCGATGAGAAATACCAAACAGCTACCTACTTTGGCGTCGATCCCCTCGAGGTGCGAGAGGCCATCATGCGCAATGGCCTCACCGGGCTCGATCGGATCGTGAAGGTGGGCGATGCGCTGGACATTGGAGTAATCTGGGACGGTCTCGATATAGTCGCCACGCTGTCTCGAATCGTCGACGTGAGGTCTTAAATGGAAACTCAAATCTCAACTTCCTCTTCAGCTGAAATTCTCCGCCTCGATTTGGACGGGCTCTTTGCTTATCAAAGAAATCGTCCGCCGTTCTTGATGATGGATTGTGCGGAGGAGGTTATTCCGGGTGTCAACGCGCGGGGTCACAAGCTCATGTCCCCGGATCTTTGGTTTTTTGCCTGCCATTTTCCCGGCGATCCGACGGTGCCGGGCGTGCTTCAGCTCGAGGCGATCGTTCAGCTGTGCGCCCTTACTATTTTGACGCTGCCCGGGAACAAAGGGAAGGTCGCCTACCTTACGCACACGAGCAGAGTTCGTTTTAAGCGCAAGGTCCTCCCCGGAGAAAGGCTCGATCTGGAAGCTAGACTTCTCAGTTGGAAGCGGGGAATTGGCTCCTGCTCTGGAAAGGCCTTGGTGGGGGGCCAAATCGCCTGCGAGGCGGAGTTCGGCCTGGCTCTACCCGATGAGTTAACGCGGTATCAAATTTCAGCAGTAAAATAGACGGATAAGGGTTTTTTGCCCTATTCCTTCCTCAATTCAGCCAATTCCAAGAAGGGGGTTCCGTATGGAACTTTTCAAGAAGCCTCGTTTACTCGAGAAATTCCGAAGCTTTCACAAATACGTCTCACAGACCAAGGGGAAGATCGGCACCAAACAACGTGGCATCGATCTGAACTTCAACAACGCATGTAATCTCAAATGCGAATACTGCTTCACCAATTCGCCTAAGGGCGACCACGCCAAGGACACGCTTCCCGTCTCCAAGGTGGCTGAGATAGCCAACCAGGCCGATGAGCTCGGTATTTTTGAATTCGACCTTCAAGGCGGCGAGCTTCTGTTGCGGCCGGATAAGCTCTTTGAGGTGCTTGAGGCGATCAAGCCCGAGCGGTTTTATCTTTATCTCACCACGAATGGCTACTTTCTCGACGAGGCGATGGCTCAAAAACTCGCCAAGGCTGGGGTGAGTCGGGTGTCTGTGAGCGTGGACAGCATCCACGCCGAGACCCACGACAAAATTCGCGGCAAGAAGGACTCGTGGCGCCGGGCGATGGAGGGGCTCAAGAATGTGCAGGCGGCCGGAATCGATCCCTATCTCAATATCACCGTAGGCCACTACAATGCGTTTTCCGACGATATCAAGCAGCTCTGCCAGTATTCCGAGGACCACAACTACACGACGCTGATCAACGTCGCCGTTCCGTCGGGGATGTGGCTGAAGATAGACAAGATGACCGAGGTCATGGTCGATGAGAACGATAAGGCCCGGCTCATCGAGCTGAGAAAGAAACACAAGAATATATTGCGCAACATCTGGAACCCCTTCGACAAGAACTATGAAAACATTCTGGGTTGCAACACGGTGAACCGTCTTTACATCACCCCACTCGGCGATGTCTTGGTGTGCCCTTATGTCCACATCAAAATCGGCAACGTGTTTCAGCAGACCTTGAAGGAGATCAGCGAGTTTGGGTTCAAGATCAAACATTTTCACGATCACAGTGACCTCTGCCTCGCGGGCGAAAACAAGGACTTCGTGAAGAAGTTCATGAGCTTTGAGGGCCAGTCGATCTTTCACCCGGCCGACGCCAAACAGATCTTCAAGGCTGAGGACTATGTGGCGGCGTCCACAGAGGAGCCGCTGAAGGTGGCAAGCAAGTAATATGCTCAAAAATAAAACAGCCGTCGTTACGGGATCGAATCGCGGCATCGGGCGCGCCATCGTAAAGCTCTTTGCCCAGAATGGCGCGGAGGTCATTGCCTGCGCTAGGCGCCCCGATCCCGCCTTCACGAGCTTTCTTGAGGGGCTTTCAAAGGAGACTGGGTGCAAACTCACCCCGGTCTATTTCGACCTTGGGGATGCGGCTCAGGTGAAGGAGGGGCTCAAAGAGATCGGCTCGAAGTGCCCCGTGATCGATATCTTGGTCAACAACGCGGCAATGATTTTCACAGCACCCTTTTCCATGACCTCCGTGGAAAAGATAAAAGAGCAGTTTGAGGTGAACTATTTCTCCCAAGTGACGATTATGCAGACGCTCGTGCGCAAGATGATTCCCAAGAAAGAGGGGAGTGTAATCAATATCTCCTCTAGCGCCGGCATCGAGGGAAACGCCGGCCGGCTCGCGTACGCCGCCTCCAAGGCCGCTCTCATCAATTCGACCCTGGTTCTGGCGGAAGAGCTGGGGGGATTCAACATTCGGGTCAACGCCATTGCCCCTGGGCTGACCGACACGGAGATGATGACCTCAAGCACAAAAGACGACGCGCTCCAAACGACGCTCGATCGCACCTGCTTGAAGCGAGTCGGAAAGCCCGAGGAGATTGCCGGAGCAGCGCTATTTCTGGCGTCCTCATTGTCCACCTTTATGACCGGACAGGTCTTAAGAATCGATGGAGGAATGTAAACTTGGATTCAACGACACAAAAGATTGAACACGCGACACAGATGGCCGTCAGAATGCGCAAGAATATTTTGCGGATGGCCAATGCCGTGGGCGGCAACTCTCACATCGGGGGTGGCCTGTCTATTGTCGATATCACCGCGACGCTCTTTGGTGCCGTCATGCGCGTGGATCCCAAAAACCCCACCTGGCCCGAGCGCGATCGGTTTATCTTGAGCAAGGGGCACGGGATACTCGGCTACTACACGGCCCTGGCCGAGGTCGGTTACATCACCGAGATCGAGCTTCTCCAGTTCGAAAAGAACGACAGCTTCCTTCTGGGTCACCCAGTCATGAACCGCGCGAAGGGGATTGAGTTTTCCACGGGGAGCCTGGGCATGGGGCTTTCTCTTGGCATCGGTGTCTCTCTTGCTGCGAAACGGCGCGGCCAAAGCCACCGGACCTTCGTGATTCTCGGGGACGGGGAGTGTAATGAAGGATCGGTCTGGGAGGGGTTCCTTGCCGCCCCCCACTTCAAGCTCGACAATCTCGTCGCTATTGTCGACCGCAATAACCTCCAGCAGACCGGCGCCAACAAAGACATCATGAGCGTCGGCAACATGGGAGCCAAGCTGAAAGATTTCGGATGGGATGTCACCGAGTGTGACGGCCACTCGGTGGATAAGCTCTACCAGGCCTTGAGCACTCCCCCATCTGATGCCCGTCCCAAGGCCATTGTGGCCCACACCATCAAGGGCAAGGGGCTAAAAATCGCCGAAAACAACAACGACTTTCACCACGGTGCCCTCACCCAGGCGCAGCTGGAAGTCGCGCTGAAAGAGATCTCCTCATGATCCTCAACGAAGCCAATATCAAGGTCTGGTCCACGATCGGCTCCCGGGCCACTTTTGGCCTCGCGGCGCTCGAGCTTGGGAAGACTATCGACGATCTACTGATCCTTACCGCCGACACCTCGACATCAGCCGGACTCGATCGATTCAAGAAGGCCTACCCCCAAAAATTTCTGGATGTCGGCATCTCCGAACAAAACATGATGGGCATCGCCGCAGGCCTGGCGAGCGAAGGGACGACGGTTTTCACTGCCACTTTTGCGCCGTTTCAGACATTGCGCTGTTGTGAGCAGATCAAGGTGAACCTCGGTTACATGGGCCACAAGGTGTGCTTTGTGGGCCTTGCGAGTGGGCTTGTGCTGGGAGTTCTTGGCTACACCCATTGCGCGATAGAGGACGTTGCCGTGATGCGGGCCCTTTCGGGAATCACGATCCTCTCACCGGCCGATTGCACAGAAACGGTGAAGGCCACACTCGCCGCCGCCAGCCATTCGGAGTCGGTCTACATTCGTCTCACCGGGGGGGCGAAAGCGCCCTGTGTGTACAAGTCGGACTACGATTTTCAGATAGGAAAGGCCATCCGCCTCAAAGAAGGGCGCGATGTCGCCATCGTTGCCTGTGGGACCATGGTCTATGAATCCCTCGAGGCGGCCAAAATCCTCGAGGCCCAGGGGATCAGTGCCTCGGTCATCAACATGCATACGATCAAGCCCCTTGACACCCAAATGATCGAAACGCTGTGCCAGGCGACGCAGCTTCTCGTCACCGTGGAAGAGCATAGTATCGTTGGAGGCCTTGGAAGCGCGGTTGCTGAGTTTAAGACGACACTTTGCTCACCACCGCCACAACTGATCTTGGGCGCGCCCAACCGATATGGAAAATCGGGTGAGTACCGACGACTCCTCGAAACCCATAACCTCACGGCGCCGCAAATCGCCGATAGCATCGCGAAGCGCCTAAAGCAGGTTGCCCCGAGCGAGAGTTTTCTTCGGAAGAATCACGAAATCCCAATGGCGAGCTAAAACCCATGCTCTTTAACTCTATTGCCTTTATCTGCGCTTTTTTTCCCATCAGCCTTCTCGGCTATTTCGCGCTAGGTCGTTTGCGGCGCAAGGAGCCGGCCATCCTTTGGCTCATCATTTGCTCACTCGTTTTCTACGGCTGGTGGAATGTCCGCTACGTGCCGCTTTTGATCGGCACGATGATCTTCAACTACTACTTGGGCACAAAACTCAGTCGGGGCACGAAACACGCCAAGGCGGTCCTTGTTTTCGGTGTGGCCGCTGATCTCGCGCTGCTGGCCTACTTCAAGTACACGAACTTTTTCCTGGAGAATGTGAACATCCTCACCGGCGCTAATATCGCGCTCCCCCAAATCATTCTGCCGCTTGGGATTTCCTTTTACACCTTTCAGCAGATCGCCTACCGGGTCGAGGCCTTCAATGGAAAACGCAAGAACGACACTTTTCTCAACTACTGCGCGTGCGTGACCTTTTTCCCGCACCTCATAGCCGGCCCCATCGTCCGATACAGCAGCCTCATGCCGCAATTTGAGAATCCGAAATCATTCACGCCCAATGCCAAGAACATGGCCATTGGCCTCACCGTTTTTGTCATGGGCCTCGCCAAGAAGGTGCTCATCGCGGATGTCTGCGGACAAAAGGCCAACCCGATCTTTGCGAGCGTCACAGCGGGCTACGTACCCTCGACCCCTGAGGCCTGGATAGCCATCCTGGCCTTCACGCTTCAGGTCTATTTCGATTTTTCCGGCTATAGCGACATGGCTCTCGGCATCGCCCGAACCTTCAACATCGAGCTCCCCGTCAATTTCGACTCCCCCTATAAGTCGAGAAGCATCGCAGAGTTTTGGACCCGGTCGCACATCACGCTCTCCCATTTTATCCGCGACCACCTCTACCAGCCGCTCGCGCGTGCGAAGAAAAGACCGGGGCGCCTGTGGCTCTACACCTGTGTCTTTATCTCCATGACAATCATGGGGCTATGGCATGGAGCGGGCTGGACGTTTGTGGTCTACGGACTTGTGCATGCCAGTGCTCAAGTAATCAACTTCGTCTACAGGAACAAGATGTTTGCCCTAACCGCAAAACCGATGACGCCGCTCGTTCGGTTTCTGCGCGAGGAGTTCCATTGGTTGTGCACGATTGGTGTGGTGGTTGGCGCACTTGTCCTTTTTCGGTCCGAGAATTTTCCCGCTGCGATGCGAATGTACCGCGCAATGATCGGGTTTGGAGGCCCCGAGGTCTATGTGAACCCTCTTACCGTGATCAAGCTCGTCACCATTGCGGTGGTGACCAAGTGGGGGCCCAATGTCTATGACATCCTAGGCGATTGCCTATTCAGTTTCGGAAGAGAGAGACCTTCTGTAATACTGCCCAGCCTTCTACGCTGGCAGCCCAGTGCAGCCATTGCTGTTGGAATGGTTCTCGTCAGCTACGTCGTACTCTACAAATTCTTCGACGGACCGGCGAGCGAGTTTGTCTATTTCCAATTTTGACGAGCATATGAACAGTCTCAGTACCTCAGACCTTTTTGATGCCTTCGGGGCCATAGTTCAGCCGATGGCCTCGCGCTCACTACTCTGCGTTGCGGAGGCTGAACTCATTTCGCTTTTTGAGCAACGCGGCGTGCTTCTTTTTCGAGGGTTCGACCTTGATCCGATCAAGCTCAAGGCTCTTACCGATCGCTACACGGAGAGCTACTCAGGTGACGCCTATCGCCGAGAACACCGGTTCGATTCGAAGGTTATCCGTGATGTGGACGTGGGGTCGCAGGCGGTGCTGCTCCACAGTGAGGCGAGCTTCACCCCTGCCTGGCCAGAGGTGATCTGGTTTTATTGCGTGAAACCGCCGCAAAAGGCTGGTGCCACAATTCTGTGCGACGGCATCGAGGTCTTTCAGGCCCTCTCGCAGCGGGCGAAGAATTTCTTTCTCATCAATCCCATTCGGTATGACCTCGATATTCCGACTGGGCGAAGCCTTCCCGGAAAGGGCGAGCAGCCGTGGATGTTCCAGGTGCCGGGCGCAGGCGATGCGGTCGTCCAGTGGGACACGGGCCGGGTGCGACTCACCCAGGTGCGGTCTGCGCTCACCGAGGGGCGAGTCGCGGGGACTTTGTGTTTTGCGAATCACCTCATCGTCGAGATGGATAGTGAACCCCAGCTCAAACGCCGCTCCCTCATCGACGGCACGGAGCTTCCTCCTGAGATTAGGGACGAGATCAAACAGGTTTCGGACGCGAAGACCCGCGAGGTGGCGTGGCAGGCGGGCGACCTTCTCATGATCGACAACAAGAGGGCTATGCACGGGCGAAGGGCCTACCCGCCGGGCGACGCGAGAGACATTGTCATCGTCCAGAGCAATCGAGCGAGCTTTGCCTACGGAGCGACCACTCGGCACAGTTTCGAGAAAGTGAAAACCTTGGGCCGCAAAGGGGAAAACTATGGAAATCAACAGCAAGCAAAAGTATGACCAGGCATTTATCGAGAGCCTCACTCTCGGCCCCGAACAGCTCAGCCAGGATGTCGCCTACAATCAGACAGAGTCCTGGGATTCCATCGGACACATGTCGCTTATCGCGGCTCTGGAGACGGCCTTCAACATCTCGATGGATGTCAACGATATCACTTCGCTCAGCTCCTACTCCAAAGGGATGGAGATCCTCAAGAAGTACGGGATTCAGTTTTGATTAATCCCTCAGCTCGATTGAATTTGGCCACTGGGCGGGTGCTTTTGACCGACCACTTCGTCCTCCGCGTTCGGCCAAAATCCCCTCGCCGATTGGACCAAATTCAATCGAGCTGAGGGATTAGTCGGGACGATCGATTCCAAGGTGAGTCATCTTCTGATGAAGATAGGTCCTGTCGATCGCAAGAAGCTTGGCCGCCTCCGTCACACTCCACTCGGCCTTCCTGAGTACCGAAATGATGTAATCGCGCTCGACGTTCGTTTTGAACTCCTTGAGCGACAACGAAAGCCCCCCTTTTGAAGGGAGTGGGGTAGAAACCCTCGGCAGCCACTCCTCGACATGCTCCGCCAGAATCCGGTGGCCGGACATCACCACGGCCTTTTCCGCGATGTTTCTGAGCTCCCGAACATTTCCTGGCCACGGGCAACGGGAAAGAAGGGCAAGCGCCTCAGGGTCGACCAGCTTTTCCGGCTCCTCATATTTCCGACAGAGATTCCTCACGAAAAACGTAAAGAGAAGAGGGATGTCTTCGGCCCTTTCTCTCAGCGGCGGTACCTGGATGTTCACCACGTTGAGCCGGTAAAAGAGATCGCTGCGAAAGTGGTTTTGGGCCATTTCCTTTTCGAGATCGCGTGACGTAGCTGCGATGATTCGGACATCCACCTTCTGGAGTTCTGTCGCTCCCACCCGTTGGATCTCGCCCGTCTCGATGAAGCGGAGCAGCTTTGTTTGGGCGCCCAAAGAGAGCTCTCCGATCTCATCGAGGAAGAGCGTCCCCTGGTGGGCCATAACAATCTTTCCAATTTGGTCGGCGTGGGCCCCTGTGAAGGCGCCGCGCTTGTGGCCGAAGAGCTCCGATTCGATCAGATTCTCCGGGATGGCGGCGCAGTTGACCGCGACAAACGGGCGGTGCTTTCTTTCGGACGCCTGCCAAATCCCATGGGCGACGATATCCTTTCCGGTTCCGGTCTCACCAGTGATGAGGACCGTGATGTTCTTGGCGGCGAATCGTGTGATCTGGCGCCGCACCTTGGCAGCTCGCTCCGAACGACCCACGAATTCACGCTGCTGATTAGACTGGGAGGTGGCCTGGAGCAGATGGCGCTTGAGTAATGAGTATTCTAGTCCTTTCGAAATGGTCACTTTAAGGCGATCCGCAGAGACGGGCTTTTCTAAATAGTCATGGGCGCCATACTTGATCGCTTCGGCTGCCTCCCTGGCTGAGGCCGCTCCTGAGAGCATGATGATGGTGGGCTCCAGCTGTTCCTCCGCCAGACGCTTGAGAAGGCTCAAGCTCGTCTTCTTCTCACCAAAATGGATATCCAGAAGAACCAGGTCGGGATCGTTGGCTTGGATGGCCCGGTGAGTTTCCTCGAGATCGCTAGCCTCAATGAGCTCGTATGGCTCGGTGGAGAGGATCATCCGAATCGACTGGCGTGTGGCCTTGTGATCGTCGGCAATGAGAATCTTAGGCTTCACGGGTTTCTCCTTTGGGAAGGTCAAATTGAAAGGCAATGCCATGGACCTCGTCATTCGATTTCAGCCAGAGGTCACCCCCATGGTCGAGGGCAATCTTTTTGCAAATGGTGAGGCCCAGCCCCAGGTTGGTCGGTCCCGATGACGTGACGTAGGGATCGAATATTCGCGCACAAATATCTTCAGGAATGGGCCGTCCGTTGTTGGCAATTGTGATGTGGCAGAGACTACTAGTCTGATCCGCGGTCACGGTGAAGGTGAGGGGGCGTTCCCCATTGGCCTCAAGTGCGTTGCGCATCAGATTAAAAATAAGGTGAGTGCAAAGCTCGGGATCGAGCGACACCGTTTCATCGACGGCGGCAACAGTGAGCGAAAGGTTCGCAGAGTGATCCCGGTACCGATCGGCAAACTGCTCGAGGAACTCGCGGAGGTGAGTCGGCCGCTTGGTGACCTCGGGAAGTTTGGCGAACTTGAGGAAGCTCTCGACCATGGCCTCAACCGAGGCGATCTGTTCCGACATAAGTTGGGATCCCTCCTGGAGGTAAGACTCGAACTGTTTGGGCGGAAGGGTGCGGTATTTTTCATCGAGATCCCCCGCAACAAGCTTGAGCGGCGTAAGCGGCGCCCGGAGCTCGTGGACGAGCATTCGCGCCAACTTTTGCCAACTTTCAATGGCACTCAGTGTCTGGAGACGACTCGCTTGAACCTGATTTTGCCGGTGGAGCCAAGAAAAGGTGGCGACGATATTTTTTGAGAGAAAAAGTGACAGGAAGAGAGCGATGGCCAGTACAGTGAGTGTGATCTTGAGACTTTGGGAGGTGATCTCCTTGGCAATTGACCCTTGGACTGTCGAAAGATCATCCAGCGCAATCTTGGCGTCGAGTGTCTTTTGAAATTTGGAGTGCAG
This sequence comes from Deltaproteobacteria bacterium, assembly GCA_016196825.1. GTDB lineage: Bacteria > Bdellovibrionota > FAC87 > UBA2466 > UBA2466 > JACPWY01. The sequence continues at coordinate 17,343 of JACPWY010000056.1, read as the reverse complement.
CTGCGCCGTGCGACTGGGTTCCCGGCGCGCGGTCTCTTTGAGAAGATTCAGGTGGTCATCGAGGATGGGGGCTACGCCTCCACTGCCGTGAACGCGATTGAGCAGATCGAGGCTCTGTCTTTGCAGGATGTGATTCGAGACAATGAGCGGGAGGGTGACGAGCGCTAAGGCGATAATTAACTTGGCCCATACTTTGAGGGTCATGGGACCACCTCCACATCGAGCAGGAGCTTTTCGCTGGGCAGTGTGCTCGCGAGCTTTCGCCAATTGATCGTGACGAGGCCACTCCCCGAAGAATCTTGGAACCGAGCCAGCCTTCCTTCCCAGAGTGGATTGAGAAGAACCCTGGCGCGGTAACGTCCACGAGGTGTTTCCGAGGGCTCACACATGAGATGCCCGCAAAGGGCAGTGAGAGTCTGAGGGAGCGGAAACTTGCCCAGCTGGGTCGCCCCGCGGTTCAGCGACACCTTCTCGTCCCAGAGGTCGTACGTCAGGTGAATCGTCTGTCGGCAGAGAAGGGCGTCTCCCTCGGACCCGAGATACATCAATTCAAACGGAACCCCCGTCTTGATCCGAGGGACAATCTGTTCGGTGAATGCAGACTTTAGCACCGCGCAATCCGGTTTGGCGCTCGCCGACCCGGCTTCCAGGGCGAAGAGCCCTAAGACTATGAGACCCCAATTCGTCACTAGAACATCCGGTCGAATTGGTAGGTGGCCTTGAGTTTGACGTCCCACATCTCGCCGCGAAAGACCATTCCGAGGCCGGTGAACTGGGTGGAGGCCGACTCTCTGTTGGTCAGACCCCGCAAATTTTCATCACCGTACCGAAAAGAAACTTCAGTCGGTGAGTCCCACAGCCTGAACTTTTTGCCCACCGAAAATTCCAGCGTTTGTCGATCCGTCGCACTGAACGGAGTTAGGGTATCAATCGGCGCGACATTCGGATCGGACAATCGAAACTGAAGGGAGATAGTTCCGAACACACCTTCGATTCCGAGCGTATTCGCCATGTAACGGTACTTCAGGTCGTAATCGAGAAGTGCAATGCCACCGGACTTGGCAAAGAAGGTGAAATCGAAGGTGGCATGGCTGGCCTCGGGGGAACCATAGGTCCATCCCAATCGTCCTCCTGGGTAGAGCTGACTCTCGGTGATGAGAAGACCGGGGGCGATGTAGGATTCTCCTGATAAGAACGAAATGCGGGTCGGAAAGCGCCACGTCACAATTCCATATCCCCGGCCATCAACGGAGTTGGAAAGCACGTCATGCATGGCGATCAGATGGACTTCTGTATCGAGGTGGGTATTCAAGAAGAGATGACGAGTGGAACCAACATAGAAATCCATGAGGAACGGGTACTGGGAATTATCAAACTGAGCGGGACTCTGTCCGAGAAGGGGCCCGGTTGCCGATGAGTGCTCAACATAGGTCCCGAATTTGTAACTGCCCAAGGGAGCTTGTTCGAAATTGTCATATTGAAAGCGGGTAGCATTTGTGAAACGTGAAGAATCGGCATTCTTGGCCCCCGTGGCGGTGAAAGAGTTTTCTAATGTGCGCCGTTCGGTCGGGTAACGATCGAGTTTTGCAAAAAGATGGATGTGGTTCTTAATCTCTGACTTCTTGATGGAGACTTCAACTGTCTTGAATAGATGGGAGCGTTTGAGCGTATCCGAGAGTTTTTCCAGATCCTCCGGCGTCAGCCACGAGAACTTGGAAACCCCGTAGACCGAGAGGGTGGCTTCGCAGTCTTCTTGGGAGGCAACACGCTTTGCAATTTCGACCTCTTCGTCCGAAGCAAACCAGGTGACGACCCGCTTCGATTGCGGCAACCCTTCGCAGTGAAGGCCATCGATAAAGTAGGGGCTCGGAAGGGTGTCCGCCTCCTTATCCGCGTCTGCGGCCCAGGCGCTTTGTGTACCCAAGAGAAGAATTCCGAGAACAAAGAGACTGATGAGTTTGTACTTCATAACAACTTCCTTTCGGACCCTTCTTTGCACTGAGCGTGCCAGTGTTTTGGGGGCCCTTCGTGCCTGATGAGCGCTGCTCGGGTTGGAGAGTGAGTTAGTTTTTTCTCACAGGCGGCTAGCTTTTCTAACAGGTGACAGGCGGAGAGCAAGAAAAAAAAGGGAGCCCGGATGGGCTCCCTTTGGGGGGTGAAGAGCTGACGTTTACTCTTTGTCGAATATGCAGCTGACGTTGATCGGGCCGATGCCCATCGTTTCGACCAATCGGCCGCCCTCGAGCTTGAGGTTACCCGATCCGGAAAGAGGCGTGGTCTTCTGGGTTCCGACCTCCTTCACGAGAGCATTGAACTGAATGCCCAGCTCGCTTTGATCCGCGTTCCAATCGGAGCTGCTCGCGCCAAAGACGGCTACATTCTTGCCACCCTCGATGGGCAAGATAAACGAATCAGCCTTCAGGCCGCCAATAGGAGTAATGTCTCCTCCCGCCTGGAGCATTGTGCAGCCCGTCTGCTTAATCTCTAGAGAGAGATCGATAGAGGTTTCACTGACCTTGCAGCTCCCCTTCCACTTTCCCGAGAAGTCCGCGCAGCCTGCGTCCGGCTTGGCATCCGAATGGGACGCCCGCCCCCGGGATTGCTTGAGAAGCTGAGGCTGGAGGATGTCTAACCCCGGAAATGCGAACGCCATCTGAGACGCTACGGCAAAGAGGGATGTGATGAGTGTTGTTTTCATATTGTTACCTTTCGCTCGGGGAGTTTTTGGTGATCACTGTTGCCCCCGAATTGTGCTTCAATGACCTTCTGCCCGAGGAGTTTGCAGGGAACGTGCCAAGAGCAACAAGCCTACCTGAGGGTACATCAACGAGTCGAACGTTAGGTATTTCTCACAGTGTAAGAAATACCCGACTGTCGTGCAACTCTACCGAGACCTCTACCAGATCTCAGGTCCGACCAACCTGCCCATGGCTCTTGCCCTTTCCCATCCGGCTTTTCGGCCGATAAGTGAATCGGGTACGAATCGGGTACCAAGTTCCTTTTCGGCCGAAAAGTAGCTTGGTACCTCTTCCTCTTGTGGTACCTCTTGTGCCTCTTGTGAATGGGTCGGGGTTATGACAGGCTTTCCCCCATGAAAGAGGCCGACCAAGTCCAGATGCAAATTTATAGCAAAATGTCTGCCGCCGAGAAGTGGGAGCAGGTGGCGCTTTTGCGTGAGACCGCTTGGAAGCTGAAAGTCGCGGGCCTGAGGGCCCAGCACCCCGGTTGGTCCGAAGAGCGGATTCAAGACGAGGTGCGCAGAATTTTTCTCTATGCAGTCACTTGAGCTCATCCCTTTGTTCATAGCTCCTCTCGAAAAGAGCGGATTGAATTATTTTGTGACGGGTTCCATCGCCAGCATCTTCTATGGAGAGCCTCGGCTCACCCATGACATCGACATCGTGATTCATCTCTCTTCCGAGGATATCGCGAAATTTCTAGTTTTCTATCCATCAGACAATTTCTACTGTCCGCCTGAAGAGGTGATTCAGATCGAGGCGCGCCGGCGGCCGTTCGGCCATTTCAATCTGATTCACCACAAGACCGGAATGAAGGCCGATATTTACCCTGACTCGGACGATTCACTCTACAGGTGGGCATTTAAAAATCGAAAGCGCGTCGCACTCGCCGATGGTGCGAATATTTGGCTGGCTCCACCTGAGTATCTGATTATTCGCAAGCTCGAATACTATCGCGAGGGGGCTTCAGATAAACACCTGGAGGACATCAAGAAGATGTTGCCCCAGATTCAGTTCGATTCTGCTTATCTCGAAAACGAAATCGCCAGCCGGGAGCTGACGAAACAGTGGAAGAAGATTCAGGGGTGAGGTCTGACGGAGCCGGTCCGGCCCAGCGTTCCTTCAGGCGTAAGAAGGGGCTTTCGAAATATTTGAAGGAGAGCGCGGAGAGGGCAATGGTCGGGAAAATTGTCGTGGAATAGAGGATGACGTCGAGAAGGTGACGGTTCAGGTGGGTGAGCCCCAGCTGTGTCCAACGGGGGAATCGCAAAAAAAGCGATCAACGCGATCAGGTAGTACAGGGGCCAAATGCGAAGGCAGCGCCTCACGTAGAATCGCCTAATCGAAATGTCTCCCTGGCTGCGTGCCTCTTCGAGAAAGAGGTGAGTCATGAGAAAGCCGCTCAGCACGAAAAAGAGCGACACCCCCTGCGCTCCCGGCGCGATGACGCGCGTAAGGTCTGCGTAATGAGGAAGACCCGTCTCCTTCTTGAACCCCTCGATGTGGTGAATAATCACGCCCAACGCCGCGATAGCTCGCAGGGCGTTTAAGCCGGGGAGAGGGCGCCTGTGCATGACTCCTTATCGGAATTTATGGTGTTTCCTTGACGATTCGCGGCGCTAGCGTCCCGAGTGAACCCTGTGGACTTGTCGCCGGACCACTTCTGCGGCTACTCTCAAGATCATTATGGGTCGCATTTTTGAAGTTCGAAAAGCCACGATGTTCGCCCGGTGGGACAAGATGGCGAAGCAATTCACCCGAATTGCGAAGGATATTGCTATTGCGGTGAAGGCCTCCGGGCCCTCTCCCGATTCAAACCCGGCGCTCCGCAGGGCGATTCAAAACGCCCGTGCCTGTAACATGCCCAAGGAGAAGGTGGAGTCTGCGATCAAGCGCGCGAGCGGGCAGACGGAGATCAACTATCAGGTCAATGTGTATGAAGGGTACGCCCCCCACGGCGTCCCCGTGATGGTGGAGTCGGCAACCGACAATCCCACCCGCACGGTGAGCAACCTGCGACGGACATTTAAGGAGCATGGCGGGAACCTGGGCGCCAGCGGCAGCGTCGCGTTTCTCTTTAAGCAGATGGGTGTGTTCCGCCTGAACCCCGAGGGCGTGGACCTCGATGAGCTCGAGCTCGACCTCATCGATCACGGTCTCGAAGAGATGGGCGAGTCGACCGGCGAGAAGGGCGAAAAGATCATCGTGGCACGCTGCCTCTTCAAGAATTTTGGTCACCTTCAGGCCGCACTCGAGGCCCGCAAGGTCACTCCAATCAGTTCTACATCGGAATACGTTCCCGAGACCTTCAGCGAACTGCCCAACGATCACGCGACTGAGGTCTTGAAAATGATCGACGCCATCGAACAGGACGACGATGTCCAACACGTCTTCCACAATCTCAAATAGGGTAGAATAGGCAAAATGCGACTGTTTGTTCTTCTTTTGTTCCACGCTCTGTGCGCTCCCAAGATCGACTGCCAATTTCAACCGTTCGCCGAGGGAGCGATTGGGCATCTGGTGCGACCGGGATCGGTAAGGGCTTTGGTCGTCGCACTCCCATCGGCTCAGGCGCTCCGTGAATTACAGCGCCAATTCGGACAGACACTCACCTCGCACAGCAAGACGATCTCGGAACGGGAATTCCTGGAACGCGCGCGGGCATTCGCCGCTGACACAGTCGACCGACGCGGCCAGACATTCGAGACCGCCAATCCTGATAGGTCGAAGAATACGATCAAGTTCCACCTTGGCACGGGTGAGCTCTTGGTTCTGGGTGATAACGGCGCACTGCTGGCCTACACCCGTCTTCCGGTCATCGATGGATCCTTTGGAAAGTTTCGGAATTCTTCCGAGTTTCTGGATGTGCTCACCCAATCTGGGACGGGCCCGAACGGTCAGCCGGTGCCGGCATTTTCAGCAGGGTATTCGATCGGAGTCACGGGATTCTCCTCCCAATCAAACTTAGGCATTCACTTTCGAAAACATATCCTGCGGGTTTCAGAAGACCGGGGGAGGGCGGTGGACGCAGTTTGGATCGGGAGGCTGAGACCTACCGGGGCGTTTGCTCGAGTTCAGCAAGAAATGAAAGACCAGGTGAAGGCTCACCCGGAAGATCTGCCCGCCATTCTCCAGTCTTTCGAGAGCCAGTATGAAAAGGCCGCCGTATCTTTTGTAAGTTCGAATCACCCCGACTCTTTTTGCTTTATTCTGCCTCCCAAGTCCGAGGGTGGCCTTCCGATCACGATGAAGGTGAGGCTTTCCACAAATGAGGTGGCCTTGGTGGGAGACGGAAAGATCGTCTCCTATTACTCGTGGTTGCCCGAAGTAGCGAACCCGCAGCTCAGAGATGTTTACGACATGCCTCCCGTTCACAACGTGCTGGAATATGGCCTGGCCCGCCTAAAATCTCCCCAACCCTTGGAGTAATTTGACAGACCAATATTGGTATATTATTATATACCATAATGACCTCTTGGCTGAGATCTCTGCGGATTCATTACCGGGTTTCTGAGAGGGAATTGGCTGCCAAGGCCCAGATTTCCCGCCTGACCCTTCGAGCTGCGGAGTCGGTAGGGACCAATTGCACGATTCAGAGCCTCGAGGCCATCTGCCGGGGGCTGGGCAGGCAATCCGTTTTTCTAGCGGTTCCCGAGGAGCAGTGTGGGGCGGAGTCTTCGGTGATTGCGGTGTCGGTCAAAATCCTCCTGGGCGGTTTCGAATCGTGGCCTCTTCATCTGATGGAGATGGTGGACGACTTTAGAAAATCTCTGGATCCGAGACTGATTCTTTTGCCGCCCCACAGAGAGGTGGATCCGCGCATTGCGGCGTTGCTCGGCTCGACAGTTTTGGCCCTTTGTCAGGAGGCCGGCGTGGAACCACCCGATTGGGCCCTTCCGACGCGATTTTTACCCGGGCCTTGGTTTGTTTCTGAAACAGACTCGCTCAAGGCGATGGCTATTTTGGAGTCGCCTTGGGCGTTTCGCAGAAATAACATTTATGTTTTGGAAAATTTTCTCAAGCGCGGCTGAATGCTCACAAAGGAAAAAATTCTGCACCTCTTCTCCGCGCTGAACGATGCACTCGCGAAAAGGGGGGAGAGAGGTGAGGTTGGCATTATCGGTGGGGCAGCCATGTGTCTCCTCTTTGATGCACGAAAGAGCACGAAAGATGTCGACGGGATCTTTAAGCCCGCCGCCACGCTCCGCAAATTGATTGCTCAGGTGGCAGAGGATGAACGCGTCGACGCCGACTGGCTCAATGATGCGGCTAAGGGCTTCATCGAGGGAACCTTCGATCGCATGCCGATCTGGAATGGAACTCATCTCGTTGTCTGGGCTCCCGAGGCCAAATATCTGCTCGCGATGAAATGCCTGAGCGGGCGTTGGGATTCAATGGATCGAAAGGACGTGGAGTTTCTGGTGCGCCTCCTCAAGATTGCAAACGCGAATACCGTCTTTGACATCATTCAGCATTTCTTTCCGAAAGACAGCGTTCCTCCCAAGACTGAGTACTTTCTCGAGGAGCTCTTTGAGAAGATGAAGGGCCGTAGCGGATGAAATGGCTCAACTACCATCATCTCTACTATTTTCGCACGATTGCGAAGGAGGGGAGCATTGCTGGGGCCGCGAGAAAGCTGCGTCTTGGGCAGCCGACGCTCAGCACACAGCTCAAGCAGCTGGAGGATTCATTGGGGAGGCGTCTTTTCGAAAGAAAGAACCGTGCGCTCTTTCTGACGGCGGCGGGAAAGATCTGCTTGGAATACGCCGATGGGATTTTTCGGTCTGGTTCGGAGCTCGTGCAGGTTCTTGAGAACAGTGCACTCAGCGGCCGCACCGATATCAAGATCGGAGCTCTCGACAGCGTTCCCAAGAATCTGCTCGTGAGTCTGGTGGGGGCGCTCCTGAAGGAGGAAAATTGCAACATTTCCGTTCTCGAAGGAAGAGCGGACGAATTGTTCCGGGAACTTTTCTCCCATCAAATCGATCTCCTTGTGACCAATTTTCCACCCGACATGGATTCGGAAAAGACCTATTCGATCTCGCTGGCCAAGGCGTCCGTGTCCATTTTTGGTGCGAAGAAGTTTTCGAAGCTCAAGCGGGGCTTTCCGGCCTGTCTGGATGGTCAACCGTTCATTCTTCCCACTCGGCACAGCAAGCTTCGGCATGATCTGGACCATTTCTTTTCGGTGAATCGTTTGCGGATTATTCCGATCGCGGAAACGGAAGACACGAGTCTGCAGAAATTATTGGGGATCGAGGGATTCGGATTGTTGCCGCTTCCGGACTTCTCGGTCAAAGATCTTGTGAAATCGAAAACGCTGAGTAAGTTGGGAACCTTTCAGGGGGTGAAGGAGGAATTCTGGCTTACCTCCGCCGTGAGAAAGATCGAGAATCCCCTCACTACTAAGATCATGAAGTCCTTTCGCTTCACGTAATAATGCTTAAAGTCAAGCATCGATAAAAACGAAGGATACTCTCTAATTTATCTATTTTCTTAAAATCCGTGGAAACCCGATACTTACGTGTCCGTGAATGAGAATAGCGCGCGCATTTTAAAAACTGCGAGTCTTGGGCGAGGCCCGAGTCGCGACAATCAAACGGTCCGGACCCTCAGAACAAATCGATTTGCTGCAAAGCGTCACAATAGATTCTATTTTCGCGAAATGGGTGAGGTCTGGGGCTCGTGGAAAGGAAGCATAAAGGAGATCTTTCTCCTCGAATCGCTGGGGAGTGAAGCATTAGCCGGTCTCACGGTGGCCGCAGCGGCCCTTCCGCTCAACATTGCGCTCGCCGTTGCCTGCAAATTGCCGCCGAGCGCGGGGCTCGTCGCCGGCGCGATTGGTGGCGCGATCGCCGCAGTTTTTGGCGGTTCCACGCGTCAGGTGTCGGGCCCCGCTGCAGCTTTGAATCTAATGGTACTGGGCATCGTCCCGTGCAGTTTCTCTTGGGGATTGCGCTGACCTTTGCGGCCACGTGGTTGGGGAGGTTTCTCTTTCTCTCTCTGTTTGCTGAAGTTGAGGAGCAGGGCGCTCTAGTGGTCACGCGTTTTGGCAAACTCGTCCACGTGCACACGAAGGCGGGCTTGGTGTTCATGCCGAGCCGCTGGCTCCCCTGGACAAGAGTGATTCCGGTTTCGTTGCAGCGCGATTTTCGACACTACCGGGATCTTCGTCTCAATGATCGGCGAGGGACGTCCATTCTGATCGATCTCTGGATCGAATTTAGGATCGCGGATCCCAAGAAGGCTTTGTTTGCAGTCGAAGACTGGGAGGATTCTCTCTACGGGCTGATGACCCATTCGGCGACCTCGGTCTTAAGCTCCAAAGAGTTCGCAACGATCATGAAGGAACGCTCCGAACTGGGGCGGATGTTGCGAGATCTTGTGGAGACCGAAACGGCACGGTGGGGGCTTCAGGTGTTCTCAGTCTATATTCGGAAGGTGGGTTTGAGGACGGATGTTTTGAGACAGATGTTCGAAGCGGTGGGCGCGCGACTGGAAACGGCCAAGGCGGAGGTGGAGGAGGAGGGCCGCATTCGCATTGGTCTCTTGGAGGCTAGGACGGCTGCGGATATCGCAGCACTCGTGGCCGAGGCGAAGAGCCAGCATCTCTCTGCGATCGGGCGGGCCTACGAGAAAATGCGCAAAGAGCCGAAGGTGATGGCGGCCTACTCGGAACTTCACGAGCTCTCACTTGCGGACTCGAAGAGACTTGTGTCGTTCCAAGGCTTTCCGGAGATGCGTCCCCTCGACGCTGCGATGATCTCATCCGGGATTACGGATGGGCCAATCGATGAGGATTTCAGAACTGTTCCTCGGCGAGTGGTGACGTAAAGCCGTTAATCGCCAGGGACGTGGTCACACCCGCCACGGCCTCCTGTCCGACATTCGGTCTACTTGGATTCTTGAATTTGTCTGCTCCCTATTCGCTTCTTTGAAATCCAGTACCGAGAACTCGTGTTGCCGTGAGGTCGAAAATAGCCTGATTCTTTGATTTCCCGCTCGGCTTGACGACGAGTAATGCATCGCCCTACGGCGTTCCAATAATCCGAAGTCTTCACGCGTTTCCGGTCTCTTGCAAACTGGGCGAGAATTGTTTTCCGTTTGTCCTTTGATAGGCGGGAAGTGCCCTTCTTAGCGAGTAGGTTTTCTCGCCCGAGATAGCCCCAATGATCGTATTCTGTCGTCGAGAGTGCGGCGTCTTCTCGACTCGCATCGGACCCGAGCGCCCTCAGCCCCAGGAAATAGAGCTCCGATTTGGCCGGAGGAATGCCCTGCACCGCCAGAGCCCTCCAGTGGCGAAACGAATCTCGCAGCTGGGAGTCGGTTTCTACCAGCGATCGGGTGAACTCGAGGAGAACTCCTAGTGTGGCCGGCCATGGGCTCGCCAGAGCTGCCCGATTGATCTCCATAGGATGGATTTCCGGCCACCCGCGACTGACAGAGGCGACCCAAATCTCAGCGAGCCTGGGATCGAACCGTGTCCAATTCGCATAGGTGATGAGTTCGTTCGGGCTAGGGGATTGCGTGCCTGGGTGGAGCAACTTCGTATAGACCTTGGCTAGCTGTTTTTCGCTGGGAATAGACGTAATTCCGCTCCTCATTCCCTATCCTCAAAGAAGGCCTTCAGCTCATTCAAGAAACCAATGGCCCTTTCAGCGCCTGGAATGCTTTTTTGTAAGAGCGAGTGAAGATGGTTCTCGACGAGCGTGAGGTCCGCCCCTTTTTTCACCAACACGCGAGCGTGGACCACGTCCTTCTGTCTCGCCGCGAAGCATTTCATGATGAGGAGGTCCTCTTTCGAAAGGGCGGATACGGTTAGATAGGGAAGTTGGATCACGTCGAGCAGCCGAGTGCCGTAGTCGGACGGCAGAACGTGAGCAAAGGACGAGTAGTAGGGATTAAGCCAATCTACCGCAAGCCCAAGCTCTTCGGCGACGGCTTTGACGAGAGGATCCAATTCCTGAATCGTGGCTCCTGAAGCCGGAATGGCATCGATGTCGGCCGTGGAGAGGGCATATTGATAGGCCAAAAGCATCGCCCCGCCGCCACCCATGATGAGACGCACCTTCTTTCGGAGTTTTGAATCGAGGCAGGCCAGCGCCTCTCGCATCTTCAGAGCGGTCAAGGACATACCCTATCTTACGACAAGTTGTTAAATGTCGCAATATCATACTTAGATCTATAAAATCAGATTGTTATGAATAGAATATTCTCGATCTAGTGGACCATTTGAACGATGAATCGGCGGCCCTTGATCTTACCCGATTGGAGTCGGCTCAGGGCCGTTGCGGAAACTGATCGGTGAAGCGCTACGAACGACATTCTGTCGAGGATCTCTATCTTTCCTACGGCTTCGCCTTTGATGCCCGCATCGCCGGTGAGCGCGCCTAGGATGTCGCCCGGGCGGAGTTTGTCTTTGCGCCCGGCGGAGATGGAAAGGGTATCCATGGAAGCTTCCGCCGGCCTCTTGGCGACTGGATTCGCTGTGAGCGAGCTCGCCTTCTTGAGTTCAAAATCTTCTCCGATGTGGCCCCACAGGCGTTCGAGTCGCGGGTGTTCGGTGGGCAAGACGAAGGTCACGGAAAGTCCTGTTGCCCCGGCGCGACCGGTTCGGCCGATTCTGTGAATATAGCTCTCCGGTTCCCGGGGCATATCGAAATTCACGACGGCGTCCAGGCCGGCGATGTCGAGGCCACGGGCGGCTACGTCGGTGGCGATGAGGACGTGGGTGCTTGAGTTGCGAAACTTGGCCATCACCTTTTCTCGTTCGATCTGTTCGAGCCCACCGTGGAGCTTATCAACGCTGTGGCCACTTTGGCGGAGATTTTGGCAAAGCTCATCCACGCTTATCTTGAGGTTGCAAAAGACTAGCGTGGACTCTAGCTGACGAGACCGCAGAAAGGCGAGGAGGGCTGCTGGCTTTTCGTGCTCATTCACAGAATAGAACTGCTGTTCTATGGGACTTTCGACACCCGACGGCTCGACCGTCAGGCGAATCGGTTTCCTTTGGTACCGCTGACTCAGGCTCTCAATCGTAGAGGGAAAGGTGGCTGAGAAGAGCGCGGTCTGCCGTTGCGCCGGTGTCTTCTTGAGGATGAGCTCGATGGCGTCGCGAAACCCCATGTCGAGCATGCGATCTGCTTCGTCGAGAATCACGGTCTTTACGCCGCCCAGATCCAGAGTCTTGCGCTCGATGTGATCGAGCAGGCGGCCGGGGGTGCCCACGATAATCTGCGCTCCGTGCTCCAGCGCCCGGAGATCGAGGTAGACGGGGTGTCCACCCGAAAGGGTCAGTACCTGAAGGTTTTTGTGAAAGCGCCCGAGTGAGCGAAACTCCCGCGCCACTTGCTGGCAGAGCTCGCGGGTGGGCGAGAGGACCAGCACCTGAATTTTGCGCGAGGAGATCTCGATTTTTTGCAAAAGCGGAATGGCGAAGGCCGCGGTCTTTCCGCTGCCAGTCCTCGATTGGCCGATGATATCCAGCCCTTCTAGGAGTGGCGAGATCACCAAGGCCTGGATCGGGGTCATGGTTTCGTAGCCAACGTCTCGCACAACCTGCTGAATAGATGGGGAAAGTGGGAGCGAGGTAAAGGGGGGCGGATTGCTCATCAGAGGCCATGCGGTATCATATCCAGCCAGCGAAAGCTACCCGCCCTGTTTCCATCGCGCCAAATTGTACTCCGGGTATCGGCTATTGTGGCGATAGAGGTTTTCTATTTTCCGATTGTTCTTGCCTACCCTACCTTAGGAATTGAGGAGAAACATATGGGTGCAAAGATTCTCACGGTTTTTTGGATTGCAGTTTTTTCAGTCAGCGGTTTCGCGCAGGAGGCGGTTTCCTTTGTGGAGCCGAAGAACCACCTAGTGAAGTGGGCCCTGGAATGGCACAGAAAGAAGCTTCCCGAGCCGAGACCACTTTTGGGGTCTGAACCGATGGTGGGGGCATTCCTTGAAAAATTTCAGGCCGCTATTCCACCGGGCGTGCTCTTTGCCGGGGGTCAGATTTCGGTGGAGGTGCTCTCGGCGCAGCTCTGGATTCTCGCCCACCCCGATGCGCACTCGCTCACTAGCGTGCCTGGAGACACCGGGCAGATGGTGGGAATTTTTCACATCGAACACTTAAGAAATGGACAGGTGCTGAGCGCCATTCGGGTTGAGACGAGCGTGAAGGGGAGCTTCGTTGAGCCGCAGTGGTCAGAGAGCGCCACACAGGAGGGGATCCCTGGGTATTACGTGCTGAAGACTCTGCCTCTGACTACGCCCGTTTTGGCCACCGAGAGCACACTCAAGCTAGTGGCCGTCCGGGACACCGTGAACGGGGAAGAGACTCTCGTAGATCTTCCTTCGAGTTCACTGCGGGTCGCGTTCGGGCCGCTCGCGAAAGAGGTATATGTTTTGGGGAGAGAAACGATCTCGCCTGCGACTTCATCGGGTGTGGTGCAGTTTGAGGTCTTCAATCAAAAGCCCCTGAGTACCACTTTTGATCTCATCATCAACAACGGGACCTTAAAGTTTGGGCGACGCTTTTCATCCGTTTGGTGGAATCGCGCGCTCCTTGATACTTTGGACCGAACTCCAGTCTGTTACGATCGCCTCCACCCCAATCGCGTCCAAGTGGCTGAAGGCAACGACGTCCGCATTGCCTCCGAGGAGCTCCGCTTTCGGACAGACGGTGGGCAATGGCGATCGGCGCGGGTTCAGGAGGATGGAACCTACCGGATCCCAAATGTCCATGGGAGAAGGTTCGAGTTTTTCCTCGTTTACCGATTTCTGGCCGACTTAAGGAGCGGACTCGGCGATATCAATCGCTGCTACCAAATCGGCTCCGACTTCGAATGGGTGCCCAGCCAACCCGGCGTGAGCACCGTCGAGCTGGGAACCTTCTACGACGCACCCAACGGCGCCGAGGGGACCGGGTGGGTGTTTAACCTCCGACCGAGATGAACCTCAATCGAGCTCCAAGTCGGCGCCAAGATACTCAAATGTTTTCTTCAACCATCTCCGGGAGCCATCGTTGAGTCGATTCTCTTTGAGCTGTAGGCCGTAAGAGGAATACTGTTCTTCCGCGTTCCGAGAAAAACGGACCTTTCCAAACCACGCTGGCAAGAATTCAAAACGGTTCCCCTGCAGGCGGAGGAGTCGAATACTGACATTGGGCAAAAAATCGTTGAGGTCGCGAGAAAAGCGATTCCCCCAGAGCGAAATCATGCGCAGTTTCCTGTTCAACTGAAGAAGTCCTTCGGGAAGGTTCTGAAGTTTGGAATCACTCAGGACAAAGGTCTCTAGCTCTGCCAGCTCTCGAAAAGCTTGAGGATGGATCCGGGTGTCTTCATGGTTGGACAGATTAAGGTAGGTGAGTTTCGGGCAGCTTTTGAATAGATCCGCATCGAGGATATCCAGTTTTGTCTTTTGAAGGTAAAGCGTTCGAAACGCTTCGTGAGAGGGACACTGGAAGGATTCCAAATTATCAAAGCCCAACTCGAGTCTGACCAAACGCGGAGTCTCCCAAACCGAATTACTAAATCGGGAGATCCTTGTTCCTGAGAAAACCAACTTAGTTAAGGTATTGGGCAACTGAACGTGAGATTGCTCCTGGATGGGATTGTGACCCAAGTCCACAACGAACAAATTCCTAAAACTCCTCAAATCGAGGTGAGTAATACCGTTACTTCCGAGATCGATGGAAGTGACCGTTTCCAGACCCCGGATTTTTCCAACCTCATCAAGTCGATTGCCATTCAAAGAGGCGTTTGTGGCCCCCGTAACGTCCACCGACCCAAGTCCATTTCGCCTGAGCCCGAGATAGGCTATTTCGCAATCACCGCATGTTTCAGGCAGCGAGAAACTCTCAAGCGCATTATCGTCAAGATCCAGCCACCGCAATTTGGGAAGGAAAGCGAAAACTCGCTTGGGGAGCGCCCGCAGCCTAAAACCGTAGATAAAGAGGTACTCCAGATTAGGAAGCCCCGAAAAATCTCCCGCCCTTAACTCTCCGGGCTCAATTGTGGAGAAATTGAGAGACATTATTTTCAGGCGATCGGAGAGTTGAATCTCACTGCACCCCACAAGAGTGACCGATTCCAAAAGCTCCTTTACAGGTCGACTCCGCTCGCAAATGGGCACGAAGCCTTCACAAAGCGCCCAAGCCGAACAACAAAAAACCAGAATGATTGCTCTCATGAAATCCTGTGTAACACCAACCAGTGGAACACACAATTCCGGAAGGAAATGTCAGCCCACCAAGCGTTTATCTGCGTTCGTTATCTCCGCGCGGAATCGCGTATAGCCTATTCTTGGCAAAGATTGATTTCATACGGGTGGGCAAGAGATCGAGCCGGGAGAGTCGCTCCCTCAGAAGGCCGGTAAAATCGATTCCATTTCCAGTTGTGGCCAAGAGGAACAGTCCGACGAGTGCCTGTCTCCTGAGCGCGGCTCTGGAAATCGTCACAATCGAGAAGAATAGTCCTATCATTCCGAAAAAATAGAACGGAATGCAAAACCGCGAGAGGGGATTTTTCCAGGCATAGATCGACAATGGAAACGCTATCGAGATGAGCAGGAACAGGCCGACCTGCGTGAACAGGAGAAGTATTCCATCATACTTTGGAGCTTTCCTCCCGAGTATGAGTCCGGCCAAACCTAGAAGAGGAAGAATAAACAATCCCGCGGAGTCCAGACCTGCGCGCCAAAGGATTCTCACCAAGTCAAAGGAGTCGTGAACTGGCAGTTGGGGAGGGTCAACCCTCAGAAAGGGGCCGTTTGCCCCTGGTTGAAATCGGGTGTGTGTCAGCCCGGGCCGAAGAGAAATCATAGGCGCATGCCGCTGCACATTTTGGATTCCAGGGATGGAATCTCTGGATTGAACTGCCGGTGGACACAGGAGGCCGCCAAACAGGCTGCCCACACAAAGGCCAGTAGCGCAGAGAACGGCAAACGACCAAGGGCATTTTCCCTGAAAAGCCACGAGTGAGTACACACACAACAAGAAAAGGCCAGTCTGAGGCGCCGACATCGCACTGGCGAGAGCTAGGGCCAGCACAGCCATAAAGTCGAATATCGTTCTTTGAAAGGTAGCCTTGGCATGTGCAAAGGCGATGACCAGAGCGCCGATGGAAAATAGTGTGTCGGAATAGCCGTTCGACAGGAACGGCGCCCCTGAGTCTATCGTCGATATGCGGTAGAAACTGACGGTGCTTGATCCGAAGAGAACGAAAGCAGTTCCCATCCAGGATTGCCGTGCGGTTAAGCTAAGAAGTCCAAAGACTCCGCGGGTCGCGAGCAGCAAGAAAAACATGGCCCACACAAGTTGGATGTGCAAACTCAGATTGATCGTCGTCCCACCCAAGAAATAGCTCGAAGCCGAAAAGAGGGACTGACCATAACTTTGCCCAAGGGTTGGCACTGTATTGTTCGCGACGATGAAGGAAACAATGTTCGAATAACGACCAGTGTGGAGACTGCCGTAGACCCCACTGAACCCACCAAAAGTGCCATGATCACTCTCCATTCCAATTTGGTACACGAAGACAATCACAAGGACAGGGATCAGCAACCAGGCCCTTCGCCCAAATTGACGAAGCGATATTGGCACCGCTTTACGATAGACAAAAACCAGAAAGACAACGGCCGATGTAGCTATCCAGCAGGCGTACTGAGGCGAAAAGGCCACTGAGAGAATGCGAAACGCTGACAGAAATGCCGCTCTTCCCAAAAAGTAACCGCACCCTAGTACGAGATCCTCCGATCTCGGGCGAGGAGCGATCATTCGTCGGATCGGCTCACTGAGGGCGATGGACACAGCCAAAGAAAGAAGGCTCGTCACAACAATTGTCGATACAATCTGCCATGGCGTAGCGATGCTGAGCGGCATGTTTCAAGTTTCTCACGTCTCGTAATTTTTCTTCAAGTTCCGCCTATGATAGAATTTTCAAAAAAGAGAACTTTGACACACAATGTGATGCGCATATGGTTCATACTTTGCCTAGGGCTTGGGCTGCGCATTATCGTTGTCCACTTTACTCCGGATAGGCTCTTGAGTTGGGAAGGTCGTGACCTTTACATAGAGAGAGTTGAAAAGATCTTCGATGGCCAATCTCTTTATCGAGACATTTGGGATGAGAAGCCCCCGTTGTGGTCCCTGAGTTACGCCACTTGGGCGCAATTTTTTGGAAATAACGTTCAATCCCTGCGCAGCTTCATCATCGCCGGGGAAATGGCATTTGTTGTCTTACTATACCTATTTTGCTTTGAGTTTTTTGGTGGGCGGATTGCCTCGATAGCTGCGGCGTTCTACGCCTTCTTACCGAGCGTTATCTACGTCAGTGCGGTTGAGGCCAAGTATGAAAGCATCACCTTTTTTTTCATGGTAGCTGCGATCTGGGCTGCGCTCCGCAATCGATTCATTTTCGCGGGTATCGCTTTGGGGTTCGGTGTCGCCTACAAATACAATGTTGCTCTTCTCATGAGGATATATCAAAACTAGCTGAACTTTGAAGGAGTGGCTCCCCCGTGGCAAAGTCCACGGAGCATTGAATAGGAGAGGAGCCACATGAAGACAGCAAACACGGTAAGACGGCAAAACGCAATGAGAGGCTTTCGTCAG
>JACPWY010000002.1 GCA_016196825.1 Deltaproteobacteria bacterium | reverse complement strand
TCCGGATGCATCCGTAAGGTTCAGGGTGCCGGATACTGTAGGACTGGCAATGGTGGGAGAGGTAATGGTGGTGTTCTGCAGCTGGGTTACCCGTTGGGATAAGGAGAGCATCTGCTGGAGCGAGGCATTGGCTTGTTCTTGAGTACTCATGCGAGAGGAGAGGGTAGCAAGAGAGGCAGATAGGGAGGAGGTATCAGGAGCAGGGGGAGGAATGGGCACTGATGCAGGAGCAATCGTGCGCTGGATAACAATCCGGGGTGCACGGGACTTGAGAGCAACAATATCCTGCTGGATGCGGGAGATCAGCAAGGAGAAGGCAGAGAGGGTGGGTGCCGGGGTTGGCAAGGGAATCAGACTTGACGCCGGAGACCGAAGGGGAACCGGGGTGGGCAGGAGTGCGGGAACAGGGACCGGCGTTGGTGCGGGAATCGGAGTTGGTACCAGAGACCGGGGAGGAGGAGGGATTGGTCTTCTGGGTAAGGGGGTGGGTGCCGGATTCGGGATGATCCACTCTACAATGTTGTTCCAGAATGAGGCCGCATGGGTGGGGAGCGGGGCAAGAAGCATGCTCATCGCGATGATGAGGAAGAGGAGGGGGAATAGTTTTTGGGTAGGGTCATGCATTGCTTGGGTTGCGGTTTAGCATAGCAGGAGCGTTGCTGGGGTATGAGGGTAGTTTAGCAGGATTCGGGGGGTAAGGAAATATAACGGTTATCCACAGGGGGAGGGAATCCAGTGTTAAGCCATTTTTTATGCTCTGGATTCCCGTTTTCACGGGAATGACGTCAGACGCGTAAGTCCTCAATTGGTATGGTTCGGCTTTGGTCTCTTCGTGCTCATTCTTAACACTCCATGGACGATCGTCCGGAGTTTGTTAAGAATCAACGTGTTTGGCCGTTACGGGGGGTGGCGGTGTGTGGGTTGTGTCCGAGATGGGTGTTATTCAAATACATTCCCGTCTCCGTTGATGTACAAGGACGTTGCATCCGCATTGATGTGCAGGGTACGATTGTTTTTGAAATGCGTGGTTGCGACCGTTGTCGTTGCCCCGGAATTTAATACAAGACCATAGGATAGATCTGCCGGCCCTTGCTGATGGTTTTGGATAAGCGATCCTGCAAGAGACGTGGTGCCAACGCCGTTAAATACCATACCCGCATAATAGTTTTGCTCTAGGGTAGCGTTGCTGATGGCAAGCGGAGCGTTCAGTGTGCGGATAGCGCCGCGCGCGGTGCTGGATTGACTGTTGTCCCCGCCGTAACGGATCACGGCATAATTGAGCGTGGAGCCAACAGACTCCGGCCGGAAGAACATGTTCCTCCAGATGCCATGCAGCGGCGTTGTTGTAGCATTGTCCGTATTGCCGCATCCTCCGGCAATACCGCAATCATCATCATGCAGCGATGTGAAGACAACAGGCAACGCTTGGGTCCCACTTGCAACAAGCGTGCCGGAGATGCTCAAGGTCGCGCTGTCTTGGAATTTTACCACCGCGCCGGCATTGAGCGTGAGCAAGAACCCTTGCTCTACCGACAGTCCCGGTGAGATAACATACGGCATGTCGCCTGCCGCGGTGTAATTACTGATCATCGTGCCGTTCAGCACAATGCCGTTAATCTCGTTGCCGGTTGCCGTGTTGCCGGAAAATGCAGCGCATCCCGCCGGACATAATACTGCTTCATGCGTATGGCTGGTAAACGTATTGTTGGACACGGTGCCGCTGCCTTCGTTAAACTGTATGCCGCGCGTGTTGCGCAAAAAAGTATTGTTCTGGATCGCGGGACTGCTTCTGAATACATAGACGCCATCGCTGCCCGTGTCATCATGCGCGTTGTTGTCGCGAATAATGTTGGAAGAAATTTGACCAGACGCGCTGTCCATATAGATACCGTGCGCGTCAGACCACTCAATGGTGGCATTGCTGATGGTGGCTGATGCGTTGCGCACACGCACATTGGCAACAAACGATCCGGCCTGGTCGCGCCAGCCACCGTAGCGGATGATTGCGTTGTCTATCACCGAACCATTGCCCGCAATCGCAAGGGCGCCCCAATCGCCGGGACTCGGCGTGGTACTGGCCGCGTCTTGGTTGGTGTCGCCCGCATGCGTATCATCGCGCAACGAAGTAAACACAATCGGGTCTGCTGTGCTGCCAAGGGCTTGCAAAACACCGCTGCTGACATTGAGCGAGGTGGAAGCGACAAATTTAATGACAACGCCGGGATGTAGGGTAAGCGTTACGCCGGCATTTAATCCAAACGCGCGGGAGACGATATACGGACTGTTGCTTTTGGTCAGGGTTTTGTTTGCGGCAAGCGTAGTCCCGGAACGGTCAATCATGTAATGAGCACTGTTGCGCCTGGCAGGAGTCCCGTGAATCGGCTGGTTGTCCGCATTGCTGCCATTGCCCAGAAATTCCTGCCATGATTGCCAATTTGTTGCATCTTCACCTGAAGCAGTAGGGTCATACCGCTCCATGGTACGGTAGTCGGATGTTGCGGTGCCCGAACACCATGCGGAGCCACAAGGCGCTGGCGTCTTGTCCATTGTGGTGGACGCATACGAGAGTTCCAGAATCTCCCCGCTGTTGCCCAAGCCGCCGGTGTAGATTTGATTTGCAACGATATCTGTGATGGTCGTGTTGTTGGTGCGTTCCAGAACAAAGAAACTGTTGCGCGCGATGGTGCCGGAAAGCGGAATATACGGCATGTTATCTGTGGAGCGGAGCACCCAGTTGGTGAGCGGGATGTCGTAATCCGTGGTGTTGTAAAGCTCCAGCCATTCATCCTCGCTCCTGCTTGCGGACGTGCCGGCCCATGCGATTTCGTTAATCACCACCGGACGCAATGCCATGACAACGGTTTTTGCTTGGAGAGTACTGACATTGCCATACTGATCCGTTGCCTGCAGTGTGAAAAGATAGGTGCCGTCGCGGGGCAAAGCAGTATACCCGCTTGTTGTTGCCGTGGTTGTTGCATTGATAAATCCCGCACATGGCTGATCTGCGGCGCTGGTGGCGATTTCTGTACAGGACAGGGTAAAAAAGGAGACGTCCGCATCGCCGGTACTCCATGTCATGGTTACGGTGGTTGTCGCGATTAAACAGCTACTGGTTGCGAGGGACGCGCCGCACTCGCTAACAGTGAATGAAGCAATGGGCGCGACAGAATCAACAACAACGGTTTTGGACGTTGACGATGAATGATTGTTTGCGCTGTCAGCCGCGATAAACGAGATGGTAGTGGTTCCCTGGTTGAATCCATTGACGGTAAGCGACCAGGTACCGGCAGCGGTTGTGGTTGCCGTGGTACGGGAAATTGTTTGCGAGATACCAGCGCCAGCTTCCGCGGTTCCGGTGAACACGATTGACGTGGTACTGGCAATAAACGTTTCCCCGGCGGGACTGGAGATGGTCGGGGAATTCGGCGGCGTGGTATCAACGGGTTGTCCAGATGATGGAGTGGGGGTTGGGGTCGGTGGCGGTGATGGAATTCCCCCACCCCCGGAAAGAAACATCATGGGAGGAGTGCGCGGCGGTGATGGATTTTTTTGAGCAGTTACGAACGTGGCTGTTTGTTCAGGACGAGTGGCTGCAACAGGCGCATGCAGAGCCGGAAGAGTTGGCGCCCGTGTCTCGCCTTGTCGGCTACCATCAGAGATAGGAAGCAGGACAGGTGTTTTTGTTTCTTGTAACGTTGGCACAATGACGTCCGGAGTTTTGGAAATTTCAGGCTTTGGCTGCGCTTGCGATGAATCCAGAGCAGCAGCGGGTTGGTTTGCTTTGCTCGTGTCCGGTTGCGCATTTGGTTGTGCTTGCGTCGGTGTCTGTGCTTGCGGCCGTTCTTTCTGTTCTTGCTGTTCTTCTGCATCCAAATCCCGTGCCGTAACACTGCTGCCATACAGTATGCCGGCAACAGAGAATATACTTGTCTTGAACGCGTCTACTTTTTTGCCAAGCCAGGAACGGTTTTTGGTATAGAGGGTTTTGGTCTGTTGTTCTTTTGCTACCTCGTCAAAAAAAAGCTTCATAGCCCCGGCGCCATGCAGCACTGCTTGGCGAGAGAGGTGGGTCCAGTA
>JACPWY010000057.1 GCA_016196825.1 Deltaproteobacteria bacterium | reverse complement strand
GGGCACATGCATGGTGCCCGCGATCTTCCCCTCGCCCGCATCGGTGAGGGTGAGCTCATCGACAAAGGGCGTTGTTTCTCCAAAGAAAAGGTGAACATGGTAAACGCCCGTCAGCTGATTCGCTGCCAGTGCGGGAAAGCCTGCTATCAAAACCAGGGCCAGTGAAAGCGTTTTTGCTATTGTCATGGTATCTCCTCCTGAATCCAAAATGGAAGGAGAGCCGAAAGAAGAATAGTGAATTGGAGTTGATGTCTTTCAACTTTGGGGAAAGTTTTTTCTACCCCAACCGGTCTGTTTGGATAATACCGCACCCGATGCGAACGCCCGAATTGCCGGCGGGTTGGGAGGTGAGATCATCGCGCTTGGCGTGGATGATGACCGCTCGGCCTAGAATGCTCTCCCACCCGCGGAAGAGCGCTGATGTTGGATCTGGTATCGTGAGTTCTTGCCTCACGCGACGGTGGCGGTCGGCCCGCACGTTGCCGAGATCACCCAGATGGCGGGCGGCACTCAGTGGATCGCCATGCGCCTCCTCGGTGATGTTGAAGTGTTCGCCCGCCGAGGAGGCGTCATCGGTGCCGCAATCGCCGACCGTGTGGATGTGAAGCCCGTGGCGTCCGCGGGACACGTGATCGAGATAGACGCGCACAAGAAGCGCATTCTTGCCCTTGGCGAAGTCGATTGTGCCGGCGACCTGTGATCCGTTTTTCGGAGTGAGGACCGCGTGCGCGAATGGCTTGGTGCCTTCCGGCCAATCACCCAGGCAGGCACCGCAGATGAGGAAAAGACCCAGAGCTGACCATCTTTGCATTTGTCGCATTCTTGGGCTGTTCGGGGTGGCCATAAACTCTCCTCTTTCTTTTTCTTGCAGACTGCATGCCACCGAATCGGCGCTCGGCCCTGCGGGATTCGTTGCGTGTTGCAACTTGGCGATGGGTTTTCAGGCTAGCGAGGCGTGGCATGGTCCCTGCAAATCCTCGGGAGGAAAGGGGTTGGCATGACAATGAATAAACGATCTCTTACGAGACTTCGGGTTCTTAAACGGGAAGGGAAAGAGGCGGCCTCACACGAAGCACTTTCCCGACACGCCCAGGAGGCAGCCCGGGCTCGAGGGCCGAAAAATCTCAAGTTGGCGGCACTCAAGGCCGCCCGCACCCGAAAACACATTGCAGCTTAGACTTAGAGCCTATCCCAAAATCCTTTCGTAGGGAGGAGCGTGGCAAAATAGTCTGGATCGAGGACGCACAAGGGAGGCACCGGAGGCGTGCCTTTAGGCACGCTGAGGATGCCGACCGCGGAGGACGAAGAGCCAGGCTATTTTGCCCGCACCGAGTAGAAAGGATTTTGGGATAGGCTCTTAATGAGAAGGAGAAGTGGTATGCCCGAGAAACGAACCAAAGAAGCAGCAGCGAGGGACAAGAGACAGGGAAAATCCCCGAGCACTCAGGCCGGTGAGTATGTGCATGAAGAGATCAGGCACATCCGATCGGGAAAACACGGCGCGCGTTCCGCCAAGCAGGCCATCGCGATCGGTCTGTCGAAGGCCCGTAAGTCCGGAGTGAAGATCCCCGATAGAAGCGCTGACGGAGGAACGAAGCAAGTCCAATTCATCTCCCTGTAGGTCAAGAAGCGTTCTCGCCATCCGATCTTGAGCTATCTCTGATAATCGAACCGGACCGAGAGTGCGTGGCAGGCTTTCCGGTCTTTGATTGCGAAGGTCGCGGTCACCGTAGGCGCATTCCCCGCGCCGGCGCTCCTTGCGCGAAAAATGCAGCGTAAGACTGTGCGACCATGGAGAGTGCAGGCGTTGATATAGCTCGTGTCCGCGGGGGTAATTGTGGCCTTGGGATTCCTCTCGATCCAGGTTCTTTCCGCTAGAGCGGCAAGCGCTTGGCCTTCTTCCGAGGTGAGTGTGAGCACCGGCTTCAGGCGCTCACAACTCTCCTCTTCATTTTCCTTTTCGTATTTCGATTCCGTGATCGCGACATGGAGAGAGCTGAGCTTCTCAAAGCCAAGTGCCTCGTCGACAAACGTCGCACTGATGGACTCGGTTCGCTTGGAGCGCGGGGGTCGCGAGGTGGAGCTCATCTCCTGCCCCGATACGGTCACGTGCACATCTTCCCAGACACTCGGGACGGTAGCCACGACCGGTTTTCCCTTCTGCTCGTGGATGGCGACACTGATCGAAGGAACCTCCTTGTCGAGATCGGCCCTTTGGATCTTCACTAGGCATTCCTTGTAGCCGTTGGTGCCAGCGAGGAAATAGCTTTTTCCGAGCGGGAGCGCCTCATCGCCGCAGAGGGCCCGCGAGGCCTCTTGCACCTGCTTGAGACTCGGATCGTCAACCGCCATTGCCAGGGCGCCAATAAAAAGAAAACCTTTGAGAATGGACATTATGCGCTCCTCTTGATTACGGCCCCCGTGGCATATACTGCCGCGGCCGGCCGATCGCAAGGCGCACGACTCCATCGGGTCAAAGTCTAGCGGTGGGCCTTGCCTGCGTCGGTGACGTGGCGCGGGGCTGCTTCGCCCGGGTGGCCAGTGGCGATGAGGAAGAAATGGCCGTTGCCGATGAAGGCGATTGAACCATCGGGGAGCTGAATGGGAGACGGGGCCATCGAGGTGCCACCGGGCAGGGAGAATTCACCTAGAAATTTCCCTGCGTCGGAGAAGAGGTAGAAGCCTCTTCCCCCGCACACTAGGATTGTCCCGTTGTTCAGTTGAATGGGAGAGGCGTAGTGGAGTGTGAAATCGGCGTTGGGTTCCGATTCGCTGGGGTAGTGGCTCAGCTCTTTTCCGTCGGGTGATAGAAAATAGACCCCGTTGGCCCCGTCATTTTTCCCGAGCGTGGCGAAAAAGAGATTTCCATTTTTGAGAGGAAGAGGCCTGGCTTCGATTCCCCCTGGCACCCCAAAACTGTGCGAAAGCGGCTTGCCAGTTTTGTCGAAGAAAAACATACGGCCATCCTTGGCAAAAAGCGTGTCAGCACCCGCTGCGATCGTGCCGGAGTTGAGGATGACGGGTGTCGAGGTAATCCCTTGGGGCCACCGAACGTCTTTGTTGTTCTTTTTCCATTCTTTCCGGAGCTCTTTGAGATCGGTGATCTTCTGGACATCCCCCGAGGGGCGAACGCGGAAGAATCCCCCGTTTCCGGCCAGAAAGAGACTGCCGTCCTCCATCACAACCGGCGTGGACATGATCTGGCTGGGGACCGTGGCAATGGGCTGTCCTTTTAAGGTTTGGATTGCCCCCGATGTATCGACGAGGGTCCACTCGCCCCGAAACTTAACGGGGTTTGCGATGAACTCCTGTTCATCAGCGGCTTTGAGAGTGCTGTCGGAGGTGACTGTAGTGACGGCCCCATCGGTGTGGGGCGGGATTTTCAGGGTGATGGCGTTGGGCTTCATGGCGACCAGGACCTGACCGGGTGATAGTTCGGTGAGGCGAACATACATGTGCTCGGCACGTTTGCCGCTCTCGGTGCCCGCGATCTTAATGATGTCGAGCTTGTGGGATCCTTTTCTCAAGACGCCGATCATTCCCTCGCGCGCGGCAAAGGCGATGTCGCCATTGGAGAGAAGTGTGGGCGAGGACCAGAGTCTGAGATCATCTCCACCGATGACCTCCTGCTTGAGAAGGTCGGCGTGGGAGGTGTCGTCGACGGCGATCTTCCAGTTCTCGGGGAGCTTCGGCGCCTCTTGGC
Source organism: Deltaproteobacteria bacterium (assembly GCA_016196825.1). GTDB lineage: Bacteria > Bdellovibrionota > FAC87 > UBA2466 > UBA2466 > JACPWY01. The sequence goes on along the minus strand of JACPWY010000057.1, from coordinate 36,262 downwards.
TGAAGGCGATGGCGCAAAGAACAAAGGGGATCCAGCTGATATTTTTCATCTTCAAATTCTATCAGGTGATGCGCTGCGCAAGCTCGTCAGGGGTGGAGGAAGCCGGGGATTGCGATGCCTATGGGTTTAGGTGTCAAGCGGCCCATCGCGTTCATGTGGCAACGGGCGCAGGCCTTCAGGAGGCTCTCTTCGCCGATCTTCTCACCTTTGCTGTTGCGGCGGGCGACTCGGTCGCGTCTCTCCCACACTCGTTGGCCCTGCTCATTGGTCACCTCATCTGCGCTGAAGGCGATCCAGGTGTCCTCTCGAGCATCGGGAGTCAGATTGACAAAACCTTCGAGGGAACGCCCTCCGCCTGGGTCGGTCTGGAGACTCATCCTCATGTCTCCGGGGGTGGTGTGGTTATATGCACTCGTACCCCAAAAAAATTCTCGTTTATGATCCTTCAAGCTTGGGTTTTTGCTTTGGCCAGGGGAGAGCTCCCCCACCCGTTCCCAGCCAAACTTGTTGGCCCCCTCCTTGGGGTTGAACATTCCTTCATCGAGCCAGTCGTTGAGTTTGATCGATCGATCTCCCCTGGACTTGGTCCAGCCATCATCGTACTCGATGCTGTCGATCTGGCTGGCGGAGGGATCTAAGAAGAGGTCGAGGAGTAACCTCAGTGTGTTCGGTTTGATCTCCCCCGGGTGTTGGGACAATTGATAGCGAAGAACATCCTCAAAAAGCTCTGGATTGAGCGGCCGGCCACCATAGTTGGCGAGCAGTTGATCGAGATTGGCGCGAATGTCGGCGGCATTGGCGGGCAGAGCGACTTTTTTCTTCAGGTCATTCACCCGCTGGAAGGCGGCCTGGGCTCTGGTCTTCTCCTGACTTGAGACCTCCTCTCGGCCCTGGAGTGCGATGCCGAGAAGGCGAGCCTTGTAAAATTCATCCAGCGCTTCGAGCCGGCTGTTCTCAGCGGCTGAGAGATCCGGATCCGCCTGGTATGGGCTTCGGCTTTCCGAAAGTACGCGGCCAGTTCCCAGTGAGGCCAACTTTTGCATCTGGGCGACTCGGCTGGGTCTTGGCAGGTCTTGCACTTTTAACGGGTCTCCCCGACGATATCTTCTCCTGAGTGTGTTGAGCGCAATGTCTCTTTGTCCCGCGCTAGAGTCTTTCCACGGCTGATCTTGCTGCCCGCCCCTCTCCAGAAGGCCCACGAGGTGCCACTCCAGACTTGCGTATTCCAGTCGGCCGTGGATCTTCTCGGTCAGCGAGAAGAGAAAATCCCGTTCGTCGTCAGTGAGAGTTGTTTTTCCGTTGGTGAGATAGTTGAGTCGGTGCCAATCCCGAGTGGTGATCGCGGGATTCGGGTCGGTGTTGTCGACAAGGGCGGTGATAGCGGCGATCTCCTTCGCCGTAAGCTTGGGCTTCTCCTGCTGGTTCAAAAACTTAAGCCAACCATCCAGGAATCGGCGTCGTTCCGGGGCCGTTCTGTCGAGGGTTTGGCGGATGGCATTGAGAAACGTTCGCTGCTCGGGGGGGAAGTGTTGAGGCAAGGGGCTTGAGCTCTTGGAGGCGGCCTGGGCGCGCAGAAAGGCCCGCGCAAAATTGGCCTGCTCCGCTGACGGGCTCTTGCCCCTGAGGATTTCGCTCATCGCTATTTGGCCGGCCATGTAGGAAAAGAGATCACCCGCCTCGATTTTGCCATTCACGAGCCGCTTCTTTTCATCCACTCGGCTAGAAAGGGCCATCCGAGCGGTGTCTACTGGGATGTTCGCGCCCTTGGGATCTTCAAGGACATCCTTCCATTCTTCCACCACGTAGGCATTTCCCAAAACGTCACCGACCCGCAGCGCCGCTTCGGCTTGGCGCCTAGCCTCGATAGCCTCCTTCACCGCACCTGTCAGGCGGAGACTGGTTTCGTGGTGGGAAAGGCTCAGCCTCTCCGCCGAGGAGAGAAGCGCGTCGACGTCGGCAGAATCGTAGGGCGATTCCTTTCCCCCTATCCCGCTTTTGGCCAAGGAGTCGATCAGCCCATTCAACTGTGGACCGAGCTCCTTCAATTCAGCGGGGAGTCCGTAAAAACCGGAATCCTGGGGGATCGCATTCAGCGCATCGAGCGCGTTTTTGAGTTGGCGAGGGAACTCCTTTGACATCGTATCGCTGTTTCTGAGGCGCGTGACCTCCTGGTCGGCCGATTCGAGGAGGCCCAGGAGCTCTTTGGATCGCGCGAGCCATTTCCCATCTTCCTTCGCTTTTGCGTTAAGACGAGCGTTTTCGACGCTGGGTGGTCGTCGTAAGAGGCGAAGCATTGTCGCAGAGAACAGTCTATTTTGATTTTTCAGGGCCCGGTCGGATTTCCGACTCACTTCGGCCAAATGGGTGTTGTGATTTCGGGCCGAGTCGAGCGAACTCTTAAACCCTTGAAAGACGAGATCACATTTGAAGGCCTGCGCCGTCGGCGCAAGAGCTGCGGCGACCAGCGTCAAGAGGAATAGGAGGGGCACATGTCATTGTAGCATCGCGAGCACTCTTCAAACGATCTTCACAAACCAGGAGCCATCGGGCTGGACTTCGTTCTCCGCGGTCGGAATCCTCGACGGCCCATCGGGGCCGCCTCCGGTTCCTCCCGTGTGTGTTCTCGCCAGCGAGCTTTTCGTGCGCCGACAATTGACTCCTTTTCCAGGTGTCCCTGGTTAGCTGACTCGCACGACCCAGGGGAGTTCTTCAAAGCCTTTATCAAATGACCAAACGGAATCAGCGCCGATTCGCTTCATGATTGCCGCGTGGAGGCAATCGCGGGAGGAGAGTTTCTTGTGTTTCCCTGAGAGAGCAAGTGCTTTATCAACATCATCTCGAGTTACGCTCAACGTTTCCTGGGTCATCTCTGACAGAGCCTCGTAAGCGGCATACAAATGTTGTTCATCCTTAGCGGCCCGATAGCGGTGAATAATTTCTTGGAAGGTCTCGGCGCTCGTCACTAAGGTTTCACCTGCTAAGGTGAGGCGCGGCACCATATCGATCACGCGCAATTTGTTGGGGTGACTGGCGCCAACGAGATACATAGGAATATTCGAGTCGACATAGATCACTCGCGTTTACCTTTGTCTATCTCGCGCAGAATCTTGTCGATATCCCCCGTGGGTCCATCAAACTTTGCGAACTTTAAGATGCGAGCGATCCGGTCACCAGCAGGAATCGGTTTCTGTTTGGAAAGCGAGGACTCGATGCTCGTGCGCACAAAATCAGCCACCGGAACACCGCGGTCGCGACAAATGGCCTGCAACTGCTTGAAGACATCATCTGGAATCAAGACCTGCAGTCTCTTACTCATCATATGAGTATAATGTAACTCATGCTATGAGTCAACGACACTGCTGTGGTTGCGCCGCGACTGGCTGACCGGTAAAAGCTTCTGAAGAAGCGATCTCTGACAGCAGCGGCTGTGACCGCACTCGGTGTGTTCGCCCTACTCATGGCCCTTTTTCGGCCGGTGTTTGACACCGATGACGATTATTACCTTTCGCTCATTCCGCAGGGGATTGGAATTGCCCCGACACCGTCATCGGAGCTGATGCTTTCGAGTCGACTGAAATGGTTCGTGGGTGTCCTTTTTCTGCTCACAGCGCCTGCCGCCTTTTTCCAGCTTTTGCAATTTACGTCAGTATCCAATTGGATCGGGATCGCGGCGTTTTGTCTGCTGATGGGTGCCGCGGGTGACCCTAAGAAAAGAAGTTCTCAACCGATGGACCTCTGGCCAGTGATCTCGGGCCCTAAACGATCTTCACAAACCAGGAACGTTCAGCCCGGATGCGGGGCAGTGTAACGCCGGCGGGGCGGCGTTTGCCGACGGCAAGCACCATGGGCACGAGTGCGTCGCCGGGGAGTTGAAGCAGCTTTCGAACACGACGGGAGTCGATGCCTTCCATGGGGCAGGTGTCGAAATCATGGGCCCGGAAGGCGAGCATGAGATTTTCGCAGGCGAGCGCGGTCGATTTGATCGCCCAGATCTTCATGTCGGTGTGGCTCAGGGGCTCACGCGTTGTTGGGCGAGCGAGGCCGTAAAAAAAGGTGCCGATGCGCTTAAGGAATCCCAGCAGACTCAGCGGCCCTTGCGTGTAGGCGAAGGGCACGAGCTTGTAATAGTAGTCAGTCGTGGCCTTGGGAATGCGAGTGCCCTTCGCTCGGAGCTCCTCAATTTGGCGAATCATGTCGGCGCAATTGCGGCGCCAGGTCCTTGTGCGGGCCACGCAGACGATGAGCTCAGCGGCGGTGTTCGCGGCCGCCTGAGACAGGCAGGCCCTGTTGAGCTCTTCTCTCTTTGCGGGGGTTCGCACCCAGTGGAATTCCCACGGCTGCAGATTGGATGAGTTCGGGGCGAGGAGCGCGAGATCGAGGCAGTGCTGGATCACGGCCTCGGGGACCGGATCCTTTTCGAACAATCGAATGCTTCTGCGACTTTCCACTATCCTTTGGAAGGCCGCTGCGTCTTCTGAGAACTCCATTGGGTCACCTCTCGGTCGGGGCCGAGACTAGCAGAGGAGAGATCCTTGGCAAGCTGCTCAGCCACTCGTTGGTAGGCAAGCGCGTTGGGGTGGGTATCGTGGGGAATTTGGAATTTTTCAACCGGTTCGCCATTGAAGAGTTGAGAGTAGTCTAATGTTTGTATGCCTCGATTCGAAAGGAGTGGGATGAGGCGCTTTCGACCCCATCTGCTCCCTGGAAAAAAAACCACCGCGAACCGACTGCTCGAGAGAGGGCCCCTTGAGGCCTCCTGGATCTGCTGAATGAGTTGGGCCACCTTTTCCCAATTTTCCTTCCGATCCCGGTTTCGAAACGGCAGCTCTCCGCTGAGGTGGCGGGCCAGCGCACTTGTCATGAGGAGTTTTGAGAAGAGAAACGTGGCGAATTCGCGATTGCTGTTTGTGATCCGATCTTGAAAGGTCCCGCGCTCCTCGAGCCCGTGAGGACCCCAGTCCCAATAGGGTGATCGGACGGGGTGCCAGGTGAAATAGACTGCGTTTCCGATCGCTCGGTCGATGTGGTCGTCCATCCAGACATAGATCGTGGTGTTGGAGGCAGCGGGTTGAACGCCTGTCGGGAATTCCGTGATGAGCGGCAGAATCTGGTGGGGGCCAAACCCGAGCACGCCGAGGTTGGTGACTTTCGTGTCAGGAAGAAGAAGTTGGAGGCGTGCGGCAAGCGTTTCATCGTCGTTCACCAACTGGCCAAACGTGAAGGAGCAGCCGAGCGTGGTCAGGGTTTGACGAGGGTGGGAGGGGTGCGGACAGGCGGCGCAGATGCGGTGCCCAAGCGGGTCTATGGTGTAGGTCGCCGAATGATCGAGTTTACCGTTGACGAGGATCTCGTGATAGCTCGTCGAGCCGGCCGGGAGGGGAAAGTATCCTAAGCGATTTCTCAGACGGTTGGTGAGCGGGGCCGCAGTGGGATCAACTCGCCCAATCACGAAGCGGTTGGAGACATCGGGGTCGCGAACCGCGTCGATGAGGCGGAGGGCTCCTTCAGCGACACAAAGCGCGAAAGCCGCGGCAAAAACAGGAGTGAGCAGCAGGCGGTAGAGCACGTCCCTAAAATACCACAGGTCTTTTGGCAGCACCGTCACGTTTGCGAGTGTGGACACCAACGACACTCTGCTCGCTTCGTCCTCCGCTTACTAATGAGGCTCTTAACGGATGCCCAGGGCCTGGGCGTGGTGCTTCAGGTGATCTTCGATGAAGCTGCTCATGAAGTAGTAGCTGTGGTCGTAGTCTTGGTGAAGCCTCAGTTTGAGAGGGTAGCCGTAATCGGCGCAGGTCTTGCGCAAGATCTCGGGTTTGAGCTGCGCATCAAGAAACTTGTCACCGAGTCCCTGGTCGATGAAGAGGGGAGTCTTTGACTTGGCCCCCTTCACGAGCTCATTCGTGTCGTATTGAGCCCATACCGTGCGGTCGGCTCCCAGATAAGCGGTGAAGGCGTTTTCTCCCCATGGACACTGGGAAGGGGCGCAGATCGGCGCGAATGCCGAAACCGATTTGTAAAAGCCGGGTTTTCTGAGCGCCTGGGTGAGCGCACCGTGGCCGCCCATCGAGTGGCCCGAGATCGACCGCTTGTCGGCGGCGACTGGAAAGAATTCCTCGATGACTCTGGGAAGTTCATCACCCACAAAGTCATCCATCCGATAGTGCTTCGCCCACAAGGCCTCTGTGGCATTGACGTAGAAGCTGGCCCCCTGGCCGAGCGTCCAGGTTTCCGTCTCTCCCGGGATTCCGACATTGCGTGGGCTGGTGTCGGGCGCGACAAGGATGAGCCCCAGTTCAGCGGCGACTCGTTGGGCCCCCGCCTTAATCATGAAGGTCTCCTCCGTGCACTCTAGGCCCGAGAGCCAATAGAGGACGGGGCACTTTTCACCCGGGGCGCTGGCTGGAAGAAAGATCGAGAATCTCATCAATGCGCCCCCGCAGGAATGCGATGGAAACGAGTAGAACTCGACGGTGCCGCCGAAGGCCTTGTATCCCTTAATGAGCGTAGGGCGTTCCATTAGAAATCCACCATCGAGCGAATGCTTTTGCCTTCGTGCATGAGATCGAAGGCGCGATTGATCTCTCTGAGCGGCATGCGGTGGGTGATCATCTCATCCACCTTGATCTCTCCTCTTAAATAGCGATCGACGTAGCCCGGCAGCTGGCTTCGGCCCTTCACGCCGCCAAAGGCGGTGCCGCGCCAGACTCGGCCCGTGACGAGCTGAAATGGGCGGGTCGTGATCTCTTGCCCCGCACCAGCGACGCCCACTATCGTCGATTCGCCCCAGCCCTTGTGGCAGCATTCCAGGGCCGAGCGCATGAGTCCGACGTTGCCGACGCACTCAAACGAATAGTCCACGCCGCCGTCGGTCATGTCGACGATGACATTTTGGATGGGGGCTGCCAGATTCTTGGGATTGACGCACTCGGTGGCTCCGAGCTGTTGGGCAAATGCGAATTTTGCTTCATTGATATCGACTGCGATGATTCGCTTGGCCTTTGCGATGACGGCGCCCTGGATCACGCTGAGGCCAATGCCACCAAGACCAAAGACAGCTACCGTCGAGCCCGGGGTCACCTTGGCAGTGTTGAGGACCGCTCCGATGCCTGTTGTGATGCCACACCCCAGGAGGCCGATCTTATCAAGCGGTGCGCTCTTGTTGACCTTTGCTAACGAAATCTCGGGGAGCACCGTGTACTCGGAAAAGGTCGAGGTGCCCATGTAGTGGAGAATTGGTTGTCCGTTCTTTGAGAAGCGTGAGGTTCCATCGGGCATGACCCCGTTGCCTTGCGTGAGGCGAATGGCTTGGCAGAGGTTGCTTTTGCCTGAGCGACAGAATGTGCACTCGCCACACTCAGGGACGTAGAGCGGAATCACGTGGTCACCGACCGCGACACTGGTGACGCCAGGGCCTATCTCCTCGACGATGCCGGCCCCTTCATGGCCCAGCACAACTGGAAAGAGCCCTTCGGGATCGGCGCCGGAGAGGGTGAAGGCGTCGGTGTGGCAGACACCGGTGGCGATGATGCGGACGAGGACCTCACCTCGCTTTGGCCCGTCCACATCGATCTCTTCGACTTCGAGCGGTTGGTTTTTTCCCCAGGCAACAGCGGCGCGTGTTTTCATGGGGAGAATCTAGCTGTCGGCGAGGACTATCGTCATCAATTTTCTGTAGAGCTCGAGGCCATCGTGCGTCTGGACGAGGGCGTCTCGGTGGGTGGCGACGCGAGAGGGACAATTCGGGGTGAGAGTTTCGCAGAGGCGCGCGGTCTCCGCGGGATCATTTTGCGCGAGATGTTTCTGGATGGGTTCAAAGTTGGAGGTGGCGTACTGCAGCAGAGGCGGGATGGCCGATGATTTGCCTTTTTTATCGAGTGCCACGACGTAACTTTTCTCGGCATAACGAAGCATTTTGCCGGAGAGCGCGTCGATGCCCCAGCTGGTGGCGCCGAATGTGGTGGTGATGAAGCCGAGATTCCAGAGCGCCTCGCCGGTGAGGCGCTTATCCAGTTGTTGAATGGTGGAGTTGTAACCACTTTTTTCGAGGCGAATCTCGCTGGTGTTCATGGAACGGGGGAAGCGCGCGGTGAGTGGGGTCTTACCGAGGTTGCGGCCCTGAAAGAACACATCGGCACCTGTTGGCTCGGATTCGATGCGGATATCGTCGGAATGATCGCTGAAGATTGTTGCACAGCCGCTGAGAAGCAAGGTTGCGAGGGCGATGGAGAGAGTTTTCATAGGGAAATATAATCAGGTCGAACTTGAGCTGGTGTCAATTTGCGGTGTGCCTCATTCGATCTCAACGATGAGGCACCCGCGGTTATTCATCGGAACATAGTGGTTGAGCGCGTTCTCTACCGCCAATTCTTTCAAGCGGTTTTGGATTAAGCCTGCCCCCGTGATGAAGGTGACCTCCAGCTCCTGCCCCTTCAGTCGCGTTTCATTGAGCAGGGCATAGAAAAGATCCTCGGCCTCCTTCACTCTCATTCCGTGGGTGTCGACCGCTTTCCTCTTAAACACCGCCCCACGTTACCAGCTTAAGGGGTCTCACTCAAAATCTCGAATGGTGGATTCCATTTCACCGGACTTGGCATTGATCCGAAACTCATCGGTTGTCACGCGGGTCCCTAACCCCTTTGCCGTGAAAGTCACACTAAAACCCAGCTGAGCTACCACGTTCTTAACGTCTCCGGCATTGGTGGGCTTTTCCGACACCGCTTCGGCCGCAATCTTCCAAAGGGGATCCGAGCTCACGCTGAGAGGCGTGAATTTCACGTTGGCCAAATACTGCCCCATCCCCTTGTACTTCATCCCGTACTGGTAGCTGATCTTGTAACTCACTTTGATGAGCTCATTTCCAAAAACTCCAATCAACTTTTTCTCAAAGCCCTGAGATTTTTCAGCCCCCTTGGTGAGCGCGAGAGGCTCGACACCGGGCGGAGTCGCATGCGCGAGCACCACCGTGCCGACCCCGATCCCCTCGGGGCTGATGAGCTTTTGCACTATGCCTGCCAGGCCATTGGAAAGCTGGCCGACCGTCTCAGAACTTTGTTCAATCTCAGTCTGGTGAGCTTCGAGCCGAGCCACCTCTTCGGGGGAAAGCTGGCGGGTCTCGAATCGCGACCCATCGCAACTGGCCCGGGGACCCTCACCAGCGCATCCAGCGAGAACCAAAGCCACACACGCGATCACAGTTTTCATATCCACTCCTTTACTCTCCTGGAAACAGCAAGGGCCATGCCAGCTCCGTCTTCAGCACAACTGTCGGGGAGAAACGCCAAATTCCTGCGAATTTTCGTTAGGCACGCCTGCGGATTATCGCAAACCACTTCACAACGGGCACCGCCATATCGCCAGCGCTGTATTTTCAATATGGGAAACCGGTTCGTGTCTCTCTAACTCCAAAAGCCATTGTTGGACACCCGGAAACAAGGGAATGTCATCGTGCCAGAGAATGATTCCGCCCGGGCGAATCATCCGGAATGCATTCTCGGTATCACAGCGAATGGTCACGGCATCGTGATTGCCATCGATGAAGATCAGATCGCAGCTCCGCTCCCACGGGGAAAAATCAAACCTCAGCGAATTGCCCCGAAGTCTGTGCACACGCGGGTGCTCAAACATCGTGGCCACCTCGGGCCGTGCGATCGGCTGCTCGAGTTCATCCAGTGTGAAGATTTCGCAGCCCTCTTCGGTGTTGAGAAAAAAATTGTAGGTTGTGCCACCCCAAGCCGTGCCGATTTCAAAGACACAGCGGGGGTTCAAGAGTTTAACGAGCCCATTCATCACGACCTGCTCGCGACCCAGCACCAACGCGTTTTGGGGCGTGTAGCCCTGATTCAAGATCGCCTCCGCATCGTTCGACACTTTGATGGTGATCAGGGACGATTTCTGCTCCGGGAAAATATCGGCGGCCTTCAGAGTATTGAGACCTTGCGGTGGCGCTTCCAGCATCGAACGATCATAGTCCACGCCTTTCTAACGGCAAAGCCTTCGCTAGTGCTCGTCGTCGTAAGCGGGCTCAGGCTGGTCTTTACAACGGAAAATTATCGAGGGGGTGCCATCGATTAGCAGGCTCTTGGCATTCATCTTGATAACATAAACGGGAGCGCCTGTGTCGACGACGAGCCACCAAGATTTCACAAAGGCGCTTTCGTACTCCACAAAACTGTCGACCCCAAACCGCTTCAACTCCGTCTGCGTCCCTTTTCCGATGAGGCGTGCCCTCGCCCCTTCGGTCTGGAAGGTGAACCGCTTGCCAGGGACGGCCTTTTGGGGTGGAAGACTCGCGGGGGCGCGCACTGGCCCCTTGAGCTTTCTCAGGTTTTCCATGATGGCCGACATATTCTGGTTTGGCTCCTCGACACAGGCGAGGTCCATCGCGGCCGCCCCTGAGACGGCCAGAGCCATCCCAATAACGACACTTAAGCTGCTGCAGACTTGACGCACAACGTCTTATCGACCGCTCTGCGAGGGAACTTGAGTTCCGCGGAATAGTTCTGGAGCCGCCGGGTGGCCGTGTCGAACGCATCCCGCACAGCGACATAGGCGTCCTTGTGAGCGCCGTTGAGAGGACGATTGTGTGTGACGACAATCTCCCGGCCCGGGACCTTGAGATCGATGCGGACACTAAAATGGTTGCCTCGTTGGCGGTGGCGGTGCGGGGCCTCCACAATCACGTGGCAACCCACAATCCGTGGGAAGAAATGGCTCAGACCCTCAGCCCGGCCTCGAATGGTCCCAAGGAGCCCCTCCGATTCTGGCATGTTGCGAAAACTCACCTGAAGAGAATTGGTCATAGTTCACCTCTCCTTTTTCTGAGGATCTCGCAAGATGGATGCCAACACCACGTGGGCTGAACCATTGGCATAAGCGTTGCACTCCTCATCAATATGGTGATCCAATCGTTCGAAGATCGCAGAGAGGGCGGGCAAAGATTGGCGGAGAACCTCAAAGAGTACGCTCACCGCTCCGACGCCATCATACTCGCCCTCCCTCGGGGAGGAGTTCTCGTGGCCCAGGAAGTGGCCGAAGCGCTGGGGCTTCCGTTCGACGTATTCGTCGTCAGAAAAATTGGAGTTCCCGGGCACCCTGAGCTGGCCATGGGTGCCGTTGCCTCTCACGATGTCCAATACCTCAACGAGGAGATCATTTCGGACCTGGACATTTCTCTAAACCAAGTGGAGAGGGTGATTCGTCAAGAGCGTGAGGAACTCGAGCGGCGAGAGAAGCTTTACCGTCGGGGGCGCCCCCCAGTGGATCTCAAGGGCAAGGTCGCCATTCTTGTCGATGATGGGCTAGCGACCGGCGCCTCGATGCTCGCGGCGGTTCAAGCCGTCCGATCGCAGTCCCCGAAAGAGATCATTGCTGCGGTGCCCGTGATTGCCGCTTCGTCGATTCCCACAATCCAACAGGAGGTGGATCGTCTGGTCTTTGTTTTGGCTCCGTCGGACTTTTACGCGGTCGGGCGTTGGTACTCGGAGTTTGATCAGACCTCCGACGCTCAAGTGGGGGAGGCACTCAAAAAACGCGTCCGGGGTTGATCTGAATCGTTGACGATCCCGATACACAATCCGTATCCTTCGATCACTTGGGGGTGCGAATGCGTTTTCGCTGCGGCGTTTTGTGCTGTGTTGTCCTTGGGGCTGTGGGTGGTGTCTATCTCGGTTGTGCACGAAATGAATCCACATTCGATTCTCCGAAGAGCCAACTCAAGCTCACCGATCTGAAGCTCCCGAAACGAATTATCGATGCCCACACGCATTTTGACGGGGACGACTTTGAAACCTACCCGACCCCCGACATGCTCAAGGAATTCGCCGAGTGCAATATCGTCGGTGCTGTCACTCATTTGAGTCTCGACACGCTAGAAGGGCTCAAGCTCAACGCTGAATGGGCACCCAAGCGACTCGCCCTTTGCGCAGGAATCGTTCCGGGCCAGACGGTCGCGAATGTGGAGAAGGGGCTGAAGGACAAGACGTTTCGCTGCATGAAGATCTATTTGGGCTATGTCCCCAAGTATCCCAATGATTCGTTCTACACTCCGTTCTACGAGCTCGCCGACGCCTATAAGGTTCCCGTCGTGTTTCACACCGGGGACACCTATGACAAGACGGCCCTGGTGAAGTTTGCCGACCCTCTGGGGGTGGATGAGATCGCCGTGAAATACCCCAAGATGAACTTCGTTCTCGCGCACATGGGAAACCCGTGGTACCACTCGGCCGCCGAGGTGATCTACAAGAACGACAACGTCTACGCCGATGCCTCGGCCTTTATCATTGGAAACGCCGAAACCTATCCGCCTGAGCAGATCGACCTTCTTCTGATCAAGCCCGTGAATTTCGTCTTCAACTACGCGCTGAACCCGAAAAAGATCATGTTCGGCAGTGATTGGCCGCTCGTCGACATCAAGCCCTATCTCCAGGCGGTTCAAAGAGCGATTCCCGAGAAAGACTGGGAGGATGTTTTCTACAACAACGCCGCGCGCGTTTTTCAATTCGATCCGCCCTAGGGGAGAGCGAATCGGGCCGTAAGCTGGATGAAGCGCAGCTCGGTGCTCCGGAATCAGAGTTTTAGACATTCGTCTAAAAGCTATTGGAATTGCCGCATTGCGTGATATAGCCGAGCTATTAACTCACTTGGAGGATTCGAATGAAAATTGTGATGCCTTTTTTGGTTCTTTCTATGGCCGTTGTCGGTTTGGCTGATAACCTGAAAACCCTTACTTTCAACAAAGAGGCAGGCACGGCTCGCGTCTGTGCCACGGTGAAGGTTCTTAAAGGGACCGGCCCCTTCAGCCACTCGGCCTTCAGTGGTGTCATTAATATTTCCGGTGAAAACTCGATCTTCGATGATTACAACGACAGCGACGAAGTCTGTGTGGAGGGGGCCTATAGAGTCGACTCCCGAGGTTTTGTTGCGCACCTCTACATCCGCGATGTCGAAGTGGTGGGCGGTGACAAAGGGGCCGACTCCGAAGAGGCAATTGTGGATGAGCTCCCGGAGACGAGTCCTTTGCGTAAGCTCGCGGAGAAGATCAATTCCGATTGGGACACCAATATCACTTCTGGACTGACTCGAGTCACCGCCGGGAAGCTCCACACGAAATTGAATCTCAAAACTTTGAAAGAGCTGTCCGCGGCCAATTTCAGGGCCGAGTATGAAGAAGCGCTCTCCGACAAGGCGAAGCTCACGACCAAGACCGGAAAATATGCCGAGAAGGACATCGCGATGATCGTTGAGGCGGTGGCCGAGGGCAATGATTACGCCCCAGAGAACAAGTCCGATCGGGCGGGGCTTAAGAAGGAAGTGACGAGCCTCGTGGGGAGGCTTGGCAAGACGGAATCCCTTCTCACATTGGTCGCGCAGACCCAGCTCCCAGCCACGGATGATGCTCTTGCGATCAACATTTACGCCATCCTATTAGTGAACAAGGACACGGGCCTGGCTGTTCGGATTTTCGTGATCCAGGGTCGTATCTGAGTCTGAGACTCAAAAGGACAGAGACACCTGGAGGCCCCCGGGGAGTGCCGCGATCGTGACCTCTTTCGAGCCGTGCGCATGGGCCCACGGAACTGCAATTCCGACCGCACTTCCCACGATGGCTCCCGCGATGACATCGGTGGGGAAATGGTTGCCGCCGGCGATCCGCGCCAGCCCGACCACTGTACCGAGCCCAAAGCTTGCGATCCACGGCCAGGGGCCGCGATGGCCGTGGTAGTAGGCGGTCATCGAAAGGCCCATGAGTGCTGAAAACGCGAATGACGTGTGGCCGGAATAAAAGGATCGATAGCCATCGTCGATTTGAGCCGAGGGGCCGGAGTAGGCGAGCGGCGTGGGTCTTTGGATAGCATACTTTGTGAGAGTGTTGAGCCCGCTATTCACGGCCATGATCTCGATCATCACCACTGCGTCCTCCCACAGCTCTCGGCCGGCGCCCGTTTCCATCCAGCTCAGCACAAACGGAGCCACTCCGATTACGCCCACCAGGCCGTCGCTCAAAGCCCTGGCCGCCGCGCTGTTGTTTCCGATCGCGCCTCTGTCGAAGCCATTGACCTCATCGGGGTCGCAGGGGCAGCGGCGATTCACGCCCAGGCAGGCGAAGAGAACTATCGTTGAGAGAAGGCCAGCCGTGATGATCGCGCCATCTTCGGCGGGTGAGAGTCTGTAAACGGAGGGATCAGCCGCGCCAGGGGGAGCGGTGAAACCTAACAACACAAAAAGGCAGACCGCTTTGGACATTGGCGGCGACCATAGAGACAATTCTTCATGGCGTCAAAAGTCGGCGAGTGCTCACAACTTGGCAATGACCTCAGAAAAGAGGAGGATGGTGATCTATGGTTACGACGCAGACAATCTGGGTGGTTCAGTGGGAGCGGTACACGGAAATGGCGAAGAGCCAGAACGCCCCAATGGCCTTTTGGATCGAAGTGAAAAAGATCGCCATACCGGCGCAAGGTCAAGTGACAGAGACTGAGATCAAGCAACTCAAAGCCCTCATGTTGCAATTCAAGTTGGCACTCTGAAATGAAAATAGGCTCATACGGCTACACATCTGGCACGACCCGCCAAATCGATTCCAATTGGACCATCTACTACAATCCCCTGTGCAGCAAATGCCGCGAGACTTTGGATCTTTTGCGCATGAATCTGATCGACCCCGAGATCATCGAATATCTTGAGTCGCCGCTTAAGAAGGATGAACTGGAGCGCGTGCTCTTACTTCTTAAGTTGGAGGCGAAGGACCTTGTCCGGGCGCAAGAGGCGGTGTTTGCGACGCTCAAGATCGATCTTAATAACCAAAATGAGATTCTAGCGGCTATTGAACAGCACCCTCAACTACTCGTTCGCCCCATCGTAGTCCACGGCACAAAGGCCATCATCGCTCGTCCCCCCGAGCGAGCCCTAGAGCTCAAGGACTGACTTCAGCTGCCACACAGCGCTATCATTTCATCATATATTTTCTGATACCGGCGCTGCCCTTCTCGCCGACGAGCAACACGTGGTAGCACATCTCATCCACGGTGCTCTCCCCCCAAAAGACATCGACCACGGGCATCTGCACACCGTAGACGAAGGGCTGGTAAGGCTGAGTGTTATTCCAGGTGCATTGGAAATTGATCTGCGTTTTGTTGCGGGTGAGTGGCGCGGGTGCCGGCAGATTGTGAAAGTATTGGTTTGCATAGCTGAACTGGTCATCGGCGTTGACCACATAGGAGGAGTTTTTCTCGATTGTGCTCGTTTGACCGGCGATTCCGCGGTTGTGCATGTGATACAGAACACTCAGTAGGTCGAGCGACTTTGAGTTGGTGGGAAGGCCCCGGAACGGATCCAGCGTTTCCGACCGGGTCGTGATTGTGTTGGCCGGGATGAGCATCGAATCCGGCTGGAGCTTCCACTGCGCCTTGGCTCCTGCGATGTAGTAGGCCAAATGGTTGACCGTGCTCGCGAATTGAAACTGAATGTGGACCGAAACGTGTTTGGGAGCCATCGACGTGTCCATAAACATCGCCTGGTTAAAATGGATCGTGAAAGCGAGGGTTGTTTTTCCGTTGAGCTTGAGACCATAGCC
The DNA here is from genome assembly GCA_016196825.1 of Deltaproteobacteria bacterium. Lineage (GTDB taxonomy): Bacteria > Bdellovibrionota > FAC87 > UBA2466 > UBA2466 > JACPWY01. The sequence goes on along the minus strand of JACPWY010000057.1, from coordinate 20,688 downwards.
CGAGGGTGGCTGAAGAATTGGCGACCCCATAACGTAAAAGCCCATGATCCCACCCTGGTAGGAGGGCTCCTTCGGTTTCGTCATGCCGGTGGGAGGGATTTGGAACACTACAGCGTGGTGAAGTGTGTTGGTCGGCTGGTTGGTATCCGTGTCGACGCCGAAGATTTTGATGCCTGTCACATAATAATCCTTGTTGTCGAGTCCGATGGGGAGGACGGCGCTGTAAATGTCGTCGCCGAGTTGACTAACCTCAATAGTGTGGACTGGCGTCGCTAGCTCGAGGTCCACGTGGGACAGAAGTGGGGCCGGAGGAACCACCGATGGAACCGGGGCAGGCGTGGCCGCGGCGTTGGTGCGACTTTGCGCCATGTTGTTGAGCTCGACCTCGCTGGGAAGGCTTGTGCTGCATGCGGGGAACAAGAGCGAAGCTAGGGCCAGACCAATCAGGAACATTTTCATTAGAAGTCTCCTTCGTGTGAGACACGTCGTCTCAGGGCAATCGTCTCAAGGCTCAGTCCCCGGGATTACTTATAAATTTGATGTGAAAGGAATTGGGATCAGTGGTGTTGTTTTGATTCGGGCGCCAACGATTTTGCGGACCGTTCTTGCTATAATGGGACTCTGAATGCGACCTCTCATCATTCTGCTCGCCTTGGTCCTGCCGCAATCGATTGGGGCCTTCACGCTTCGCTTGAGAGATTGCTTTGCGCCATTCATTCGAGAAAAGGGCGCAAAGGAAGTAGAGGTAGCCAGATTGGATCCCGTTCCCCCGCTGTTTGGTCCTTACGCGGAGGAGTTGGCCTATTATCGAACGGCGCGCCGCCCCCATGAGAGACGGGGGGGCGAATCCATTGCGCCCAAACTTCTCTATCGTATGCAGCCGGAGTGGCTTTACAGCTTAGCCGTCGCTGCGAGGCGGCCGGAGTTTCGTCCGTTGATAAAAAGGCTCGGCATTCGAAACGTTGCCGGGAGGATGGAGTTGGGAACAGCCGATGAGTTGAACGCAAAGCTTCATGAGATGGGTTGCCCCTGGGAGGTGGTGGTTGTCAAAGGAATCCTCTCCGAGGAAGAGTGGCTTGGACACATGCGAGAAGGGCGTTTCCCACTGGGCAAGGATCATGATGCCTTCACGCATCTGCTGCCGATGCTCCTCATGCCGCCACGGATGGGTTACGCTCAGCAGGGCCAGATTGGCATTCTCACACGGTTGATGGCAGACCCGTCGATGTCGCCGGCCGTGGTCAGGCGGTGCCGATCGCGTCTCAATGACATTATGAGAGCATTTGAGGCTGGGACAACAATGGTTGGCGAGGATCTCCTCAAACCGGAAGGGCTCAAGAACACCCTGCAGCTCGCCTCCGACTATCGTGGTCAACTGTCGGGCTCGAATATGGTGGGGGCTGAGGGCGAAATCTCATCATTGCTCTTCCAGGCCGATCTAAATCCGGAGATCTTGGGTCTCACATCGCGTGGGGAGGTAGCCGCCTTTCGAAAAACCATCTTGGGCTATCTTCGGGAGGAACAGACAAAAGACTTCCGCTACCGGCTCAATGTGCCCAAAGGTGTTTTCGAGAGGCTCATCCGGGACCACTTTGAGAATATCTTCGGGGGATAGAAGGCAGGATGGTGATTCGGTTGATAATTAGGTTGATGTTTTAGTTGATGATTGATAGACTATACTTCGGAGGCTGAGATGTTTAGGCCGAAGTACAGTATTTCAGACAAGATTATTCGCCAACTCACGGACATAGCCGTCAGCAAGGACATCGTTGAGCGAGCAAAACTTGTTCCCAAATGGGAACTATCCTTAAGAAAAGAGGCTCTGATTCATACCGCACATTCATCAACCCACATCGAGGGCAATCAACTTACTCTGGAGGAAGTCAGTCAGTTGGCACTTGGCCGAGAAGTCTCCGCCATGCGCAGAGATAAGCAAGAGGTCTTGAATTACCTTAATGTACTGTCACACCTCGAAAAGTATTCTCCTGGAAATGCTTTTAGTGCCGCCACTCTTCTAAAAATCCATAAAGACTTGCTGAAGCAAGCACTTACTAACGCTGCGGACGAGGGAGTCTTCAGAAATCGTGCGGTTGTTATCGGTCACCGTAATGAAGAGGGTAGGGCCGTCGTTAGTTTTAGGCCTCCGCTTGTCAGCACAGTTCCGGGTCTCATTGAGAGTTTTGTTTCTTGGCTTAATCTTCCCCAGACCAAAGAAGTACATGCTGTTCTAGTTGCGGGCATTGCCCATTATGAGTTGGTGCGAATCCACCCGTTTATTGATGGAAACGGTCGAACTGCGCGAGTGTTGGCAACACTTGTCCTCTTGGCCCGAGGATTTGATACGCGTCGCTTTTTCGCCTTAGATGATTATTATGACAGCGATCGGATCGCCTATTACGATGCGCTAAAATCTGTGAACCCCAAGACCCTCGATTTAACTCAGTGGGTTGAATATTTTTGCGAAGGAGTTGCCTTTACCGTTGGCAGGGTCAGGGAAAGGATTGAACAACTTAGCGGGGGCAGGCGCCGCGTTGGAACTGAACCTCAAGTGTCGCTCACAGAGCGCCAGATGAGCATCGTCGAGGCTATTGGTCGTACAGGAAAAATTACAAGTCGTGAGATGCAAGCGATGTTTAGCATTTCACCGCAGGCGGTTCATAAAGAAATGAAGAAACTTCTCAAGCCAAAAGTCGTTCGCTTAGTGGGCAAAGGAAGGGCCGCGCATTATGAATTGAATTGAGACATATCTCCTCAACGTTTCTTAACTTGATCAATACCTGCGACGATCGTGTTTGGAAGGAAGGCATCATCCCACCCCTTGGCATTCTCACCGACACTTTTGACAATGGGTCCAACAGGGCTCGAACCTGTGACCTCTACCATGTCAAGGTAGCGCTCTAACCAACTGAGCTATGGACCCGAAAGGAGGTCCGACTATAGGGCAACGGGGCGATTTTGAAAAGGTTTGGGGTGCTCTAGCGGAGCCGAGCGGTCTTTTCCGTGGGGTGGAAGGCGGGTTGGGCTGCTACCCATTGAGCAAAGTCCTGAGCAGTGGCATGGCGATCGAGGAGCAGGTTGGTTACCATCTGTGAGAAATAGTTGGTGTTGGTTTCCGCTTCATAGCGCAAGCTTTCAGTCTGGTGGGGGATGTGGACGATGAGAGGGATGCGGCGGTCCAGGCCCACCGGCGAGTTTGAAGCCCAGTTCCGATAAGAATGCACTGGGTGATCGGCGGTGATGACGAGGGTCACTTTGTTCCAGAGTCCGTGGTGTTCCAGTTCGGCCCGTATCTGTCCCACCGTTTTATCAACGAGAACCATGTTTGCGAGGTAGCCGTGCTCGGAGAGATCTTCGCCGTGGATGAACTGGTCCTTCTCGGGATCGTAGCTATGGGGGAGATGCGGGACGGGCCAATGGAGATGAAGGTAGTCCCAGTTGTCACTCCCCAGCGCCTTTTGGGTCCAGAAGGAGACGAGCTGGTGGTTGTGGGCGTGGCTTGCGGCGGCGAGGTGAAATGTGCCCTTGAAGAGGTGGATGAGATTCTCGAGCGGATTAAGAGTGAAGGCGTAATTCGCTCCCCCGATTTTGGCGCAGTTTTCAAGGTCGGTGCCGTAGGTTGCGCAATACGGGTAGAACCAGCCGACCACCGATGAGCGAACCCCTGAATTGTGGAGTTCCTGAAAGAGAGAGGCACCTGGTGGGGCCGGGCGTCTGGCCGGAGAAAAATAAACCGGAATGGTGTCGAGCGTTTCAAACGCCGGGGAGTGGCAGTTGGTGGCGTAAAAGGATTCCCTGGTCAGGCGTTCGATCTCTGGCAGTTTCCCGTTCAGGTAATCGGGTCTCGTTGCGGGGTCGACCGCCCCCCACGTCATCTCATCGAAGAGTACCGTCACAACCGGCGAAACGGTTTTGAGTCCGGGGCCGGGGCTGGAGTGTGCGCTCGGCGAAAAGGGATACCTGATCAGCGAAAGGGAGCCCTGGGCGAACGTGAGAACCAGGATCGGGAATGAAACGGAGAGAAAGAGTCGCTCGAGTTTGCCTAGGGTCTGCGCGCGCAGATGCGTGGTCCACCAATGAAAAGCACCCACAAACGTGATGAGACCAAGGATCAGGAGAAACGGATGAGGAGCCCAGAAGGAATACGAAATGATCGGAAAGTGAACCGAAACGTTGAGTAACATTCTCAAGAAATTGAACGGAAAGATCAGGAGAATAAACGGGAGGAAGAGTAGTCCGCTCTTGTAACGGGTGATCGAGCTTTGCCAGACGATTCGACGATAGAAGAATATCAAGGTCCCGAGAAGCAGGACAAAGGCGAACATAGACAGGGTGGCGACGAAGAAATGGGGGGATCCAAACATGGACGGGCCCACCGGCGCGACCAGGCTACCCCACGTGAAAAGTGGCATCAGGTTGGCGAGCGAGAGCGCGATGAGGATCTCACGCATCATGACCGTTTCTCTAGACAGTAGAGGATACGATGGGTGCCGGTGATGGGATGCTTTTCAACGAGAGAAAACTGATCGCGGAATTTGGATTCGAACTCTTCCGCGGTCAGCGGGATCGTTCGGCCGCGCGCCATCTTTGTGTAGAGCCTATCATTGGGCAGGACGAGCTCGACGATCCAGTGGCGCGTCGTGAGATCGCCAGCTAGGGCGATGATCTCTTCGATGGGAATCAGTTCGCGCACCATGAGGTGGTGGAGAAGGGCGAACATCGCGACGGTATCGTGGGGAGAGCTTTGGCAGCGTGAGACAAACGAGCGGGCCTGCCGGTTGCGCCAGCCCATCGCGGGCGACGGCTGCGTGATGCTCACGACCAGCGGTAAAATGCGAAGCCGTTCGTGCTGAGCCCGTTGCCAGAGGCGATCGATCACGGCGGGATCGGAGTCGACAGAGGTGACGTTGGCACCCAGTTTTTCTGCGAGGATGGAGTAGTCTCCTGTGTTGCACCCCACATCGAGCACCCGTTTGGGCTGAATGCGGGCGAAGACCGATTCGACCCAGCGGCGTTTGTCCTCGGCCTGGCTCGGTTCGTACGATTCGGGGTTGGAGGCGTAGCCGGTCCAATGGGACGACGTTGTCGTGATGGTGCGTTCGAGTGAGCGCCGAAGCTGCCGCATCAATGAACGCAGAATGAATCGGGCCTGGCGTGGATCGACGTTCGTGGAACTTGAGATCGGGCGGTCGGCGAGGCGACGGCCGAGGAAATCGGGGAGGGTGAGATTCATGAAAGCAAGTGGGTGAAAGCGTTTGAGCCCACCTAAGTAGTGGAGTGCTTCGCTGCTCTTGAGACCCAAGGGGTGGGTGAGAAAGAGCTCGTGGGGAGCAATGCCCGCAAGTTTGTGGATGATGAGCGGGTTTACGAAATTTTCCATGAATTGGCTGTACGGACTCCAGAGAGGATTTCTTTCATCTCGCCGCTCAAATGACAGTGCATCCACGAGAATGGGCTGTGCGTTTTCGAAAAGAATGTTGAGAGGGCTCGCATCCTTGAGTCCGAGCCCGTCCTTCGCAATTGCATCAGCGATGTCGAGGGTGAGTGTCGCCGTGGCTCGGAGCATGGCGGGTGACCATTCGTGGGGGTAGGACGGGAAAGGAACGGCCGGGTGTTCGAGAATATAGCCCTGCGTCGACATGATTTTGGCTACCGATGAATCGCTGAGCTCACGAAAAGAAATGCAGTGCTTGGCATCAATGAGCTGAGTGACGGTAGGGGAGTGCAGAATAGATCGGTACTCTTCGGCTCGGTGGTTGTGAATGGCCCGAATAAATCGTCCGTCGACCTGGTAAAGCGAACCGTCAGGATCACGGAGAGTTATTTTTTCGGCGTTAAGACCTTGGTTTCGCATGTCTTGGGTGAGACAGATTTATGAAAGAGCTTTCGGAACAGGTTTCGGAAATGAAACAGCCCACCCGCGATGCCCGCCATCAGTACCTGAGAGAGCAGGTGGCCCGAGCCGGGATCGATGTATGCTAACGCGGGAGACGAGGCGATCAAGAAAAGCACCACTTGGGGGAGATAGTTTCTCATAAGTTTTTTGAGCTTAGTTTTGCGTGGGTGTGACAACACACGTATCGGTCGGACCGTGCAAAAAATGAGGGATTTCTGCGGGTTCAGAGGGAGAGAAAAGTGAACCACAGCAAAGGTATTGCACCGCGTCACGTTTTCCTCTAAGGCTTAAGGAATAGGTTTCTAACAATAAAAGAGGGGGTTTTCGTGAAACAGACCTTAATCGTTCTCATTGGGCTTGTCGTGGTCCCGGGCCTGGCTTTGGCCAAGGTTACCGTCGAGCCTGTTACGCCCCAGCGCCTGCACAAGCTATACACGGGTCTGCTTCTCCAAGGAGATAAGCTCTGGGCCACGACCCAGCGAAGTATCAATGATAACAACCACAGAATTGAGGTCTATTCCCAGGATGGGAAGAGGCTTTTGGGCTCAGCGGTTCTGCCCCATATGGCGGATTCCCTCGCGGCATTTGGGCCGGATGTGGTGATTGCTGTTGGACGCCACCAAATTGACCGGGAGAAAGCGATTGATCATGAGGCCGAGAAGAAAAAGTTTGCGGAGCTTGAGGACACGGCTGAGATCTTCGATCCGGTGACGAACCCAATTAGCGAGGAGGCCCTTGCGGCCTACTATGATGAGCTCAAGAGCGGTTCCCATAGCTTTTATTCGGTTGTCCGCTTCGTGAATGGCAAGATTGAGCTGAAGACCGCCGAGTTTCCGATTTCCATCTTGGCGGAGTTTTTCGCGGGCACACCCGAGCGCATGTATTTTCAGGATGTGAGCGATGGGGTATTTTCCTGGGTGAATGGAAAGGAGACGTTCCTCAAGGGGCACGTCGTAGCGCCCGGGCGGATGACCTTGCTGGGTGACAGTCTCTATGTGTTGTCTCGGGGAACCCTCAACGACCCGTTCGATAAGAACCTCGTTCACTTCGATTTGAAAACACAAGTTGCCACAAAACTCTTCCCCGAGGGCACGACAGTGTTAGGTGGATTGGCGGTTCTCGAGGGGGGGAAAAGAGTGGTCGTGACAGAGGCGGTTGCCAAGAAGGCCCATGTGTTTGATGCGTCGACCAATAAACTGGAGCAGTCGATTGCCACCCAGGGTCTCCCGGAGGCTTCCGCTCAGTACGGCCGTTGCCTTGTGGTGCTCACCGCCAAGCCGCGCCAACTCAGTTTCTACGATTTCAAGAATGGCTTCAGAAAGATCGATCAGTGGGACTTCGATAAACTGATTAACGTGGATTTCGAGGCACCCCGGTTTGCCGCCGTGGATGAGAGCGCCGGTCGGATCTTTGTGGAATCCAGCTTCTTCGGGAACCATAGTCTGTCGGGGATTATTTCGGTTCAGAACAAAGGGGAGAAATCCCCTTGTGTGGCGAATTGAGCCGGGGCCAATTAGCCTTGGTTTGAGTCCTTGGTGTCTTTAGTGACCTGGTCACCCTTCTTTTCGCCTTCGCCACTGAGGGCGTCTTTGAATTCGCGAATGCCCTTGCCGAGCGATTTGGCGAGTTCCGGCAGGCGTTTGGGTCCGAAGAAGATCAGCACGACGCCTAGGACTATGATCCAATGCATGAGAGATAGGCCGCCCATCTGTTCCTCCTAGTTGTAATATCGACTCGTTGCATCAATAACTTTAGAAAAAGGAAAAGGGGTTGAAGCCGAAGCTCCAACCCCTTGACCGGTAGCCAAAAGGCTTACTTTTTGGAATCGATCGGCTCGTTCACGACACCATTGAAGAGAACCGTTCCAGTGCTTTTGTCGCCAATCTCGAAGTAGAACGGCCGGTCAGCGACGAAGCTGAAGGGCAGTTCCGGCTGGATCGAGGTAGCTCTGGCGCCACCTACGACCGTAACCGCAGCCGCTTCGGAGCCGGACTCATTCGTGTCGATGACCGCCTTGTGGATGATCACGTTCACGAGAGCTCGCTCGTCCTGGGCAATTTGGGTCAGTTCAGATTTATTCGAGAAGACCCGCTCAATTCCCATCGCCTTAAAGACATCAACAACCTTTTCGTTGCTGTATTCAATGTGGAAGCGGGGGAGGGAGACCATGCCGCTTTTGTGGCTGGCCTTGGCCCTGAGAGCTGCGATGCTATTGCCGATGTTGCTGTAGAAGCTCGTAGCCGTGATCGAACTCGGCAGATGGAGCGTCATCGTCAGGTTACCGGTCTTGCCGTAAGGCAACTCCACCAGTTGACCGGCGTGGCGACTCTCGGCGTAGGTGAATCCACCATAACGATTCATCATCTTCACCGTTTTGGCGCCGTCATTGTTGCGGAACTCTCCATCCCGTGTGTCCTTCTTGTCGAACTCGTTTGCCCAGTCGCCTTTGAAGTAGATCGCGTTGACGAGGTAAAAGAGCTGATTTTTGGGGATCTCTCCGCCCAAGACGCTGGGGATCAACCCATTCGTTTTCTCACTCACCCAGCCATTGATTGTGGGCAGGAAGCTCTTGGACTGAAAATCCATCGAGCGCACGGCTGCATCGTGAGCGCGGGCGTTCAGCTTTTCGAATTCATCGATGAATCGGACGTTGTTGTCGCTGTTGCCCCACATTGAGTTCGCGATGGCGAGCTTAACGGCGGGGTCGGCACTGAGCAGGCGTGTGCGAAAGGCGTTCCAAAGGTCTGCTACGCTGTCGCTTGAATCGCGCGTGTCAATTCCGAGTAGCGTTGCGAGCTCAGTTCGGGTGGCTCCTTCGGCGCCCACATAGACCATGCTCATCGCTTCGTGCAGCGAGAGCGGCGAGATGAAGAGGTTCTTGTTCTTTTCGTTCGCGCGGATCGTCTGGAGCGCTCGGTAGCCAAGCTGGTTGATGCCGCTCGACAGATTTGTTTCAGCGCCCTTTACGGGCGAAAGAGAGAGTGTTGAAAGGGCCAGAATTCCGGTCAGTGCTGTGAGTCGCATAAAGTCCTCCTTGGAAATGTGTTGCGCCACAATCTGACCGCCACAGATGCAACAGGAGTGCCAAGGGTTTTAGGCTGGGCTGGTGTCTGAGGGGTGGTGCCAGAGTTGGGCCAATCCATTCTGGAACCTCGTTGCTCGACCCTGTGAAACCTGGTAACGATGGCGAGTGGGCGAATCATGATATGGAGCATTAAATGAAGCTATTCCTCGTCACAGTGGCACTGACTTTCATGGTTTCATCAGCGAGTTCCTTCGCGGACGAAGGGATGTGGGTCTACAACAACCTTCCTAAGAAACAGTTGAAGGAAAAATACGCCTTTGAGCCAACAGCAGAGTGGGCTGAACACCTGATGAAGTCATCAGTGCGATTCAATTCCGGGGGATCTGGATCGATCATCTCCTCGAGCGGGCTTGTTTTGACGAACCACCATGTGGGGGCGGACACGTTGAATAAGATCTCAACGTCCGAAAAGAACTATTACCGGGATGGTTTTTACGCTAAGACCCACGCCGAAGAGGTTCCGGCCAAGGATCTGGAGATCAACCAATTGGTCGCGATCACCGATGTCACCGATCGGGTGATCGGCGCTGTGAAACCGGAGATGACCGCCGATCAGGCGCTCGCTGCTAAGAAGGCGATGAGCGCTCAGATCGAAAAGGAGGGCTTTGAGGCTACAAAGCTTCGCAGCGATGTAGTGACGCTCTATCAGGGTGGCCAGTACCATCTCTACCAATACGAAAAGTACACCGACGTTCGTCTGGTCTTTGCCCCCGAATTTGCGATGGCCTTTTTTGGAGGCGATCCCGACAACTTCGAGTACCCGCGTTATGACCTCGACATGTGCGTCTTTCGCATCTACCGCGATGGGAAGCCGGTCAATGCGAACCAGTTTCTCAAATGGAAGGATGCAGGGGCCACGGATGGCGAGCTGGTTTTTGTGTCGGGCCACCCCGGCAGCACGAAACGTCTCTTTACGGTGGCGGCGCTTGAGCTATTGAGAGACCTGAAGGTCCCGTACATCGTGAAATACTTGAAGATGCGGGAAGTGGAGTTACAGCAGTTTTCCGTGCGCGGAGCCGAGCAGGCGCGCGTGGCTAAAGGCGAGCTTTTCTCAATTCAGAATAGCCGCAAGGTTTATGCGGGCCGTTTGAAGGGGCTACAGGAGCCGGAATTCATGCGGGCCAAGCAGCAGAGCGAGTATGAATTGAGGGCCGCTGTTGAGGCGAAGGAAGAGCTGAAGGAGCTGTCTTCCGGCTGGGATTTGGTGACGCAGGCCCAGAGGGCGGCCGAGAAGCTTTATGTGGATCGGTCTTTGTTCGAGGCGGGACAGGGTTTCAATTCGACGCTCTTTTCGATTGCCCGAACATTGGTTCGAATGGCCGATGAGGACGCTAAACCAAACAACGAGCGGCTCCCGGAATTCCGGGATTCCTCTCGGGCCTCATTGCTTCAGACACTTTATTCCGAGGCGCCGATCAGCGGTGAGTTCGAGCAGGCGAAGTTGGCCGATGGCCTTTCGTATCTCTCGCAAGTCTATGGTGAGAATAGTGAGCGGGCCCAGCTGGCTCTTCGAGGGCGTGACCCGCAGGGGTTGGCAGCCGAAATCATCGATAAAACGACTCTGAAAAGTGTGGCCGTACGCCGACTCATCGCCCGTGGCGGGAAGGCCGCGATTGAGGGCAGCTACGATCCAATGATTCAGCTCGCCAAAAGAGTCGATGAGGCCTCTCGTCAGATTCGCAAAGCCGCGGAGGACTCGATCGACGCCCTTGAGACAGCCGGTTATGCGAAGGTGGCCAAGGCGGTGTTCCAGACCCAGGGGACTGCGCAGTATCCCGACGCCACCTTTACGCTTCGGCTGAGCTACGGGCAGGTGAAGGGTTATGAGCAGAATGGGAAACAGATTTCCCCCTTCACGACAATGGGTGGCGCCTTCGATCATGAAAAGGCCCATGGCGCGGAGGCGCCGTATCAGATCCCGAAGACGTGGCACGATGCGAAGGGCAATCTCGATCTTTCCACACCACTCAACTTCGTGGCGACCACCGACATCATCGGCGGGAACAGCGGCAGTCCTGTTTTGAACCGTGAGGGCGAGCTGGTCGGTCTTATCTTTGATGGCAATCAGCAGTCGCTGACCAGTGACTACGGCTACACCGACACTCAGAACCGGGCCGTTTCGGTGCACGCGGGCGCGATGCGCGAGGCCCTGCGGAAGATTTATTCAGCGTCTGCTCTGGCGGACGAGATCGGAAAGTAGACGGGTGTGTAAACTATTGTCGTGCGATTGAACGAACGTGTACAGACGGTTTACGTCGGCCTAAATCATCGTCTTTCTTAAAGTTCACAGAGTCCGGGGATAATCGGGCGCGGGATTGTTTGCTCCGTAGTCAAAGTCCCGAGCGCCCGTCACCGCGAGAAGTGCTCGGTACGGGCGTTGCACTCTAGTGCCCTGGAAGCTCACGTTGACTCCTATGAAAACTAATGTTCATCACTCATTGTGGCTGGTGCTTTGTATCTCTTGCAGCCGGCCGATCACGGTGGCGAGCAACGTGCCGCCCTCTGATCCGCAGGGCACACCCAGTCCGACCAATGAGTTTCAGATTCCGGTGCAACCAACAGGAACGATGACGAGCTCCCCGCCTCTTGTGCCGCCCGGAACCCAGGCCTCACTCCAGTGGCAGAGCCAAAACTCCACGGCCTGTCTTGTGATCCAAAGATCGACCGGTGCCGTGATCGCGCAAGGGACAACGGGATCGACGTTGACGCCTGCTCTGAATGCCAACGATTCTTTTGCTCTGGTCTGCGCTAATGGGACCACGGTCACCGTATCGATGGCTCCGATCACGACGGTGGCGTTGAACGTGGGCACCGGGTGTGGTGGTGAATTGGTGGGAGGAGGCTGTTGGTATCTTGGGGCCATCAATCTTTCCTGTACGGCGGCCTGTGTTTCCCATGGCGGGTATAACACGCTCACGAGAGATTACACCGGTGACAGAGGGACGGACGCTAAATGCCAGTCCGTTGCGGGGGCCCTGGGAATAAAACAGGTTGTCACTGACTACAATGGCGATCCCTATAACGGCGTCAGCTACTACGGGCTGGGCTGTGGACTGAATCTTGGGGTGCTCTACCGGGTCACCGATCCGACGACGGCGGAATCGGCCGCGCTCGGTGTGCAGCGCTTTTGCGCCTGCAATCAATAACCTTTCCTCTGCGAAAAGGGAGGCGATCCTTTTGGCGAGATAAAAATCGGCGATTCAAGGTGCGTGCTTCCGGGTGGGGCCCAGTGCGGGGGCTCCACCCGGAAGCTCTTTTGGCTGGATCAGTGATAGGCAGCGGGGCCCGTGCACCTGGGCATCGTAGTCAGCGGATTGGGAGGGCACGCACCCGTGCCGGCATCCAAAGCAAGGTAGTTTGGGGACTTGCACGCCGAGAGCATTTGGCTGGTATAGGTGGTCTGGCAGGTCCCGCAGAGGAATCTCCACATGCAGGAGCTAACTCCCCCGTCCACCACTGTGGTCATAACCGAAACGGAGCAGGCCGTTGTTGCGACGCCGTTCTTGGTCATCTTGGCTATCGGAGCGGGGGACGGCATTTTACAGATCTGGACCGCGGTCGCCCCCCAGGCACCGGAGACGGCGATAAGACAAGCAAGCATGAGTTTCATCGGAATCCTTTCTTTAAGGTTGTTAACTCAATAGTTTAGCTGCAATGGGCCTTTCAGTAATTGATTTCCCGTCAATTTTGTAACTCATTGCATCGGCGGGGCTCCGGCACACTGAAAGTGTGAATGGAGGTCTCAGATGGCTGTCAGTCGAATTATCGAGCAAGACGTCTTGGTGATTGGCGCGGGGCCGGCCGGCTTGAGTGTCGCGGCCGAGTGTGCCTATCACGGTCTTTCTTCCGTGAGATTGGTCGAGAAGGGGGCGTCTCACAATCAAACGGTGAGTCTGTTCTACCCTGATGAAAAACGGGTCGATGCGGCCTATCGGGGCCAACCGGCTGAGTGCGCGGGGGTCCTCTGTTTTCGCGATACCTCTAAACCTGGTTTCCTGGAGCTGATGGACTCCTACCTAAAGCAATTCGCCTTCGCTGTCGATTACAACGTGGCCGTCGACTCCATCAAAAAGGGGTCCGACGGGATGTTCTTGGTTTCGACAGGAGATGGCCGGCTCTACGGCTCGCGCTTTGTGGTGATCAGCGTCGGGAGAATGGGGAAACCCAATCGCCCGGAGTATTTCAACGCCATTCCGGCGAGCGTGCGGGCGCATGTTCACTTCGACACGCGCAATCTCGATGCGACTGGAAAAAGGATTTTGGTCGTCGGAGGTGGAAACTCGGCAGTGGAGTATGCCATCGCGCTTTCGAAAAAAGGGCAGGTCGTTCTTTCCTATCGTAAGGAGGCCTTTACGCGCGTGAACTCGCTCAACCTAGATAATCTGGAGACGGCCGAAATGGAAGGCCGAGTCATGGTCTGGAGAAACTCCAATATTTCGGCCATCGGTGAATTCAATGGCCAACCAAAGGTGGTCTTCCAGGAGGGCCACGCGCAGATCTTCGACAAGGCGGTGTACGCCATCGGTGGGAGCTCACCGGCTGGATTTCTTGCGGCGGCGGGCCTTGAGCTCGACGACAAAGGGAACCCGAAACTTTCCCCCACGCTCGAGAGCAGCGTCGCCGGACTCTTTGTGGCCGGCGAGCTTGCCGCTCCTCAGGGCAAAGGCTCCATTATCGCGAGCTTCAATTCGGGAAAGATTGTCGTTCAGGGTATCATGGAGACCATTGGCCTTGAGCGCCGACCCGAACTCGTGTCACTCGCCCGTTAGGGCCCTAAGAGCCTAAGCGTCGGCATAGTCGCAGCGGATCACGATTACGGCGTTATCGCTATTGATGACGAGCGCGTCGGTCCGGATCAGTTCAGCTCCGTCATCGTAGATCCAATAGTGGCCGAAGTGGGCAGACAGGAGATTGTCACCTTTGCCTTCTATTAATTTGGCTGCGAGTGGACGCCCCTTCTTACTCATGAGCTTACTGAGAATGAAATGGACAGCCTCTTTTTCTCGCCACCCCGTCACCTGGCCCGAATGGACATCGTCTCCGGGAAACGCTCCGCCATCGGACAAAGAGGCATAACCCATGTCGCGCCACTGGGCGACGACCTCGTCAATTTGGGTTTTGAAGACCCGATTGAGGTTCTCATACTGAGAGGTCCCGTCTTTTGCATCGATCGCGACCTTCGTCACAGTGATCTTGTAGCCATCCTTTTCCGACTGAACCATGTTCTTAGTCGAGAGCAGTTTGTACAGAGTATCGAGTTTCGGATCCGTCTTTTTGCCAGCGAGCACGGGAAGGGAAACCAATGTGACCGCTACCAACAACCAATATTTCATGCGAGGACCTCCAGTTATCCTGTGATCTGATCACACCAACGCAATACGTCAAGTCACGAGCTAGGCTTGGAGGAGAAATTTTTGAGGCAGGTGATGGCTCTTTGGCCTCGGAGCATGGCTGCGCAGACCTGAATGGGTTTCAGGCCTTTAGGCCGACGGACGTCGAGCGTTAAGCGCTCCTCAGGCGATAGGCATTTCTCCGGCAAAATTGACCAGCCCAGGCCGAGCCGGATCCACTCCTTGATCATGGGGAGGTGGGCCGCCTCTAGCGAGCCCGAGGCTTTGCGGTCGAGCTCTTTCATCGATTGATCCACGTACTCTCTTAGGCCGCAGACAGAATTGATTCGAATGAAGGGCAGGCCGGGATTGGTTCCCCAACCCGGAAAACACAGGGCGACCGGGACCGTATCGATCACTCGAAAATCGATGAGTGGTGACTCGAGTCTGGCATGGTGGGGAATGAGAATCAGATCGAGCTGGTGGGCGAGAAGTTTTCCGATGAGCGGAGCGGCCCCTTCTTCCAGGAAGGAGAGTTTCAGGCGAGGGTGATCCTTTTGCATCTGGTTGAGCGTGGTGAACGCGTTGCTCAGCGGGATGAGAGGCGTGACCCCTACAAAAAAATTCCCGGCCAACGGCTCCTGAAGCTCCTTGGCCGCTCCGGAAAGTTCATCGAGATCCATGAGAATGCGGCGCACGCGAGGAATAAGCGCGTGCCCCTCCTTGGTAAGGGTGACGCTGCGACGATTGCGGTGGAAGAGTTGGGTGCCGAGGCGATCTTCGAGAATTCTGACCTGCGCACTCAGTGCGGGTTGCGAGACGTGGCACCTCTTGGCCGCTTCGCTGAAGTTCAAGGTTTCAGCCACCGCAGAAAAATACTTGAGGTACTGCAATTCCATCGGCCCGGTTTATTATAGTTAATTGTTATGAGTCAAATGGATTTATAGTATTTTAATCTTCGAAAGAAACTGCCTAAAACGGGTCCAAACAAGGAGGACCCATGAAAAAGACAATCACAACGGCCCTAACACTTCTCTCGATCGGAGCCCAGGCGGAAAGGCCTCAGACTCTGCTCGAAATGTCGGGAGCGCGCGTGCCATTCGACAAAAAGGCCGCCGCACTCGTGCTCATCGACTTCCAGAATGAATATGTGTCGGGGCGACTCCCTCTCCCCAAAATTGAAGCGGTGGTAGGGGAAACTCGCCGACTGCTTGAATGGGCGCGGGCGAGAAAGATGCCCGTCATCCACGTCTTTCACCAAGGACAGACGGGCGGCCTTTTCGATGTATCTGTGGAGGCGGGCAAGGTCATCGCCGAACTGGCTCCCAAAGCCGGTGAGGTGGTCATCTATAAGGTCTTCCCCAACGCCTTCAATGGCACGGAACTCGAGCGCGTGATCCGCAAAGAGGGGCGCACATCGATCCTCTTCGCGGGGCTCATGACCCACATGTGTCTCGATGCGAGCGTGCGGGCGGCCTTCGACAAAGGGTTTCACTCGGCGGTGGTTGCCTCGACGACAGCCACGCGAGCGTTGCCCGGCGTTGGGGGCGCGGCTCTGGACGCCGAGGTCTTAAAACGCGCTTCGCTAGCTTCGTTGCAGGATCTCGTGGCGCTCATCATCCCTTCGGTCAACGATCTCCGTTAGGGGTATTGCCCGTTGGAACGGGTGTGGCGTCGGAACCCATCATCGTGGTCATCCTCACTTCGGGGGGTGACCACGTTGGGCTGTGCGCGTGGTTCGGGGGCTGCGGTGCCAAACGTCTGAGCCGGGGGTTGGCGAAAATCAGTCGGCGGGCCCTTGACCTCGCTTATGGGCGACTTTTCTTTGAGAAAACTGTCGCTCGAGCCGAAACGTTGTGGGAACTCGGAACGAGCCGGTGCGCTTCTTGTCCGTGCGTAATAGATTTCAAGGGCCTTCAGGGCCTCGCCGACTGTGTGGTTGGCGCCCAAAAAATAGACAAAAGCGGAGAATTCCCGCACCTTCGCCAGGCTCTCCTCGGCCGTTTCCCCCAGTGATTTGTACTTTGTCGCGATCTTAGAGACGTTTTCATTGAGAGTCTTAATGAGCCGCGGGGCCTTCTCACGGGAGACCTTCCCGTTCCCAATTTCCCGCGTCACGAGCTGATAATCGCGTGCGACCTTTTCGATGAGGACTTTTTCGCTTGGAGTGGCCTTATAGGCGACGAACGGGACGTTATCCAAGAATGTCTGGAGATCCGTGCGAATGAGCGACCACAGCGTAGCCTCCCACTCTTCGGGTTGAAGAGTCGACGGAATCCATTCGATCTGAAACTCACGCAGGCTTGTCTTCGCGTCTTTGTTGAACGCGCCATAGTCGTGTGTTTTGGATTTTACGGATACTTCGCGCATGAGCGGACCCGCTAGGGCGAGTCGGATGCGAAACTGGGTGTAGGAGGCGGCAACCTCATCGGAGCGCTTTGTTTTCGATTCAGCGGCCTTCTTGAGAGATGCGGCGTAGTGTCTGAGCAGCTTAATATCTCCCACGAAGACCTGGTATGGGACGCTCAGTTTTTCAAGTGTGCCGGCGGACCGTTTAGCTTCGACGTCTAGGTCGCAGAGAGAGAACCGTTCGATTGTTTCTAGGTGAAGGTCTTCGAGCCGCCCCTCCACATCCACCAGAAAGGTCATTATGTCGTCCCGTTGAGATTGTGATAGGGCTGGGATTCCTTTTGTCGGGGTGATCCAGTCGCCCTCGAGATCATTCTCAGCATGGGCGGCATTGCCCAAGATGATGATCACACCGACGACAACCAATGGTTTCCAGTTCATATTCACTCCTTGTTTTGAGAAAGTGGGTGGCGGCCTAAATCCGCCACCCACTTTTGACTACTCTCGTTCGCAGTAAGAGATGTAGCAGGTGCCAGCATCTCGCGTAGTGGCTTCACACTGCGCGATCGCCTTGGCCTCAGCATGGTCACGGCAGATGCCGCAACCGGAACGTGTCTTCCCACAAGCGTCCCTCGCGTAGCAGACCCAGCCGCCATGGGCGCCGGTGTCACTCGCTTGGGAGCATGTGGCCGCCTCGATTTGCGCCGCGGCCTTCTCGAGGTCGAGAAGACTGGCGTTCGAGCTGGCCGCATTGGCTGTTAGGCCAACCAGTAGGACCAGTGCCATCATTGCTGATTTCATGTTTACTCCTTGGTGTTCTCCCCCAACTCGGGGGTTTCGCTCTCTCCGCGACCATCGCGGAGAGTTGTGCGAACTCGGAAGGTCCGTGTGAGGACCGCGAATGGCCAGGGCTCGAGATCGCGAACGAAGATCTCGGCGAGGCGCTCATCTATTGTCGGCGTGTTCAGGTAGCCCAGGATTTTCTCAACGAAAGCACTTTCGACCGGGCTTTCTTGATCGATTTTCTCGACCATGCGCTGGAGAAGAACATCTCCGCGTTCTTTGACCGACACCTCGAGCTGGCCCAGATCAATTTTCTTGCGGAACTGGGTGCGGAACCAGATGAAGTTCTTGCGCCGATCTTTCGCGACTTCGGCGAGGCTCAAGGACAGACGGTTCTGAAAATCTTTGACCGGGAGGCCGATGCGGGGACCCTGGCAGGGATCCAGAGTGGGGCACTCCGTCAGCGTCACTGTTTTGTCGGAAAGCTCGATGAATCCCACAAACGGCGCCTGCAGAGTGTGGGGATCGTTATCGATGAGGCCGATCACTTGGGCCTGGAGAAGGGTTGTGAAGATTGCAATGAGGACGATCACGACTTGACTCCTTTCTTGGGGCAATGGCAGAAGAATGGCCTTTCTAGTGCTTTGGGAGCGAGGCCAGTTTCACCCGAGAGCAGACAGTGGGTCTGGGCCTCTCCCTTTTCCTGGGCGCCCGTCCAACGTTCTTTCCAAAGCTCATCGATGTTGTCGCCGGCCTTCGGAGAATAGTTCTTGAATCCCAAAGAGTCGTATTCGTTTGCTGTTGGCAGTTGGCAGGCGTGTTTTTGACAATTCAACTTGGCCTCCGTCCAGGAAAGGGACTCAAGTGACGAGATCCAGGCGCCGTTTTGGAAGGCGAATGAATGCGGGTGATCGCTCTTGCTATTCTCAACGGTGAGCTTGGAGAGGGTAATTGTCTTTTGAATGCGAGCTATGGGGACGATCCGATTGCGGTCGACGAGATCCTCACTGATGAGGTCGGGCTCTCGCGAGGCGAGCGTTCGCAGGATTTTGGGCGGAAAGCTGCGGAAGTTCAGTGTCGCGATCGCACGCAAGTGGCCCGCGAAGTTGGGGTATTTGTGAAGGAATGCCGAAAGGGGAACGTCGTATTTGATCGACACGGGCTTGAGAATCGGCAGTGAGCGAGAGTTGTCCATTGTGTCAGCGAGGAAAAGCGCGTGGACGCGCTCGTAACCCACCCCCTTCTTTCGCAGAAAGGCGTTGTTGAACTCGACAAGGCCGCGGTTGTTGAAGGGGCGCTCATTGAAATCGGGGCCGTGGGTTTCATTGGTCACTTCGAATGTGTCGGTCGAGATGAGGGTGTTGACCGCATTCAGATCCTCATCATGGAGGCTTTCATCGCCCTGAGGTTCGTCTCTGTGGGGCCTGTCGACTAGGAAACCAGATTGGTAAACATTCTCGCCGAGCTCGGTCTCAACCCGAAGGTCGATCCAAAGCTGCCGTTCTTGGGAGAAGCCTGAGGGGACATTGTGGCCGGCTCCGGTGTTGGTGATGATAATCTCAAGCGGCAGTGTGCCTGGGCGCCCTTTCCATTCTGAAGGCGTGTTGCCCCACTCCATTTTGCAGGCCATTTGAAGGAGTTGCGTCCGTCGCTGTTCTTGGCCTATCGGAAAACCGAAACGATCGTAAGTGCTCTTTGTCTGGTTGGGGAAAAGATCATCATTGATGAGAGCGCGGGAGACGGCTGTGAAGGAGTGCAGGGCGTGTTTCCGGGGCTTGGTGTCGATCGTTGCGATCTTAGTGACGGGATAGGCGCCCGGAGGATAGGGCCGGCCGGTCTCCGGGTTTTTCGCTCCGTAGAGTGACATGTGGCAGTCCTGGCAGGAAACGACGCGCCCCTGAGGGTTTTGAGTCGTGTTGTAGGGGCCCTTTTCCCACTCGGTGAAGAGGTTTTCGAGGCGCTGAAAGGGGGCGAGCGTTTGTTTGTCGGGAGTGGGGACGCGGACGTCGTGGCAGGAACCGCAGAACTGTGACGAACGGAGGTAGCCCGAGGTTACGTCATTGTTTCCGAATTCCGTGTGGAACGAATTGGTGTCTGGGCCGGGTGAGCCGAGTGTAGGGCCGATGAGGCGATCCGTCGGCCAGAAGCGCAGGGCCGCGTTGGAGATGCCGTCGCCGAGATGGCCCTTCTCGGGAGCATCAACCTTTCGGGGGCCCTGAGTTGAGTGGCAGAAGGTGCAGCTAATTCCCTGACCGGCCACTTTCTCCAAAAGAGTGTCCGAGCGTTCCTCCCGGAGAAGGCCCGCCAATTCGTTATTGTAGGCTCCGACCGGGGAGTGGCAGTTGATGCAAAACGTGGGGTCCTGGGAGTCGTGGGGGCCGAAGCGGCCGGTCAATTTTCTCGTCGTCAATTCGAAGGCCTGAAAGGTTGGGCTGAGTGCTGAGTAGTGCATCATTGAGCCCTTCCACTCCTGGTATTGGTCCTTGTGGCAGGTTTTGCAGGTCTCGGCCTTTTCGAACTGTTTCTCCTGGTGGTAGGGCTCGGCATGGAGCGTGAGCCCTGCCGCCAGGAGAACGAGAGCGAACGGGTTCACGGGCGTCTCGCGCGGATTCGAACCGGGGTTAACGACGGGCTTTTGAGCGGCGGTAACCGGTGGAGCGGATCGGAATGCAGTGTGATCTTGTAAAACTCCGATTTTGTTTTCGGGTTCCACACATAGAATGTGTTGGTCTCTTTTTGCTTGAGGGGATCGTCTTGGATATTCACGTTGACCACATACTCCGGGCTGCCCTCGGCTCTCTCCATGGGGACGCAGGCCGATGTGGATCCGCCGGCGTTGTCGAACATGCAGACCAAAGGGTTATTCTTGCTCGTTGAGCCCGGCGCAATGCGAGGCCGCAGGATCGACTCGATCAGATCCTCTGCCTTGAGTTGAAAGGTGAGGATTTCACGCTTTTCATTTCTGGCCAGATTGAAGGCCGGAATGCCCCGCTTGTCATTGGCCTGAGATTGGCGAGGATCGGGGCCATCCGCTTCGTTGATCGGCAACCGATCGTAGGTGAACTTCGGAAGAAACAGGCTGCCGTGTTTCTGGCTCCTCAGAGCGCCTACGTAGTGGCTGGCGCGAAAACGCAGTTATCGTCGCAAAAAAGGCTATGCGGCATTCGTAATTTGCCATCTGGAGTTGGTGCCTGCGCGATTTCCTGATGCTAGCTTTTTCAGAGTGGGAAATTCTGGCTCCTGTTTGT
>JACPWY010000058.1 GCA_016196825.1 Deltaproteobacteria bacterium | reverse complement strand
GGATTATTGGTGAACTACTGAAGGACTACAGACTTCAGGATAAATGGAGTTTAGAGCTTCATGAACGCAATTTTAATTCTGACGTCGATAAGGCATGGGCAATCGCGTTAAGTTCCATGCCGCCAGGCATTTAGTCCAATGTCAATTATTGCAACTCTGAGAAGTGAAATTCTTTCGATGAGCCGAATGAACATCGGTCAGCGTTGAGTTCCTCGGGCTAACTCAAACCCTGATCTGGACGATTTTCCAGATGGTGAAGCCGCCGACTACTTGGAGGCTCATCATCCCGATTAGCATTACCCAGCCAGGGATGGTGCTGAACATCGGTTGTATTCTGGCGGGGTCGATTAAATAGAGAATTCCGCCCAACGCGAATGGCATGAGGACTACGATGATTCCCTGCAAGACGCCTTGCGCGGTCATCGCCGCGATCTTGGATTCGACCTTGATGCGATCGCGAATTGTCTGAGAGATCGTGTCAAATGTTTCGGCGAGGTTACCGCCGGTCTCTTTGAGAATGTTGACGCTGGTGGTGAACATTTCGATGTCGTCGTTGGGCATTCTGACCGAGAGATTGCCCATCGCCTCTTCCAGCGTGATGCCGAGTTTATTCTGGGAGAGGACGAGAGAAAATTCTTGGGAGATGGGGTTGGGTAGCTCTTCGGTGACGATGCTCATGGCCTGGGGGACGTTGAGGCCTGAGCGCATGGCGTTGGACATGAGGCTCAAGCCGTCCACCATCTGGTTCACAAACTTCTTGATGCGCTGGTGGTGCATCACCGAGATCGCGAGCACGGGGAGTCGCCAGCCCACCAAGACGAAGAACGATCCGAAAAAGACACCGCCTCCGACGGAGGGCCAAACCAGGAGAAGTCCCATGAGGAAGAGGCTCACAAGATAAGCGCCGTAATATTGCATGAGCTTGGCCGCTGAGATCTCAAAGAACATCAAGTCGAGAAGCTTGGCCATGTGGTTGCGTTCGACCGAGGCCTTGCCGCCCACCCAAGCGTAGAGGCGATCACCATTGATGATGAGGCCGACCAGCATGACGAGGCCGACCCAAGCCAGAGCCACAAACTTCAGGGTGATTGCGAGCATTATGACACCGAGAATATTCCGCGAGGGATCTTGATCCCCTGCTGTTCGAGTTCATCGATAAACTTCGGGATAAATCCGGTGGCGACAAATTTGCCGATGACCTTGCGATTTTTGTCGAGCCCCGTGCGCCTAAATCCAAAGATCTCCTGGAGCGTCACCACGTCACCCTGCATGCCGACCACCTCGGTGATGCTTGTGACCTTGCGGCTCCCGTCGCTCAGGCGGCTCTGCTGCACGATGAGGTTCACGGCGCTGGCGATCTGTTCGCGGATGGCCTTCGCGGGCAGTTCCATGCCGGCCATCATCACGAGGGTCTCCAGACGCGCGATGGCGTCGCGCGGGGAGTTGGAGTGCACGGTCGTCATGCTGCCATCGTGGCCCGTATTCATGGCCTGGAGCATGTCGAGCGCTTCACCCGCGCGGCACTCACCGACGACGATTCGGTCGGGACGCATGCGCAGGGAATTTCTTACGAGATCACGGATAGAAACTTCGCCCTTGCCCTCGATATTCGCTGGTCGCGTCTCCAACCGGCCCCAGTGGTCCTGTGGAAGTTGCAATTCGGCCGCGTCCTCGATGGTGAGGATTCGTTCGTTAGAAGGTATGAAACTGGCCATGACGTTGAGGAGCGTCGTCTTACCGCTGCCGGTGCCACCTGAGATCACGACGTTGAGGCGCGCCTCGATGCAGGCCCGTAAGAAGTCGGCCATCTCCTCAGTCATCGATCCAAACTTCACGAGGTCTTTAGGACCAAGACGGTTTTTCGAAAACTTACGGATGGTGATCATCGGCCCCTGAACGGCCAGAGGAGGAATGATGGCATGGACGCGTGAGCCGTCGGCCAGACGAGCGTCCACATAGGGGGTCTTCTCATCGATACGCCGACCCAGTGGGGCTACGATTCGCTCAATGACGCCGAGGAGCTGCGCCGTTCCCGAAAACGAAAGTTGGGTCTTAATGAGCTTGCCGCCGCGCTCGACGTAGATCTGGTCCTTTCGGTTCACCATCACTTCATTGACGCTCTCGTCAGCGAGCAGATCCTGAATGGGCCCGAGCTCAAGAGCCTCATCCAGAATCTCCTTCACCAGTTTTTGAATTTCATCGCGCGAACGAAACGGATGGTCCTCTTTGTCGAGGAGCTCCACCACAACCGTTTTTGTCTTTTCCCGCAACACAGCCTTTTTCTTCAGATCGTTTCCGACCTCGGTGTCGACCTTCTTGAGATCCATGGTCTCGATCAGTTGCTTGTGGATTCGCTGCTTGAGCGAGGACCACTGATCGGAAGGCTTCTCATCCTTCATCTGGGAGCGGTCAAAAACTACCATCTGGTTCTGGCCTGCCTTGGGGTCGGAACCAGAAGCCGGCTTCTTGACGCCGCCCAGGCGTAAAAGTGCATCGGAAGGCTTTTTGACCTGCGCCAGCTTTTCCAGAAGTTGCTTGTCGGCGATGGTACGTACGAGGATGAAGAGACTTTTGGTGATCTCAGATCGCGGGGCTGCCGTGATGAAGGGCTGGGCCTTGGCCATGGAGGTCACGACCGTGAGCTCATCCTCCGGAACGATCGCCAGCAGCTCCTTTTTGAGCATGTTTTGGACGAGTGGGGGAAGAATACCGCGCTTGGGACTGAATCGGTTGAGAATGATCTTGATCATCTCCATGGGGAAGAGAAGATTCTGGACCTTCTCGATCATGCGCTTGGTGTGGTGGAGCGCAAGGATGTCGGGCATGGTGATGACGAGAATCATTGAGCTCGACTCGAGCGCCTTTACGCCGCACGCATCGAGATCAGAGCCAAGATCGATCACCACGGTATTGAATGTTGCCAAAAGATGGTTGATCCCTCTTCCCACATGGCCGGGCTCGAGGGCTACGAGTTGCTCGGGATCTAGGACCGAAGGGAGATACGAAATGCCAGCGGGATGGGGCGCGGTGTAGGCCGCTATCGCCGTGGGATCGATTTTGCCTTCGTGTTGCCCGAGCTCGAGCAGTGTCCGCTTGGGTCTGGCACCGAGGATCATGCCGAGATCGCCACAGGCTTTGTTATCGAGATCCACCAGGCAAACCTTGGACTTGGTGTCGATGGCGTGGGCGATGGCGAAGTTGGCGGCGAACGTGGATTTTCCGATCCCACCCTTACCGCCCAAGATAGCGATGACGTGCGAACCGGCCAAATTATCTCTCCCCTGCGTTAAGACGGAACTTCTGCGTGATTGATTCTGTCGCGGCCCCGGCCGAATTGATGATCTCAGGAGTCACGAAGATCACGTATTGCTGTTTGTCGTGCTGAAACTTCTTGGACCTCGTCAGGTTGAAGATAGGTGTGGAGCCACCGGCCGCATTTCCCACTCCCGTTACCTGCCGGGTTGGCTCCCGGTTATAGCCCGAGAGAGCCTGGTCGACGGCAAATCCGCCCAGAGCGGCGGAGTCGCCATTCTTTATCGTCACTTGTGTCTGGAGCGAGTTCTTGGCGATAATCGGCGCACCTTGGTTGGTACCGAGGAGGCTATTGAGCGAAATCTGGATGCCCAGCTCCACCGAATCTGTCCCGGCCAGTGACGAAGCCTTCACCTTGGTGACGTTTTGCACCGAGATAGGCTGGAGCGAAGCCTCACCTTTTTCATTGACGATGCGGGAATAGAAATCGATGGAGCTTTCGATCGCGGCCGGTTGGTCAGAGCGATCCTTCACGATGAGCGTCTCCTGTTTCAATACTCGTGCGTGGCCGTGGCTCTTTGCAGTGACAAGCTTGGGAAAGAGCGAATTGATAGTAGCGACCAGATTCGCCGTAAGCTCACCCAGCGAGCTATCGTATTTGATGGTGCTGTTGTCGCTGGCGAGTGGGCGCCATTCAAAGTTGAAGGTCTTTTCGTATTCGTTGTTCAACTCGACGTAGTTCATCGTGATCTTCACATCCTTTGGTGGCGGCGGGTTTTGCGCCGGCCTCACACGAAGAAGATCGATGTAGCCGGGAGGGCCACCAAAGCCGCCCCTATCCTTCACCTTCACCTCGCCCCCGGGCCCTTTCGTTACCTCAGCGAACGTTTCCGGCAGGTAAGTTTTTGCGATCTCAACCGCACGGTCCGCCTCGAAATTATTTTCCGCGGTGCCCTCGAGCATAATGATGTTGTTGAGGACACGCGCTGTGACCTCGGGCGAGCCAATTTCACGCTCAATTCGCTCCGCGATGATGTTCATCGTCGTCTTACTGATCGTTGCGAGATTCTTGATCGGGATCTCTTTTTTCTTGGGATCTCGGTCTTTGATGGCATCCAGCACCCTCATGATCCGAGCCATGTCCTTCGGAAGAAGGATCTCTCCATCGATGATCACGGTGCCAGCGACCGACCTGAATTTGATTCCCTCTACATCCCCCATAAGCTCTTCCAGCTGGGAAATGGTCTGGCCCACATCCTCGCGGGTCACCCGGACGGTATAGTTAACGCGAGCTTTGCCGGTGGTGTCCCGGATCGTCATGTCGGTCACGCCTGCATTTTGCGGTGTGAAGAGGAGCTTTCTCTCTTTTCCGGCTTCGGGGACGCGCTTGTACTTAAAGAGATTGGGATCGGTGAGCTCGATGTTGCCGATGTCGAAGGTGAGCTCGAGGGTGCGTGAAATGCCGAGCGCGAGGGTGAGGTTTTTCTGCTTAACTGAAGGAGTTTTGACCTCAATTTCGTCTTCGAGATCGGGTGCAGCCGAAGCGGGGGCTGCTACGCTCAAGGGAAGGGAAAAGAGAAGACAGACTGACACTACTGCTAGCCGCGAGAACCGTCTTTTTGTACACATATTCATACATCATCCTTCTTAGTTCGATCGCGGAACGGTCTCTCCACCCAAAGTGTCCATGAAACGCGGTGGCTTTGGAATCGCGCGCATTGGGATCTTGGGACCCCGCATGTAATAGGAATCGGTCCCCATCACATCGTTGAAATTGGTTGTGCCGGTCCGAGCCAATGAGCGGTCGTCGGAATGGCGTAGGAAGACATTGATCTCACCAAAGGCCGTCATTACATAAACAATCTGCTGAGCCTGAACGGGGGTTACCTCGAGGGTCACCGTTTGGTAGGTGGTGTCCGTCTTGGCGAGCTGTAAGGTCTCCTGAATTTCGCTGCGATCCTGCGGTGATGTCTTCTTGAGCTCCTGCATGATGTTGCGTACGACGCCTTGATCAACGGCTTTGGGGGCGTTCATCTGAATAGTGCGGCCGCTCGCGAGTACGAGGACATCCTGCAGAAAGACCTTCACCTCGTTGATTGCCGTTCCGCCGGATTTGTATTCGAACTTAGCGGCGAGATCGATTCGATTGCCTGGCCGAAGCATGTACCCGAGACTGCTTTTCAGCGTGACGGGGATGCTGATGGCCCGACGGCCACTGGTGATCTGGCGATCAAGGCCGGAGTAGATGTTCTTTGAAAGGATCTTGTTGTCGAGAATGTGCTCGCCTTTCAAGATCGGCACGGCCGCGACGGAATCGATCACATCCTTAGGGTCGCCGATAATCCCAGGGGGAACCTGGGACGAAGGGACGGGCGAGATCACCTCGATGTCATTGGGGCGGATCGTCTCAAATTGAAGGATATCCCGCACCGCCACGACCATCTTCTGGCTGTTTGAAAGGCCGTAGTTCCTATCGAGAAGCGCCTCCTCTCCCGAGATATACTGGTAAACCAGAAACACCGCCAGAAGGGCCAAACCGGTGGATAGTAGTATCGCTCGTCGTTCCATTAGTTCACCGGCTCCTCTTCTCCCCCTTTGAGGTCCATGAAGCGGGGCTTGGCCGGAACAAACGGCAGTGGCTTTTTCTTGCTGCGGCCGTAGTCGCTGTCCGTCCCTAGGACATCATCTAAAATTGTCGTGGGCACTGCGTCCATCTGCGGCTCGGTCGAGTTGCGCAGGGTGAGGTAAATCGCTCGATCGCCGAAAGTCTGGGTGAGGTAAAGGAGGCGCTCGGCATCCTCTGGCGTTACCTGGAGCGTGATGTTGGAGTAATTGTCGTCTGGCCGATTGGTGGGGAGGTGTTGGGTGCCGCCCAGATAGTCCTTGCGCTTATTCTTCTCGAAATCGGCCTCGATCATATCGAGCACCTCTTTGTCGACCCGAGTGGGGACCTCATTCTGAAGGTGTTTTCCTGTGGCTAGCACGAGGACGTTTTGGAGGGCCGTCTTGATCTCATAGATCAGCTGTCCACCCTGGTCGTA
Source organism: Deltaproteobacteria bacterium (assembly GCA_016196825.1). Classification (GTDB taxonomy): domain Bacteria; phylum Bdellovibrionota; class FAC87; order UBA2466; family UBA2466; genus JACPWY01. The sequence goes on along the minus strand of JACPWY010000058.1, from coordinate 81,941 downwards.
GTTGGGTGCCGCGATCACATCGACACGATTGCCAGGCCGGATGAGTTTGCCCACGCCCGTGAAGGGGGAGATCGAGATCGTGATGGCGCGCATGGCCTTGGCCACCTGACGGTCCAGAAGAGGCTTGCCCTCAGCGGTCACTAACTTAGTCAGCGTAATCTGCTCGCCCCGGTAGAAGGGCACATAGGCCGCCTTGCCGAGAACCTCTTCGATGTCGTTCACGCTCTGGGGCTGCACGAATTTCTTGAAGACCTTGGTGGTCGTGAGCATGTCGGGTTTGATGATGCCGTATTCAGGGATGTAGGTGTTGGCCACCACAACGGTGACCTCGACGCCAAAATCCTTCGTGAGCTGTGCGCGTCGCTCCCGCAGGTAACCTGCGATGAGAAGGACGCTCACCAGGAAGCAGATGAGGGAGATAATGATCGGTCTTGGGTTTTCCATGAATGTTGCCTAATTACACCCAGGCTCCTTGCACACACCCACCACATTGAGGGCCTGCGGAGGGTTTTCAGTTTCGAGCAAAATCCGTCGTTTGGGCGTCTCGCCGCTGGGTTCGAGGTAACGGACCGCCATGAAGCCCTTGTTGTGAAGGGTCTTGGCGATCTCATCCACCTCGAATTTGGAACGGTTCGCGAGGCGCTGATAGAGATTCATCGCCGCAAATTTTTGGGCCACGTGGGAGGTGTGGATCGTGTGGAAGGCGTTGATGGTGTAGTAGATGAGCCAGATCAAAAAGGGCAGCGCAAAGGCCATCTCAACCGCGGCTTGTCCTCGCTTGTTTCGCTTTTTTCGACTAGCAGCCATTGTCTTCCATGAGGCCGACGAGGCCTCCTCCACTAATTCCCATGCGACTTAAAAAGTCTTGAAAGTAACCCGTGCAATCCTGGAAAGCGGGATCGCGGCCGAGGTAGGCTTCCGATTTGAGCGAGATGCGGCTCGGGGGAGCTCCATCCGTCACGAACATTGGCGGCATGTAGAAGAGATCGATGTCGTAGCTCGCCACGACCCCCTTGGTCTGCTCGTCATTCGGATCGAGTTGTGCGAACTCGAGATCAAAGTTGCGGGCGATCGAGGGGTTGATCTTGTCGGTGTAGCTCTTGAAAACGAATTCCTTGGCGTACCGCTTTTGGTAATCTTCTGTACTAAAGCCTGATTTGTACGTGCGAGCCGCCATAAAGGTCGCGTAGTCCATGTACTCACTCACTGTGAGAACGATGGCGAGGCTCAAGTAAAAAAACAGGAAGAAAAAGATCACCACAACAACGGCGATAAATTCTATCGCCGCCTGGCCCGATCTGTTTTTGAGTCGGTTCTTCATAGATGCACCGGCTTCAATCTTGCGGGGTTGCCCGGATGTTTTCCCTTGCCTGGTTCGATGGAATCGGTGGTCCATTCCGCATGCTCGACGACATTGCCCAATCCGTTGCGAATGTCTGACAGAAGGGTTTTCGTAAAACTGCTCAAGGGGCCCGTAATGATGAGGTACGAGACCATGAACGCGGTCGCAGTGAGCAGGAGATATTCAATGCTCGTCTGCCCCTTGTTATTCCCTTTCACCACCATGCGTAGAGCTCCCCAATCTGCGTCAGCACGTAGGCGCAAAAGACGGCCGGCGCGAATGGCATCCGAAATCCCCCGGTGGCGCGCGACAATTTGAGATGGCTCTTGAGACTCGCGATCGCCACATTGCGACCTCGGCTCGCGACCATAACGATAAGGCCGACGGCAGCTCCGAAGAGAATCGAAAGGACGCCGAGGCGGATCACCGACGGCACACTCATCCACGCCGCCGCGGCCATGAGCAATTTCACGTCGCCCGCGGCAAAGGCTCCGAGAGCAAAGAGCGGGAAAAAAATGGCAAAGGCGGCTCCGACGGCCATGCCCGATTGGGTGAGCCCCGGCAGACCAACGGCAATGGCTTGGTAGAGAAGGCCGGCTACGATGAAGGGAAACGTAAGGTTATTGGGGAGTTTTCCAGAACGGAGGTCGGAGATCGATCCCGCGATCAAAAGTACCCAGATTGCGATGTCGCTCACCCTCACCGTACGTCCCCCATACAAGAACGGTTCAAGTCACGAGCGCGAGAGGCTTACTGTCCGAAACCTTGCCCGGTGGCAATTTCGGTCTGGACATTTTTCTCAAGACCTTTCAGTCCATCCGCGAAGACCCCTTGGAAGAACTGAGCGATCTGAATTGCGAAGACAGAGCCAAAGGCCACCATCACGAGATACTCGATGGTGCTTTGGCCCCGCCGCCGACCAATTCTCAAAGGACCTCTCCTTAGTTAGCACCGGCCTGCTGCATGAGACCTTTAATCTTGGCGTTGACGCCCTTAAAGACCTCATCAATCACGCCAGGCAAACGTTTGCTCATCTGACTCCCGAGCACACTGACCACCACGACCACGACCGCGATGATCAAGAGGTACTCGACCGTTGACTGACCTTCTTCTTCTCTCAGGAATTGCTGGAACATGTGTCCCTCCCTTTCGGGGAATTTGGTTTGATGCAACGGACTACGTGAACCAAATTTTAACAATTCCTTCAAATTTAGTCAAAGCGCGTCATGCTGTAATGTACTGAAACTACACACTAATAGCTGTTTACTCATTGTACACTCTGACAGTCTACTCATCGGAAACTTTGAGGAATTTCTTAAACAGTGTCGGTTTTGGTGTCCAACTTTTGGGCGTTTGAGCGTGAGTGTGATCCAGGGTGCGCGGAGTTAGCGGTGGTGCGGTAGGATGAAAATCGTGAAGAGGAAAGTTGGCATGAAAAAAACTAACCCCCAGCAGAAGAAAGTAATATCTCGCCTGGAACGGGTCCTCTGACCCCGATCTGGGCAGTTATCTTCATTGGGCTCTCTTTCACCCCTCCACCCTTTTCACGCCGGCCCCAATATCTCATGCACCATATGATGATGTGAACAAAGCGTCCGTAAATTCTCAGGTGCATGCGTGCCGCCCAGTGACATTGGTACTATGTGGTGAATTTCAGTGAACCGCACCTCCTCGCAACGAATCGGTGACAATTCTTGTCACTGGGCACGGAGGGTGCGGGAATATTTCCAGGCCCCGATGATTTCCGACCCCCAGATTTGCTACACTTCGGCCTCACGACAAAAAGGGGTTTCGAGTTGGGACGAGTTCGAAGTCTTTTTCTTCTCACGACAATCTGTAGTTTGAGCTGGTCGGCTATTCCGGGGCTGAAGTCCAGTGGGCCGAGCTGCGAGCAGGTGCGGGGTGTGGTTCGCTGGAGCGCTGAGCACTACGGCGGGGCCGCTTCCATCGACTTGAATCGCGCGGTTTTTATCTCTCGTGTCGGAGAGGTGATCCTAGAGAAACTCGATCCGCGAAGAATCCTTTTCACCCAGGAAGAAGCCGAACAGTTGAAGGCCATCAATGCAAAGGCGTGGCGCGAACTGGTCGGGAACGGTCAATGCGCGGCTTATGAAAAATGGATCACCGATCATTTCACGGCGGCGCGCCTCAGACTATTCGCGATCCTCAGTCGAATTGATATCGCGAAGGTCACCCCGAAACAGCACGAGGCCTTTGGCGCCTTCGCCCTCTCCGAGAGCGACCTCCGCCAGCGCCTCCGCCTGTATGTCGGCTCCATCCTGGTTGAGACAACTCCCGAGATCCTAAAGGCCTATCGCAGCAACAAAAAAGTCTATGTGGAGGACAACCTCCAGCAGGTCATAGGCGAGGAATCGGATCCGCTCGCCCGCTCTCCGCGTCTCCTCGTAGCCAAAGCCGCTTTGGGTGCCATGGACACCTATTCCACTTACCTGTCCGACGCTGAATTCATAGATTTCCATGAAGACCTCGCCGCCGGCACGACCGGAGTGGGTGTGCGTTTGAGAAAGGTCCCGACTGGCCTTCTCGTGGAGGGGCTTGTCGAGGGAGCTCCCGCTGGGAAGTCAGGTCTCATTCGGGTTGGAGACATCATCACCGCCGTGGATGGCACCTCTGTTGTGGAGCTGCCGTTTGGAGAGAGTCGGAAGTTTTTTCGGGGAACACCTAACTCCGAGGTGACTCTCACACTCACGCGCGCCAACTCTACCCCAGCCCGCGTTGCCCTCAGGCGAGCACCATTTGCCTTTGAAGACGGCAAGGTCCAGCTTTCCCGAGGGAAGAAAGACCATTCCGTGATGGTCGTCGACATCCCCAGCTTCTACTCGGATGATCTCCCCAAAGGATCGTCGAGTGCGCTGGATCTGCGCCGGGCTCTCGTCGGTGAGCTCGTGAAAAAGACTCGCCCTCAAGCGCTCGTTCTCGACGTGCGCGGTAACCCGGGTGGCTATCTCGAAGAGGCCGTGCAGATGGCGGGGCTTTTCGTGGGGAGGCGGCCGATAGTCAGCGTCGTTGAAAAACACGGGAAAAAAACCTTGCGGGATTTTGGAGCGAGTCAGATTTTCTCGGGGCCGATTGTCATTCTTCAGAACGAAGAGAGCGCGAGTGCGGCTGAAATTCTCACGGGCGCCCTGCGCGATTATGAGCGGGCGGTGGTCGTTGGGACCTCGGTGAGCTACGGCAAGGGCAGTGTGCAGCGCCTTTACGATCTGGACGGTGCCGACGCTTTGAATCTCGGCCTCCCCGGAGTGGTGAAGCTCACCTCTAGCCTCTTTTTCACTCCGCTCGGTCACAGCCCTGCCAACGGTGGCATCCGCTCAGACATTTCCCTTCGCCAGGCGCATTCAAAAGCCTTGCGCCAACCCGTGACCGATCTCACGCCTTTCGTCGATGCGGCCCAGCTGGCGCAGATTCAAAAGAAGCGCACGAAGATGGATGGTGTGCGCGCGGACCTCAAACAACGCAGTGAGTCCCGGCGTTCAGCCTCGGAAATCACTACCACTGCGGAGCTCGACGAGGCGGTCCAGGTGGCCTCGGATTGGTTGGCATTTGAGCGCACCGAGTCAAACGGGACGCGGTACCAAACGCGTCGCGATGTGATAGGCTATTAAATATTATTGGCTAGCCGAAAACCGGTCTGGCCTCGACACCGTAACGACACAGGGGGGCCCATGGCCGATGAAACAGCTTACTGCGTAAAGTGCCGCCAAAAGACCACAATGAAAAACACTCAGGAGACCAAGATGAAGAATGGTCGGCCTGCGATGAAGGGCGAGTGTTCGGTCTGCGGCACAGGCGTCTACAAGATCCTGTCGCAGCAGAAGTAATTCCCGGACAACTTGAGACTAGAGGGGCAGTGATTCTTTAACGGGCCCCAATGGCTAGGCCGCCTTCTTCTGGGGGATGGATCCGGCCGCGACTCCCAGCTCTTCAAACTGGGTGACACGGTTTCGTCCATTAGCTTTGGAGTGGTACAGAGCTGTGTCGGCCTTTTTCACCAAATCGTTTACGATCTCCTCGATGTTGGGGAACTGGGCGTAGGGCGTCTTTTCGGTGAAGCTTGCCGTGCCCAAGGAAGCTGTCACCGGGATGTGTTTCCCTTCAAATTCCATCCTTGTCTCTTGAAGCTTCTGACGGGTGCGCTCGGCGAAGATCTTGGCGCCGGTGGGATCGCTCGCTGAGAGCACAATCATAAACTCTTCACCACCGTAGCGACCGACGACGTCTGTCTCGCGAACCGCCTCCCGCAGAATCTTCGCTGTAACTGCCAGAACGTAGTCACCGGCCTGGTGGCCATACGTGTCGTTCACCTTCTTGAAAAAGTCGATGTCGAACATCACCACCGATACGCCCTTGGCATCCCGGCTGTTGGCCTTGATAGCCCGGCGCAGACTGCTCTCGGTGAATTTCTTATTGTAGAGGTGCGTGAGACCATCGGTGACCGACTCCTGCTTGCGCTCGGAGTATTTCTTCTGGAGCTGGGTCTCGGCTGTGACGTTGCGGATGGTGAGAAGGCTGCCGACGACCTCACCACTGTCGCTGGTGATGGGAATACCACCAATGATCGTGATGAGCTCGGGGTAGGCCTTGGACGCCGCATTCACTTCGTCAAGGCGAATGGGGCCGCCAGCGGTGAGCACCTGCTTCGCGGGGCAGTTGTCAGGGCACGAGGTCGTCTTGAAGAGATCACAGAAATTGCCAATCTTGAGGACCTTTCTGTAGGATTCGCCGCAGAGATCAGTGAAGGCCGTGTTGAAATGGACGACCTTGTTACCTTTGTCGACGATAACGTAGGCATCCAACAGGATTTCCAAGATCCCCTGGTTTTTCGCAATCCACTGCTGAATCACTTCACTCATAACGCCCTCATTAGGAGCTTTTACTTGATGAAAGAGAAGTATTGGGCTGGGTGTCCGTCCAATTCCATTTCTCCTTCCTTGCAGGCTTCGCAAGGAATCGTCTCTTTCACCGAAAATTTGCCTTTCGAGAACTTTGAAACATCGATTAGAGCCATCGTCTCGGCGTCGCAATTATCGCAAACATACGGCACATAAACCGACGCGATTTTGGCCCCCGCCGTGAAGCTGGGGATCATGTTCATCTGCTTCACCACCGTCGGCGGGCACTCCTCGAAGGCCGCGTTGTTTTCTCCGAAGGCCTTCAGGAAGTTCACCCAGTTGCGAACGCCGCAAGAGTTAATAGCCGTAATGCCTTTGAAATTAAAAATGAGTGGGGAGCCAAGCTTCATGATTTCGTCGAAGGTCGTGTCCTCATCAATCATGCCCGAGAGCATGATCACCTTCTTTTGTTCCCTGAGCATCTGCTCAAATTTGAACTTGTCATTTGGTAGCATTTTTCCCTCCCCAGAAGTTAAACGAAAAATAGGTTGGATCGCTTGCCCCCGAGACGGGGAGCCAAACGCTGATAGTCGTTGAGACTTGCGTGACCACGGAAATTTCCATGTGAGTCACGTTCTCGAAGATCATGAAAAATCCAAGTCCTGCGCCACTCTCTTTGGCCTCCATCTGGTCGGTTCCTTTGGTTTTGTAGCAGCGCTCTAGGCATTTCCCGATGTCGGTGAGCCTGAGCGTCCCCCCGTGGTCGGACACGCTCAGATAGGCACCGTCGGCGGTGCGATGACAATTGAGCTCAATCGCCTCTGCCTCTTTGAGTGAAACACCTTGGGTCCGGCGGTAGAGGTCCTTGCCACTCTCCTCTCTAATGGAATGGTACATGGCATTAGAGCTCATCTCCTCCATGATGAGCCTGAGATTTTCTTTGATGGAGGAGCGTTCGGCTGAAAAGAGGGTTTCGAGAATGTTTTGGATCGCCGCACACCGCTGCGAGCTCTCCCGGATTCGGATGCTCACCTGGGGTTTGGATGCACCCCAGGGGTAGGGAGCGGTTTGGATGTCGAGTCGGCTTCGGGTGACACGGACGCAGGCATCATTCTGGCCGAGGGCAGTGGCATGAATGTGGGCCTTGCCTTGGCTGATGAGCTCGGCAGCCTTACGTCGATCGAGTGTCGATGAGATGACAATTTCGGAGCTGGCCTGGGGGCGCAGTTTTTTAATCAAAGCGCCCATCTCTACGCGGCCCTCTTCTTGGTGGGGTCTCCGCCGTCGCCGTACGGATCATCCTCGGTCGTGGTCGTGGATTCATCCAAACTTTCGACGTAGGGATCGATTGCCGGCGCCTCTTCGGGAGGGGGGGGCTCAGCGTCAACGGGCGCGAGCTCTTCCACAATCTCGACCTGGGCCAACTCTTCGGCCGGAGTCGGCACGCTCTCAGTGATATCGACGAACGGATCCAGCAAAGGATCGATTGAGATCTCGGCCAAATCGTTTTGGCCAGCCAGGCCAAACTCATCATCCGTTTCTGGAGTCAGGTCCGCCGCCGGCGCGGCGACGGTATCGGCCTTGTGAGTGCTCGCATCCCCCGCTGCTCGGAAAGAATCGAGACCAAGAATATTGGGAATATCGTCAATCGTGCTGTTTTCGCCTTCGGTGCGTTTCAACCAGCGTAGGAGCACAAAGGTGACGTCATCGTGATAAGGCTCGTTGCGGATGTGCTCGGTCATCGATTCAAGAACGTGCTTTTTAATGGTGGCTAGGTCCGTGAATCCATTGCGGACAAACGCCTTCCTCAGTGCTCGTTCGCCCCATTCCTTCATCTCTGGATCGCGGGCTTCTGATAGTCCGTCTGTGTAAATCATAAGCGTGTCGCCAGGCTGCATGTGAAACTCTTCCGCCGTGTACTTTGCACTCTTGGCAAAGCCTAGGCGTTCGCCCTGAGCGAAGAGTATCTCTGCAGACATCTTCGTTTTCTTTTCGGCACTCCCTGTCGAAACTTTGAGCGATTTCCGCATGCAAAAGACGGGCTCGTGGCCGGCGCTACAATGCACCACCTGGCCTGTCTCCAGATCGAGCTGCACCAACGACATCGTCATGAGCAGCTGTCCCTGGCAGGCGTGATGAATGACGTGGTTGGCCATCTCAAGTACCTGTTCCGGCGGAAGATTTTGATTTCGGAAAACTCCGTTGAGGGTGGCAAAGCAGGCCTTCGCCACGGCCACCACGATGGCGGCGGGGGCGCCGTGTCCGGTGGCGTCACCCACAATGATCGTCAGCTTATTCCCCTTGATGAATGCATCCCAGAGATCACCACCGCACTCGCCGGCGGCCGTGTAGAAGCTGTCGATCTGGAAGCTCTGGCTTTGGAACGAAGGGGTTGTGAGCAAGGTGTCCTGAACGAGTTTGGCGGTGGCCAGCTCCTCCGCCATGCGCGCTTTTTGCGCGGTCTCCGTGACCAACTCCTGAATTCTTCCAGCCATCCACTGGAAACTTTCCGACACGAGTCCGATCTCGTCGCGGCTATTCACTTTGATATCGACCTTGAGATTTCCAGCGCCGATGAGCTCGGCGGCCTGTTGTAGCTTTTGAATATTGGCGGTGAGACCGGATGCGAAGAGAATGCTTAAGACCAGTGCGACTGCCAGCACAAAGATCGAAAGATAGATGCTCTTGTGAATCAAGGTCTGGAGGGCGAGGAAGGCCTCCGATTTTCGGATCTGGGATACGGCGAAGATATCTTTAAATCCGGTCTCGGAGACATTGCAGAGATAGCTCTCGCCCTTGATGTCCAGCTCCATGCTTTCGCGCGGGAACTGTTTGCCCGCAATTCGGGCGGTGATCGGGTGAGGGAACTGCACGCCGGCAAATTCCACGGTCGGGTGCACAGCGGGGTGACTGAGCAACATGCCGTTCTTTCGCAGCAGAAAGATCTCGGCTATCTCGGATTGCTGGAGTTTTTTTCTGAGGAAATCCTGTATGAGATCGATCGCTATTACGACGCCCTTCGAGTCGGAATCGACGTAATTTCCGCTCACGAGGAAGGTGATCACGGGCACTTCGTGGGTCTTTCCATTGTGCGACAGCGAGACGGAACGGTTCACCATCCCCATATCTTGGCTCTCGACCTGTTCCTTGAGGTTGAGTGGCCGCTTGGCATTGATCGTGGCGACAAAGTCATCGGGCAGACCCTTCTTCACGAAGAGCGGTTTGTGTTCAAAACTCTTGAATGATTCGAAAGAGTCGCCCTTCTGCCGGTAGAAGGTCACGCTGAGCAATTCATCAGGCAGCGACGGGCTCAGACCCTGGAACGGATCCTCGCTCTCCCTTTCGTTGGGAGCGCGCGCACCGCCGCCCGTGCCTTTCTGGTACACACGAGGCACGAAGATCTGAAGCTCTTCGATTCGGCTCTTGAGCTCGAGCTTGATGTCGCTCGTCGTGGCTCTCAACACGGAGATATTGAGATCCATTACGAAAAGTTTCTTATCTTCGGAAAAAGTTTTGTAGGTGAACGCAAAGAAAATAGAGAGCGACATGACGGTGATGACAAACAACACCGCCAGGAACTTGTACTTGATTGGAATGTAGCGTCTGCTTTCCATCTTCTTTTAATTCTTCAAGCCTGGACACACGTGTGCATGGCACACCTGTCCCTGCTAACGCCATCGGTACATTTTTCTGAAATCTTTAAATAATTTCTTAGGGTTACGTAGACTTAGGAGATTTCAATGACGCTTTCAGTTAACGCGCAGCGGACGCCACCCGCGAAGGGTCTCAAGGGCGTCAAACTGCAAGGAAAGATCATCGAACTGCTCATAGGGGGTTAAGTCGGGTCCCATGCCGGGGTGCTTCTGATGCACCGCCGGTACGGGGTTGTTTCTAGCTCGCGATGTACGAAATTCACAAACTTCATAATTCATGTCGTTCTGGCATGACACGGGCTGTCCAAGTAGCCGGGTGATCTCTTTTTTTGTCGCCAAACCGACTAATGGATCGAGCATGTCGGAATATTTTTTGATGGCCGGCTGAGTGCAACCGAGGAGGGCGAGAAGTGGCACGAGTCGCGAAAGTTTGAGCACCGGTTGATACAATAGCGCTGGTGTCCCGCAAAACTCAAACTTCAGTTGTCCTTGGCTCCCGAGAGGATCCAGTTGTGAATCAGCTTGAGCGTGTCGGGGGATAGTTGGCCGTCGGGGGGCATCGGATCATCGCCGCCCTGAAGAAGTCTTTGGTAGAGCGGGCTCTCTGTCGGAACGCCCTTGACGATCTTTTTGCTCGCGATCAAAGAATTATAGTCAGTGAAGTCGAGTCCATTCTGCGCGTCGGGGCCTGAGTGGCAAAATCTGCAGTCCTTGAAGACTTTCTCCGCCAGAAACTTGTAGGTGGCTCGAGAGTCATTCTCGCTGACCGGTGGCTTCGGGGGCTCAACGGGTGTCGGTGGGGTGGGCACTTCAGTCCCCGGGGCTAAGGCGTCTTTGTCCGCGCCGGCATCAATCCAATTCTCAATCATCTTTTTCGAGGCAACATCGAGGGGCTTATTGAGGTCAGGCGGGGGCATGAAATTCATCCTCAGAATTAGGGCTAATCCGCTATTGTCACAATCGCCGGGCGTGATGAGAGGGGTCGTTCCGTCCTTGAGCGTGCCGAATCTGACGTGGTCGTAGGTGTCGAGCTGGACGCCGGCCTTCGCGGAGGGGCCTTTGTGGCACCCGACGCAGGAACGGTTCAAAACGTCAGACTGGATCTTTTGGAACCACGTCTGATGGCCGGCCTGTGAGGTGAGCTTGTCGATGTGGCGATTGCACCCCACTGTGAGAATCGCGGTGGCTAGGAAAAACGGCCCCAACTGGCGGCGGAGTAACCCCATAGTCTCTTTGTAAACGATCCGCCGGCGGCGAAACAAGAGGGGCCCAGAAATTACTTAGAGCGCGTGGCAGAATTAACTCCTGAGAATCGCACAGTCCTGCTGGACTAGAGGGAGCGCTCGTGGAAGCGGCGGACGAGGGCCTTCACGGCCGGTTCGGTGAGCGATCGCGGGAGAGCGCCCTGCGCTCGGATTCTCAAAAGGATCCTCTTTCGTCGATTGGGAGGCAGGTCTGTCACGAGCGATTCGGCAACTTCGCGCGGACAGGCCGAAAGGGCGAGGGAGAGCTCCTTGTCAGTGAGGGCCGAAAGGACCGCCTCGATCCGCGGGCGGGGGAGAGACGGAATGTCTTCTAGCTTGACCTGATAGCGCTCCCAAAGCTCTTTGAGGTCGGGCCGTGTCTTTTCGAGGCTGGCGATCAGCGCCTGGCGCGATTGGGTTCGCTCGAGGGTTTCGGCCCAAAACGAATAGTCATCCCGTTTTCCCTCGTTGACGGCACTGGCGGGGAACAACCTTCTTCGGATTGTATCCGCGATCCGAATGAATTCACTGCTGGGCATCTCGTTGAGTCGAGTCCCCAGGCGCTCGACATCGATCCGCTCTTTCGGTGACAGACTTTGCAGCAGGCGAGCCCGCTGATCGAGCGGCAAAAAGCGGGCGATGACCGCGCCGATGAGCGGCCCTTCCATATTCATCACTCGATAGATGTCCGTGTCCGGTTGTTTGCGCAGGAAGTCAAATAGATGGCCGGGGTCGAGCGCGGGTTGGGATGGCACTGCGGGTGGCCGAGTGAGCGGAAGAGGGGGCGGGGTAGAGTCTTTCAGTGGATGGTTTCGCGATCGACGGTACCGAAGAAGAATCTTCGCGGCCCCAACGGTCGCCACCAGAGCGAGGGCGGATACGACGAGTAGGAGCCAATCCACCTGTTTATTCTAACCCCATATGAGATATAATTAATCCTTAGTTTTTCACCAACACAGCAAAGGAGCAACAGATGGACCCCAAACACTTAATTATCACCGCCGCGATTGCCGGCATTCTCGGTGGCGTAGCCCCCGCAATGGCCGAGGACGGCGCTGCCCCCGCCAAAAAGCACCCGGCGAAGCACAAGAAGGCGAAGGCTGCGGCGAAAGCTGGTGAGACCAGCTGCCAGGGCAAGGAAGCGGGCAAGAGCTGCAAGGGCAACGAGCACAAGGCGGACGGCGCCAGCTGCAAGGGCAAGGAAGCCGGCAAGAGCTGCAAAGGCGAAGAGAATAAGGCTGCCGCGAGCTGCAGTGGCAAGGACGGCACCGGCTGCGCGGGAAAAGAAGGCGAAACGAAGTAATGACCGAAAAGGTACGGACTTCCTTTTGAGGAATCAAAGGGGTCCGTACCGGTTGTTCTACTGGCTTCCTCAAAAGGAAGTCCGTACCTTTTGAGGAAGTTTGAATTTGTTTGGTTTAGGTCTACGCGCTCCGCATACCAACGACATCATCTCCTCTCCTCCTTCCGTCGATTTTTTTGAAGTGATTTCAGAGAACTATATGGGTTCTCCTAGGCACTTTGGCGGCCGGTCGCTGGAGCGACTTCTGCAAGTGCGCAAAGATTTCCCGATCACCCTTCACGGTGTGTCGCTCTCGATTGGTTCGACCGATCGGCTCGATCAAAACTATTTGAACCGCTTGAAGAGGCTCATCGGAATTGTCGATCCGCTTTGGGTTTCCGATCACCTGTGTTGGACGGGCGTCGGAGGGGAAAATATCCACGATCTTTTGCCACTCCCCTACACGCGCGAAGCGATCCGGCATGTCACCGACCGGATTTGCCGTGTGCAGGATTTTCTCGGACGGCGGCTGACGATTGAAAATGTCTCAAGCTACGTCGCTTTTTCCCATTCTCGAATGACCGAATGGGAATTCCTCAATGAGATTTGTGAACGCGCTGACTGCGACATCCTTCTCGATGTGAACAATATTTTCGTGTCGGCGGTGAACCACGGATTTGATCCGATGGAATACCTGCGGGCCATCCCCGGGAAACGGGTGAGACAATTCCACCTCGCCGGCCACGCGAATAAGGGCCACTACCGCATCGACACCCACGATCGTGATGTCTGTGAGGACGTCTGGCGGCTCTACGCCGAAGCGGTGAAACTATACGGAGCCGTTCCGGTCATACTCGAACGTGATGGCAATATCCCGCCGCTTAAGGATTTGATTCAGGAGTTGAACTATGCCCGACGAATCGAAAAGAGAAGCCGGCCCCAGATTGAGCGATCTCCAGCGCTGGATGAGGTGGATCATCGTCGATCCCCGCGGCGTGAGAAAGGCCCTCGCCGACCCACGCGCGAAACAGGTCTCCAGGGCTAATCGCCGGTTCCGATCCCGCTACACGGAGCCCCGCCCGAGTTGCGGCGAGACGATCCTGGCCTGCGAACGCGTGACCCGCGAGGAGCGCCTCAGCGTGTACGCGGAAGGGTATTTCATCCGGCTGCGGGAATACATCCAAGCGGTTTTCCCCCGCACCTGCCGTGCTCTCGGAGAAAAGGAAAAGCCCACCATCGTTGAGTTCTTGAAACAACACCCGCCGCGATCCGAACCGCTCGGAGACATGGTTGGGCCCTTTGAAAAATTCGTGCAAAGGAGAAACAGCGGCGCGATTCGCGACCTGGTCTCGCTGGAAGCGGCGATGGAGAAGGTGTACGCGGGGCCTCCGGTTTTGGCGACGCACTCGGGCGGCTTCACCCCACGGACACGGCTCCGTTTTCACCCCAACATTCTCTTTATCTCGAGCCGCTGGGCGATTACCCCCCATACGCAGGCGCTCAAGCCCCTCAAAGCCCGCCGCACCTGGGCCGTGTACCGCCACCACGGGCCTACGCAGGTGCTCAGGGTTCCACAGTGCGTGAAGGTGCAATCCGGGACGACTTGGCTGAAACTCCCGGATTTTTGTGCCCAAAATCTCACCGAAGGTGCCTTGCCGGTCGAGACTCGTCGGTTTTTCGAGGAATGGACAGCTGCCGGCTTGATTCAGCTCAACGGTAAGTAGTGGAAATTCGCAGACTCGCAGAAGTGACAATTCTTGCAGGTTGATCCCGGTGTTCGTGGTCCGGTATTCTCCCGGCCTCAATGAAAAATCTCACCGTTTTAGCTTTGGCGATGGTTATGCTTCTTTCGTGTGGCAAAGACCCTGATCAGCCGTTGCGTGAGGGATTAGCGGTGCTGTATGGGGCTGCCAGCAGTTACAAAGATCAGTGGCTCTCGCTTGAGAATGATTTTGGACCGAGGTTGGCCAAGCTCAAAACGAGCTTTGCGGCGTTCAAAGCGGGTCTTTCGGAAGAGGATGCCAAGGTGCTCGATGGTGAAATAGAACTCATGGAAACGGGCATTTCTCGGATTCAGGCCCACACGGCGTTTGTAGTGAGTCTGCAGGGTTGGGGTTACTCGCTTGCCAGAGTGGAAAAGGTGCTGCGCGCTCGCGCCAAGCGAGCCGAGGTCATCCCGGAAGGGAAAGCGCTCTACCGAGAGGTGAAGACGGTCCTTCTTGAGCAATATGCGCACAACGCAACACTCGAAAGTGGGTGTTGGGACGTGGCGATCGCTAGCAATCATATAGAGAAGGCACTCGGAAAGAATCAGACCAGGTTGGTCGCATCGTTTCAAGGCACTGTCCAGGCGGCGTCGGCGCTATGGTTTTTGCATCGCGAGTTTATGGACGCCGAGACCCCGCTCAGAGATGCCTCCTGGCACGCTGAGCGTGCGCTGGGGCTTGCTGACCACTAGAAGCGTTCTCCGCGTCCAGGGTGGTCGGGCACCCATTTCCGGGCGTCTTCCCTAGCCCAACTCAGGAAATTCTCCGCGCGATCCACCTGTAGCTGTCCGATTCGGAGTGCCTCCTTCATCTGCTCTGCCATCTTTTCGGCGGGGGCATGCAAATCAAATGTGACGGTGGAATAAGTGGTGTTCGGGCCCACATTCTTAATATAGTTGACGAGAACAATATCTGGATCCTTCGAGAGCTGAGCCAACGGCGGCACGGAAACCCATGCCGGTGCCGTTTCATCATTTTGTTGAGGGGCTGCCGGTATTGTTCTCGGAGGCTCGATCTTCTTCTTGAGCTCGGCCAGGATCCTTCCCAACTGTTCCTCATCGTCCTCTTTCTCCATGTCTGTTTTCGCCGTTTGAACGGCCTTAAGCCGTTGGCCGAGATTTGTGTTCATGGGTTTTTCCAGCGCCTTTAAGACGATGAGTGGATTCTCTTCCCATCCAAAACGCTCAACGGGACTGTGCCGAACACTTTTATCCTCCTCACGTTTCTTTTTAATCTTGGCTATAAATTCCTCCATCCTCGATTCAAACTTCTCTGCCTCTTTCTTCACCTGGATTAGCTTTTCTTCGAGCAAGTCCAACTGTGCGATGTTTTGCATTCGCCTTTCCAGGGCTGAGGTGATTACCTTCCGCGCGTCTTCCATCGCCTTGATTCGGTCCGCTGGAGAGCCCGCGCGCAGATCGAGTGCCTGTCTCGCGGTGGTTGATGCCTTGCTCTGGGGATTTTTGAGGTGTCCGCTCACACTTGCCTCGAGGACGATTCTCTCGTCGAGTTCCGCCTTTGCAGGCAGAGACTCCGGCGAATAGCTCGCTAGCAGCGCGATCGCCTTCTGCGGCGTCATTTTCGGCTCTTTCGTCGTGAGGAAATGCATTCTGGACGCAAACTCCCAGCCCTTCCTTGCAATCACCCCGGGCGTGAGGTCCTGTCCAAATCGTCTGCGGAGCCAGTCCTCAATGCCCGCGATGTCGCCGGCGCTGAGGCCTTCTGCTTCGCGAAGAATCTTCGTTTCCAGCTTGGCGAACGCGGCGAGGGAGGCCTCTTCTAGCTTGCCCAGTTCTGGCCCCTTCACCGAAAAGGGATTCGAAACGTGCCGTCGCACCGCCGACTTGAGGTCGGCGTCTGTCTTGAAGGGGTGCTGGAGGCTTTCCGGTAAGTCGGCAAGTCTAGTGACGCAGCCTGGGTTTCTCACCATGCGATCCCAGTAGACCGTCGCCAAATCTTCGCTTTGGCGATCGATCTCCCCGAAATGGGCTACGAGGCTATGTCGATCAGATTGCGCCAGGATATCGGCCACCAGTTTGGTGGTGCGGGCCCGGAAATCCGCTCCCAGCGACTCTCGACTCCTTCCGTCGAGAGTTTTGTCGGGGTGCTGAACGATCGCGTTCACGAAGCTGTCGCCGCTGACCAGACGATCGAGAAAGTCGGCCAATTCCGCGTTGGTGTAGATTTCGTCTCCGAGCCCCATCCAGAGAATCATGCGAATCCGATCCCGGGCCGCGTCCACGCGATCGAGATATTCCCGCATCGGCCCAGTCTGACTGCGCACATCCTTTTCCAACGAAGAAATCCTGCCGCGCATTTGGGCGGCGAGCGCGGAGTCAGCCAGCTCGACAACCTTTCGAAGCGCCTGGGCCTCCATCTTAGAGTGCAAGACCTGGATCAACCCCTGACTCTTCCCAGCTTGGTCGAGAAGAGTGGTCTCCATGTTCTGGCTGTCCATGAACCAAGACCGCGAGAGAAGATCAAAGCGCCGATTCCAGTGATTCCCTTCGTTTTCATCCACCTTTTTAAACGCCTTGGTCGGATAGAAGCCCGCGGGGATACCCAATTCCTGACTCTTTCTGAGGCGTTCAATGACTTGAGCACTGGCGGAATCCCCGGAGAGCAACTTTCCCGGATCGAGGGCGCCATCGTAATCGAGATTGACGATGCTTTTGCCACCACTGTCAGCCCCGAAAACCGGGACGTACTCGCGCTTAAAATATTCCCTGGTTCCCGATTCCGGAGAGCGTTTGTCGACGATGCGAATTTGGGCCACATCAAGTGGGTCCCCGCCTGGCGGCGTGAAGTGGATGCGGACAGTGAATGCCAGGTCCCCGGAATGGACGCCTTCGTTCGTCTTGGGATCATACTTGATCGACTCATTTTCCAGCCCGACCCCCTCATAGCACCACTGAAAGCTTCCTTTGAGGATCTGGTTCGCCATCAGATACTCTTTAGGGATGAGCTTGACCGCGTAATCCCGAATCTGGCGTTGCGAGACAGGCAGGCTCGGAGTAGTGACCGGCTGCCCCACATCGTTGAGCACCTGGCCTCCGCAATAAGGGATGGTCGGATTTGAGTGATCTGGAAATACGAAGTGATCGTTCTTGAGGATTTCCTCGTTGAATCTGTCTTTCTGTTTTTGGGACGCTATGGACAGCGTCGGATCATAGACTTGATCGATGGCTGCCACACCAACACTCTTCACAAAGTCATCTTGGTAGGTGAGGGCGTCATCAAGGGAGGCCTCATAGTTTCGAATGGCCTTCAGAAGGTGATGGCTGCTGAATTTGCCGCCTTCATACTGGGGCAAAATGGATGAGTTGGCCGTTCGGACATTGTTGACGAGATCGATCAACGCCCCCAACTTGGCAAGGTCCGGGTCGGCCTTGCAGAGGGCCTCTTCATGGGTGCCGCCAATGATTGAAGAATGAAAATCGCGGTGTTTAAAAAGAGCAATCGTGTTTGCGATGACCGGTTTGAGCTGGGCGTAGGAGACCGGGTGTGCGGAGTGAAGGCGGTCGGCATCGAGTGGAAAATGGTCATCACTCCCCAGGAGCTTGTCCAGCGCGCGGAGTTTCGAGGGGATGATCGGGCGAGAATCGTAGCCGGTCACCGCCCGGAGCTCCCTGTGGAGCGCGTCCGTAGACTGTGATTTGAACTGGCACAACCCGCGGAGCCACGGTTGGCGAGTCTGGGAGCTGGGGTCACAGGCATTGGCGGCTCCCCGAAGGCATGTGTTCGCGGCGGTTCGCACATTCGTTTTGTGCAGCGCGCGCTCAAGTGGGTCCATGTCTTTGTGCAACGTCAACGCTGGGTCGATCACAAGGTCGACCGCGCTGCGAACCTCGTTTTTCAGATTCCGTTCATCTCGCTGCGCGCCCACTTGGTTGCCGTCTTCAATCAGATTCCGCGTCTTGAGGTGCTGGTAGAGATTCTCTGTTCTACGCTCGGCCTCTATTGCCCTTTGATTTTCCAGAAAGGCCGTGATCAACGCGAATTGCCGTGCGATGTCGGCACTCTGTTTCTTCCGAGCCTCTTCCGTGACCGACTGCATGTTTTGGAGATGACTCATCACTCCGACGAGCTGTTCTTGAATTCGCCGCACCTCTTTGAGTATCACCTCTTCGATCGTCGGCGGCGGAACGCCAGCGGGTTGAAAGAGCCGTTGAAGACCCATGAGGAGAGTCTTGGTGGCTATGGTCACCGCGAAGAACATGTTGCCCCCGGCCAGGCCGTCTGCCATCGCGTTTGCGATCTCCATTCCAAAGTCCACCACCAAATTGGCGGCCTGCACATTTGAGTTATTCGGAACAAAAGTGGCCATCACATTTGTGGCGAATTTTATTTTGGAGAGGTTCTCTTTGATTTCGGCCATCTGCTCTGGACTGGGGTAGTCGGCGGCTCTTTCCGTGGTTGCGGGCGTGCTTCCGTTTTCTGTTGGGGACCCGGAGTCCGAATGCGCGCCTGCCTTGAGCTGGTGGGGTATGGAATCCCCAAACTGGGGAGCGCTTTTTCCGAATTGGCCCAAGAGTTTCTTGCTGCCTGCGATCATGGCTCCATTAGCGATCCTAAAAATGTCATCCGCCGAAATACTATTCATCTCCTGTGCTGATGGGTCCCCAAGCGCATTTCGCACCTTCTCAAGCTCGGCCTGAGTGCGACGAAGCTTGGACCCCTGCCGGGCGATCTCCTTTCTCTGGTCGACGGTTGCGGCGGGCCGCGATTGAGCTGAAGGCGGCCGATAGCCGGGGTAATCTCGAACCACTTCCTTCGAGGTCAGCCTCGCTGGCGAAATCCCATTGATGGCGTTCAGTTGATTGGGCGCCATCGTGCCGAGCTTCTTGTGTTTGAGCATTTGGCGAAAATGATCTTCGAGGGCGTCTTTTATGTAGTCGCGATACTCAAAGGAGATTCCCGGCTCATTTCCACCATAGATGGCATTTTTCATTGAATGGCCGAATGTTGCTTCGTCGGCATACTCCCCGGCCACTTTGCCTGCCTCGTACAACTTTCCCAGAACTTTGCCGGCCACCTTCCCACCCGGGCCGCCCAACCCGAGGTCCGTAGCGGCGCTGCCGAGTTTCGCTGCTGTGGAGCCGAATGAACGGCGACTCTCGAACCAGGGCCGATTTCGTTCGAGTTCATAGGCCTCGTACCATGCCATTTTGGATTGCATTTCACTTCGAAAGGTCGGGCAGTCATCACGAAATTCCCGTTGTGGCCGCATGCACCGAGTGGGGTTATCGAGATTGTGTTCCGCGGAGTCGTATCCGCCGTTTCGAAGAATGTAGTCTCTTCCGGCCAGGATTCTCGCCACTTCGTGGTGACTCCCTGTTTCGGCCTCTCTGTGAAGCACGATGCTGGTGAAAAACTCGGCTTTTTGGCGAACGTCTTCTGAAAGAGCCGTCGATGAGACCGAGGAGGGCGGGACAGCCGCCAGGGCCGGTTGGAACACAAAAAATGAGACGAGCACGAGCGTCGCGAGGAAACCTTTTTCTGGCCTTCTGATCACCTGACACCTCGAATTGGATAGGTGACATGAATGCAAACAGGGTGCCTGGAGCCCACGCACGGAGTTTGTCTTAAGACACACTGAATTCGTGTAGCCCAGCCACTCGGCGTTTACCAGTTCAACAACTTCAAGGCCCTCGAACTCGGGCCGGGGACCGGCCTGATAGCGGCCGAGTGGCAACCGCCGTACGGCCGATGACTGTGGGTATCACGTCATCTGGACTGTGAAGTATCGCAAGAGGGCGCTGTCGAATAAGCACGAGCGGGAAGAATGCGAAAATCTGCTGAGGCGGGCGGCGCAGGAATATGGAATGGAAGTAGGTTACTTTGCGCGTTCTGTGGGCGAAGGCGTGACGGGCGCCTTGATCAAACGATACATCGAAATGCATGAGGAGCGAGCGCTCGGGCCTGCGCAGGCGGAGCAGTTGCCTCACGAGCCTAAAAAAAACGTTGAGGCGCACAGCCTGCAAGATCCGCCATTAATTGTTAATCGTTGGCGTAAAAAGCGATCTCTCAGCCGGTCGTGGCCGGGCAGGAGCTCTCTCTACGGGGGAATATTAAGGGATGCTTCGGAATCGTTTGCGGCTTTGGGCAGCCGGATCCAGGGCTGAGTAGTTACCAGTCAGCTTCAGGAGGGATTTGCTTAAGGAAACGGCATTCCTTTTAGGCCTTTTAGGCTCACTGCGGCCCCTTACGAGTGACAAAAATGGGCAATCGATTCTGGGTAGCCAAATCTGCTAAGCTCCGGCCGTGCGCTTGGGGCTTATCGCAATCCTTTTTCTAGTCGGGTGTTCTCGTCTGTACACGGGGCACACCTCCACCGACACGACGCCCGACTATATGAGTGATCACGACGCTGAGAAATTTGTGGGCCATTGCCACGATTCTCTTCGGCGCAGCTCAACGCAAACCCTTTCCCCGCGAGTGGTGGAGGACGGCCCGTACCGTTGGGCCACGATCCCCTATAGCATCGAGGCCAATGATCGCGGATTTCATCTAGCCGGCGGAATCACTTTGGACTTAGGCCAAATTCCCCCAAACCAGCATATCTACTACTGGGCTCGCCTCCAAAATATCCGCCAGTGTGTCCGCGACTTTTACGGTCGACACGACATTTTTCTCAACCTCACTTTTTTCAGGTCTGGCGAACAGGGCGGTGTCGGGTCGAGTTCTCCGGGGTACGTCGTTGTCCGAAAAATGGGTTACCGCATTCAGACCTTCAACATGGCCAATTGGGCCTTTGGGATGGATGGTGTCGAGCTAAACGATGAACTGCTCTGCACGGTCTTTAGCCATGAATTGGGCCACATGCTTGGATTGCGGGACGAGTATTTCGACAGCGCCGTCACGCACCGTCGAATGGGCGCCGATGACAGTGTCATGAAGCAGTGCCAGGTGAGTCCGAGCCAGGCGCGCCTCTATCCTCACCATCTTCGCACGATCGTGAAAAATGCCTGTGAAGAACACCACGCAGAGGTTCCAGCCATCCTCGGCGGCGGCGGCTTTACTCCGCCCTTCTAAAAAACAAACCCGCCCTCAGCCGAAGCTGAGGACGGGTCTGGAAGTGAATCGATCGCGCTGGAAGGCGCAATCAAATCGAATTACATCGCGAAGTGAGCAGCCACTTGCGGCATGTACACAAACTCGGAACCAAACACGCCGATCTTGGACTCAATCGTGATACCGACCGTCTCGGCCATCCGAATGTGGAGTGCAGGAGTGGCGAGCATGCCAAACCGAGCGCTCTGCTGGTTATCGCCAATCCCGAACACGGGGCCAGCGGACACACCGAGCTTCGGACGAACAGCGCCGCCCGTCTGGAACTCGTAGTACATCGTTCCGAGGATCGGGAGCGAGCCGACGAACTTATTGGCCGTATCGGTTGTAAAAAAGAAAGACGCATCCACTCCCACATACAGTGGGACGCTGGGAGCCGCCGCCGTCACAGCGGAAAACTCAATACCAGGCAACGCCTTTGACGCACCCGGGATCTGGATGGCAGGACCGATCGCCAAAACGGTGTTAGCGATATGGCCAGGAGCGAAACTTCCGCTCGTGGTGGTCACCGGGGCCGCCATCACATAACCAGCAGCCATCAAGGCTACAATTGACATCATCTTCATGGAAATACTCCTTCAGTTAAAAACGGAATCGCAGAGACTTCCCCCACAACCCCTTTATGACAACAAGGGAGTTCGTACTGAGTCGGGTAGCATACGTCAACCGCACCGCCTTCCAAAAGCCATAGGCGTATGCGTAGACGTGAACATGAACGTAAACGTCCATGCATGGGGCTCAGATTTTCTATCAGGGGCATTGCCAGGAAGGCAGGAGAGGTTGGGGCGGCCGGAGTGGCCGGCCGCCGCCAAGAAATCCATTTGGTCGATGACCAAACGGGAATTAATTCCTTACTGTGGCTTGGGGGCCTCTTCGGCCGCCGGCGCTGTCTTATTACACTTTCCGTGCTTACAATTCCCGTTCTTACAGTCACAGGACTTGTCCTTACACTTGCACTTGGAGCCATCGCCCGAAGCGCACTTCTCATGACACGCCTTGGAACAATTACATTTGTCACCAGCGAGCGACATCGGGCTCGCCAGAAGTGCCATTCCCAAAAGGGCGGCGGATAAGAGCTTCATTTTCTCTCCTTGAGATAGGTTATAGGCCCGTTTCGGAGCCTCACAAGCGGGTACGCCCTAACACAATAGTTTTGTGACCGGTCACAAAATAATTCTGACCGTACGTAAAAGAGGGTAGGGTATTGGTTAATGCCGGCTTCCGACGAAAAGCTCATGACCCAATACCAGGATGGGGATTATGACGCTTTCTGCCTCCTTTACGAACGCTACCATAAGAGAGTCTTTGGGTACGTGCGTCGCAAGGTGGCCGATCATGGGCGGGCGGAGGAGATCTTTCAGATGATCTTCCTCAGGCTGCATAAGAGCCGCCATCAATACAACGCGGCACTGCCCCTTGCCCCCTGGCTTTTCACCATCTCGCGGACAGTTCTCATAGACGAGATGCGCCGCCGCCGGGAGGAGGTTTGTAATACGGACATTGAAGCCATCCCCGCTCAGCCGGTGGTCGAGCCGCTCGCGAATCTCAGCCTCGAATCGCTGCAGCTGGAACAGGCGCAGCTTCTGCAGCTGCGCTATGGAGATGGCTTGAGCTTTGAGCAGATTTCGGTGCGGCTGAAGGCCTCGCCCCAGACGATTCGCAAGCGGGTGAGTCGCATCACGGCCCAGCTGCGAAATCTCTTTGCGCCAAAGGAACAGGTCGAATGAGCAGAACCGACGAATTTCAGTTTTTCCTGCAGGCGCCCGAGGAGGCGCCGTCTTTGGCCGTGAGTGAGACGGTGCAGAGGCTTGTGTACCAGGCGATTTACCCCTCGGTCTGGCGAGTCTTTGGGAAGCTGGTTCGGATCCACATCTTTTCGGGTGCGGTCACGCTGTTTTTCTGTCCGCAGTTCGGTGTCGGTCCAATCGGCGGAATGGGGCTCATGCACCTGTTCGCCCGATGGGGCCACTCGGTCTGCTCGCTTCTGTGTGGCGGGCTCTTTCTGGGGATCACGTCCCTGATGGCTCGTTTTCTTCTCAATCGCGATGAGCTGCGTGTGGCCCGTCGGGCCGCCCTCTGGCAGATGACTCTTCTCGTCACCCTCTCGATCGCCGTTCTCATGCTAATCGGAACGGCGACCGGTTCGCTCGCCCTTCCTACTTTGGGGCACCTCACCCTCTGGGGTCTCGGCGCCATTGGTGCGGCATCACTTGTTATGAAGCTCGGAGTTAGGTCTTGCCCCCGCACCGCGTCCTCTTTATAAAATAGAAGCTCAAAAAGAGACGTTCATCGACTGGAGGAGCTATGCATCGCACTATTCTTTCCGTTTTGTTTGTCAGTTCCTTCTCTTTCGCCGCCTGCACCTGTGATTCGCAGTCGGACAAGGAGACTATCTTAAAGGGTAAAACCACGAAGGGCGCCGCGGTGGTGATTCGCATCCCGAGCAAACCGGTGACCAAAGAGTCTAAGAAAGTTTTTGTTTGCAACGGTGAGCGTCAGCGTTTGAAGGGACTGGAGCTCTGGATGCCTGAGCACGGTCACGGCAGCTTGCCCACCGCCGTTAATGAAGTGTCGAATGATTGCGCCACGGTTGAGAAGATCAAGTTTCTGATGACCGGCACCTGGGATCTCCGCCTGGCCTTTGAGAGCGCCGATAAGGCAACGGTTTCGGTGACGGTGAGATGATGCGGTTATTCTTTCTGGGGGCTCTTCTGGCCCTGGCTCAATGTTCGAAGGCGCCGCTGTCCAAAGTTGAGCCCTTGAAGGGGGCCATTGAATCCGAGAACAAGGTCTTTTCGGTGACGCCGACCTGGCTCACGGGCCCCGTGGCGAGAAACTACAGCTCAGTTCGCCTGTCCCTCAGCGCAGCGGAGGGCGTGGTCGCGACCACCGATGAAATCACCATTGATCCCCAGATGCCGGCCCACGGCCATGGCACCTCCACCGACGATCAGGTCATCACCATCGAGTCTTCCCAAAGCGTTCGGGTGGAAGGGATCTATTTTGTGATGGGTGGCGCTTGGGTCATCCACTTGTCGGCGAAGGTGAATGGAAAAACGGACACAGCTCTTATCCCCGTCGAAGTGCCTTAAGGCGCTCTTAGGGGCCGCGTTTCTCCCGGCGCTGGCTCTGGCGTGCGCCAGTTGTGGCAGTGGCGGCGAGGATCCGCTGATTCTCTATCCGAACGAATCCCACAAATTCTATCTCGGGCAGTCCAATACCTTCGGCATCAAAAATGTGGAGCTTGATGGTTCGCTCGTCACAGCTGGCGGCCCGATTCTCAAGAGCTCGGCCACTGTGGCTTACGGGGAGCGGCTGGGGAGAGATCTCTTTGCCACGGTGACGGTGCCCGTGATTCGCAATCAGAATGAGACGCGATCCGAGACGGCCCTTGCGGATCCCTCCCTGTCATTGCGCTACACGATCCTCCTGCCGACTCTGGTGGATCCCCGCTGGGTGCCCCAAGTTCAACTCATCATGGGCTACAAGTTTGCCGTTTCGCGTGGGGTTTTTGACAGTGAGGATCCGAAGGAATTGATGGATGTCTTTGGGACGGGCTTCAGCGAGCTTCGTTTTGGGGTCGACGTTTGGTCGGGTAATGGGCCTGTAAAGATGGGCTTTGCATTCACGGCCGCCCAACCGCTCGCGCGCACCATCAAAGGGGCCCATTTCGAGCCGGGAATCGTACTGCGGTCAACGGTGACTGGGGGCTATGATTGGGCCACGCACCTGAGATTGAGCGCTGGAATCGTGAGGGAGGATAAGGCGGGGATGATTCTCGATGGGGTCCCGCTTCCGGTTAATGAATCCCTATCACACACTGTTTTCCTCAATCAGGATTGGGACGTGACCGAGATCGATCGGCTCCGGCTCTCCTACGTCCAGACCTCGGCCCTTTTTGAAAACCGAGGCGGTGTGAACAGCCATATCCTGGCCCTGGCCTATATGAGGGTGCTGTGAGGTGGGGGCTTCTCTTGACGTTGGCTGCGCCCGTTTGGGCGGCGAGTTGCCCGCCGATCACCTGGGATGATTTGAAAGACAGGCTGACTGGGAAGGACGCTCACCTCATCTTCTTTGCGTCGTGGTGTATGAATTGCCAAGATCACCTCGCCAAGTATCCGAAGAACGCGGTCTTTATCGCGACATTTGACGAGCAGCGTCGTGCTGAGCAGATCATAGCCCACTTCCGGGTGAAGGCCCCGTGCTACACCGACATCGACGTTGCCCGGCACTTCGGCATCCGGGCCGTGCCGGCCGACCGGGACTTCAGAGGCACCGGCGCAAAAAAAATTGAGCCCGTGGCCTTGACCTTTCCGTAGCACCACCTATGAATAGACGAACTCAAAATTTTCGGAGGAGACTATGAAAATTCGACCCTTACGTGACCGTATCATTGTTCGTCGCCTGGAGGAGGAGACCAAGACCAAGGGCGGGATCATCATTCCCGATTCGGCCAAGGAAAAGCCCCAGGAAGGGGAGATCGTGGCTGTGGGCAGCGGGAAGCTGCTCGAGGACGGCCGGGTCGTTCCGCTCGAGGTGAAGAAGGGGGATCGCATTCTCTTCTCGAAATATGGCGGGAACGAGGTCAAGGTGGATGGTGAAGAGCTTCTCATGATGAGAGAAGAAGACGTTCTGGGCATTGTCGGGAAATAATCATTTTTATCTAAGGAGAGAAACATGGCTGCAAAGGAAATTCTTTTTCACGAGAAGGGGCGAAACGCCATTCTCAAGGGTGTGAACATTTTGGCCGACGCGGTGAAGGTGACGCTCGGACCGCGCGGTCGCAATGTGGTGATCGAAAAGTCGTGGGGCGCGCCGCTCATCACGAAGGACGGCGTAACGGTCGCGAAGGAGATCGAGCTCGAGGGGAAGTTTGAAAACCTCGGCGCTCAGATGGTGAAGGAGGTCGCAAGCAAGACCAACGACGACGCAGGTGACGGCACGACCACGGCGACCGTACTCGCTCAGGCTATCTACCGAGAAGGGGCGAAGATCGTCTCTGCCGGGCAGAATCCGATCGAGGTGAAGCGTGGGATCGACAAGGCTGTTGACGCCGCGACGGCGGAATTGAAGAAGGTGTCTCGGAATATCGATAATCCGAAAGAGATCGAGCAGGTCGGCACCGTCTCCGCCAACAATGATGCCACGATCGGCGCGATGTTGAGCGAAGCCATGCAGAAGGTTGGCAAGGAGGGCGTGATCACGGTCGAGGAATCCAAAACCGCTGAAACGACTCTGGAAGTGGTCGAAGGCATGCAGTTTGACCGGGGCCACCTTTCGCCCTATTTCGTCACAAACCCCGACAAGATGTTGGTGGAGCTCGATGATCCCTACATCCTGCTTTACGACAAAAAGATCAGCACGATGCAGAACCTGATCCCGGTCCTGGAAAAGGTTGTCCAGGCGGGGCGAGCGCTCGTCATCATCGCGGAAGATGTTGAGGGTGAGGCGCTGGCGACTCTCGTCGTGAATAAGCTCCGGGGATCGCTGAAAGTGGCCGCCGTGAAGGCGCCAGGGTTTGGTGATCGCCGCAAGGAGATGATGGAGGACATCGCGATTCTGACGGCTGGGCAGGTGATCTCCGAGGAGCTCGGCGCCAAGCTCGAGGGGGCGAGCCTGAATCAGTTGGGGCGTGCCAAGCGCATCCGGATCGACAAGGACAACACCACGATTATCGATGGCGCTGGAAAGCGCGCCGACATCGAGGCGCGTGCCGGGGCTATTCGACGACAAATTGAAGACACCGCTTCCGACTACGACAAGGAGAAGCTCCAGGAGCGTCTTGCGAAGATCGCGGGCGGCGTGGCGGTGCTCAAGGTGGGTGCTCCGACCGAAATTGAGATGAAGGAAAAGAAGGCCCGCGTGGAAGACGCTCTTCACGCGACGCGAGCGGCTGTTGAGGAGGGCATTGTCGCCGGTGGTGGCACGGCCTTTATCCGCATCTTGCCGGCGCTGGAAAAGCTGAAGCTCGATTCTGCCGAGCAACAGGCGGGCGTGGCTATCATTCGGCGAGCACTGGAAGAGCCGCTGCGCCAGATCGCCGAGAACGCTGGCCATGAGGGAAGTGTTGTGGTGAACGCGGTTCGCACCAACTCAGAGCCGAACTTCGGATTCAACGCCCTCACGGAGAAATACGAAGATCTCGTGAAGGCCGGCGTGGTGGATCCCACCAAGGTGGTGCGGTGCGCGCTTCAGAATGCATCGAGTGTGGCGTCACTGCTGCTGACGACGGAAGCGCTGATCATCGAGAAGCCGAAGAAAGAAGGGAAGGCGCCTGCCGGTGGTGGTGGCGAGGATTATGGTGGGGAGATGTAAGGATTGATCAACGGGGCCCAGCGGGCCCCGTTTTTTTTTTGCTTTCCCCAAGATTGCACATGCAGCGTACGCGCTGGCCAGGCGAGGACTTGTTGCTACGAGGAAACAAGGGACGAAGGCCCTACCCTACGGACACAAAAACACAATATCGTCTATCGTCTTATCGTCTTTTCTCAGAAACGACAGATCATCATCAAACCCTTCCGGTATCCGGCCCACCGGATTCTGAGATTCACGGAGGATTTGCTTCTCCAGAAGAAGCTGGCAGAATTCTCGAATCTTCGCCGGTGAATTATCGTCGAGGGATGTTGGGTTCTTGAAACGGTCGAGAAAGTCGCGGGTGTTCTCTGAGAAATGATAAATTTCACCACTCTCAAGGTGAACGACGACGGTTTCACCCTGGACGTTTCGATAAACAACATCGTCGGATGTCATGAATATATGGTCCATTAACTCCCCCAAGAAACTGCGCAAAATGAATTTAGTATCCCAGGAACCAATCGGCAATCATAAATCTCGAGGGAGGGCCTGGTGCTGACTCGACGCTTCATATACTTGACGCTGGTTTTAGTGTTTTGTTCAATCGTCCTTGCGAAGGTCGCAAAAAAGAAGGAGATCACGATGTTGGAAACCGCAACTCTAGCTGGGGGGTGTTTTTGGGGGATGGAGGAGATCATTCGTCAAATTCCCGGCGTAACGAAGACTACGGTAGGTTACACCGGCGGCATCGTGCCGGACGCCACGTATGAACAGGTGAAAAAGGGGGACACGGGCCACGCAGAGGCGATTGAAGTCGTCTTTAACCCCCAGACGCTCTCGTATGAGAAACTCCTCACCTTCTTTTTCCGAATGCATGATCCGACCACGGCCAATCGACAGGGCAACGACGTCGGCTCTCAATACCGCTCGGCGATCTTCTACCACTCGGAAGCGCAAAAAAAGGCCGCCGAAAAGGTGAAGGAGGAGGTCAATCAATCCGGCAAATGGAAGCGCCCAGTGGTCACCGAGACAGTCCCAGCCAAGCCCTTCTACAAAGCCGAGGACTACCACCAAAACTACCTCGCAAAGAATCCCGGCGGCTACAGCTGCCACTACTTAAGGGATTAATCGATTAGTCCCGCAAGCTGTTGTTTATTGGGCTGTGCAGGTGAGGCTGTGGGTTTCGCTGTCTGAGCGGATTGAGATCTCTACCGAACCCTGAATAGTCTTTTGGCCGTCCAAAAGCTGTTGGGTCGGGAAGCTGTAGAAGCGGTCTTCGGAGTCGCAGGTCCAGACATCGTAGTTGAAGGTTTCTTCGCCAATGGTGACCCGAAAATAACTGCCCAACCAATCAAAGGCCACTTCATCTTTCCGAACTTCTTTCTGATTTTCGGCATTCAATTCAAACAACGAGACCCCTTCTTTGGTGATCTCGCCCTTGAGCGCATCAAGGCGAGTGTAGAGGACATCGGGGCCGCGATTGGGCTCTTTGTCATACCGGCAGATCAGTTTCTTAGCTAGCATTGCCGGCCGTTCGCCGGCCGGCGTCGCCGGCAGGGAAGGAGTTGTGAGGAGGGACAGGCCAATCAAAATGAGATACTTCTTTTTCATTTCCCTGCCATACGCCCATGGTCATCCGAGCGCAAGCTCCTCAAACTGCTTTAGCGCAAGTCTAGCGTCTCTGGTACAACGGGCTCTCTTACTAATGAGGAGAACTGATGCAATACCTTCACACCATGATCCGGGTGGGTGACCTTGACCGTTCTATCCGTTTCTACACAGAGGTTCTGGGGCTCAAACTCCAGCGTCGGACCGATTACCCCGATGGGAAATTTACGTTGGCGTTTTTGGGAGCGGACGAGACGAGCGAGCCCTTCTTGGAACTCACGTACAACTGGGGAGTGGAGCGCTATGAGATCGGCACCGGCTTTGGTCACGTGGCTCTGGCGGCGGAGAATATATATAAAGCCTGTGAATTGATCGCTCAGTTGGGCGGCAAGGTGACGCGGGCGCCGGGGCCTATGAAACACGGTAAGAGTGTGATCGCGTTTGTGGAGGATCCGGATGGCTATCAGATTGAGGTAATCCAGAAATAAAAGACGCGATGCTTGTCCTAACGCAACAGCAGATAAGCGCCGGAAGTGATGCAGGCAACCATTATGAAG
Organism: Deltaproteobacteria bacterium; assembly: GCA_016196825.1. Lineage (GTDB taxonomy): Bacteria > Bdellovibrionota > FAC87 > UBA2466 > UBA2466 > JACPWY01. The sequence goes on along the minus strand of JACPWY010000058.1, from coordinate 52,271 downwards.
TAGTACAGATCGGAAAGGGAATGGCCACGAAAATCACTGACGGCAACTCTCGATTTCACCCCGACCCCATACAGATCGGGCCGGCTCATAATGAGCATTGGGTTCTTAGATTTGCCTGTCATGACCATCCCCTTACCAATCCGCCTAACTTACTTCAGAGTTCACTCATTCTAAATTGCAGAATGCGTGCCAATCTTTGACAGCCTGAATTCGCAGATTATTTCTTCAGCGTGTTCTTGATTCGCAACGATTGTTGCACTTGGCGTCCGCGATCGCGACGATCGCTTTGTTCCATCACCTCATCGACCTCTTCGAGATGATCGATCTGTTCGGCGTCATCCATCCAGATCGTCTCATCGATATCCCGGGCAATCATCGCAACGGGTTTCTCATCCTCGGCGGAGGGGATGCCTATTTGATCACTGGGGGCCGTGGAGGTGGCGTCGTCGGTTCCGGCCCACCCGCCTGTGACTGTTGTATACTCGGCTCCGCCGGTGCTGCTTCCCATGAGAGAGCCCAGGTCGTTCTCCGCAAGATCGAGGTCGGATCGTTGAAGCCGCTCGGACAGGCCCAAAGAATTGGAGTGCATTTGTCTTCCCTTTCAAAGAACATCGACTACCTCAACAACGGTTCGGTGGGGCGCCAGGCGTGCTCGAAGTCGGCGTCCAGATAATCCGTGTCATCCAGAAATTCTGGATGCGACACCACGGCCTCTTTTTCTGGGCCTTTCTTGAGCTCGACCTCCCGGTGCCGAAAAAGCGAGATCACGACTCCCTCCCGCTTGTTCTTGTGGCCCTGTGTCGCGGGAGAGGCCCGCGCGAATTTTCGGATCGTTTCTAGAAACTCGTTCACCCTAGATAAATGAAGCGTCATAAAACCTCCCCAATTGTCCTTATCTTCTCTTTAGTAACTGCATTTCATGTGCCAGTGCTGGGTGGCTCGAAAGGACAGTGGTCGTTTCCGGATGCAACGAGCGCTGCAACTAAACAGGGACACATCGAGAAAGAGCCAATTGTCGGCGAGCGAAAGGCCCGCTGGCGAGGACGGCGACTGCGGAGGACGATGAGCCAAGTCATTTTGACCGCGCCGAGTAGAAGGAGTTTAGGGATAGGCTCTTAGTGGGGCGTTTTTTCAGCCGCGATCCCGTACTTCGCGATCTTTCGGTAGAGCGTCACACGGTCAATGCCAAGGAGGCGCGCTGCCTCTGAGCGGCGATTGTTCACCTTGGATAGGACGGAAATGATCTGCGCCCTCTCCATGTCTGCGAGAGTCGAAGATTGCGGGAGCATAGGTGCTAGAGTGCCGGGTAGCTCCGGCGCGCCACTGTGATCCTCGCCGTCGTGCTCACGAATGATCTCGGCAAAGTCTTCGGGGAACAACGTCTGTGATTGCGCGGAGGCAACGACCCGGGAAATCGCGTTTTCCAATTCGCGAATGTTGCCCGGCCAGGAATATCGTCTCAAGAGATCGATGAGGTCTGGAGAAAAACTGCTCACCGGCTTGTCCATCTTGGCCGAAGCGATGGAGACGAAATGGTTGAAGAGGTCCTCGAGATCCTCCAGGCGCTCGCGCAGAGGGGGGACCGAGATGCTGAATACCTTCAGGCGATAGTAGAGATCTTCCCGAAAGAGATTTTCCTTCACCATCTGTTCCAGATTGCGATGGGTTGCGGCAACCACCCGAACATCCACCTTGCGAGTTTCCACCGAACCCACGGGCTTGATCTCGCCCTCTTGAATGGCGCGGAGCAATTTCACCTGCAGGGCCGGGGTGATGTCGCCGATCTCATCGAGAAAGAGAGTTCCCCCGGATGCGACCTCAAAAAGGCCCAGTTTGGAGGAAACGGCTCCCGTGAACGAGCCCCTCGCGTGGCCGAAAAGTTCCGATTCAAGAAGCGTGTCGGTCAGAGCGCCGCAATTCACGGTCACAAAGGGCCGGTCAGCGTAAGCGCTCGTCTCGTGGATGGCGCGTGCGATGAGCTCCTTGCCGGTGCCGGTCTCGCCGATGATGAGCACGTTGCTCTTCACCATTGAGGCCTTTCCGATCGCCCGATAGACCTCCACCATTTTGTGGGATCGCCCGATAAGAGATTTGTCCTTTTCGTCCCGGTGAATGGGTTTTGCAATTCGATCGACGCCGAAGCGTTTCATAGCCCGCTCCATCACCGAGACGATGTCCTTTTCGAAGTCTTCGAGCCTTTCGCTCTTAGTCAGATACTCGAAAGCGCCCTTTCGAATCGCGGCGGTTGCTGTTTCGAGAGTGATCTGTCCGGTCATTGCCACAATCAGTGGCGCGGAAGGCCCTTGCGGCATTTCGGTAAAAAGATCCAATCCGCTTTCACCGCCGAGGTTGATGTCACAGAGCACGACCTTGATCGGATGATTGGTTAAATAGTCCTTCGCCGCTTGCAACGAATTCACCGCCGCCGCTGGGTAGCCGTGGGATTCTAGGATTTTCGTTACCAGACTAGCGGTGGGCCGATGATCGTCCACGACCAAGACAGCAGGAGTTAACGGAATTCCGCTCGGAGAATTTTCCATAGATGTAGACCCCAAACCCATGTGATGAAACGTCTCAAAAACTACACGTTGCTTGGCAATGCGGTCAATGCATGATCAATGCGTCAAACCCAGTTTTTGGAGGCGATCAAATTCCGTTTCGTTTGGCAACCCATGTTGCGATTCGCAAGATGAGCGTGATTGAGATTCATAATTTGTGGGTGGCCCATTTCCTGCAGAGAAAATGTCTTATAGGAGGAGTTATGAAAGAGCCGCATTTTCTCTGGGCTATGCGACAGGAACATAATCTCATTCGAGAGTTCATGTCTGACGTCGTGACGGCGCAAGAGGAGATTGTGGCCTATGCCCACTTTAAACAGTTGAAGGACAAGATCGTGGAGCATTTCGATTCTGAACGGTGGGCGCTCTATGAACGACTCGCGCAGTTGGGCGGACTGGAGATCGAACGAGTGTTAGCTTCAGTGCGCCGAGAACAGGAGCTCACGAAGGAGTTTCTTTGGCTTCTGGGCACTCAAGACATTCGCACCGAGCGTTGGCACAAGTTGATCAACGAGCTCAAGGACGCGTTCATGCACTACTCGCAGGAGGAGGAGGAGAGCCTCTTTCCAAAGATCGTGGAGCTGCTTCCCGAGCAGGAGTTGGCGGCGATAGAGCGCGACTATTTTCGGCGCTGCCATTGGCCGACCGCGAGGACGCACAAGAGAGGCCCCGGAGGCGTGCCCCCTGGGCACGTCGAGGAGCCGAACGCGGAGGACGAAGTGGTCGGTCAAAAGCACCCGCCCAGTGGCCAAATTCAATCGAGCTGAGGGATTAATTCACCCAAACATTGGAGAAGCCCACATTATGATGGAAAAACGAAATCAATCCCTGTCCCCGTTCGCGGAATCGGCCCTTGCACTGGATGGCGAGCTTACACAGTTTGAAAAATTGGCGGCCGAAATGGAACGCCTGGATCTGAATTCTGATAAAGGGATGGCCCGGGCCGGCACAATCCTGACCGATATCAACAACTGCCGAACGCGGCTCGAGAGCACCATGAATGGAGTGGTTACGACGCTGGCCGAGGCCCAAAAAAGAAACACTCAAGGAGAGGCGACCGTGGCTCGCAACACGGAGCTTTTCATCGCGCGGAAGCGGGACGCCGATCGCCTGATGGAAAAGCTCAAGACGATTGGAGAGTCGGTCCGAGGACTCAATAAGACTGTTGGCGAGGTAAAGATCACTTCGGTCGAAACCCTGACACCGGATGAAAGGGTCACAATCGTGGACCAGATCAACGAGTCGACCAATCCTTTAGACCATTTGGTGAATGAGACCTCGAACCTTGTTGAGGAGGCCCGCTCGCTCAATATGCGCCTTCTGGAAAGAAATGCCGACACACTCAGGCAGAGCCTGCAGTCGGCCAAGAACCGCCTCAAGCTCCTGGTCGACCGCCTCGTTCCCCCCGAATCCCGTCATTGAGTGAGGGGCCGGAGGGTGAAGAAGAAAGAAGAGCCTTGGCCGAGCTCGGATTCGACCCAGATTTTTCCGCCGTAGTATTCGACGATTTTTTTGCAGACGGCGAGGCCCACACCGGTGCCGGGGTACTCGTCCCGTTTGTGCAGGCGTTTGAAGAGCACAAAAATCTTGTCCTGATACTGCGACGCGATTCCAATGCCATTGTCATGGACGCGAAATCGCCAGCCGGATTCGTCGAGCTGTTCGGCCGTCACATCGATCTCTGGCCTCTTGTTTCCGTGAAATTTGAGCGCGTTGCCTAAGAGATTCTGAAAGAGCTGAACTAGTTGGGTCTCGCTCGCGGTGATTGTGGGCAGATCGCCATGGGTAATCACTGCTCCCGTTTCCTTGATGGGGGCTTCCAGATTTCCGACCGCTGCCGACAAAACGGACCGCAAATCCACAGGCTTCACGTCGTCCACTTTTCGGTTGAAGCGCGAGTAGGTCAGAAGAGAGTCGATCAACTGATTCATGCGGGAGGCCGCCTCGACCGCGAAACGAATTGTCTCCTTTTCACTGGCGTCGAGCTTCTCGCGACATTGGTCCTCGAGCAGCTGGAGATAGACAGTGATCGTGCGCAGCGGCTCCTGGAGATCGTGGCTTGCGATGTAAGCAAACTGTTGCAGCTCGGCGTTTGATCGAAAGAGCGCCTCATTCGCCCTGACCAAATCCTCCGTGCGCTCGCGCACCCGATCCTCCAGATCGTCGGTGGCCCGCTTGAGGGCCAGATCCTTTGCCCTCTCCTCGGTGATATCACGAGCGATCTTGCAAAAGCCCTGCAATTTGTGGTGGGAGTCATAAAGCGGCGTGATGAGATCGTGGGCCAGGAAGGTGGTGCCATCCTTGCGCACTTGCAAACCCTCCTCTTCATAGCGCCCCAGCACGATGGCACTGTCGAATCCCCGTCTCAACCGCGCCTCCAGATCGGGCGACGGTTGATAGAAGAGAGAGACCGGTCGGCCGATCACTTCCGTGGCGCTGTACCCTTTGATCCGTTCCGCCCCTTCGTTCCAACTGCTCACCACGCCATTCACATCGAGGAGATAGATGGCGTAGTTTTGAACGCCCGTGACGAGAAGGCGAAACTTTTCCTCACTCGCCCGAAGGGTCTCCTCCATGCGTCGGTGTTCGGCGATTTCGTTCGAAAGGGCCTCATTCACCTGGGCGAGAGTTTCCGGTCCCTTAAAGGCGAGTGCCTGGGGAATGACTCTGACGAGCAGCACAGCCACAAACCCCGAAATCGCGGCGGTCACCACCCGCACCAGCCCGTCCAACCGATACACGGGGACCCACAGAGTCAGAACGTCCATGAAATGGGTGGTTCCGCACCAGAAGATGAAGGCTGCAAATAGTCCAAATAACCAGTGAAATGGCACATCACGCCGCTTCCGTATGAAGTACACAAGCATCAAGGGAATGGAATAGTAGGCAACACCCGTCACCACATCCGAAATGACATGCATCCACACGATCTCAGGCCGCCAAAAGTAGCAGTGGCCATGGGGCATGAAGTCAGCGGAAAAGAGCTTTTGGAAAAACTGCACCAATTCTAAGCCTCTGAAAGCCAATTCATATTTTCCATCGGGCAAACGTCAAGTCGCGGGGTTGAATCGGTCTACGAACGGGAGTACGGTTTGAGCAAAGGGTTTACCAGGGGAAGGTTTGAGGAAAGTCGAAAACAGAACATTCAATATCCTTGTCGTCGAGGACAGCCCGGGCGATCGAAAGCTGGTTTCCCACCTGTTCCGCGAGTGTACGCCGCCTTGTCAGCTTTTCTTTGCGGCCGATGGCGAGGAGGCGACGGAGTTTATTTTCAAACGAGGCCAGTTCGAAACGGCGGTGACGCCGGACCTCGTGATTCTCGATCTCAACATGCCCAACAAAGATGGGCGCGATGTTCTCAAAGAGATCAAGACCACCCCGAATCTCAAGCGGATTCCCGTGGTGGTGCTCACCACCTCTTCGAGCCACCAAGATGTGGATGCCGCGTATGAGTTTCAGGCCAATTCCTACATTCAAAAACCGAGTGATCTTTCGCAATTTCGAGCGGTGATCGATGTGATCTGCCAGTACTGGCTGAGGACCGTGGAGCTGCCAACCACGCTCTGATGGATAAGAGCACGTTGCAAAACTAACCCCGTGAGCGAGGGAGAGAAGAAATGGTCGAGACCGAGGACGCACAAGTGAGCCCCCGGAGGCATGCCCTCTGGGGCATGTCGAGGAGGCGAGCGCGGAGGACGATGGGCCCGGCCATTTCTTCCGACCGAGTAGGGGTTGGTTTTGCAACGTGCTCTAAAACGTTGAACCATCCCCGCGGGCGCTTCGTTCTCATCACTATCGCCGTCGCGAGCGCCTATTGCCTCGGTGCTAAGCTGGGCTTCTTCACCGCTTTGGCTCACAAAAGCGTGGCGCCCGTTTGGCCGCCGACCGGCATTGCCATCTCTGCGGTCTTGATGTGGGGCATGGGGGCTCTTCCGGGGGTTGCGCTCGGCGCGTTCCTGGCCAACACGTTTGTCACCCCCATCCCTTGGCCGATCGCAGGCCTTTTTGCGCTGGGAAACACCCTTGAGGCCGTCACAGCCGCGTGGCTTGTGAAGCGCTATGCCCCCCACTTCGTGGACCTCGACCGGGCCAAGCACGTCGCGCTCTTCGTGGTGTTCGGAGCTCTCAGCTGTTCGGTGAGCGCGACGCTGGGGGTGGGCGGCCTTTATTGGGGTGGCCTTCTCAATGGACAAAGTCCAGGCTCGCTTTGGCTCTCGTGGTGGACGGGTGATCTCGGCGGAGCGATTCTGTTCGCTCCCTGGATCTTGAGTCTTCACAACCTTTTCCGCCGCAAACTTTTTTCACGCGAGAACGTGGAGCTGGCTGTCTTTCTGTTGGGCATTGTCCTCACCTCCGACACTGTGCTCATGAGATGGGATGGACTTGAGGCCGAGAAACTTTCGCTCCTCAATCTGCCCATTCTGTTTCTCGCGGTTCTTCGCCTGGGACCGGCCACAATTCCAACTCTGCTATTGGTCCAGTCGATTTTCGTGGTGATCGCGACGGCCGCGGCCGTGGGCCCTATCGAAATCACGGCGGGTACGATTGCGCTTGTCCAGTTCCGCCTCATCACGCGAGGCGTGATGATTTTTCTTCTCTCAGCGCTCTTTTCCGAGCTCAAAGGTTTCAGAGTCCTTAGCCGCAATGCCGCCGAAGGGCAGTACCTCATCGCGCACAACGGCCGCATCGTCTATCTCAACGAATCGGCACGCCGGGAACTGGGTTACACACGGCGCGAGGCTGAGCATCTGACCGTGGCCGACGTCAGTGCTCAGATTGATTTGAAGACGATCGAACTGTTGGAACGGCGCCTGAGAAATCGAGAATCGATCACCTACCAAACCAGCCTGACCCGAAAAAACGGGGACCGTTGCCGAGTGGATGTTAGCCTCAAGCCCCTCACGATCTGGGGCCAGGAGTTCATCGTGGCTGTCACGCGCGACCTCACGGAGAGGGATCTCCAGGAGGCCCGACTTCAGGAGTCGGTCGAACGGTTTCAACAGCTTTCCGAAAACATCCGCGAGCTTTTTTACGTCCGAGAAATGCCGTCGGGGCGGTTCGTCTCCTTGAGCCGTGCCTTTGAGAGCATCTGGGGGCGTGGGAGCCAGCCGGTTGTCGAGGACCCTCTCAATTTCTTAAACACCATCCACCCTCTCGATCGCGACCTCTTTGAGCAGACCGTGCAGAAGCAACAAATGGGTGAGCAGACCTCGATTGAATTTCGCATTCTGCCGTTCACCGGCTCGATCAAGTGGATCTGGGATCGGGCGTTTCCTCTCAAAAACGCCAAGGGGGAGGTCTTTCGCGTGGTGGGGATCGCGGAGGACATCACCCTGCGCAAAGAGGTGGAGGAGGAGTTGAGGCAAAAGGCCGACGCTCTAGCCAAAGCCAACTCCGAGCTGGACCATTTTGCGGCCGTGGCCTCACATGATCTGAAATCGCCCGTCCGCACCGTAGCCAATTCGATGCGTCTCTTGCAGCGTCAGTGCCAGGGGCAGCTGGGCAAAGAGGCGGACGAACTCATCGAGTTTTCGGTCGAGAGCTGCGTGCGCATGCAGCAGCTCATTGACGGACTTCTCAAGAGCGCCAGGGTCACCGAAAGCGACGATCTCAAGGCCATCAATCTTCAGGAGGTTGTCACAAACGTACTCGAGGATCTGAGGGATCTCATTCAAGCGGCGGGGGCCCGGATCTCTGTTGGGGATCTCCCGACCGTGGTGGCGGACAGAGTTCAGATGGCCGAAGTCTTTCAAAACCTGATTGGCAATGCCCTGAAATACCGCGGCGACAACGGGCCGGAGGTGACTCTCGGGGCCCGTCGGGGCCAGAGCGAGTGGATCCTATTTGTGCGCGACAATGGGATCGGCATTCCGACCCCGGCGCAGCAAAAGATCTTTTCCTCGTTTGTCCGGCTTCACAGTCAGGAAAAGTATGAAGGGGCCGGGATTGGACTCGCCACCTGCAAGAAGGTTGTAGAAAAGCGGGGCGGACGCATTTGGGTCGATTCTCAGGTTGGACAGGGTTCCCTCTTTCAGTTCACCATTCCTGACCAGATGCCCTTGATCAATGGGGGCGTTCTGGTCTCCAAAAAGGGAGAGACGGCACCTTTGAGAGATGATCCGCCGCGAAAGAAACCCAAGACCTTCGAGCTCCTCGTGGTTGAAGACAGCCCAGCCGACTCCAACATCATTGAGACGCTCATTCGCAAGGACTCCTTTCCCTTTCGAATCCATGTGGTGAAGGACGGTGAGGAGGCCCTTGGCTATTTAAAGCAGGTCGCCAATTATGCAGACGCACCGCGTCCAGATCTCATTTTGCTCGATCTGAACCTGCCCAAATTGGATGGGGTGACGGTTCTCAAAGAGATCAAAACCGATCCCGAGCTGAGGTCGATTCCCGTCATCATCCTGAGCTCCAGCGCGCGGGAGGACGATATTCGATCCTCCTACGAATCCTCGGCCGCCTGCTATGTGAGAAAGCCGAGAGACCTCGAGGGCTATCGCGAGCTCATGGGGACTCTCCGCCGATTTTGGTTCGACAGAGTGGAGCTTCCGGCACACAGCTTGCACTGATTCTCTCCGAACGCTCTCAATTAGGTTCAAATGGCGTCTGTTGCTGAAAGTTGCAACAGCTCTGTCACTAAAACTGATGACACTGATGCAAACTGCGGCAGGTGCACTATGAAGACCCAAGAAACACCAACCCACTCGTCCGCGCCGGTTCCGAGCAGAGCCGGTTCCAAAAAAAAGGGGGGCAATGGCCGACCGCAGGCCCAAGCGGCGCCACCCGGTGCACCGCTGCCCGCGGCCACTGACACCGCCGTGGCGCCTGTGACAAGTGCGACCACGCCCGTGACCGCGCCGAATCGCTCGTTTCAGGACCAACTGAGGAATCTTTTGCAGACCGTCAAATCGGTGCGCCGAGGCGATTTTACGGTGCGTCTGCCCATTGCCGGTGAAGGTCTCATCTCCGATATCGCGGAGGTAATGAACGACATCATCGAGCTCAATGAAAACTTGGCCAACGAATTTGTCCGGGTGAGTAAGACCGTGGGTCAGGAAGGAAAGATGACCGAGCGAGCCTCGATGGGCTCGGTGAAGGGTGCATGGGCGGTGTCGGTGGAATCGGTGAACTCACTGATCGGCGACCTGGTGCAGCCGACCAACGAAGTGGCGCGCGTGATCACCTCCGTAGCCAAAGGCGACTTGTCGCAGAAAATGTCACTTGAGATCGACGGCCGCGCGGTGAAGGGCGAATTCTTCCGAATCGGCACCACTGTGAACGCGATGGTGGATCAGCTCAACTCATTCGCCTCTGAAGTGACTCGTGTTGCGAAAGAAGTGGGAACGGAAGGAAAATTGGGCGGTCAGGCGGACGTGAAGGGAGCCTCCGGTATCTGGCGAGATCTGACCGATAACGTGAACAGCTTGGCCGGTAACCTCACCGACCAGGTGCGAAACATCGCGAAGGTGACGACGGCCGTAGCGAAGGGCGACTTGTCGCAGAAAATCACCGTGGACGCGAAGGGCGAAGTTTACGAGCTCAAAAACACGATTAACGTCATGGTGGATCAGCTCTCCTCGTTCGCTGCGGAAGTGACCCGTGTGGCGAAGGAAGTAGGAACTGAAGGCCGGTTGGGCGGTCAGGCGGATGTGAAGGGCGTGAGCGGTACATGGAAGGATTTGACCGACAACGTGAACGGTCTGGCCGGTAACTTGACCGCCCAGGTGCGAAACATCGCGAAGGTGACGACCGCTGTCGCCAATGGCGACCTTTCGCAGAAAATCACGGTGGATGCGCGAGGCGAGATCCTCGAGCTCAAAAACACGATCAACGTGATGGTGGATCAGCTGCGATCGTTTGCGGCTGAAGTGACTCGCGTCGCGAAGGAAGTGGGCACCGAAGGAAAGCTGGGTGGCCAGGCGGACGTGAAGGGCGTGAGCGGCACGTGGAAGGATTTGACCGACAATGTGAACGGGTTGGCCAACAACCTCACCGCTCAGGTGCGAAACATCGCGAAGGTGACGACCGCTGTCGCCAACGGCGACCTTTCGCAGAAAATCACGGTGGACGTGAAGGGCGAGATCCTCGAGCTCAAAGACACGATCAACACGATGGTGGACACGCTGCGATCGTTCGCGGCGGAAGTGACTCGCGTCGCGAAGGAAGTGGGCACCGAAGGAAAGCTGGGTGGTCAGGCGGATGTGAAGGGCGTGAGCGGCACGTGGAAGGATTTGACCGACAACGTGAACGCGATGGCCTCGAACCTCACGGTTCAGCTCCGAGACGTGTCTAAGGTGAGCACCGCGATCGCGAACGGCGACCTCGGTCAGAAAATCACGGTGGATGCGAAGGGCGAGATCCTCCAGATCAAAGAGGTGATCAACAAGATGGTGGATCAGCTCTCGTCATTCGCCTCGGAAGTGACTCGCGTAGCGAAAGAGGTGGGCACGGAAGGAAAGCTGGGCGGCCAGGCGGATGTGAAGGGCGTGAGCGGCACGTGGAAGGACTTGACCGATAACGTGAACCAGCTCGCCGGTAACCTCACCGCTCAGGTGCGAAACATCGCAAAGGTGACGACCGCGGTAGCAAAGGGCGATCTGTCACAGAAAATCACGGTGGACGCCAAGGGCGAGATCTTCGAGCTCAAAAACACGATCAACGTAATGGTGGATCAGCTCAACAGCTTCGCGGCCGAAGTGACTCGAGTCGCGAAAGAGGTGGGCAGCGAGGGAAAGCTGGGCGGCCAGGCGGATGTGAAGGGCGTGAGCGGCACGTGGAAGGACTTGACCGATAACGTGAACCAGCTCGCCGGTAACCTCACCGCTCAGGTGCGAAACATCGCGAAGGTGACGACCGCCGTAGCAAAGGGCGACCTATCACAGAAAATCACGGTGGACGCGAAGGGCGAGATCTTTGAGCTCAAAAACACGATTAACGTGATGGTGGATCAGCTCTCGTCGTTTGCTTCGGAGGTGACCCGCGTAGCGAAAGAGGTGGGCACGGAAGGAAAACTGGGCGGCCAGGCGGATGTGAAGGGCGTGAGCGGCACGTGGAAGGACTTGACCGATAACGTGAACCAGCTCGCCGGTAACCTCACCGCCCAGGTGCGAAACATCGCGAAGGTGACGACTTCCGTTGCCAAAGGCGATCTGTCGCAGAAAATCACGGTGGACGCTAAGGGCGAGATCCTCGAGCTCAAAAACACGATTAACGTGATGGTGGATCAGCTCAATAGCTTCGCCGCTGAGGTAACCCGAGTAGCGAAAGAGGTGGGTACGGAAGGAAAGCTGGGCGGCCAGGCGGATGTGAAGGGCGTGAGCGGCACGTGGAAGGATTTGACCGACAACGTGAACTTCATGGCCTCCAACCTCACCAAGCAGGTGCGAGGCATCGTGAAGGTGGTGACCGCCGTTGCGAACGGCGACCTGAACCAGAGGTTCGTGCTCGAAGCCAAGGGCGAAGTGGCGGCCCTGGCCGACACGATCAACAGCATGACCGATACGCTCCGAACCTTCGCCGACCAGGTGACTACAGTTGCTCGCGAAGTGGGCAGCGAAGGAAAGCTGGGCGCTCAGGCCCGCGTGCCCGGTGTATCCGGCACGTGGAAGGACTTGACCGACAACGTAAACTTCATGGCCTCTAACCTCACGACCCAGGTGCGAGGCATCGTGAAAGTCGTGACCGCGGTCGCCAAAGGCGACCTCAATCAGAAATTCGTCCTTGAAGCCAAGGGCGAAGTGGCGGCCCTGGCCGACACGATTAACAGCATGACCGACACGCTCCGCACCTTCGCCGACCAGGTGACCAGTGTGGCCCGCGAAGTGGGAATCGAAGGCAAGCTGGGTGGCCAGGCGAAGGTGCCAGGCGCCGCCGGTACCTGGAAGGACTTGACCGACAACGTGAACCAGCTCGCCGGTAACCTCACCTCTCAGGTGCGAGCGATCGCGGAAGTCTCCACCGCAGTGACGAAGGGCGACCTCACCCGATCGATTACGGTAGAAGCCGAAGGCGAGGTGGCGGCTCTTAAGAATAACATCAACCAGATGATCACCAATCTGAAGGAGACCACTGAGAAGAACAACGAGCAGGATTGGTTAAAGACCAACCTCGCCAAATTCACCGAGATGATGCAGGGCCAGAGGAGCCTCACCGCCGTGGCTCAACTCATCATGTCGGAACTGACTCCTCTCGTGGACGCGCAACAGGGTGCGTTCTTTCTGTCCGAGCAGGAAAGCAAGGAGACCACGCTCAGTCTCATCGCGAGCTATGCCTACACGGATCGCAAGAATGTCCTCAATAAGTACCACCTGAAAGAGGGCTTGGTCGGACAATGCGCCTTTGAGAAAAAACGAATTCTTCTCACGAAGGTGCCCAACGATTACCTCGCGGTCGCCTCAAGCCTCGGCGAGTCCAAGCCGGCTAATATCGTCGTACTCCCGGTTCTCTTCGAAGGTGAGCTCAAGGCCATCATTGAGCTCGCTTCGTTTGAGATTTTTACGCCGAACTATCTGAACTTCCTCGATCAGCTCATGGACAGCATCGGCGTGATCTTGAACATGATCGCAAGCTCGATGCGCACGGAAGAGCTCCTCCAAGAGCTCAAACGGTCCAACGCCGAACTGGAAGCCCAGGCGAAAGAGCTCGAGGAAAAGGCGAAACTCCTCGAGGTCAAGAACCAAGAGGTGGAGCTCGCGAGCCAATCGCTGGAGGAAAAGGCGGAACAGCTCTCGCTCATTTCGAAGTACAAATCGGAGTTCCTGGCCAACATGTCGCATGAGCTCAGGACTCCGCTCAACAGCCTCCTGATTCTGTCGAAGATGCTGGCTGATAATAAGGACAAAAACCTCTCGCCCGACCAGGTGAAGTTCGCGTCCACGGTCTACTCGGCCGGTTGCGATCTCCTGTCGCTCATCAACGAGATCCTCGATCTCTCCAAGGTCGAAGCCGGCAAGATGCCGATCGATCCCAAGGAGATTGCGATTCCGGATGTGCAAAGTTACCTTGAGCAGACCTTCCGGCCGGTGGCCGAGCATAAGGGTCTTGGCTTCACCGTCGAAACGGATCCGGGCATTCCGCAAAAGGTCTACACCGACTCGAATCGGTTGCAACAGATCTTGAAAAATCTCCTCTCCAACGCATTCAAGTTCACGGAGAAGGGGACCGTATCCATGCGGATAGGCAGGGCGGCCAAAGATCACAGGCTTTCCGCGGGAGGTGCTCTCGGCAACGCGATTCTGGCGTTCACCGTCACCGACACCGGCATCGGCATTCCCAAGGAAAAGCAAAAGCTCATCTTTGAGGCGTTCCAACAGGCTGATGGCACAACGAACCGCAAGTATGGCGGCACGGGACTGGGGCTCACGATCAGCCGTGAGATTGCCCGCCTACTGGGGGGTGTCATCGAGGTGGAAAGCTCACCCGGTCATGGCAGCACCTTCACGCTCTACATTCCGGAACGCTACACCGGAGATGTGGGTCCGCAGGAACAGCTGTCAGAGCCGCCGGTCGCCGTACCCGATCTGCCAAAAACTGCCGATTTCACCGGCAAGCAAGTTCTCATCGTGGATGACGATGTTCGCAATATCTTCGCAATCACAAGCGTGCTCGAATCGCACGGTATGAAGGTCAACTACGCCGAGAACGGCCGAATTGGCGTGAAATTACTCGAGCAGAAACCGGACATCGATATCATCCTCATGGACACCATGATGCCTGAGATGGACGGCATCGAGGCCACGAGGGTCATAAGAAACAACAAGATGTTTCAGAAGCTCCCGATCATCTCGCTCACGGCAAAGGCCATGAAGGGGGATCGCGAAAAATGCCTTGCGGCTGGAGCGTCCGATTACATCACTAAGCCCGTGGATCCCGATAAGCTGCTGTCGTTGATGTACATCTGGCTAGAGAAGAACAAGGTAGTCGAGGTGTGAGAGAATGCCCCCGGAGAAGGTGAACATTCTCCTTGTTGATGACAGGCCCGACGGTCTTGTGACGTTGGAGGCGGTGCTTTCGAACCCCGAGTATAACCTGATCAAGGCTGGCTCGGGGCGAGAGGCGCTCTCGGCGCTTCTCGACTGGGAATTCGCTGTCATCATTCTCGACGTGCAGATGCCGGAGATGGACGGGTTTGAAACGGCCTCCCTCATCAAGACTCGGGAGAAATCGCGCACCATCCCGATCATCTTCGTCACTGCGATCAACAAGGATCCTTACTTCATCTGTAAGGGCTATGATGTCGGCGCCGTCGATTATCTCTCTAAGCCCTTCGATCCGCTGATTCTTCGCTCCAAGGTCAATGTTTTCGTCGAGCTCTTTCGCAAGAATCTCGCGCTAAAGCTTCAGGCTGAGAGGCTCCAGGCCGCCGAGGAGAAGAATCGAGTTATCATCGAGACCGCCCGCGATATCATCTCGACTGTCTCGCAGGACGGAATCATCCTTTCTCTCAGCCCCGCGTTTGAGCAGGTGACCGGGTGGCATCGTGAGGATTGGATTGGAAAGCCCTTCGATGGTCTCGTCCACCCCGATGATCTGAATCTCGCGCACGAGCAGCTGGCTTCGACGCTGACTGGGAAGAATGCGCTCTTTGAAACGCGGATCATGAATATGGCAGGGGGGATTCTCACCATGGAGACTTCCGCCCAGCTTTTGGTTCAGAACGGGGAGAGAATCGGAGTGATCGCGGTGTCGCGCGACATCTCCCCGCGAAAGGAGGCCGAGCGGGAGAGAAAGATTCGTTCGGAGCTCGAACGCTCGAATACCGAGCTAGAGCAGTTTGCCCATATCTGCTCGCACGATCTCCAGGAACCGCTCAGGACGATGAGTAGCTTCGCATTTTTGCTCAAAGAAAAGCTCGAGGGCTACATGGACGTCGAGACCCATGAGATGATTACGGGGCTCATCGATGGCGCCTCCCGCATGTCTTTTCTGATTAAAGACCTTCTCGAATATGCTCACGTGGGGGCCGAGGAGATCCCGGTCTCTTCCGTCGATTCCCTGGAATCGTTGAACCAGGCGCTTAAGAATCTTCGCCAGATGATCGCTATTCACAACGCCCGCATCATCCACACGGATCTGCCCGTTGTCCGGGCGAATGACGCTCTTTTGGTGCAGGTGTTTCAGAATCTCATTTCCAACTCCATTAAGTTTCGGGGGAAGGCAGAGCCCGAAATCACCATCGCGGCCCACCCCGACGGAGCGGACTTTGTCTTTGAACTCCGCGACAACGGCATTGGATTCAAGATGGAGTATGCGGAAAAGATTTTCCAGGTTTTCAAGCGCCTTCACAATAGCTCCAAATACCCCGGCACCGGAATTGGTCTTTGCATCTGCAAACGTGTCATCGAACGCCAGGGCGGCCGCATCTGGGCGCAAGGCGAACTGGGGAAGGGCGCTTCATTCTTCTTCACGCTTCCGGCGCCCGCGGGCCATGCGCTCTCACCTGGGCTCACACACACCTTCCACGAGTCAACTTCGACCCAGTCACCGCTCATGTAGTGGCGGCGGGATTGTCAGACTACAGACCCCGATAGAAATCCAGAACGTCGCCGTAGGGCCAAATTTCAATGCCGTTTTCCACTTTCGATTTTCTTTCGTCTTGCAAGCTTGCGATCAACACTCGAACCTTCGGAAACCGTTCTTTGAACGCCCTGATGGAGTGGATATTTCCTAATTGTTTTCCCGATTTGCATTCGACTGCCAAGCACATTTGTTTTCCCCTCTCCACGATCAAATCCACTTCCCATTTTCCTTCTCGCCACAACGAAAACCGCTCTTCTTTGAAACCGTAGTCCCTGATACTGAGCATTTCGTTGATGAACCAACTCTCGAATAGAAAACCCAACTCGTCACTGCCCGGACGAGAAGTGACCTTTTCCTGTATGGCACGCACCACTCCGCAATCGAAAAAATAGAACTTTGGTCGAGCTTTTTTTCTCTCACTCCGATTCCAGGGCCAGAGGAAAAAGCCCATTAGAGTGTCTTCCAGGATTTGGTAATATTGCTTTACCGTGCTGGAGGGCACCTGACATTCGCGCGCTATATTATCAAACTCGATCATCTGTGCGTGCGACTGACCAGCGACATCCAAGAACCTTTGGAAAGCATCCAGTTGTCGCACCAAAGCTTCCGCCTGGATTTCTTCTTTTATGTATGTTGTTAAGTAGCTCCTCAAGACCAATTTGGCTTCGTCAACGTTGCCCTCATCGATAAGAGAGACAACTTTTGGCAGAGTTCCGAGCGAACATGCCACTTGAATGGAAAAATGGCTTCCCAGTTCCTTTCGGGTCAGGGGATGGAGTTTCAAGTCAAGAGCCCTGCCCCCCAAAAGGTTCGCGTGCCCTCTTTTCAGCTTCCTTGCACTGGACCCAGATAGAAGGAAGCGTATTTTTTTATCCTCAATGCCCATTTGAACATAGTCCAAAAGGGCTGGAACCCGCTGAATCTCATCCACGATCGCGGTATCGCCTGGCTTGAGAACCGCGATCTCTTGCCAGAATTGCTTGGGATCTTTCCCGTATTTCAATTCATTCTCAGGGATGAGCAAATTCAGATTGTATTGAGAGCGGATATTCTTGAGCAAGGAGGTTTTCCCGGTCATTCTGGGGCCGAGGATGAAGCAGGAGGTTTTGAATCGCGAAAGGTCGAGTTCTCTATCGTAATATGAGTTGTTACTTATGCTCATAAATAACATTATATAGTTAAATTGTGACAGGGGCCAGGTGTGATGAAATAAGAGATCCCTCACTCAATGATGCGACGTCACCACATTCCCTTCCCGGGAACCGCTAAAATGAAAAGATGCCCCCCCAACAACCAGCCCGAAAAATTATTGCTGTGGAGGACTTCGTTCCGCTCTCCACGCCCTGCGTTAATCGGACCGCGTGGACCTATGTGAAGGAGTGCCTCGACACGGCCTGGGTCTCCTCAAGTGGTCAGTTCGTGAACCGGTTCGAAAAGTCCGTGGCCGACTATGTCGGCGTAAAATTCGGCGTGGCGACGAGCAACGGAACCTCGGCAATTCACGCGGCACTTTTGGCAGCCGGGGTGGGACCAGATGAAGAGGTGATCGTTTCCTCGCTCACCTTCATCGCCTCGGCCAATGCCATTCGATACACCGGCGCCTGGCCGGTGTTCGTCGACATCGAGGCGAAATATTGGCAGATGGATTCGGATAAGGTGAAAGATTTTATTGTGAATGGGTGCCTCTGGAAAAACGGAGTGCTCACAAACAGCATCACCGGCCGTCGAGTGACGGCGATCCTTCCCGTCCACATTTTGGGACACCCCGTCGACATCGACCCGATTCGCGCGCTCGCCGAAGAATACAAGATCCAGCTCATCGAAGATGCCGCCGAAAGTCTCGGCGCTCTTTATAAGGGCAAGAAGGTTGGCGGCCTCGGAAGGGCCTCGTGCTTTAGTTTCAATGGGAACAAGATCATCACCTGCGGTGGCGGGGGAATGGTGCTGACGAATGATGAAAGTCTTGCGAAGCGGGCGCGCTACCTCACGACCCAGGCCAAGGATGATGAGGTGGAGAATATTCACGGCGAGGTCGGCTACAACTATCGGCAGACGAATATCCAGGCGGCGCTCGGTGTGGCTCAGATGGAGGTCCTGCCTCGCTACATTGAGGCCAAGCGAAGGATTGCGGAGCGCTATGCGGCGGGCCTCAAGGGCGTGAAGGGGATTGGCCTGATGCAGGAGAGCCCGGATGCCTTTAGCATCTTCTGGCTCTACACGATTCTCATCGATTCTTCCGTGTGCGGCGTGGATCGCAGGGAACTGTGGCAGGATCTCGCGAGTCGCGGGATTGAGACGCGCCCCCTCTGGCAGCCGCTCCACCGATCGCCGGCCTATGCGACCCTTTTCAAACTCTCTTGCGAAGTGGCGGAGAAAATTCAAGCGCAAGCTTTGAGTCTTCCGAGCTCCGTGAATCTCACTGAGTCGCAGCAGGATAGGGTGATTGAGGCGGTGAGGGAGGGAGTCAGCCTAAGTTGACGACCTTCTTCTCGCTGTAGTGTTCGTGCGCCATCTTGTAATCCTCGGGCACTCCGATATCGATCCAATACTCGATGATCGGGAAGGCGACGAGTTGGTGGTTGCTCTGGATGAGGTTGGCGATGAAATCGGTCATGCTCACCGGCGCATCTTTGGGAATTCGCTTTCGGGGCTCGGCCTCGATCAGATAGACACCAGCATTCACGAAGAAGCTGCTCGTGGGTTTCTCTTCGATCCCCTCGATGAGGTGACCCCGGCAGTTGACGACGCCATAGGGCACTTGGCGCGCGTATTTTCTCACCGCCACCGTCATGTCGGCCCGGTGCTCTCTGTGAAACTCGAGCATGGCGCGAAAGTTTACGTCGGTGAGTACGTCCGCATTGATGATGAGGAGTGTCCCCTGAAGCTCGGGGAGGAGGCTAATCGCTCCGGCCGTGCCCAGTGGCCGAACCTCCTCAACATATTGGACATTGACGCCAAAAGACCGGCCGTCGCCGAAGTGCTTTCTGATCTTCTCGCCAAGGAAATGGGTCGAAATATAAATATTCTTGATCCCCGCCTCGGTGAGTTTTCTTACGGTGCGTTCCACAGCCGGAATGCCGCCAATCTTGAGCATCGGTTTGGGGGTGTGCTTGGTCTTCGGATACAGGCGACGGCCAAAGCCACCCGCCATCAGAAGCGCATTCTCCAGGGAGAGGCTGGATTCGAGGAGCTCTCGCAGGAAGAGAAGATCGATGACCGAGCCACGTTCGTCGAGGATGGGCAGGAACTCGACCTTGTACGATGCACCGGTGTTCATCCGGTGGATGGCCTGGGCATCATTTAAACCTGGGGGCGAGGTGACAGGTGTGCGGTTGGCCAATTCCAAAGAGGGGCGATTGAGATCAAAGTGCGCGAGCACAGAGCGCCGAGCGTCACCGTCCGTGATGACGCCCAGCAGGCGATTGCCGGGGTCGCAGACCAGGAGAATGCCGAGTCGCTCCGACATGAGGCGGTTGATGGCCTCACTCGAGGTCATGCGCGGTTCAATAAGGTGCTTCAAATATCTAGGCGCGGTCATTTTGTGTGGGGGTGGAATGCGAAAGGAAGACTACTAGTTCAATTATACTCGAAGGTCCACACGCGCGCCATATTTTGGGTTGTTGTGATTTCTAAGGTAAAATAAAGGTCTCTCAAGAAAATATCATGGCGCACCAAAGGGCGGTTGTTCTTTCGGTGAGCACGGCCAGATAGTTTTTTCGATGGTCATTATGAAAAAATTTGTCCAGGAACCCTTGATCACCTGTGCCGCGTTTTGCGGGGTTCTGTTTTTCTTTCCGCCCCTTCAGGCCTATCTTCCGCAGCCCGAAGAGTTTCGTATTGGTCTGGCCGATGTGACGTTGTTTTCCGGCGCGATTTTTATTCTCATGGTCATTCTGTCAGTGGGGGCTCTGGCGATTTTGAAGAGTCGGCGGCCCAAGTTCGCCAAAGGACTTCTGGCTGTTATGAGAGGGCTGACCATAGCGATCTTTGTTCAGAATTGTTTCTTCACCTGGCACTACGGGGCGGTTGGCCAACGTGCGATTCCGTGGGGAAACTTTTCGTACGGACTGATCGACACCCCGTTTTGGATTCTGTGTCTGTTTTTGGCCTGGCGGTACCGTGGGGCCCTGGCCAAGGTGTCGCCGAAACTGGCGGCCTTTTTTCTTATTTACAGCAGTTTCCATTCGGTCTTTCTCTTCCTTGAGAATCGAGGCCACCACAAATACGGCAATACTCCCAGTCGTGAGGATAACGTCGAGATTCGCAATTCCTTCTCGACGAATAAAAATGTCATCGTCGTTGTAATTGATGAGCTCCAATCGGACTTCTTCGAGGAACTCACGAACTCCTACCCAAATCTCAAAACCGATTTGGATGGGTTCACCTACTATCGAAATGCGACGGCCTGTTATGCCTATACCCACCCCAGCGTGCCAAATATTCTTTCGGGTGAGAAGTGGAGTGGAGCGAGGCCGTGGGATGAGCTCGGAAAGGAGTTGATGGCCCGCCATTTCTTGCCCCGGGAGCTCAAGGAGAAGGGTTTTCATGTCGACCTGCACATGGGCCCCTCAGGACCGTTTGAGCCCGATGACACGATGGCGGAGCTTGTCCCCACGCACAGCCGTTCACCGTGGATGTGGCTCAAGCGCAAAGTCGGTCGAATGAGCTACGTCTACGATTTCGCGCTCTTCAAGGTCTCTCCCCATTATGTGAAGCGCTTTGTGATGAACGATTACCAATGGGTGTTCTCCGGACGAACGGCGAGGTTTTCTCAGCGCCTTGAGGATGTTCGCAAACTCATTGATGTCTCGAGTGACGAGGATCTCCTGGAGCTCAACCGCAATGGCCGTGTGGAGGACTTCTACGTGTTGACCGGTCTTGCCTATCCGACCCGTCCGATTGAACGGAACGTCTTCAAATATTTTCACCTCATGGGGGCCCACTATCCGTGGACCATCACCGAGCGTTTGGCGATTGATCATTCTCGGCCACTCAACCCGTCGTATTCGAATGATTTGTTAGTGTTCAAGACGCCAGAGGACCTGAAAACGGCCCGAGCTAGCTATCGAGGACAGGCGTATGCCTATATCCAGCTCGTTCAGAAAGCTCTTTTCGAAAAGCTCAAAGCCTCAGGCCTGTGGGACAATTCCCTGATCTTCCTCATCGCCGATCACGGCAATGGGAACGATGGCTTCGATGTGCGGCCTACAGAGGCCTTCGGGTACCAAGGCGACAAAGGCGCCGCACTTCCCATGGTCCTCATGAAGCCCTTCGGGGCGCATGGGGCAATGAAGATGTCTGACGCACCCATTGAGTTGGGTGATATCCCCAAAACAATCCTGGGTGCTCTGGGGTTACCGAACGAAACCTACGGCGGCCTCGACATCACTCAGATTTCCCCCGACGAAAAGCGCAAGCGCCATTTCTCCATCGTCAATCTCCGCGCCGAACCCGGCTCTCGCCACATCTCCCACGAAGGAAGTTTTCCCATCTACGAATACGAAATCGACGGCTTCGCCTGGGATGATCGGTCCTGGAGGGTGAATAAGGTGATTAGATAGCGTCTTTCCCAATGACGTGTGAATGAGCCTCTTCGCGTGCGTCAGAGTAAAGGTCCGCGGACCAGGAACTCAGGAAGGTCGGTAGATGTGAGAACCAGGGTCTTCGCACTCTTGAACCGATCCTTGAAGCGCTTCAAGCCAGAATTTGACTTCCTGGCAGCATGCTTGACCTCAATCGCTAGAAGGCTTTTGCCTGATTTTACAATGAAGTCGACCTCTTCATTTCTGTCCCGCCAGTAGTACACCTCGAAGTTTTCACACCGGCTCCGGTTCATCAGATGGGCCCCCACCGCCGATTCAAGATACCGTCCCCACACGCTCGAATTATTTCTCGCCTCTTCAAAGCGGTAACCTCCAAGGGCTCCCATCAGGGCCGTATTGTGAACCTGGAGTTTTGGACTGGAACCTCGTTTCCTAAAGCCCTTTTCGAGTTTCTGAAGGCCGGAGAGCACAAAGGTCTGACTGAGGAGGTCTAAGTAGTGGGCCAGAGTAGTCGTATTGCCCGTTTCGTGGAGCTGACCGAGAATTTTTTGGTAGGATAACACCTGCCCGGAAAACTCGCACCCCAGCTGAAAAAGTCGACGGAGCAAGGCCGGCTTGTCCACGCGAGTGAGGAGCAGGATATCTCGAGAGAGAATACTCTCCACAATGGATTGCGATATGTAGGATCGCCACCGGGTTTCATCATTCATGAATTGCAAGGCCCCAGGATAACCTCCAAAGAAGATGTATTCCTCAATCGACTTTCCCGTGAGATCTTTGAACTCGCTCCATTCCAGATGCGTAGCGGGAATGACTTCAAACCGTCCCGCGAGACTTTCCGACAGACCCGATTGAAGAGACAGGGCCGAGGAACCCGACAAAACTACCTTGAGTTTTCTTTTGTGACGAACATCCTCATCCCATAATTTTTTTACGCACTCCGACCAATTTTGAATTTTTTGGATCTCATCGAGAACGAGCAGGGTGTCCTGCGATGAACGTGTGAGAATTTCTCGCGCCTTGCCCCATTGCTCTTCAATCCAAAGGACCCCTTGGACCTGCCGATCGTCCGCGCTACTCATCACAAACTGACTGGGTGGCCACGCCTCTACAATTGAAGTGAGGGAGGTTGTTTTGCCCACTTGGCGTGGGCCCAGGAGAATTTGGATGAGGGGGGCGGGCTCGGAGAGTCTTTTTGCAATGATACCTTGCCAGCTATAGGTAATATTCTTCATTAAATGTAAGTAGTTAAAATAATACTCAGTATATTGAGTATTTTTACTAAAAATACTGAGTATTTTGGTTTGAGTCAATTCTCATAAGTTTCCGCTGAGTCCGCCGCCCGGGGTGGCGGCTGACGCGCCGATGTTTGTTTCTCGCGCAAACCCCTTCTTTGAGCGGCTTGTCCCGGCTTTGTCTTCGAGACTACGCCGGGCAGGTCCCAGTGCTGCAAAGTCCGGGCTTGCCCGGCGCAGCCGGAGGCGAAACTGGGTTCCGCCGAGGAAAATCCAAACGTGCCTTGGCAAGATTGTGAGCTCTGCAGAGCACCCGCAGATTATCAAGGTCTCGACTGCTGCCGCCCATGGCGTAAGGCCGGACGTGGTCGATCTGAAGATGTGCCGTTTGGTTGCACCGCACCCCGCTTGGACCGACATAGCCGCACCGATAACCATCTCGTTCTTTTACCTCGCGCGCCGTGCGGGCTTGCACATAGTGGGTGTGACGTGGCGTGACGGTGTTCCGGGCTTTCTTCTGTCTCACGAAGCTTTTGAGTACTTTCTTAAGGAGGGCGGCTCCATCCTTCTCCGATGCGAGCTTTCTTGCCTGCTCAAGAAGTTCTCTGAGCTCCTCGTCTAAAATGATCTTGAGGATCTCTTTCTTTTGGATCTTTTCGGGAAACTGCTTAGCCAAGATGTCGGCTACTTCCCGGGAAGGTTTGTTAATAACCTGCGGGAGAAGGTCCTGGGCGTTTGATTTCTCAAGAACGGGAGAGAGAAGAGTGAGAGCCGTCAAAGAAAGGGTCCCATTTTCAAGAAGCGGCTTCACTTCTACTACTTTCTGACTCAGCCGACAGGCTTGGATGCGCCGGTGCGTTTCACCCTCAGAGTACCCAAGATACCGAATGCAAAAATCATAAAGACTGGCGTAGCCTTCATGGAGCCAGAGCCGTCGCCGATCCACCTCCGCCAGATAGTCGAGCACCCGGCTTTTCGCCCTAGCCAAAAAACCCAATGAAATCACAGGATGCCGATAGAAAAGTGAGAACTGTGAATATTAAGAAAAAATTAATTCAAAAAGCGATCTGATTACAATGACTTACTGTCGACAGAACTGAGTGCCTTCCGAATTCCGTCAACAACAAAAAAGCGAAAGAGAGATTGTGATGTAACCGGGATTCCGTCACACTTCTTTCCGCTGAAAGTTGGGTCGCGGCCAAAAAAATGAAAACTTAAGAATTAGCAGAATATCCGGGGACGGACGGCGCCGACCATCGATCTTGGATGGGGAGTGTGCGGTGTCGCCGATGGGAAGTCGGACGCCATCCCATCGCAACCTACGGCGTCGTCCACTGTGCTAGCGGACTCTCAAACAGTTGACCAAGCGGTGTCGGCGAGTTGTTAGGGCATAGTAGGAGCTGCGGGGGTTCAGCCAACCAATCAGCCAACCATCCGCCGCAGTCCGCTGCCCAGCTTCCTCACAAAGTCCCGCGGATTTCGGAAGAGCACGCGAGCAGCGCGAAGCGGCAGGAACCTCTTGCCGGTCGCGTGATGGCCGTAGAATGGAAAAAGCAAAAACGACCGAAGCGGATTTACCACATTGACGGAGAATCTCACCCGGCCCGGCGACTCATAGAAGCTCTTGGGATCCAATTTCCTTCCCGTAAAGCGCGCTAAGTGCCAGAGATCGTCTTTTTCAAGGTCGAACCCATTGTAGAGGTGCGTGACCTCTTCAAACCCATATTGGCTTAAGAGCTGGTTCAGGGAGTGGTGAGTGAACATCGAGTAGGTGCATGCGTTCATCCAGCGGAGAGATTGCGCCGATACATTGTGAAAACAGGTGGGACTTACAGTGAAGAGGTAACCGCCCGGCTGCATCATTTGGGTGAGGCCCTTCATCACGTCATGGACGTCGGAATATTGCGAGAGCATGTGGTTGATCCAGATAAGATCAACTTTCTCCGGGACACGAGTGTTCGATGAAAAAAACCCCTGTTGAATGGAGGGAAGCTTAAGTCTTTCCTGGGTAAAGGTGTAGGCACTGGGGCAAGATTCAATCCCGTGGACCGTCCAACCGCGGTCGTTGAGAAGGAGCGGGACGCCTCCACTCGTGTTTCCCAACTCAAAGACTTTGCCGGTCGCAAGCCCCGAGTGCTTCAAAGCAAATTCAATCTTTGCTCCGTAATAGTCTTGCGTGAAACTCCGAAACCAGTCCATGTGGTGAAAAGCCTCTGGCGTTACCCGGGGAACGTAGTGGGGGCCCGCGTAGAATTGTTCCAGGGCTTTCTGGGCGGGGCGAGGATTGTGGTGGACGAAGCCACAGGTCGAGCAGACGCGCCATTCGCTCGATTTTGTCCCTCTATAGAGATGGCCGAATTTCTGTATGCTGCTGTCGGTGTGGCGAGTGCGCACGCACAGGAAGTTTTCTCCGGGGGTTGCACACAGGGGACAGGGGACAGTGGCGATTCGGGAGGACGCGTGTTGGGCGAGTGTGCGCGAGCTCACGCAGCCTGCCCCCGTTTGAGAAACATCGAGAGGATCGCAAGCCCCACTGGGCCGCTCTTTTCCGGGTGGAACTGGCAGCCGATCGTTTCGCCCGCCTGAACTGCGGCTCCGATCGCGATGCCGTTGTAATCGGCGAGCGCAAGGCACGAAGTGCCAGTGGATTCCGGTGTCGCCATGAAGGAGTGCATGAAATAGACCGACTCTCCAGGATTGGTGTTTTCGAGGGCGGTGCCGCTCCAGCCTCGCCCATTCTGTTTGAGTGGAACCCAACCCAAATGGGGGACCTTGTGCGGGCCTGTTTGCGGACTCACCTTGGGAATGGCATTCACCGTGCCGGCGATGAGTCCCAATCCCTGGTGAACGCCAAACTCATCGCTGCTTTCGAGCATCATCTGCATCCCAAGACAGATGCCCAGTAGTGGGAGCTGCTTTTTGTGGTGGGACACTATTGACGGTACAAGCCCGAGCTGCCCAAGGGCCGCCATGCCATCGCCAAAGGCGCCGACGCCCGGGATGACTAGGTGATGGGCCTCAGCCACTTCGCGAGCGGTGCGCGCGAGGTACACCGTGGCGCCGCAGTGTTCAAAGGCGCGCGTGACGCTGAGAATGTTTCCCATTCCGTAATCGATGATGGTGACAGTTGGTTTTCGCCGTTCCATAGGACGCCTCTATCGCTCTCCGACGGGAGCTCCCTCCGCGCGCGCGTACTGACGAATCTCAGGGACATTCATTCGCCCATAGTGAAGAATGTCGGCCATCGCTACGGCATCCGCTCCAGACCGAACGGCCTCCACCAGGTGCGCAGCGGTTCCCATGCCGCCGCTTGCGATCACGGGTATGGAAACTTGCTTGGCGACCGCAGTGATGAGCTCGAGATCGAATCCATTTCGACTTCCCTCCTGGTCGACCGAGGTGAGGAGAATCTCTCCGGCGCCCAGGTCGGCCCCTCGTTTGGCCCATTCGACGACATCCAGGCCGGTGTGCTCTCGGCCGTTGTCGATGTATGCCTCCCAACCCCCAGGCCCTTTTCTTTTGGCCTCGATCGAGAGCACCATGCACTGGGAACCATACTTCCGCGAGACCTCCTTGATGAGGTCTGGCCGACGAACGGCGGCGGTGTTGATAGCGATCTTGTCAGCGCCCGATTGAAGAGCCTCTCGCACATCATCCAAAGAGCGGATGCCGCCGCCGACCGTGATTGGAATAAAAACGTCCTGCGCCGCCCGTCGGATGATCGGAAAAATGTTGTTCCGTCCGTAAAGGCTGGCAACGATATCCATGAAGACCAATTCATCGATGCCGGAGTCGTAGTATTTCTTGGCGAAGGTTTGCGGATCACCGATCACCCGAAGGCCTTCCAGGCCAATCCCTTTGATCAGGTTGGGCCCTTTGATGTCGAGGCGGGAGATCAGGCGCATGCTCATGTGAGGTTAGCCTCCAATGGGTCGATGAATTTTTTTTCGAGAAGTTTTTCGCGGGGTGGAGATTCCTTGAGCGCGCGAAGAATGAGTCCCAAGGTATTTTGATGGCCGTAGGGATTTTGAAGACCCGCGAGTCGTTGCCGGAAACTGGGGACTGTTACCCGCTCGATGGCCGTGGCGATAGCGGCGACGTCAAATGATACGTCCACGGTATTGGCCGCTCGGATTCTCCCCTGCTGCCTATGGCCGATGTTGACCACTGGAAGTTCAAAGGATGGTGCTTCCCAGATTCCGCTCGAGGAATTGCCGATCATGAACGCGGCCGATCCCATGGCGGCATAGTAGCGGTCCGGACCGAGCCCAGGGAAAAAATGCACGTTGCGGTGCCCGTTGGCATAGCTCACTAAACCATCATAGAAGGCCTGATTCCCAGGGTCGGGGCAGGGGGCGGTCAAAACGATGTCGGTCGCGATGAGGTCGAGCGTTTTCAGAAAGGTCGCGAGTTGCTCGCCGAAACCAATTTCATCGAAGGTGGTGGGGTGAAAGGTCGCAAGGACGAAAGGCTTGGCGTTTTCGATTCCCAGCTGCCCTCTAATATCGGTGACAGAAGCAGCCTTGCCCGTCGCCTCGACGAGAGAAGGCTCGCCCGTGTGGACCACCCGCCAGGATTCCTCGCCCATGCGGATGAGTCGACGGCGGTGAATTTCCATCGCCACGAAGTGCAGATGAGACTGCGTGGAAAGAGTGTAGCGGGTCTGATTGTCGTAGGATCCCTGGGTGATGTCGCCGCCGGAGTGATGTGCGATCGGAATTCTCAGAAGAGAAGCTGCTGTCGAGGGGGCTAGCATCTCCCAGCGATCGCCGATGAGGAATACGAAATCGGGCTTTTCTGAGTGGAGGCAGTCTACAAATCGCGGGAGCGCCCGTCCGAGAGCCCGGGCTGTGTCCAGGTCGCTGTTGTCGGTGTCGTGTAAGAAGGCGAGCTCGTGGTGAACGGGAATGTTATCTTTCTTAATTTCATCAAGGCCTGAGCCAAATCGCTTGAGAAGATGGCTGCCTCCGGCAATAACCCGAACCTCGAGACCGGGGTCTCGCAGTGCCGCGCGCACGAGTGGTCTCAGGCTAGTGTATTCGGATCGGGAAAGTGTGACGAAGCAAACCTTTTTCATGGCTTAGAGCCTCTTAGTCGCCTGGCAAACCAGCTCTTCGACCACGTTGTCGGTTTTGTCACTCGTGCGCAGGATTCGGTCGATAGTAACTGTTTGGAAACCCCTGAGTCGCTCTTTGATCTCGATCTCATCGAAGAAGTGAGTCTGGCCCATGTTGTGGCACGGGCCGTCGGGGATATTCTCGAAAGTGTGGTCCTCTATTCTCTGTCCAAGGCCGAAGCCGCTCGTCTGAGTGCCCCACATTTTGCTGAAAAATACTCCGCCTGGCTTGAGGACTCGCAGAACCTCCGCGTGAGTGCGGGAAATGGTGGCAGAGTCGTTTGCGTAGATGGCAAAGACATCGATGACGACGTCGAATGAATTGTCGGGCCAGGGGAGAAGTGAAAAATTGCCGACGCGGAGATCCGCTGGGGAGTAGCCAGCGTTTTCCTTGGCCAGTCGTTGTTTAGCTTGGTCGATCGCCGCCATGGAACCGTCGATTCCCGAAACGGCGTATCCCTCGCGGTGGAGAAACCACACGTTGGCGCCGGGGCCACACCCGACCTCGAGAATCTCGACGCATGAACGGTCCCCATGTTTGAAATTGCGGCCGATGAATTGGACGAGCTCTTCGGGGGGGTAGCGTCCCCACTCGTTAGCCAGGAACTTCTCGTTCCAGTAGTCGATCTTGTTGGCGGAATTCATTCAACAAGCCCTCGCACGGTGAGTGAATCGAGGTAGATGTCTCTGCGGAAAAAGGGGACGACATTGCGCAAAACCACTCGCCTGGTTTTCTTTGCGACCCGCTCATTGAACTCCTGAATCTTGGCGGAGTATTCAAGCTTGGCGAGCTTGAAGGTGATTGGGATACGAAAGACCTTGCTGTTAACCAGGGTGGCATCGGGGGCCACGATCTTAAGATGTTTCACCTCTTCCCAGGCATCCTTGCTAGCCGCTTCCGCGTTCTTCCAGCGTTCACTGGAGGGGAGGCACGGGCACTCGGAGGTGATAAAGGAGATCCCGTCACGAATCTGATGGCTGAAAATTCCCGCCGCGGCGGTGCGGTAGGTGATCCCAGCGGGATCGAAATTCTGCAGATAGGTGAAGTCCCTGATCTTGGTGGCGTGGGTCATCATCACAATAAAGAGCATCGGAGTGCCATAGCGAAACTTGTCAGCTGTCTCCCCGTCAATCCCAAGACTGGCCCCGAGAGCGCCCACATTGTCATTGGACCAAAGAAGATGATCGGCCTCAAGCCGGCGCTTATCCGTTTCGATGACAAGGCCCGATGGCGTCTCGCGAACGGTCTTGATCGTTTCCCGAAGACAGAGCTTGATCCCTCGAGATTCGAGCCAGGGGGCGGCTCGATCAC
The DNA here is from genome assembly GCA_016196825.1 of Deltaproteobacteria bacterium. Taxonomy (GTDB): domain Bacteria; phylum Bdellovibrionota; class FAC87; order UBA2466; family UBA2466; genus JACPWY01. The sequence goes on along the minus strand of JACPWY010000058.1, from coordinate 22,986 downwards.
ACCAACCCTTCATGGCCAGGCCATCATTGGGGTAAATCGAGACAAGATCATCAACCTTGCCCATCGATTTCCGACGAGCCGCCAGCACGAAGTCGAGCCACGCATCAGATTTCTTGAGGCTGAGCATCTCCTCGTCACCCAGAAACTTCAGCCGGTGAAGGGATGTCTGGGCGACGGCTTGGGGTTCCACCTCGGAAGCTTCGAGGCCGTACACTTTTCGAAAGATGTCGGAGTAGATCCGGCCAGCGGTTTGGCCAAAGCGGCCAGCGAAGAGCTCATGAAGGCTTCGAGGAGGAATCGCGCTCGGACCCTGCTTAGCGAGAGTGAGGAGCTCATGCCGGATACGATCCTTGAGGGAACGATCGTCCAGTGAGTTGAGATCGGGGAGTGAAAAGCCTTCGGTCACCTTCCCATTGTAGGCACTGGCCGAAATAAATTCGATTTCCGAGGTCTTACCGTCCATGATCTCGTTCACGATCTCGGCCAGGGATTTCGGAATCGAGTCAAAGACGTGAACCCCCTTATCGACGGCAAAGCCATCGACATCGAGGGAATACATCACACCACCAAAGAAGGGAGCTGTTTCAAGAATCGTAACTTCCGCTTGGGGGATCTTGGCGAGCTCCAGTGCATCGCAGAAGCCGCGAAACCCCGCACCGGCGATCACGTAGCGCTTTGTTGTCACGGTAGCCTCTATTCTAGAGAGTGGCGCAGCTTCCAGGCGCCGTTGTCTTTCACCCAAAGGTGCGGAGAACGATACTCATCGCAAAGAGCGTTGAACGTGTCCCGAGTCATAATTGGGCTCTTGAATTGGGCGGCGATTTTGGCCCCGAACTCCTTCTCGCGAATCGAAAGATATTCAAAGAGCTCTTTTTCGAAACGGTGCGGGTATTCGCCGTCGAACTTGTGCACGAGAGCGATCCCTTCTTCGCGTGTGATGTCACCTGATCGGACCTCCTGAGCGGCATCGTACGTCGCGCGACCGATCCCAAACTTGATGTGGGTCGTGTAGTAGTGAAGATCGTCCATCTTATCGTCAATAGAGTTGTACTTGGAATAGGTGCCAAGGGTCCGCTCAGGCGCGGCCTGAAAGCCCCCGTGTTCCACCGCGTAATAGTAGGCGCCCTGCGGATGCCATTTGAGATAGTGGCCTAGATAATGCACCGCGATCTGTTTCTTCTGACAGAGCTCGGGATCGATCGGCATGTAATGCTCAAAGTCGCCCTTCTTTAGCCCAAAGGCCTCTTTGAGCTCTTGCAGCGAGGTGCCTCCCAGGAACACATCGGCGTCACTCGAACTGTTGAAGTACTCATACTCTTCAAAAGCGCGGGTGGCCTTCTCGTTTTCTTTGGACGGATTGCCGTATTCAGTGCCGTTTTCACCGTAGAAAATCAGCTTGATGTTGTGAAGGGCGGCTAGCTTCGCGGCGAGGTGGCGTTGGCCAATGATGAAGGGCTGGAACGGGTGCAGCAGCCGCTCTGTCGAGAGCCGGGTGAGGAGTCGGTGAACGCGACCATTGGGAGTCAGAAGAAAGTTGTCGAAGCCGGCGTGGATCCAGCGTTGAAAGTTTTTCCAGCCCCAATCGGTGTGGATGTGGGGGGCCCAGGTGATCGTGAGCGGGTTCATCCCAAATTTATATTTGAGAGCGTGCGCCTGATAGAAGCTGTCCTTTCCCCCTGAACCGGGGACGAGGCAATCGTAGGAGCCGTCTTTCGAGCGGTGTTTTGCACAAAGCTCATGCAACTCTTCTTCCCGCGCCTTCCAATCGACTCGTTGTTTGAAGTCTTTGGTTCGGCATGCGTCGCAGACGCCATCCTGGAAGGCGATCACGAGCTTTTTGGTTTCGCGCGTGTGCTTTTGCTCGATGCTTGAATTGGGGCGTTGATTCGAGATCACGCACTTCTTGCAATATTCGACATGAGAGGGAAGGCCGTAATAGGCAGGAAGGGATTCCTCTTCGCGGACCGCGGTGGCTAATGCTGTCATAGTAAAACCTCCTCAGTGGGGAGTTAGAATATAGAGAAGCTGCCCCCGGAATCGAGAATGTGAGACCTCTCCCGTTACGTAGTTGAGAGAGAATCGTTTCAGAATCTTAAGCCGTGCTTGGGAAAAAAGTTTCTCGGTCTCCGAGGGGGTGAAAAGATGCCCCTTGGACCGGATGATCTTGTCGCCCTGGTTCCAGGTGTAGGTGGCGTCGCCGCGCGACTCCTTAAACCACACAGTGTCGACGACGGTGCGCAGGAGCACCTTCACAATTCCGTAGGCGGTGGCGTTGTGACGGTTGTTGACGTCGAGAATGAGAAGGCCGCCTGGTTTGAGGGCGGCTGAAATCTTTTTCAAGGCCTCGAGGCGGGCCGGAGAATCGGGAATGTGCCCAAAAACGTTCCACAGGGCGGTTACGACGTCGAATCGTCCGATCTGCGCGGGCTCGATGTCCTGGGCGAAGATCTCATGGACCGGCACCCCCGCCTTCATGCGGCAAAGACGCGCCATGACGGGACTCGGTTCGATGGCGACGGCATCACTGACGCCCGAGCGCTGCATGATTTTTTCAAGACGCCGCCCGTCGCCCGCGCCGAGATCGAGGAGGCGATTGTGCGGTTTGAGATGCTGGATCACTACGTCGTCGACGGCGTCGAGGTACGGGAGTCGTTGCGAGGAATACTCCGCGTATTTGGGCGCCAGTGAATCGTAGGCGACCACGACCTCCGGTCGGTTCTGTGTGAGCTCATCTACCATTGGAATTGAGAGCGCTCTGAGAAAGTCTTGGCTGAAAGAAGAATGTCTACAGCATCTATTTTATCGTCTTCTTTGGCCGTTTTCTTGAATTGGTGATCTTCCACCCACCATTGTACAATACCTAAAAGATTAGGACACGCCCTGATGGTGATGCAGATCATCGACTCAAAGGACCGCGACACGTGGCGAGAGGCGCTCGCGCCCTTTGAAAAAGTCGATGTGTGTCATTTGCCGGAATATCATGACGCGTACAGCACGCGTTTTCTTGGGTCCCGAGCGATGCTTTGGAGCTATCGAAAAAACAATGATCGCCTTGCCTACCCCTTTCTCCTGAGTCCAATCATTCTCCAAAATCCTACTGGACCCTCTGAGCCGACTGAGTACTTCGATATCGGCAGCATCTATGGATATTCAGGCCCTCTCTCGACATCGAGCGACAAGGTTTTTCTCACGGAGGCGTGGAGTGCGTTCGATCAATGGGCGATACAGAATCGAATCATCTGTGAATTCGTCCGCTTCAGCGTCTTTGCGGATAATGCCCGTTGGGCCCATCCGGACTGCCAAATCGAGAACAACCGTTCCGTTGCGTTTTCTTTGCTGCCCCATTCCAAGGAAGAGTACTTCGATCAACTTCCTTCCAAGACGCGCAACATGATTCGCCGCGCGCAAAAAGAGGGCTTCACTTCGCGAGAGATCACAATCGGTGAGGGGCTCAACGATTTTCGCACTCTCTATCGGGAAACCATTGCCCGCAACCAGGCCGCCGAATTTTTCAGTTACAACGACGACTACTATGAGCGGCTCCTCAGGCTTCCCGAGGGCGAATTCATCATCTGCGGTGTCTACAAGGAAGCGAAGATGGTGTCGGCGGCCATCGCACTCGCTCATAGGGGCTATGCCCTCTATCATCTGGGCGCCAACGACTCGGCGGCCTCTCGGTTGGGCGCTGGGAATTTCGCGCTCTTTGAGATTGCTCAGTCTTTGATTCAACGAGGGGTTCGTTTTTTTAACATCGGCGGTGGGCGGACAACCGATCCGCACGACCCGCTTCTGAGTTTCAAGAAGAGCAACGGGACCGCGGTCGGCGAATACAAGATTGGGAAGCGGGTGCTTGAACGCCGCATCTATGACTCGTTGGCCGAGCGGTGGCAGGCCATTCACGGCCACTCGACCCAAAATCAATTGCAGTTTTACCGGTGAGGTAGCCTTTGGACTTTGTCTCAAGAAGCTTTCCCTTTGGTGCGTTTGATCGTTGTATCGTGATTGGCGAAGTGGGGGTTAATCACAACAACACCGAATCGCTGCTCTTCAAACTCATTGATGAGGGGATCGCGGCTGGCGTCGATGTGATTAAGCTCCAGAGATTCAAGGCCAGTGAGGAGATCTCGCGCTTCGCCGATTCGACGGAGTATCAGAGAAAGGCTGGTGTCGGCGCAACCCAACTGGCCATGGCGGAAAAGCTCGAGCTCTCCGACGAGCTTCTCGTGCGTGCGTTTGAATACTGCAAAAGGCAGAAGATTGCCTTTCTGTGCACGGCGTTTGACCACAGCAGCGTCGATTTTCTCGCCGATGTTTTGCGGGTGAAGACGGTCAAGGTTCCCTCGCCTGAAATCACCAACAAACCCCTCATTGAGCACATGGCGCGCAAATTCGATTCGCTTCTGATTTCGACCGGGGCGAGTGACCTCTCCGAATGCCTCCGGGTCCTCGAGTGGGTTCGGGCGATCGGAACTCGAGACGTGGCCTTCATGCACTGCACTTCGCAGTACCCGGCCCCTATTGAACAGGCAAACCTCATGGCCATACCGACCATGCGATCGGCCCTCAATCGGCCCATAGGGTATTCCGATCATACTGAGGGAATTGTGGTGGCCACAGCGGCGGCGGCTCTTGGAGCGGCGATGCTCGAAAAGCATTTCACCATCGACAAAAATCTCCCGGGTCCCGATCACAAGGCGTCGGCCGATATCAGTGAGCTCAAAGCCCTGGTCCAATCCCTTCGCAATGTTTCGCTCTCCCTTGGGAACGGAGTGAAGGCGCCGGCGCCGGCCGAGCGGGAAAACCTTCCGCTCATCCGAAAGAGCTTCACCTGTGCTGTCGACCGGCTGAAAGCCGGCACCGTGATTGAGGCCAGGATGCTGGGGATCAAGCGCCCGCATGTTCAAGGGGCCGTGGAGCCCTATGAGGGCGATCGGATCGTGGGCATGACGATTCGAAAAGACAAGGAATTCGACGAACCCATTCTTTGGAGCGATTTTCGATCGTGACAGACAGTTATGGAAAAAGATCTCTGTGCCCTTATTTTTGCTCGCGGTGGTTCAAAGGGCGTTAAGAACAAGAATATCCGAAGTGTCAACGGAAAGCCCCTCATCGCCCATTCGATAGCCTGCGCGCTCGGCAGCCGCTGGGTAGGTCGGGTCATCGTTTCGACCGATAGCGCAGAGATTGGAGCGGTGGCGCGGCAATCGGGGGCTGAGGTCTTGGAGCGCCCCAAAGAGCTTGCCAGCGATGCCGTGCCAGAGCTCCTCGCCTGGCGCCATGCCATCGAGACTTTGGGTTCCCAACTCAACTCGGTTTTCATTTCTCTCCCGGCCACATCCCCCTTAAGGAATTCGGAGGATGTCGATAGGGCGGTTGAGGAGTTTCGCAAGGGTCGCTGCGATGTCCTTTTCGGAATTTCGCCGAGCCATCACAATCCGTACCTCGATATGGTGAAGATCACCGATCGCAATTTCATCGAGGTTGTCATTCCGGGATCCGGCGCCGCTCGTCGCCAAGACACGCCCGAGATTTTTGACGTTACGTCCTGTGTTTACGTGGGGGATGTGGACTATCTCTTGCGGTGTCGCACAATCATGGAGGGCCGGGTGGGCCATATCACAATCCCGCCGGAGCGGGCCCTCGACATTAACACAGAATTCGATCTCTCTTTAGCCGATCTCATTCTGAGGAACCGATGAAAAACAGCGCTACGGCCCCCAATTGGCTTCAGATCACCTGGCGCATTGTGGAGAATTTTCGCAAGCTTCTGCGCGGCTGGGTGAGCTACATTCGGCATCACAAGACCCCCGATCCCGCATATCAGTGCATGATCACGCTGCATTGCCTGACGCGCGGCTGGTCGAATGAAATGTTGCACACCATCGCCAAGGCGTTTCTTCCGAAGTACCGCATTGAGCCCAAGGGAGTTCTGGGGGTGAGCTCCGAGAGCGAGGTTGAAAATGTTGCGAGGGGTATCAGGCGGGATGGCTATCACCAGTTTTCTCATCGTCTCCCCGCTTCGGAGTGCGAGGCCTTTCTGGCTCTGGCGCGGCGGACACCGGCGCGGCTCCTCGACGGGACCTTCGGGGTCTATAACGCAAAGGAGCCTCTTTCGCAGCGGTATAGCCTCACCGAGGTGAGCCTGATCGATGATCCCCATTTTCAAAAACTGATGTGCGACTCTTCCATTCTGGCGGTGGCCCAAAGGTACCTGGGGTGTGCACCGGTCCTTGCGAGTGTAGGGATGTGGTGGTCTCCGATTTTTGGTCAAGAGCCCAATGATGACGCTGCCCAGATGTATCACTTTGATATGGAACGGATTAAGTGGCTCAAGTTTTTTGTCTACCTGACGGATGTGACGAGGGAGAGCGGCCCGCATTGTTTTATCAAGGGTTCACACAGGGCGGGCGGTCAGCCGAAAGCGTTGCTGAGGAGACGTTATGAACGCGTAGGCGATGACGAAATGGCCGAACACTATCCGCCAGAAAGTTTCTTGGAGTTTGTGGGACCGCGGGGGACGATTATCGCGGAAGACACGCGCGGATTTCATAAGGGAAGAAACCCGATGACGAAAGATCGCTGCGTGCTCGAACTTGAATTTTGCGACAGTCTCTTTGGGGCGGCCTATGTCCAGCAGAATATTCTCCAACCCATCAATGAACTTCGGGAGGCGAAGGCAGCGTTTCCTCGCACATACGCCAAGTACTTCGCTTAACGGATGAGACAATGACTATGAAAAAGAAGCCAGGTCTGAGTGTTCGTGTGGGAAGCCGCATCCAATGGGAGGCTAAGAAGGCCTCCCTTCATTTTCAGCGCTGGCGACGGCACAAAAATTTTGCTGCCCCGGGGGAAGGGGTAACTCTGTTCTTCGTTCCCGAAGCCGGGCTCAAGTCCCACATGGCGTTGCTTTGTGTTTTGGCCAAAACTCTTGAAGAGTCTGGGCAGAGAACGCTTTTTGTCCAGTGCCTCAATCACTTTGAGCGCTGCCCGGTGAAGAGTTGCGAGGCGGTGTCCGCCCACCCCTCTGCCAAGCTCATCGAGCAGCTGTGTTACGGGTGCCTCGACACTTCCATGGAGATGCTCAATGCGTACAGGCTCTCCAGTGTGAGTCTGGAGGCTTACCGTGACGCCGAAATGGAGGCCCAGATTAATCAGGCGCTTTCCAGTGCCGGTGAGAATTTGATGCGGTTCACCTATCAAAACATTGAATTCGGAAGCCTCTGCTCCTCGGATTTGATTCTCGACAAGAAGCTAGTCTTCTTGGAACGCGTTGAAGGGGAGAATCGCGAGGTGTGGCTTCAGTATATTCGGGCGACCATTCGCGCGTTTCTTCTCACCGAGAGAATGTTGGCGGTGTTACCGGTGAAGCAATTGGTCCATTATAACGAATATTGTTTGGCCATGGGGCCTCGCCTTGCGGCCGCTGCGAAAGGCATCCCGGGCTTCACCGTGACCCATGCGGCCCATCGAAATGTGGATCGGTCGAAGGTCGTCATTACCTCAAAGCTTTGGGGCGGGCTCATGCGGGATCAGACCGACGCCTGGAGAGTCTGGGGGAAACTTTCGATTCCCAGGCCGGCTATCGATGAGGTGGCCACCGACGTCTTATCCAATATGCTTTCCGCTGGGTGGAACATCTATTCTCCGAAAAAGACCTTCTACGATGGCGATTTGAGAGAGCGCTTGGGTCTTTCTCCAGACAGAAAGCTCATCGTGGCTTACACAAGCAGCCCCGACGAGCTCGTCGGCATTGGCTACCTCATGGATGTGTTTAAGGAACCTCACGATGGAGGTCTCCAACCGTTCGAAGATCAGGTCGAGTGGCTGAAGGCGCTGGCTGCTTTCGTGTCGACGAGAGAGGATATGCAACTCGTGATTCGAGTCCACCCTCGGGAGGGAAAGAACAAACGGACCAATCTGCGATCCGAACACCTCGAGCAACTCGAAACGGCCTTTGCCTCCCCTCCACGTCACTGCCGCATAGTGTGGCCGGAGGACCCGATCTCAAGTTACGACCTTGGCGAGATTGCGGATGTGGCACTCACCGCCTGGAGTAACATCGTCATGGAGTTGGCTCGGCTCGGGGTTCCATCGGTTGTGGCCTTTCACAACGCCTTTTCGCCCGTTCCCAATGAGGGGCTGATGCGATGGGCACGGGATCCGGCTGAGTATTTTCGGCTGCTAGTGGAGATGACGCAGAGTCGGACCACTTTGCAAAACGTCACGGATGCGTTTCGTTGGTATTACATGGCGCGCGTTGCGACTGCGTTGGATATCGGAGACGTGGTTCCGAGTGCCGTGTATGAGGGCCTGCCCCAGTGGCGGAGACCGAAGGAGAGCGAGGCGGTGGTTGGGGCGATTATCCGCGGGGATGATGTGTTGAGGAATTATTATGAGGGGCGAAAAAGAGAGGACGGAACTGAAGCGCAGCGGGTGGAGGCTGAGGCTGTGTTAGCGGCGATGTCCAAGTTTGTGCACTTCTTTTTGACGGGGGAGGGTGGGGAGGTTGATCCCACCGGTCTCACTATTTCTGGGTATAAGGTGAGGTATGTTACCGCTTCCAAAACGGTTCAGCGTTACTCGCCTCTCTGCGCTCGTCTCGGTCGGGTGCTGTTGGAGGTGGACAAGAGCAACGAGTCCTCACTTCGTCGCGCGGCCACAGTTTAATGTCCCTTGGGTGCGTTCCCTACGCGACATCCGCGAAATCACTCTCCAACCGTCTAAAAAAGAATGCCCCGCTGGCGAGCAGCACCAACGTTATTCCCACGCTGGTCAGCAATGGCTCAACCATCCAAGGCCGCCCCAGGAGTGCACTCCGAAACCCTTCCACCAACCCCACAATGGGATTGAGCGCCGCAATCTGCTGATACTTTGCGGGAATCAAGCTGTACGGAAACACAATCGGACTCGAAAACATCCAAAGCTGCGTCAGAAACGGCACGATGTGCGCGATGTCTCGGTAATAGACGTTGAGGGCGCCGAGCCACAGACTGATCGCCAACGCCAGAGCGCTGGCTAGCAATGTCAAAAGCGGAATATAGACAAAAGCCGTCGCAGGCGGCGTCATGTGAAAATACAGCATTACACAGATGAGCGCACCGAAGGAGATCGCAAAATCGATCAAAGGCTGCACCATCATGGACGCTGGAATGATAAGCCGAGGAAAATAGATCTTGGAGATCAAATGCGCGTTGCCCACGATGCTGGCACTTCCGCGCGAGAGGCTATTGGAGAAATAGGTCCAAGGGAGCATTCCGCAATAGCAGAATACCGGGTAAGGGATTCCATCCGATGGAATCTTCCCGAGGCCGCCGAAGAAAACAGAAAACACAGTCGTGGTGAGCAATGGCTGAATAATGGCCCAGCTGGCGCCGAGGACTGTCTGCTTGTAGCGGACTTTGATATCTCTGAGACCCAGAAAGACAAAAAGCTCTCGGTAGCGCCACATCTCGCGCAGATTGAGGGGAATCCAACCTTTCGCCGGTTTGATGACCAGTGTTGCCATAGGTGTGACCCTTACGCCGTTTTGAAGTTGGCCGGGATGGTGAAGTAACCCATCAGATTTTCTCGATCGACTCTGTCGCTGGTGATGGTGAGCCAGGGAAAGCTTACGTTTTCATCGAGAACATCCCAAGAATTGTCGATAGCCTCATCGCCGAGCCAGATGAAAAACGAATAATCACCTGGGCGGAGAGCGATGTTGGGGAACTCGATCTTTACGGGCATCTCCAGTTCCGAAGGCAGGACCGGTCCAGCGGAGAGAGTCTTTTTCACCGTAGTGATGTATTCGCCCGAGAGAGAGGATCGAATGCAGACACATATGGCAAGAGAAGGCACGGACTGAAAGCTGCGAAGGCGGAAGGAGAGATTGACCGTTTCCCCTTCATTAAACTTGGTGCGTTCTTGACCCGAAGCATCGACTATTTTGGCGTCGGTGAAGCGGACGGCGCCGTTGGAACGGGCGAGGCGATCCTGGGAGTTCCGGCTCACCAGATCCGCGGTGTCGGCGTTGAGACGGGAGTAGGTCGAGATTCCGTCTTCCGTAGAGCCATCCATCACGATGTGTCCTTGATCGAGCACAATCACGCGGCTGCAGAGGGCGCGCACGGCGAGCAGGTTGTGGCTGACAAAGAGAATGGTGCGGTTGTTTTTCGCGGCCTCGCTCATCTTGCCAACGCATTTTCTCTGGAAGCCGCCGTCGCCAACAGAAAGTACCTCGTCAACGACAAGAATGTCGGGGTCGAGGTGCGCCGCCACCGCGAAGGCCAGGCGCACGTACATGCCGCTTGAGTAGTGCTTCACCGGCGTGTCGATGAATTTCGCGACTTCGGAAAAGGCGACGATTTCGTCAAACTTGTTTTTGATGTCATTGCGGGTCATTCCTAACAGGGCGCCGTTAAGAAAAACATTCTCTCGTCCGGAAAGCTCAGGGTGAAAGCCCGTCCCCACCTCGAGCAGGCTGCTCAGGTGACCGTTGAGCTCAACGACGCCGCGAGTGGGGGTCGTGATGCGGCTCAAAATTTTGAGAAGCGTCGATTTCCCCGAGCCATTGCGGCCGATGATGCCGACCGTTTCCCCCGGTTTGACGTCAAACGAGATATCGTTGAGCGCCCAGAAGCTGTCCTTTGCCTGCTTCTCCTGGAGGTGCGTACCGAATATCTGGTTGAATCGCAGGGCGATTCTGCGCACAAATGCGGGGTGGCGAAGACCTTGCGCCGCGCCGAGACGGTACTCCTTGCCGAGTTGATTGACTCTGATTTTGTGGGTCATGGGAATCGGGGTTGGTCATCAAATTATCCCACAGTTCATGTATAATGAGAATGAATCCCTCAACTCGGTTGCGTTCGGCCAATCGGCGAGGGGATCTTGGTTGGCTACGAGGACGCACAAGTGAGGCCCCGGAGGCGTGCCCTCTGGGCACGTCGAGGAGCCGAACGCGGAGGACGAAGTAGACGACCGAGAGCACCCGCCCAGTGGCCGAACGCAACCGAGTTGAGGGATCAAGTTTCGTTCTCTCTCCCACCCAAAAAAGCCCATGCAAATCCCGATCGATTTTGACTGTTGGCTTGATCATTTCAATTTGGAGACCGGCGTATTTTCGCCCCTCACCGGGTTTTTGACGGAGGCCGAATATGAGGCGGTGATCAATCAGAATCGACTGCCCTCGGGGAAGCCGTGGACGCTCCCGATCACGCTGCCGGTCCCCCAGGAATTGGTCGACAAGGCCAAGAAGACTCACGAGGCGGAGCTTGTTTTCGAAAACCGGACCGTGGGCCGCGTGAAGATTGAGAGCGTTTTTCAGATCCAACGAAATCGTGATCTCCTGAGCGTGTTTGGCACAACCGACGCCCAACATCCGGGCGTGCAAAAGGAGATGAGCCGGTCTGTCTGGCGCCTGGGGGGCAGGGTCTCTGTGGCTTCGGAGCCACCGAATGAACTTTCCCGTCTCTATTTTTCCCCAGAGGCCTCGCGCGAGCATTTCAAGCGGATGGGGTGGAACACGGTAGTGGGCTTTCAGACGCGCAACCCCATTCACCGGGCGCACGAGCACCTGCAGCGGATTGGACTAGAAATTTGCGATGGGCTTTTCGTCCAGCCTCTGGTCGGATGGAAAAAGACGGGGGATTTCACGCCGATCGCTATCGCGGCTGCTTACGAATGGATGCGGGATACAATCTATCCGTCAAATCGGGTTCTTCTCGGAACTCTCCGCACGGCTATGCGGTACGGTGGTCCGAAAGAGGCCGTTTTTCATGCTCTGATTCGCAAGAACTTTGGCTGCACCCATTTCATCATGGGGCGTGATCAAGCCGGTGTTGGGAATTTTTATGGCCGCTACGATGCGCAGAAGCTGGCAAAGAGCATTTCCGATCTGGGAATTGAGATCCTCGCCCTTTGTGGGCCGTTCTATTGCAAGCGTTGCGAGAGGATTGTGACGGAAAAGACCTGCCGCCACGCCGAGGAAACCGAAGATGTGTCGGGCACCCTGATCCGAAAGGCACTGGCCGCCGGTCAGCGGCCCGATGCAAATGCGATGCGGCCGGAGATCAGCGATATCTTGATTGACCTCGGCAAGAAAGACCAACTTTTCGTGAAGGAGCCAAACCATGGCGTTCGAAATGATAGTCACGCTCGGGCCCAGCGTTCTGTTTGAGCGCAATCTGCGCGCCGTGAGCGATTGCGGCCCGTGTATCTTTCGCATCAACGGAGCCCATGTCTCTTCCACCAAGGTGGGGACGTTTGTGAGCCACGTGCGAAGAATTCTGCCCGAGGCCCGGCTGATGGTGGATCTCCCCGGCAATAAGATCCGGACCAACAGCCTAGATTTCCCGATCTCCCTCAATAAGGGAGAGCTTTTTGAGCTCTACCCGTACCAGGTGAATTTCCCGGATTTTTACCGGTACGTGAAAAAGGGCGATGAGGTTTTTGCATCCGATTCCATCTACCGTTTTGAGGTCGTGGAGGTGGTGGGTTCGACGATTCGATTGCGGTCGCACTCGGAAGGGGTGCTCACAAGCAATAAGGGGATCCACATCCGTGGCATCTCCGATCGTTTGCCGTTTCTCTTTCAAGAAGATCAGGCGCTCATCAAGGCGGCCTGTGAGCATAGGGTGAACTACGTGTCGCTTTCGTTTGTGAGGACGGTCGCTGACGTGGATGAGGGGCGAAAGGCCGTTGCAAACCAGGGTCAGGGCGGGCCGCAACTGATCGTCAAGATCGAGCAGGCCGCGGCACTCCAGAACCTCGAAGGGATCTTGAACTCCAACGAGATGTTTAATGTCGACCGCGGCGATCTTTCAAGTGACATTGGAATGACGAATTTACCAGTCGCGCAGGAGCGCATCATCGCGATGGCGAAGAAATTGAACAAGAAGCTCTTCTTGGCGACTCAATTTTTGAAATACATGGAGACCCACCCCATCCCACTGATTCCCGAGATGGTGGACCTTCACCGAACACTCGAGACCGGCATTGGCGGAATCCAACTTTCGGAAGAGACTGCTGTTGGCAAATACCCAGTCGAATGCGTCTCGATGATCTTCAAAATGGCTCAGCAGATCCAAGGGGGAAAGCTGAGTCTCGCGGCTTGATTTTATGAGTAACTGGCTCCTTCCCTGGCAAGAGATCGTTCGGTTCAACAAGCTCACGCTCGATGAGCGGTCGGTGGTATTTTATTCTGAAGACGCCGCAAGCCGGGTGCATTTCGCACCGATTATTGAGGAGCTTCTGAAAGCCGGGCAGAGGATCTGTTACCTCACCTCGGCGCCGAGTGATCCTATCCTGACCGAACAGATTCCTGGTCTAACCTCGTTCTACATCGGGTTGGGTTTCTCAAGGACGTTTCTCTTTTCCGCTCTTTGGTGCAAAACGCTTGTCATGACGATGCCGGATCTGCACCGCTATGAGATCCGGCGATCGCTCGTGCACCCCGTTCACTATGTCTATGTCTTCCACACGATGGTGAGCACCCACATGATCTACCGGGAGGGAGCTTTCAACCATTACGACACGATCTTGAGTGTGGGGCCACGCCATAGCCGCGAGATTAGGGCGACCGAGGCGCACTACCGACTCCCCGCGAAGATCTTGATCGATCATGGCTATGGCCGTCTGGATTCCCTTCTGAAGAATGTGAAGTTTCGGGGGCGCCATGAGAATGCCGTGGTCTTGATTGCGCCCTCGTATGGAAAGAATTCTTTGCTTGAGGTTTGCGGCGTGGAGCTGATCCGGACGTTACTCGCCGGGGGCTTTCAGGTGATCTGTCGACCGCACCCCATCACGACGGCTCGGTCGCATACGACGATGGAGGCGATACGGGGTGAGTTTCTAAAAAACGCGGGGTTTCGCCTCGAGACCAACGTGGCTTCGGAGGATTCGCTGCATGAGTCTGATCTCATGATTAGCGACTACTCCGGAGCGGCCCTTGAGTACGCCTTCGGGCGTTTGAAGCCCGTGCTCTTTATCGATGTGCCTAAGAAGGTGAATAACCCGAATTTTGAGAAGATCGCGCTCACGCCGATTGAGGTCGAGATACGGTCTGAGGTTGGCGGAATCTTGAATCCCAATGAACTCTCCAAGGCCTGCGCTGTCGTAAGAGAACTCTTCGAAAACAGCGAATCGTATGCGAATCGCATTCGGATGATTCGGGAGGGCCTAGTTGCGCACCTCGGGGAAAGCGGACGCATTGGGTGTGAGGCTATCTTGGATATTCTGAAACGGCAGGGGCCCGCGCCCATTCATGGGCAGAGAAGCAGCGCACCCATCGCGAGTAAAAACGCTGAAAACAGTCGCTGATAGGCGACCTCTCCGGAAACCTGAAACGTAGTATTTCCGATACTCAGATAGACCCCCGAGGAAATAGCGGGATAAAGGACGGTATCAACCCCCCAAAGCCCTCGGTGCGAAATGACCAGCACCGTGAGTTGTGCGAGCACCATCGTGAGGTAGCCCAGGGCAATATGAGCGCGCAGAGGCGACTTCTCAGTGAAGCGCGAGGTACAAAACAGCGCCAGAAGGCTTCCCCCCATGTTGGTGAACCCGTGAATGATTCCGATCCCAGCCAAGAACGCATGCTCGTAGCGCCGGGCCCAGCGACCCACTCTTTCCCGGACAAGCGAGGAGAGCCTCACTCCACACGTAAGAAACACGAGTATCCCCACGGCGGTTCGAATATTCCAGTGGCGGCTCGTCGCTAAGGCAGCCGTAAGCCCAAGAATAGTGGGGAGAATCAGGCCTGCGGCGAAAAGCTTGAGGGAGGGGCGGAGATGATCGCGACCGTCTTTGACCTGAAGAATGCTGACCGTCAGTGAGGCCGGCAGCAAAACCGAGAGGGCCTGCTCAAAAGGGTAGCCAAGAACGAGAAGGAGCGGTGTCCCGAAAAGAAGAAGCCCTACGCCGAAAATGGACTGCACAAAAGAGAGCGCAGCCACGACGCAATACAATAGAAGTGGCGAATGCAGCATGTTGGACACTCTCCAGGGGGTTCTAGAAATGGCACGTCGAGCAGCCGAGCGCGGAGGACGAAGAGCCTGGGCTTTTTGACCAGCCGAGTAGAAACTATTTATGAGATACGTTCTACAATAATTATAGCAAGTCTTTTCACTTCACTCTCAATCGAAATTCGAATCTTCGCCGTTCCCCGAAAGGAATCTGTATGCGTCACCGTTCGTTCGGCCTCATTTTCCCCGTCGTCGCCGCGGCAATTCTCTCCCAAAGTGCCTACGGCTACCTTGACCCCGGCACCTTCAGCGTCGTCGGCCAGGTCCTCGCGGCGTTCTTTACGTGGGTCGTGCTGGGGTTCGTGTTCTTTAAGAACTTCTTTGTCGGACTCTTTAACAAATTCCGCAAGACGCCTCCGTCATCCCCGTCCGGAACGCTCAGCACCGAGCAGCCCGCATCGCACAAGCAAGCGAGTTGAAGCGGCGATGGGGGTTAGGCGATCTCAACCACCTTGGTGCGGCTAGCCTTGCCCCGCACAATCTGAATCCTCGACTTCGGCACCTTGAAATGTGTCGCTAACGCCTCGATCACGGCGGTGTTGGCCTTACCTTCCGTTGCCGGCGCGCGCACCTTCAGGACGAGAGTGCCGTTGGGCAGCGTTTCGATGGTTTCGATTCGGCTGTTGGGTTTGACTTGAATGGTGAGTTTCATGGGTGGAGGGAATCAAAGGTTCACTGAATTCTAAAAAAATCGGATAGAGCGTACTTGGATAGAGTTGTGAACTCAACGAAAAGTGGCATATAGAAAAAGGCGCCGGTGGCGCAAATGTATTGTCCATTTTTTGCTTTGAGCACCATCACCAGTTCTGCGCACCGTTGAACTTTAATGCCTTCACATATTTTGGAGGCATCGCTATCAATCGCTTTGACTAACGTGAGTGGATCTTCGGGACGAATCGTTGCTTCCGAATGGGGACGGGTCGCCAGTGTATAAGACAAATAATATTTCTTAAATCCGTAATCGCCCACTTGTTCTCCTCGAATGACGGTGCCTCCGCCCCACTGAGGTTGGACCTTCAAGGTGTGTTTGGGCCAGAGACGGCTTCCAGCCATTAAGTCGGTTCTTTGTGAGATCTCCTCACCTTCTCGATTACAGAACTTCAAAACTGAGTGTGAATTGAGTGAAAAGCTGGCAAAGGCGCCCGAGGCGTTCACGAGGGCTTTGTAGATTCGTTGGAGGGCGGGGTTCGTTTCAGTGCTTTCCACGCGGAACTCGGCATCCCCAAGGGCGTTCCACAGCAACTTGAGATTCAGCAAGATCGATTGCATGTGATGCTTTTCCGCAAGCTGAGTTTTGAGTTTGGATTCGTCCAAGATCTCGTCATCCAATAGCTGGCGCGAAAGTTTTTCTGTTTCGATGGAAATCGTTTCCAGTGAATCGTGAGAACGGTCCTCATTCGCTAATTTGAGATCGGAAACCAAACCGTCATAGAAACGTTCGTAAGGAATGAGGCCGTCATCTTCGATCCGACGGCACTCGCGTTTCAAAGACGTCGTTTTTGGGAGTGAATCGCAGTGCCTAACATGAACCTGTTTATCACTGTCAATAAAGAGCACAGCAAACTGTTTAGCCCCATGGTTCACAAGGACAATGTCAGCGAAAACCAAGCGGCTCACCGCTAACAGGCATAGCTGAAGGTGCCACTTTTTCATCGTCATGTGTTCCTTGTAACAGGAAGCGAAAAACGGGATCAAGGTGCGGTCGAAATATATGAAAGAGCAGACGAAATTACGCAGAAGGAAGGGCAGGGCGGTTGGCCAAGAACTAGCCCGAGCACGTTATTCTTCCCAGGGCCCAACTTTAACGGGAACGGTGCTAAACTCATCAGTTTGAATGTCCGGACCTGAATGATCGCCGAGTTGCCCCGAACTATTCATTCCCCAACACCAAACTTCACTATTCTTTAACGCACACGCATGGTCGACCCCGACGGCGATCTCGGTTGCTCCTGATGTCATCCCCACCGTCAGGGTGGGCGATTCGCTATAGTCTACCGATCCGTTCCCGAGAAAGCCGCGGTGATTCTTTCCCCAACACCAAACCTGGCCATTTTCGAGTACGGCACAGGCAAAGTCGGCGCCCAAGCCGACGTCTATCGCCGGAGCGGGTAGCGACACGGGTAGGAGTGTGGAGCCAACCCCACACTTTACAATTCCCTCCGGGTTCAAAACACAAAACCGAGCCATATCATATCTGTTTACGACAGTGACAATCTGGGCGTTTTCCCCTTCAACAACTACCGGCAAAGGATCGTTCGGAGCGCCCCAACACAGAAGCGCCCCCCGTACTGCTGCGCAGCTGTGGCTCCCGATGAGCAAATCGCTGACTCCTGACCCCGAACGCAAGGAGGCGGCAAGCAGCGGCTGGGGGTGAACATCATCGTAAGGTGTGTTTCCAAGCTGGCCGTAGTTGTTGGCTCCCCAGCATTGAACCCCCTCATCCACCACGGCGCATGCATGCACATCTCCCGATTCTACCCACGCATTGCCTGAGATTGGGATCGTGACGGCGTTGAGTTCTTGGGCTGATGTGCTTCCCGGACCGAGTAGTCCCGTTTCCGCTCGGCCCCATCCTTTTAAGATGCCGTTGACCATCACGTAGGTGGTGACGGCACCCGCCATTACCGAGGTGACTCCCGAGAGCAAATTACCGGACCATCTCGGACAGCGTGACAGAATTGATGGAGTCGTTGAGTATCCGAGCTGGCCAGCGTCGTTATTGCCCCAACATTGCACTCTACCCGATCGAATAGCGCAAGTGTGGATGACGCCGGCGGAAAGAGTTGATTTTTTTGGCGGCTTCACCACCTTCGCAAAAAGGCAGGTTCGATATATTTTGGCTGAAACAAAACGAGTCTTTCCACAGTATTGGACGCTACTGGGCGAGGCAGGGTACAGCTCGGTCACGGACCGTCGAATGAGACCTTGCGTCGGCGCAGATTGAAGGGACACGGCAACATTGAGTGGAATTCCCGGCGCTGAGCTGTAGTCGTCTGGTGGCAAGGTTTCGGCAATGGTTCGGTAGGGATTATTATCAACGAACGTTTTTGAATCAATTCCCGGGGGTGGAAGGCCGTCAGTCAACCGAGACCATGTATGCCATGCAATCAGCTCCGTCGTGTAAAAAGCCTCCATTCGATTGACCGAGTCGCGCCGCTTATTTCGAAGGAGGCCACCGGACATCGAAACAGACAGACTCATAAACGCCAGAATGGAGACGAGTCCAAAGGCCACCAGAACCGGGATGAAGCCGCGCCGACTTGCATCACGTTTGTAAAATAGGCCCAGCAGTGCAGTTTTTCCTATGGCGACAATCAACGGCACAACTCACCGCGAGACTGGTCTTAGTGTTTTCCCACCATAGTTAGCGGAGGACTAGAGTGTGGCCTGCTATGCTGATTGCCACGGCGCGGAGGTGCCAGCGTCACAGGCTTTGCAGTCGGAAAATAGGTGATTTTCCTCAATTGCTCAGGTATACTCATACTCATGAGTATGAGTAGAAGGCTTCAGATTCCAGTGAGCGCATCGGATGAGGATCTGTTTAAGGTGGCTGCTCGCCAGGCCGGACTTTCCACCGCTGAATGGGCGCGCAGGCTTCTTTCCGAAAAGGCCCTTGAATCCATACGTGGGAATCGTTCTCCGAAGGAAGCGCTTGAGATGCTGTTTAGTCTCCAGGCGCCGGTGGCTGATATTCGAGTGATGGTCCAGCAGTCCTTTAAGGGCCGATACAAGTGACCTTTTTGGATGCCAATATCTTCATGTACGCCGCGGGTAAGACGAGTCCTCAAAAGGAACCCTGTGAGAATCTCTTGAGAGCAATCTTGAAGAAGTCTTCTCGTGAGAAATTCTGTACAAATTCTGAAGTGCTTCAAGAGATACTGCACCGTTATTTGTCTATAGGGTACAGGGATATTGCTTTTAAGATAATTGAGAGCATCTATTCTCTGGGGATTCCCATTTTTCCGGTTGATCAAAACGATCTGAGGCGAGCCAAAACTCTTCTGCAGACCTACGATAATCTATCGGTTAGAGATGCAGTCCATCTCGGAGTAATGCAAGGCAATGGAATTGTCGAAATCGCGACCTATGATCAGGACTTTTCTCTGGTGGAGTGGGTGAGAGTCATAAAGCCTTGAGGTTGCCCATTCGGTCACAGATTTGCGAAGGGTATTCTTGGGTGGAGAGGCATTGGCGTCGCCGGACTTTGATTCCGCAACGATCCTATTTCTGTCTGGTGGGTTGTAAGTCTTTTGCTGGGTCTTTGGAGACTTTGGCTTCCACAATACTCTCAGTAACATCCCATTCACCCTGCGACCTAAGACCAATGGGTTGCTCGGCGCGTTTCAACTCAATTATGGAATGAAGAACGAGTGCAGCCGTCCACGGCCTATTTTGTTGTTCCTGCGAAGTTGCTCCATCCATAGGGTGTAAGGTTTTTAGGAGGTCTGACTTCGCCCTGTCAAATAGGCTCGGCAGAAGGCGCCTGAAATATTTTCAATTTATGATTTGCAAATTGAAAATTACTCTGTTAGGCTTCTGGTATGGGAATAAAACCACAAGACATCCTGGTACTACTCAAGATAGTCGCGATGGCTAAGCTGCCATGGAAACAGAGCGAAGTCGCAGATGAGTTGGGAATAAGCCGCGCCGAAGTGTGTCATGCGCTTGATAGGTGCGCGGGAGTGGGTCTTCTCGATGAGGAGAAGCGGATGCCTCAAAAAGCGGCCCTTCTCGAATTCATTCAATATGGACTGAAGTACGTTTTCCCGGCAAAACCTGGGCCTCTATGCAGGGGTATACCAACCTCGCATTCGGCCTCTCCGCTTTCAAAGAAGATTGTGTCCGATCCCGGGGACTCTTATGTTTGGCCAAGCCCGAACGGAGCAATGAGAGGGCAGGAGATAGAGCCTCTGTACCCCTCTGTAGCGACTGTGGATTTCAAAAAGGCCCCAAAGCTTTATGAAATGCTGGCTTTAGTGGATGCCATTAGAGTCGGTCGTGTCCGTGAAAGAAAAATCGCCGTTGAGGAACTCAGCAAACGATTTAGGGAATAATGGAAAAGTCTCTAGCCATTCACATGCTCGAAATTGTGGCAGACGGCCTCAAGGGATTGAAAAGGCAAGTCGTCTTTGTTGGGGGCGCAACGGTGGCTCTGTATGTCGATGACGTTGCCGTTGCGACCCCAAGGCCTACGGACGACGTTGATTGCACGGTGGAGATTTCTTCTCGCTCTGAATATTACGAGCTTGAGAATGAAATTAGGAAGCTAGGGTTCAAAAACCAAGTGGGAAAGGGCCCAATCTGTCGCTGGACCTATTCGGGAGTGACCGTTGATATTATCCCCTCTGACGGGAAGGTATTGGGGTTTAAGAATTCCTGGTATCCGGAGGGAATTGCCACTTCGGAGAAAGTGACACTCCCGAACAAGACTCAAATCTCAATTTTTACGCTTCCCTATTTCGTCGCGTCGAAGTTTGAGGCCTATCAGGACCGGGGAAAAGGCGATCTCAGAACCAGCTCTGATATTGAAGACATCGTTTTTGTGCTCGATGGTTGCCAATTGGCACAGGATAAACTCAAGTCAGCTCCCGGAGGCGTAAAAAATTTTCTTAAGGCCACTTGCAAGAAACTCGCATCTGATCCGAATTTTTATGAGGCCATTAATGCGCACATAGGAGATGAACGCAGTCGTTCAGTGCGCAGCAAAAGAATCATCGAGATACTCAAGCAGCTATAAGATTTCGTACCCGGTTAAGACTTATAATATCGCCTCCCCCAAAAAAAATGTTTCGGCCCCACCCCCACCAGCCGGAACCGTTCCCTTTCCTTCCGCAATCAAACCCCGGACCGACCGGCCCGGGGCCTGAAAGGTTTCAATCATGCAACCGCTTGAGCGATCGGCTCAGCGGGCAATGCACCCGCCTTCTTAGGCCGAGGCGTAAACGGGACTCCCATGATGGCCTTGAAATAATTGATGTGCTTACGAACGATGAGATCCCCTGGAAGGACGATTTCCAGGAACTCCTGATCTTTGCTCTTGTACACCTTGGGTTCAACGAATGTTCTTTTGTTCACGACTCTCTCCTTTTTAATGGGCCCCCAGGTCATTCCGGGTGTCCCTTTCACAAAGAGAAGGGACACCGGAACGACGGGCCAAGCGATCGGATGGAATAGACTCCTCATCGCGCCACCGGCAAAAGGGAGTGCCAATTTCCTGTTGGCACGAGTCTTTGCATTGGCGCACCCAATGTCCCTGTTCCATCCGGGGGCGTAAAAAAAAGGGAGAGGGTCCTAACAAATACGAACGGCTTACCCCATCAGTAAGGAGCAGACTCAGGAGCCTGCGAATGGACCACCCGGATTCAACGTCGTAGCTCATTTTCAAACGGCATGGACCAAACCGCATGGCTAGAATGGGTGTTTACACAGCCCCCGTCTCGATGCGGAGGTGTCTATGAAACACAACATAATCAGCGTCGCAGTTCGCGTGCAGCTGAGGTGGCCGAGAAGAAAGCTTACTCGTCGAAAAATCCTGTTCAGTCTTCTCGGGAGCCTGCCCCTACTCGTTAGGCTGGCGAGACGGATCGCCATCACCCTTAAGGGGTATGCGGTCCACCTGGGTCTGCTCTTCTGGCTAAGTGGCTGAAGGCCAGACCCTGAGACCGAAAATCGGCCATAAATTTTGTTGTAACCATTTAATAATCAAGGACATTTCGATTTACGAGTTTTTTCACGTTGTGGTAGATTCAAGGTCGTAGGAGTATCCATGGACGGACTAGAAAAGCCAGCCCCCCCAAAAGAAGACGAAGCAGATGGTCGTCTCTATAGAGAATACCTTGCTTTGAAACCACGCTTTTCCTCAAAGGAGGATGCCCTTGCTCATTACACCAAAGAGCTTTCGGCCCTTGAAAAACGGGTAGGATTGACCGCAAACGAGATGCTCGATCGGCATGAGTCGTCGTCTGAGATCAACGAGGACTACCGCCTGGCCGTACGTTTTCTTCGCAAAATCACATTTTTCAAAAAGAAGTAATGCCAAAGCACGGTTGGAATTCGCTTGAAAACTATCTGAGCGTTCATGAGAAGACTCTCCGTTTTTATGAAAAATACATGGAGACGGTCCGAACCTATGACCATGACACGGACGAGGATAATTTCTACAACCTAACCTGTTTCGGAATTTTCTTTCACACGTACCGAGGCACAAGAATTCGGGTTGATTTGGAAAAGGATATTGAAATCGATTCCATCAATCGTAATCGCCGCCGTGCCCGGACGTACACTTATACCTACAGCGCCAACTATCCTGGTCAGAGCGAAATTATTAGATACTGCGGTCCGCACGGAGATGAGAGAGAGGCCGGAGCTCCCCACCACAAACGTCACCACAAGCACGATTACCGGAAGGACCCCAAGGGAGAAGTTATTTTGCTTGGTGACGATGAATGGCCCCACGTTGGGGAATTTCTTCAAGAGGTATTGAGTTCCTTTTGATTTCACCTTCCCGTTTTTCCCCTTCCGAAATCTAAAACTCAGAAGTACACCCCCAGTTAATGACTCAGTCCCAAGGCGTCGCCGCCAAGCCGCTGTTTATGGAGATGAGTATTTTTGGCGCTGACCCCTGCACACACACATCGTGGGGGGGGAGGGGTCAGCGGCGAAAAACGGAGTCGACCGAACTTGCGGCTTGGCGGCGACGCCGTGAAATCAGCTATTTCCATTCTTAGGGGTGTTCTCCATCAGAACAGGGTTTTTGAAACTCATGGGACACCGAGTGTTCTATGGCAGGACAGGCGTTAGGACACCCTGCAGTGGGTGGGTCTTCCTAAATTCAATCTCCAATTGTTTGTGAGCGCTTCATAAACTACGTCCCGAATCAGGTTGCACGGGGGGCGAGCAGGTACGAGGCTATGCGATCGTAGTCATCGGCAGTGGAGGCGGTGGGCACCTCAGTGAAGATCCGATTGAGCGCCTCCCAGGGATTGAC
>JACPWY010000001.1 GCA_016196825.1 Deltaproteobacteria bacterium | reverse complement strand
TAGAGCTCATTGAGATCGCGCGTCTCGCTGTAAAAGCTCATGGCGAAGAAGCCTGAGTTTTCATTGTTCAGCCAGACATGAACCGAGTCTCGCGACTCCTGCGGGAGGCGCGAAGCAAACGCATTGACTGCCCTCTCCACCTCTTTCTGGGCGGCATTCGGATTGACCCCCCACTTGAAGAGAACCTTAAAGTCGACGCTCTTCGGACGATAGTTGGCGGTGACCCGTTCCACCTCGATATTGTCGCCCGAGAGGCTCTTGAGCTGCTGTTCAAGATCTGCCCCATAGGTGTGCAGAAACTCCTCGGCGGTGGAGCCGCCGTAACTCATCGGCACGTAGACCTCGGGCTTGCTGCTATTCGGGAAGAGCGAAACCGGAAGGGTCAGCCCCGAATAGATCCCGATGAGCGCGATGAATCCTAAGACGAGATAGACGCGCGCGGGGTTGGAGTAGAGCTTACCCACTCTGACCATCCGCCTTCTTTGTTTCGATCTGAATCTCCTCGCCGTCGGCGACGTAGCCGCTCGAACGCATCACGAGGGTCGTATTCGAATCGAGCCCTTTTAAGACCTCCACCATTCCTAAGTGGGTAGTGCCTAGGGTCACCGGCACAAATTTGGCCGTGTTGTCGACGACGACGCGAACAAAAGGCTCTCGCCCCCGGTACGAGACGGCGTACTCCGGAACCTGGATTCCATTCCGGGCCCGCGCTTTCAGCGTGACCTTTCCAACGACACCGGGAGGGAGTTGCGACTTGGCCCCCACCTGTTTGAGCTCCGCCGTGGCTGTCCCCGTCGCGGCATCGACATAGGGGCTTACACCAGCCACCTGCACGGGGTAACGGACTTCTGAACCCGGAAGGGTGAGCTCGCCGAGAAGGCCCGAACGCAGAGTCTGGAGATCGGAAACGGCCACCTCCACGGTGATTCGAATCTGAGAGGGATCGGTGATCTGCATGAGTCGCTGGCTCCGCGCCACGCGACTCCCCACGGTCACATCCACCGCGCTCACCACACCGGTCACGGGAGCGGTCAAGGGAACCGCCGCGTAGGTGTAAACGGGATCGGTATTCTTCATCATCAGAAGCCGCTGACCTTCTTCCACCCGTGTGCCCAGCGGCGCCAGAATCCGCTGAATGACCCCTTCGGACTCCGAAAGCACAACAGCGTTGATCTTCGGCACTATCCGGGCCGGGTAGGTCAGAACATCGGAAAGGGTAGTCGTGCGAACGGTCTCCACAATAACCGTGGGCCTCTTTTTCGCGGTTTCAGGGACGGCGCCGTAGGCAAGAATGAACGCCAAGGCCACAGTCAAAAAGCTCACGGGGCACCTCCAACAAGCGGCTCAAGCTAGCACGGCCCGGCGGAATGCAAAATGGCTTACTTATGACCTGCTTAGTAGGAGGGGGGCGCCTTTTTGTCCACGATGAGGACCTCGCCGTCGCGGAGGGTTTGATAGGGACGGTGGCTTTCCTCGAAATGCCGGGCCAGGCGACCGACGTCGGCAGAGGCTGGGTGGTTGGATTGGAAGTGTGGAAGCACTGAGTAAGGGAGAAGCCCCAATCCGTCCCAGATCACCTCTGGGTCGTATTCCGGGGGCACGGTGACGGGGTCCTCGATGGACTCAATCCCTCGCAGCGATGGGCCCAATACCAATGCGCCGGCGCTGTCTCCGCCGTATGCCCAATTGGGTTCATTCAGGAGAGGAGCGAGGAGTTGATCGAAGCCGCTTTGTTTCATCGCTCTTCTCAGAACAAATACATTTCCTCCGCGCACCCAGATGAGGTTTGCACTCGCCAGTGTTTTCTTCAGATCTGATGGGTTGCGAAAGTATTTTCTGAGATCGAGTTCGGTCACTTTGAGACCGATTGCCTCTAAGTAGGATTGACCGTCCGTGCAAAATTGAAAACGCGATTGTGGGGAAAGGAGATCCATCGCGTTGTTGATCACTAGTGTGTTTCTGGTGTTTCCAAGAAATGAAGGCAGTTGGTTTTGATCGCTTCCTACACCGACTGAACTCAAGAAGAGCCGCACCAACCCATCATAACTAATTTCAAAATTGCCGGTGTTATAATGAAAGAGAACTTTTTCCTCTCCACAGGTTCAATTACATGTCGCGACATGCTCGGACCATCCTGAAACCCACCCGGTGTACTGCTGTTGGAAGGGGCGGGGTCTCGGTTTTTGATAATGTAGTGACCAGCCGGGAGGTTGGCACTGTGGCTGCGCTCTTTGCGGAGAGTCAATTTGATCGTGGGGAACACCCCAACGATCCGCTGGCCTCTATGCTTTCCAATGAACGCGCCCAGTCGCTTCCCTTCGTCGGACCGCTGGGACGGCTAATCGATCAACACGCCAAACAGTTTGGAATGAAAAACGCTGGGCATGAGTATTTCGCCGGTTATCTAGCCCGCACCCGGTTCGACGACGTGGCTTCGCTGCACCATGACAACACTTGCTGCCAGAACTGCCTGTCCGTCCTGTATTACGCCAATGCAACCTGGGAACCCTCTTGGGGCGGGGAAACTCTCTTTTTTGATGAGAGTGGAGACGCGGCCTGCAGCGTCTCGCCCAAACCCGGACGAATTGCAATTTTCAACAGCTTCCTGCTTCACCGCGGCGGCATACCCATGCGAAACGCTCCGGTCGAGAGGTTCGTAGTCGCCATTTTTTATTACTGTCAGGAGGGGCTACAGAAAATTGCGAGCCGCGGCACTTAAGATTGCCTCGCTTTAGTCCGATACGACGTTTGCAACCCATTTAGGAGGCCCAGTGTCCAAAAAGAACAAGAACGACGGCGCGAAGAAACTGACCAAAAAGGATCTGAAGGGCCTGAAGGGCGGATACGATCCGTCTGCATTCTGTCCCAATGTTGGGATTCCCCTGTGCCCGAGCGCATCAATGGATCCGATGCCTCCGTATCCCGACTTGTCGATGCCACCGTGCCCGAATGTTTCGATGCCTCCGTGTCCGAACGTAACGATGCCGCCATGCCCGAATGTTTCGATGCCTCCATGTCCAAACGTATCGATGCCCGCGTGTCCGAGTGCGACGCTGTCGAATCCCCCGGGCGCCAAAAAGAACGGGTGGAATCCAGGAAAACTCTAGCAGTTGCTTCTAAAACAGAAGAGCAAGGGATTGCCGGTGGAAAAGTGCGGGCTTGAAACTGACGCTAACCAGCGCATTGTAACTCTTGAGAGAATTCTCCGGGAGAATCAATTTCCGAAGAGCTCGTTTCTCGGGTACCCGCTTCTTCAGCATGCGCTGCTTGATCCCCATTTTCAGATCAAGAAACTGGGGGTCGACGCGAACTGGCTGTACTACGGCTTTTTTGAAGGCGCAGTCAGTGGATACAATCCCCTTAATAGCGCCTGTTACTATTCCCAAAACTCGGTCCTGGAAACTTGGTTCGCAAACCCGTTTGTGGATTCCAGGGATCTCAATGAGGGGGAGCATCTCGTGTACGAGCTCCTTTCCCTCGTTCACGACTGGCTCCACAACTGGACCTACCGGGTTGTTGAACAGAACTTTCCCTGCGGGATGGGTCGGGCGGAAATCACGTCGGACAACTTTGAGGACTTTGTCTTCATCCACATCCTATCGGAGGCTGTGGCCCGGCTCGGACAGGACTATTGGCTTCTGAGCGAGAGAGATCTGAACACCTTCGTCGATGTAGGGAGCATCATCTCTCCACTCTTCACAAATTATCGGAAGCATTACCTTGGCGAATTTCGAAAATTCAATCCCGACTTCACCGTGCAAGATAAGGGGTTCTTCTGGAAGTATCTCCATCTCAATTGCACTGGGGAATTCGAAGGATTCGGGAAGGGCGACATGGACCGAAGCCCTGCTCTCCTTCATTGGGCCCACCACGAGCTTGAGATTTCGGACCAACTTCGTTTTTACACCCGGCAGTGGCTGAGCTACCTCTCTCAAGGGAAAATCAAACCCGACAAGATTTCACACGCCCCCTGCGAGTATCTAACCACGCGCCACAAGGAAATGGCCGCTGTGGTTCAAGAGGCTCTGTGGTCTGAAATCATGCTGGGAAAGAGACAGGCGCTTCCGCTATTACCCACTCCCTCCTGGACCGCCCAGGGGATGCCGGAGATTGATTTTCGGTTCGTTAATCTTGGAGCATGGAAACAAGACGTCCATTCCATTGAGAAAGACGTCCGTGTGACGGATAGCTTTGATTTCTTTTATCGACAGTTTGTCTCTCGGCACGATTTCATGGCTACTCCGCCGCAAGCCAAGGGGCTTGTTCACAAGGCAAGACAATACAAAGACGTGGCTCTCCTCTACTACCTCTTCAAAGATGTCCCATTCCTTTCACTGCCCGATGAGCCTTACGATCTCTACTTCATCAACTAGGAGCGTTAGTGCGAGACTCGCTAGAACCGTGGTCGTTGCCCTGGATGGTTCCCGTTCCGCTCAAGGCCGACAACTTTGTCAGCCTCTTTCCGGAACACAAGCGCTATTCTGTCACAACCGATCTGTCGGCGATAGGGACCTTCAGCGACTCTTCCCAAGTTAAAAACAATGAAGACCTGCTCTGGTCCGATCTGCATTTGAACACCGGCGCGGGCTGTGGTCGGCAACTGGGGGCCGGGCGCTCGGGCCTTTACAAAGGGCTGTATCTCAAGGGAGTGGGACGCACGACCCTGGCTGCCAATTGGCACGATGGGGATCGATGGCACAACAGCGGCCATCTCTTGCCATCGGCGGCCATTCAGGAGTTTCTGGTTTCGGCCTATTTTGAGGCCCAAGGACTCCAACAAAGTATCGTGCCTTGCACGGGGCTCTTACTGAAGCCGATCACCCCTGATCTGGCGAAATTTACTTCTCTGGAATTCCGTGGTTCCCAGTTCCAGGTCCGCGAGATCGATCGTCGGTTCCAGGCCATTTCCCTTAAAGATGCAAGTCGTTCGTTCATTCGCTTCCCGAACATCTTGTGGGCCATGAACGCCTTTGTCGCGGGTCGCGGCGATCAACCTCTAAATAATCTTTCTCAATTCGTAGCTGCGGTGTCAGATGCCATTGCGGAGGGGCTCGAAAATGGAGAGAACCTTCCGGCGCGGGAGCCAGCACGATTCATAGAGGTATTTCGCAGGGCTAGCGATCAGATCATCCTCAATCTCACTCGATTTCGGACGGCTGGCGTCTTCTGGCTTGCCACGCACAACAATCACACCTCTGACGGCCGATTTTTGGATCTTGAAGCGGTCATCGTAGGGGCCCGATCGCTCGCGGCGATCGATCAGGGTTGTGGAGACACGATAGTTTTTCCCGCTGACGGCCGAATACTGGGTGTCGACGTGATCCACACGGCTCGGGCCGTGAAATATTTCTGCTTTTACTTCCGCAGTCTTTTGGAGTTTTACCGCACCTCCGGCGTGCTGGACTGGATGCCTATGGAAAAGGCGTTTGCCGATGAGCTGGCTCGTCTATGGAACGACCATTTTTGTGGTCCCGATTTCTGGGCCAACTCCAATGAAGAGATCGTTCGGATTTTGGAAGGACAGATTGATGCGCATAGCGGGTTGCCAGAAGAACATAGGGCTGTGGTCCACAAGAACCTCCGCTATCTTTGCTCATTGTTCTATGAATCGAAAGAGACCCTCACCCAGGGCCTCGCCTTCACTAAGGTGAATCGAGGGCCGAGTTTTCCCTTGGAACCGGATCGAAACATTGACCTTTATCTTTTCAGTGGGATGACCCCGAAGTCCACTGACATCGAGCCGTTTGAATTTTTTGCGGACAGATTACGAAGCCTTTATGCCGAGCAGAATCTTGATAGGCTCATGAATCGGATTCTCGAGGTGAGAGCTGAGATTCTCAGGACGTTCGGACTTAAGTCATCCCCATCTGCAGGCGAAGGAGTTCGAAGTAGGGTCCCTGTTTCTCGATGAGCTCGTGGTGTGTCCCGATTTCAGCAATTCGTCCGCGGTCCAGGACGATAATTCTGTCGGCGTTGATGACGGTGTTGAGCCGATGAGCGATGATGATCGTCGTTCGCCCGCCGCCATTTTCCAAAGCATTCCGAGTGACATTCCCCTCGGAAATGGCGTCGAGCGCCGATGTGGCTTCATCTAAGACCAATATCTTGGGTTGGCGGTAAAGGGCCCGCGCGATCGCGATCCGTTGTGCCTGACCTCCCGAGACACTCCGTCCGCCTGCCCCAAGCTTCGTTAAGTAGCCATCCTTGAGCTCGGAAATGAACTCGTGGGAATCGGCGGCCTTGGCGGCAGTGAGAACCCGATGGAAATCGGGGTGATTGTCCCCGAATGCGATATTCTCCATGAGCGAGTCGGTGAAGAGTCGGCCATCCTGCATCACCGTGGCTACCTGCTTTCGAATCTGGGCCAACGGAATTTCACTGTAGGGTATCCCATCGTAATAGATCTGCCCGCCTGTTGGGGAGTAGAGGAGGTTCAGCATGAATCCCAAAGTGGTTTTGCCGGAGCCACTCTTTCCCACTACAGCCACGGTCTCTCCCGGCTTGATCTCAAGGTTAATGTTGTCGAGGACGAGCGGTGAAAGCTCACTTCCGTAGCGAAACTGAACGTCTTTAAATGAAATCCCGCCCTTCAACTCAACATTATTGGAATGATCCTGCGCAGAACCTCGTTCGGCAGGGGCGGTCATGACATCGTCCACTCGAGCCAACGACAGGGTGGCCTGTTGCAGGCCCTGCCATTGGGCGACTAGGGCAAAAGCCGGCCCGGAGACCTGGCCCGCAAGCGCGTTTACGGCGAGCACTTGCCCTAGAGTGAGTTCTCCCTTGATGAAAAGATCGATGGCCACCACGAAGGTCACGAGTGACGAAAGGCCATGGAGCAACGAGGAAAGAAGACCGAGCAGGGCTGAGAATGTGGCATACTTGAGCGCGTACTGCTGATTCTCCATCACGATAGACTGAAAGCGCCATCGTGAGGGAATGAAGGCGTTGAGGGCGCGCAGGGTTTCGAGGTGATTGAAGTGTTCGAATACGATGCTAGCTGCTTTCACGGATCGTTGAAACATCTCATTCATGATTCGCGTTAGGCGTGGAGTGGAGAAAAATAAAATGGCGCCCATGATGGGCATGAAAGCCCAGGAAAGAAGGAGAATTCTTGGGCTGTAGAGGCCCAGCACGCACGAGTAAATCACTACGGAGAGGAGATTCAAGAGCAATGAAATCGGTTGAGCCGTTAGAAACTCCTGAATACGATTCAATTCACCGAAACGGGCTAGAAAGTCTCCCACCCTCCGAACAGAAAAGTATTTAAGTGGTAGAGAATAGAGGTGGCGCAAGAACGAATGGAAGAGCTTAGCGTCTAGAGTCGCCATAAGGTGACCCACGACAGACAACCGAACCCACATCAATAGGGAGCTCAGCCCTTGGCTCGCTAGTAACAGGAATAAATAGACCTTGAGGTACTGCGTAGAGCCCCCGAGAACGATTGAATCAACGCCAATTTGGGCCAGAAACGGGAGAAGCAGTCCCATGAGGAAAATCAAAAGTGAGCTAGCCAATGTGTGCATCACACCGGAGAGTTCACCTCGAAATACCTGCAGATATTTCCAGTAGCTCGAGTGCGATTCGGGGTGGCTGTGGAATTTCGCTGTAGTGCGAAAGAGAAGACAATAGCGAGAAAAGTCCCTCTCGAATCGGTCTCGTTCATAGCGAACGAGACCGACGGCGGGGTCGGCGAGATCGACCCATTTCTCGGTGATTCGATAGACAACGACAAAATGGTATTGCATCATTGCAATCAGTGGGACCCGCAAATCGACCAAGTCTTGTGTGCCCGCCTCGACTCCGATCGATTCCAGGCCAACTTGTGAGGCACCGGTCTTGATGGCTAGCAATGACGTGCCGTCTTTCGTGACATCGAGACGGCTGCGAAATTCCGCAACGCTGATTCTCTTTCCGTAAAAGCGCGCGATGCTCGACAGGCAAGCTGCGCCACAGTCCATCTCATCGTGCTGGAGGACGCAGCGGATCTTTTTCAGATGAACGGCGCGCAATTCATCGGCGGAGATATGAAAATCGGTCACATCGAGATCGTCCTCCTCCTCATCGGGGACGATCTCCCTCTGCTCCGGATCTTGGTCCCTTGCTTCGATGGCCCTTAAGTAGGCGTCCCGCTGAGCCCTTCCAAAGTTGCCAAGTTGGACTAGCGCCTCAACCCGATCGCCATCAACTCGCTCTTTCCATTGGGTGACATCCAGTTTCCAGACTGAGGGGGTGGAGCGCCAATCGAAGCGATAGTTGAGCATGGGGTCTAGAAAGAAGAAGTCCCCAGAGGAATAATGAGAACTTGCGGTGCGTTCTCTCCCGAGAGTGACAGTGACGATGAGGTCTCCGGTCTTGACGAGGTAGAGATGCCCGGTCTCCAATGGGCGGCCGTTGGGCTCATACTCGGTCAAAAGATTGACCGTGGCAAAGAGTTGCGATTCCCTGATTCCGCACAGTGTGAGCCCATTCTTAAATTGCTGGATCTCTCGGTGGCAAGCCATGCGGTCGAGGTAGCTCACGCGACTTGGGTCCCGGGCGAAAATACTTGAACACAGAGCCCAAGGGATTTGCAGGATCTCCATTTCCGTTTCGGCGATCCAGATATAGGCCCATGCCATTCTCCCGGAAAAGAGAGCGGCGAGCTCAATAGAGCGCCCGGGAATGACTTGGGTGATCCGCTTTGAAGGAGCCTCTGGGGCAAAGAGCGCTGCCGTTCCCTGGAGGACAATACTCAGGGTGTCGGGGACACCTTCATTGATTCGGGAACCGCTCCTGCAGGTAATGACTCGTGAGCGTCCGAGAACCTCCGATAGTTCCGAGCCTGAGAAAAAGGAAAGAAGAGATCGGTTGGTTAACTCAGCGATCCCTTCGAGAGCTGAATTGAGGCTGCTCATGCGGCCATCCCGATTTCATTGGGGGCGAGTACCTGTTCCCGGAAGAGTTCGGAATAGAGGCCGTGGCTCGAGATGAGCGATTGGTGAGTCCCGTCCTCGACAATTCTTCCGTCATTCATCACGATGATTCGGTCTGCCGTTCGAATGGTGGAGAGTCGGTGCGCAATGATAATCGAGGTTCTTCCATCTGTGAGCTCTCGCATTCGCTCTTGCACTAGGGACTCGGATTCGGCGTCCAGGGCAGAGGTAGCCTCGTCTAGAATCAGAATCTTTGGATCAAGGTAGAGGGCCCTGGCGATGGCAATACGCTGTTTCTGACCGCCAGAGAGTCCGATCCCCGCCTCGGCTAGCGAATAGTCGTATCCACCGGGCATATCCCTAATGAACGATTCGGCACCGGCGAGAAAGGCGGCTTTCGATATCCTTCGCTCATCCGGAGCGTCGTCCCCAAGCGCTATGTTGTCTCGGAGACTCCCGCCAAATAGTTCGCTGTTTTGAAGAATGATGCCCACCTGCTTGCGCAGGCAGGATCGGCTCAGGTTGTCGGACTGAAAATCATCGTAGTAAATCCGGCCGGTTGTGGGGGAGAGGAGGCCGGAAAGGATTTTCGCGAGAGTGGTTTTTCCACAGCCACTTCTTCCGACGATGGCCACTCTCTGACTGGGGTAAATGGTCAGGTCTATATCGATCAAAGTCCAAGGGAGATCCTCAGCATATTGAAACCCCAGGCGCTCCAAGCGGATCTTTCCTCTCAGATTGACACTGACAGAGGCGCGGGCTTTGCGCGGGGATTCCTCCAGCGCAATCTCAAAGACTTCAGCAACTTTGCTCTGGGCGATGCGAAGACGTTCCACCTGGTTGAACAAGCCCGCCAAACCATTGATAGAGGCCAGAACACAGCCGACATAGGCTTGAATGGCAAACAGAGTGCCTGGAGAAATTTCCCGAGATGCAGCCAACTGGTAGCTCAAATACAGAATCCCGACATGGATGAGGGTGCTGAGGAAACCAACTGCGCCCCCAACGGCTGCGCTTTCCAGACTAATGGCTCTCTGGGTCTTGAGGACCGTAATGAAAGCTTCCTCCCACTTTTTTCGTGAGCTGTGTTCGGCTCCGAAGCTCTTGATAATGGCAATCGCGTTGAGCTGATCATTGGCGATTCCAGCAAGATGCTTCGTCTGTTCGAAGGAGCGATCGTAATTATCGTAGAAGCGCTGCCGATAAAGGAGGCTGACTCCCACCAACATAGGAAAGGAGAGAAAAGCTATGCCCGTTAATCTCCAATCGTAATAAAGGAGAATCGTGGAATAGACGATTAACGCCAGCAAATGGCAAATCACGGCGGGTCGGATATCGGATAGGAAACATGTGATGTGCGACAGTTCGCCAAACCGCATCTGCATCTCTCGCAGGGCCCCCTTCAGATCTCCCTTGGCCAGCGCCCGAAGTGATTGGCGGTAGAAAAGGGCATTGACGCGGTTTTCAAAGCGGATGGTCGAATGGGCTCTGAGAAATCCACTGATGGAAGAGAATACAGCGCTCATCACTTGAAAAAAAAGAACGCCGGAGCAGAGGATGATCACCGGGTTGAGGCTTCGCAGCTCGAAGGCGCTGTCGACCATTTGACTTGAAAGCCAGGGGATCATGAGGCCGATGACGAATGTGAGAATCATGAGCCCGACTTCGTTCCAGAAGAATGAAGAGATCTCCTTGAGGGGCTGCGCGAGGGCCTGAAAGAGCGGGAGGTTAAAGCGAGCGTGTCGATGAGACGAGAGAGCATTGCGATTGGGCCGAGGTAGTTTGTCGATGAGTTTTTCCCTAGCTTCAGGCAGCTCATCGATTGGAGAGCTGCGAATATCTAAAAGGCTGCCGTTCCATGAGCTACGGAACTCCGATTCCGTCTGTATCCACAGTCCTTGCCTGGGATCCAGAAGGACAAAGGAGTCCTTCTGGATTTCGAGAAGGACCGCGAAATGATCTTCCACAAACGCCAAGGCGGGAAGAGACTGCAGGCGAAGGTCAGCCAAAGAACATTTGATATTCATCGCAATGAGGCCGAACCGTTCAATCGCTTCTGCGATTCTGAGGGGTGTGATCGTCTGGTGCCGAGAGAGTTCGGAGAGGATGCTCGAGGAACTGACGGTGAAACCCCTGAGGATTCCGAGATTCTCGACTGAGGCAATGAGCGCCTCGAGGGGTGACTGGCCCGTTCGAAAGGTTTGGTCACGCGTCGAAAACGAAGCGGTTTCCCCGGCTCTTCCTTGGGGCGGGATGGGATTCTCTTGGGATTTAGAGCGAAGGTCGGCGGCGAGGTGTGGTATCCAAGGTTCATCGTAGAGCGCTTCAATCAGATTGTGGCGATGCAAGAACGGCATGGCCTTAGGGAGTGAGACCTCCCTAGTCACGCAGTCTTGCGAAGCCTTCGCGTCGTAGGAGGTGTGGTGTGGTGGAACGAGGGCTTCCCCACCCAGCCATGCGCCGGCCCCCAGGGTTAGGGGCACCGTGTGGCCCGATGGTAGCAATCTTTCGATGGCTACCTCTCCCCTTTCGATGAGATGCAGACAGGAACCGTCCAATAATAGTGGCTGGCCCCTTTTCAGCTCCGTTGGTGAGGACGACACCGCCTGGAGAATCTGGATTTGTTCTCTTGGTGAAATATTTCTTTCGTTCAGAAACCGTTTGAGGTTTCTTGCCGCCTCACTTTTGGTCATGAGTTTCAGATAGTGGAGTTCCTGGGGGAACTGAGCGATATGTTCTTTGAAGCGAAGAACTGGGAGAGACAATACGATCGTCTCGAATTCGGCCTCGGCGGTGTAGGGAGCCGGTGCGCCAAGCAATATCTCACCTAGACACAACGCCCGTTTCTTTTGGAGATAGCCAAGAAGCTTCGATTCTCGCACCAAACGAAGGTTTTGGGAGAGGGGAAATACGAGTTCCGGGAGAGGGTCGTCGTGGGTGCAGAGACGTTCCCCGGTGTGAACCAACCGAATCATCCCGTGCTCAAGGATCAGATCCTTGAGATTGGAAACAATGGATAGAAGGGAATCCTGCCCCAAAGTTGCAATTGTTTTTGAGACGAGGTCACCGGAGAGCTCAGTTCTCATGATTTGCCAGAGACTGTATCTTTAAGATTGAAAATCTTTCGCAGAGCCAGCTTTAGAATCTTTTCCTGCTCGACGATGATCACGCCGTCTACCGCCATCCCAGGCTGAAAAGGGTAGGCTCGCCCATTTTGGGAAAAACTCGAAGCCGTCAAAAGGACGCTCACTTTGTATGAGGTTCCGGCTTCAGTACCCGAACTTGGCGCGGGATTGGGAGAAACGTCGGTCACCTTTCCGGCTACCGTGCCAAATTCACTAGTTGGAAACGCGCGGATCTTGAGGATGACCTTCATTCCATTGCCGACCTTCGCGACATCCCTGGCAGTGACCAGCAGTTCAGCTTGAGAAGTTGTCATGGAATCATCTTTCGTCGCAAGGACACCTGAGGCGGCGACGGAGACGGGGACCTTCGCGAAGTACGAATAGGTGAAAGCGCCAACGAGGAGGGCCAAGGCACTGTAGAGAAACGATAAGGAGAAAAAGGAATTGGGTCTTTGCACGAAGTTCAACATCGACCAGCTAGCCTGTGATGGCGAAAAGGAGATATTAGCGGGTGATTGATTGTGGAGCTGTGCGTTCCTATGTCTAGACATCGAGGCTAACCCTCCAACAATATGAGAAATATTTCAGGTGGAAAGGGACCAGCCAGGAAGGGTGGCCCAAGTTAATATTCTAACAGGCCGGCGCTCGGCTTTGTATCGCGATGCAATGCAGCCAGAAAGGCTTTTGAGAAGTTGTGAACCTCTGGGTGATTCATTGCGTCAGTGATTGAAAGGAAAACAAATTCAGAGTGTTGAGGGTCGGTGAGTGGTGGGGAGTTCTCAGCATACGGGACTGAAAACCCGGCACTGATGTAGTGAGTTCCAAAACCGGCCTCATCGAAAACGTTGTCGGGGTACATTACCTCAACCAGACCCAAAAAAGAGAGTTCAGCTAGCGTGATTTCAAAGCCGAGCTCCGATCGGGAAATTCTCCGAATGGCGTCCTTCATGGGTTCGTTCTTAAAGATTCTTCCACCGGGTGGAAGGAGACACCCCGCCGCCGGACCGTTTTTCCGGCGCCCGAGGAGTACACGATTATGGGGATCTAGGAGTAGGAAATCGATGGAAAAAAGTGGGGTGTTGCGGACGACGGCCTTAAAATCTTCGAGTGGCAGGGGTTTCATCGAAAGAATTTTTTGATCGTCGCAATCACCTGAGATTGTTCGATCTCCGTCAGAAGATAGGCGGACGGTAATGAGATGCCACACCGGTAAAGTTCCTCGCTTACTGGAAAAGTGTTTTCCTTCTTGCCGGGATGGTTGGCGTAGCAGGGCTGGAGGTGAAGTGGCGGGAAGAATCGACGAGTCTGGACCTGGTTTTCAAGCAAGAATTCGGCTAGCTGCTCAGATTCTTGGCAGAGGCAGGACGTGAACCAAAATACCGGGCTACACCGCGGGTCGACCTGGCAAGGTTCTAACTGACCGAAGCCGGCGAGTTCCTCCAAGTATCGGTCGTGAATCTCGCGTTTTCTCTGGATGATTCTGCCGAGCTTCCCCATCTGGGCCACGCCGAGTGCCGCCTGCATCTCAGTTATCGAGAAGTTAAAGCCAATGTGCTCATGGACAAACGTTCCCCTTTTGTCTCGGCCATGGTTTTTCAAGCGTCTCACCGATGTGGCGAGTGCATCGTCTTCCGTGAGAACGACGCCGCCTTCGCCACAGGTGATGGTTTTGTTTCCGTAGAATGAAATGATTCCGAGCTCGCCGAAGGTCCCAACATGTTTCCCCTGGAACCTGACCCCAACTGCTTGCGCCGCATCCTCGATGATCTTGAGGTTGTGATGCCTCGCAAACCGCAAGACCTGGTCCATGTCGGCACTCTGGCCGTAAAGATGCACGGGAATGACAACCTTGGTTCGGTGCGTGATGAGCCGCTCCGCCCATTCCAAGTCGATACAGAAGGTGTCTTTGCGAATTTCACAGAACACTGGGTCGGCTCCCGCCATGATCACGGCATTTGCGGTGGCAACGTAGGTGAGATCGGGGACGATCACCTCGTCGCCGGGGCCAATACCCAGCGCCTTCAGCGCGCAATACAGAGCGGCCGTGCCGTTACAGACAGCAATGGCGTGTTTGGCGCCGGTCAGGCCCGCAATCTGGGTCTCGAACTTCCTTGTGAACTCCGCCTCGGTGACGAGGGTAGAATGCACCGCTTGGGAGACGAGCCTGACTTCCTCTTCATTTATCCAGGGTTGAATTTGCGGAATCAGGTGGCGATCCTTTAAGGGGGTCATTCAATTGTATCGGGTCGGTGAAATCGACGCTAGGAGCGGCGTTTAACCCCGTCGAGAAATTGGTCGCGGCGAGTAGCTCCATGGTTTTTGTGAGGGCGGAGACATTTTCTTCAGCCCACCCCTGGCGGACCGCCCCCTTGATGAGTTCTCGCACCAACGACGTCGCCGGCAGGGGGAGATCTCTCTCGTCGGCGAGCTGCATGACGTAATCAATATCCTTCCTCAGACTTTTCAAGGAAAATACCGGCTCAAAATTTCTTTTGAGCGGGCCGGGTGCCATCGCTTCAAACATCGGAGAGCGGAAATCGGGCAGGCTCATGATCTTGATGACCTGATCGAGGTCGAGCCCCGCCGATTTGGCCAAGGTCAACCCTTCGGAAAGGGCCTGGAGTTGCACGGAAAAGATGAGGCTACCCACTAGGCCTGTGGCAGCCCCGCTTCCCGGCCCCCCCATATAGTGCCAGGATTCACAGAGCTCTTCGAAGACCGAAGCTGCTTTTTCGAAGACTTCCTTTTCACCACCCACCACGATCCAGAGCCCTCTTGCCTTGGCCTCCGGAACGCTGCCGAACACCGAAGCATCCAGAAAGCGGGCTCCTTTCGCTTTGAACGCTTCGAATTGTTTCTTGCTGAGTAACGGGGATGTTGTGCTCAGATCCACCGCGATCTTTTCGGGGCCGATGCCCTGAAGCACGCCGTTGGCTCCGAAGATGACCGAGTCAATGGCACTCGTTCCTGATAGGGAATAGAGGATGATGTCGCCCTTCTGGGCCGCCACGGCCGGGGAGTCTTCGATGGTGGCACCAAGCTTTGCCAAATCGAGACATTTTGTTTTCGTCCGATTCCAAACGTGCAGTCTGTAGCCGCTCTTCAACAAGTTTTCGGCCATCACACGGCCCATCGTGCCAATACCCAGGAATGAAATGATCGATTGGTTCATGCCACTAGTATAGGTCATGGACCAACGTCGCCACCACAACTCAACTGTGTTTGGCTTGTGTTGGTCTTCTTCTTAAAAACCATTGTGAGCACGGAGCCCCGTTTGGGAAAGAGCCGGTCTAGGCTGGCTAGCAGAAAGGCGGGAAGAGCGATGAGGCCAATGAGGGCCACGTTGTAGGCGTCCCAAAAAAGCGTGATACGGCCCGATTCGGAAAAACTGTGGCCACGTTTCATCCTCAGATAGAAATAGTTGTGAACCGGATTCACCAGATTCAAGAGTCCCTGGATCATGCCAAAGGTGGAATAAAGCGGAGAGGGAACTACGCGTTCGGAGACAAGGCCGAGCTTCTCGCCGAGGGTCGTGAGCGACTTCTTTGAGAATTGGTGGATGTGGTTTTCGGGATCCCAATAGGCATAGTGGGACCGAAACCAGGCGTATTGGAATGAGTCCGCGTTGGGCACGGAGATGATCACGCGTGTGAGGGGGCCGGAGTGTTGGGCGAGCCATCGCCCTACCTTGTCGATGGCGGTTACGGGCAGGTGCTCGAGCGAATGCCAGAAGGTGAGGGTGGAGACGATTCCCGGAACGCTCTCGATGTCTTGGACCAGCGAAACTCCGAAATTGTCTTTTGCGAACCGGACGCATTCGGGCGTGATCTCCACGCCCGCAGTCGATTCGAAGTCCGATTCCACAGACTTCAGAAACTTGCCGAAGCAGGCGCCAAAGTCGACGAGCAGCTTTTTTTCCATCGAGTTTGATCGGGTGACCTTCGCCTGAAACCGCTCGAGCGCGCCCAGATGGCCGGAGTTGTGAGGCCCATCGTTGATCATGTAGCTCTGGAGCTCATCGAGCTCGCGGACCTCGTGGCGACATTGGCTGCAGCGGCGATAGGGGGAATCCGGAGCCGTTTCGGTTTTTCCGCTGCAGATGGGGCACCGATCCGTCATCGCAGATTCACCATCAGTCTGTGCCAAAGCGCGAGCTGAACACTTCTCGGCAAAAGGCGGGAGAGCAGCGCCATCGATTGGGAGCGGGGGCCGACGACAAGAATTCTTTTTTGCGCCTTTGCCGCCTTCAAGATGGCGAGCGCAATCGATCGAGGGTCGGCTAATTTATCATTTGTCAGGACCTTCACGCCGGCCTGCTCCTGAAAGGAGGTCCGCATGCCGCCGGGGCAAACGGTCAGGACCGAGACGCCCGATTTTTTGAGCTCAGCGGACAGAGCCTCCCCAAAGGACAATAGGGCGGCGTTGGTGGCGGCGTAGACCCCCATCATCGGAAGCGGCTGAAAGGCGGAGGATGAAGAGACGATGACAATCTGTCCGCGCCCCCTCTTCAGCATCCGAATCGCCGCGAGGCGAGCGAGCCTCACTCGCGCCTCTAGATTCACCCGGACCATTCCCACCAGAGCCGCTTCACTGATCTCGGTTGTGCGGCCCCGGGCGCCGAATCCGGCGACAAGGAAAACCTGATCGGGGCACTCTTCCAACTGATTCAGGCGCGCCGTCAGAGCTTTGATGTCATCGCTCCCCAAATCACAGGTGATGTCTTGAACCTCAGCTCCGAGCGATCGGCATTGGCGCGTCGTGATCGCAAGCCCCTCGTCCTGGCGATCGATGAGGACGAGAAGCCGGCCGGCGCGGGCGCTTTCGAGCGCGATGGCACGCCCCAGCCCCGAAGCCGCTCCGGTGATCCAGATGATCCGCGGGGATTCATCCTCCACGATCTCTCGCACCATGTTCTCGGCGGAAACCGCGGATTTCCAACCGAGACCGCGAAGTTTGTCGTTACTCGCCCACAGAGTATCGAGGACAAGGCTCTTCACCTTGAAGGGCAGTAACGATCGGACGAAGTTGGGGATAAACCCCTTGGCCATTAAGAACCGTCGAAGGGGTCCGAGCGATGCGAGGGCGGGACGGTTTCGCACCCAACTCCACAGCTTACCGAGGCTTAAGGCCTCCCCAACCACAAAATAGGTTTGGCCATACGCTTCGGGGCGCAAAAGAACCGTCGTGAAGGCTGACGCCATATCGTCGATGTGGATGAGCGAGTACCGCGCCGGAAGATCGAAATGGGTCAGCGGGTGACCTCTGAGTCCCATTCTTACGAAGACCCGGACGTGCGAGGCCTGTCTCATCTGTCGACCCACGACGAGCCCTGGTCTCAAGATCGTTGTGGCGAGCGAGGACGCGCGAACGATCGCTTCGGCCGCGAGTTTGGATCGTCCATAGTCGGACGAAGGGTAACCCAGTGTGGTTTCGTTGAGCGGAGCCGAGCAGTCATCGCCCGGGCTTCGGTCGATGGCGCCGATCGTACTGACAAAGACAAAGTGCTCTAGCGAGGGAACGCTCTCTGCGTTTTTTAAGAGATCACGGGTGGCGAGGGTGTTGACCCGATCATAGTGGGATCCGTTCCCAAAACTTCCGTCCGCACCCAGGTGCACGATGGCGCGGCAGCCTTCGAGAGCGGAGCGGTAGCTCTCGGGTTTTACGAGGTCGCCCTGGACCCATTCCATGCCGGCCTCCTCCGACAGCACCTGCCGAGACAACGCGCGTACGCGGAAGCCATTGTCAATGAGACGACGGCACAGGACGCGGCCGAGGAAGCCGCTCGCACCGGTTACGAAGATCAGGATTTGCGACACTCGCTCGTCTCCTTATCCGCTGGAAATAGGCGGAAACCATACCATCGGCGTTTTTTGCGAGTCAAAGATTGGGGGGTGATAACGCAAAGCAAAAAAATATTGAAAAATTGACAGGGTTGGCCACTGAAATAGTATCTGAAGAGATCGATTTTCTATGGCCAAAATTCTTCTGATCAATCCGTCCTATCTCCGGACCTATGGCTCAAGCCATGTTGGCTTTGCCAACCCGGTCTATCCGGTTCTTGGGCTCGCCGCGTTGGGAGGCGCTGCCCGCCAGAAAGGGCATGATGTCACGATTTTGGATCTCAGTTATCGCGCGTACAATCCGATCGAGCTGTCCAAAACGATTCGCGACATGTCCCCTGACGTTGTGGGCGTGACCGCCACCACTCCGCTGGCGAATCAGATGAAGGACATTTCGTTTCTGGTCAAGGAGATCTCACCCCAAATCATGACGATTGGTGGCGGCGCGCATGCCTCCGCTCTTCCGATCGAGACCATGCAGGAGTCGGTTTTGGACGTGGTGATCAGCGGCGAAGGGGACCGTAACTTCGTTGATATCGTGGATGGAAAAGACCCCGCCCATATTCCTGGAATCTACTGGCGCCGGGGCGAGCGAATCTGCCGCAACCCCCCTGGGGCTCTTGTCGAATACCTAGATGATCTGCCGATGCCGGCCTGGGACCTCTACCCGATCAATGAGTATAAACGGAAATTCACGAAGATCTTGGTTCGCAATCCACCGCTTTCGACGATTGAGTTTTCGCGAGGCTGCGTCTTCAAGTGTGATTTTTGTGCTAGCAAGAACACGATGGGACTAGGGTACCGAAAGAAATCGCCTGAGCGGTGTGCTGATGAGCTGGAATACCTCGAGAAATTGGGTTACCGCGAAGCCCTTCTCACCGACGATATTTTCACGAGCAACAACGATTGGGCGCTTGAGGTATGCGAGGCGATCATTCGACGCAAGCTTAAGATCGTGTGGACCTGCACGAACGGGATCCGCGTCGACAGCGCGAACGAAGAGCTTTTCAACGCGATGGTGAGAGCTGGTTGTTACCGTGTGCATTTCGGTTTTGAGAGTGGGAATGAAGAGGTGCTCAAGGCCTTCGGCAAGGGCGGGCGCGCGACGTTGCCTCAGGGGATTACGGCCGTGAGCAAGGCCCGGGCGGCGGGGCTCGATACGTGGGGGATGTACATGGTGGGCCTCTCCTCCGACACCGAGGCCTCCATGCAGGACACGATCAATTACGCCAAGAAAACGAAGGTGGATGTCATGAAGTTCGGCATCACCGTTCCGTTTCCCGGCACGCCGATGTTTACAGAGCTGCATAAGAGCAGTCGTATCAAGACCTACGATTGGGATGAATATAACGTCTACAACGAGGCCTCCGCTCTCTTCGATCACCCGCGCCTGTCGTGGGACACCATCATGAAGTATTACCGAAAGGCTTACACGCAGCTCTACTACCTGAATCTGGATTATATTCTCCGTCGCGTGTGGCGTGGGCTGCGGACGGGTGAATTCTTTTACGATGTCTACTACGCCATTCGATTTCGATTCTTCCTGGCGGCCGCGCCTGAGGAGACGAAGACCGAGGAGTATGGTTATCGTGATCGCTGGGAGCCGCTCAGCACAAAGCCGGACGTGACGCCGACCTACAAGGTGATTGAGGCAAAGACCAACAGCTACCGGCGGCCCGTCTTGCAAGCCAGCGTGTGAGAGGTGGGAACATTTTTCAAAACGAGTACGAAGCTTCGGCTGATGAGGAGTCTCATCACCAAGGACTCACCGATCTACGTTCAGTACTATGTCACCGCTCGCTGCAATCTCGCGTGCGAGCAGTGCAATGTTATCTATTCCAACGCTGATGTGCGAGAGGCGACGACGGACGAGGCGCGGCGGGTCGCCGAGAATCTCGCTGAGCTCGGCGTCAGCGTTGTTCTTCTGACGGGGGGCGAGCCCTTTTGTCGCAAGGATCTCCCGGAGATCGTGAAGGCCTTTTCCTCCAATGGAATCCACGTGAGGTTGCAGACCAATGGCCTGGCGACGAGGGCCAATCTTGAGGCGTGTGTGAAGGCCGGGGCCAATGATATCTCGATTTCATTGGATTCTCTGGAGCCCGATGCGCAAGACACGATTAATGGAGGGGTGGCCAACTCGTGGACTCGCGCTATTCGCACAATTGCGCTGGTGAACGAGATATTTCCGCAGGATTCCTTCGCGGCGTTTGGGTGCGTGCTCGCGCCGCGGAATGTGACTCACATTCCGAATGTGATTCGATTTGCGACGGAGATCGGGTGGTGGGTGTCGCTCGTGCCGGCCCACACGGCTCCGCACGACAACCCAATGAGCTTTCGCACTTTTGATCCGAATCTGCGATTTCCTCGGGAGATGTGGCCCGTCGTGGATGCGACCCTCGAGGAGGTTAAGCGTCTGCGGGGAGAGGGGCACAACGTTTACGATTCCGACCCCTACTTTGAGGACATTAAGCGGCTCGTACGCGGCGAGCCGGTCGAGTGGCGACGACGCAACGAGGGTGTGTGCGATAGCCCCAACCTCTACTTTGCAATTCTTCCCAACACGCAGATGGCCGTCTGCTGTGATTGGCGATTGAACAGCTTTGTCTCGGCCGCCCAGAAAGATTTTCCTGAGGTCTACCGTTCGCGAGCCTTGCGGCAGGAGGTGAAAGGCATTGCCCAGAAATGCCCCGGTTGTCTTTTCGGTTCATTTCCTGAGATCTCGATCTCTTCGCGCTACATGGTACCCCTTCTGAGTCGGGCCCTCTTTTTCGGGATGAACCATGAGGACAGGATGCTGAAGAAGCATTCCGAGGCGCAGATCTTTGAGGTCGCCGAGCGCTTGCGATCGAATGCCCAGGCGATGACTGTATGAAACAGGAACACGCCCTCTTTCACTTGCTTCTTTCCCGAGCGCGGGCGATACGCCTGGAGCTTTCTCGGCGGCAAGAGGCGGTGCCGGCACCACTTGAACGGTTGATCGCATCCTTGGCGGTGGACCACCACCGCGGGGGGAAGCTCTTTATTGTGCGGTTTCAAGGGCTGGAGCGGGTCATAGAACTCTCGGTGCCTGAGAAAGATTTTCGTTTCTACTTTTCGGAGTCCATCCCGGATTCCCCGCAGAAAGACGAGGTGCGAGATGCCAACGGGACGAGGGCGGACCGCGTTGTACGGGCTCTACTCGAAGCTGATGGATGTTCGATCAATTTGGATTCGGCGGTTGGGCGGAACTTTCGGGTGCCGGCTTGGCTTCAGGATCTCGGCGTGGCGACGGCGCTTTTAGTGGTGGCTATCGCGCTGAATCCTATCGGACCTCCCACTCTCATTCCTTTTTTGGCGTTTATTCTGTTGAGGTCTGTGGATCTGCGACTGGGCTGGGCGTTGGCACTCTCGGGGGTGCTCCTCGTGACGCCGCTGCGGACTGGGGGGGCGATGTTCATGACCGTCGCCGTGGCGGCCTGGTGTTTCTGTCTTTTGTGTGATCGTTGGGCGTGGCCGAAGGTGTTGTTGCCGTTTGTGGGAGCGGCGCTTGGAGTGGCGTGCGTTCTCAGTGGGCAACCCGCGCTTTTGGGGAGTGCGACTCTTGCGATCTTTGGAGGATTTTGGTTTCTTCAGCCATGGAAATTTTCTCTGGTGTCGATGCTTCTTCTCTCGGGAAGTTTTGGGGCCACGGTGCTCTGGGGAGGCCCTCTGGCCGGGCCGGTCGCAGGGGGAGTTTTTCCTTGGTCAGTGGGCGGAGGGTCCATTTTCTTGACTCTGATCTTGCTGAGTCTTAGTTTTTGGTTCGCTGGGACCCATCGAAATTCCACGGTCGTGTTTTCTCCTCTTTATTTGGGGGCGATTTCACTGTGTGCCTGGGGAAGGGATCCGGGGGCGTTCCCCGCGGCCTTCGTACTGAGCGTTTCAGTGGGGATGTTGTTACTTTTGATTTCAAGATTGGGACTGTTTCCATGGAAAACGGACACTATCTAATTCCGCGTGAGCTGCCGGAG
The DNA here is from genome assembly GCA_016196825.1 of Deltaproteobacteria bacterium. Lineage (GTDB taxonomy): Bacteria > Bdellovibrionota > FAC87 > UBA2466 > UBA2466 > JACPWY01. The sequence continues at coordinate 117,174 of JACPWY010000001.1, read as the reverse complement.
CTCTTGTCCTTTGTCTTCCCAGTGTTCAACGAGGAGGCGGTCCTTCCCATTTTGAAGCGCCGAATGGGTGAGCTCCAGGGCAGCCTCCCCTGTCCGATGGAAATGGTTTTTGTGAATGATGGCAGTCGCGACGGCTCGACGAAATTTCTCATTGAATGGGCGCGCACTGCGCCTCACGTGAAGGTTGTCCACTTTTCCCGAAATTTTGGCCACCAGGCGGCAACAACAGCTGGGCTCGACTACGCGACTGGCGATGCCGTTGTTGTGCTCGATGCGGATCTGCAGGATCCTCCCGAATTGGTGATCAAGATGCTCGAACTCTACACGCACGGCTTTGACATCATTTACGCTCAACGTTCGACGCGGGCAGGCGAGAGCGCCTGGAAACGCATTACGGCCGGAGCCTTCTATTGGATCATGCGTAAATTTATCCATCCCGATCTCCCGCCGGATGTGGGGGACTTTCGTTTGATGTCGAGAGACGTCGTGAATGCCTTTCGGACGGTGCGGGAAGGGCACCGTTTTATTCGAGGCCTGGTGACGTGGTTGGGGTTTAACCAAACCGCGATTCGATTTGAGCGACCCCCCAGGCCTGCGGGCTACACCAAGTTTTCAAATGCGAAGATGTTTCGGTTCGCGCTGGACGCGATCCTCTCCTTTTCTCGAACGCCCCTTCGGGTTTCGGCCTACGTGGGACTCATGGTCTGCCTCTTCGGTGCTTGCATCGGTGGCTACACGCTTGCTCTCAAGCTTCTTCACCGCGATGTAGTCCCCGGTTGGCCCAGTATCTTAATCATAGAATGCCTTTTAGGCGGATCGATCCTCATCTCACTGGGCCTTCTCGGCGAGTACGTTGGGAGAATCTACGAGGAGATTAAGCAGCGCCCACTGTATATCGTCAGCTGGGGGATGAACTTGAAACCGGAAGCAGGAGCGGTACGGCGGCCCGCCCTTCTGGACCACCGCGGGAAGCTGGTGCGAGATTTTGAAATGCACGAGCGGGACTATCAGGGCGAAGAGGGACACCATGACCACAACTATTAATGATCGAGAGCGGGATTTTCACGATGAGTGGGCGAGCAACACTCCGCTGGAGAAGCGCAACGTTGTATTGGCCTTTGAGGCCTCTACCGCGCCGGAAAATCGCTTCATCCTGGAGCAGATGGGGGATCTGAAAGGAAAGAGGCTTCTGGACATTGGTTGTGGGCTAGGGGAATCATCGGTCTACTTCGCCATGCGGGGGGCGAAGGTGACTGCGCTCGATCTCTCTCCAAAAATGGTGGAGACGACCGTGGCGCTTGGAAAGAGGTTTGGTGTTGAGATTGAGGGGGTGGTTGGGTCGGCGGAATCCCTCGGCGTTGAATCGAATAGTTTTGATTTTGTTTACCTGGCGAATCTGATCCACCATGTCCATGAGCGGGAAAAGTTGTGGCTGGATGTGCGTCGTGTGCTGAAGCCCGGAGGGCGTTTTTTCTCGTGGGATCCCATTCATTACAATCCAGTGATCAATGTTTACCGCAAGATGGCATCCCAGATGCGCACCGTGGACGAGTCTCCACTCCGGCGAGTCGATGTGCGGACCGTTAAGCGGTACTTTTCGCAGGTGTCCTATCGGACCTTTTGGCTGACAACGCTGATTCTCTTTCTCAAGTATGCCCTGTGGGATCGGGTGAGCCCGAACACCGAGCGATACTGGAAGCGCATTCTCAATGAGAATGAGGGCAGGCTTTCCTGGTTCAGGCAATTGCAGCGCCTCGACTCGCTTCTTCTTCGGATTCCCGGTTCGCGCTGGCTCGCGTGGAATATCGTGATCTCCGGACAGAAAGCTTAGGGCCCTTAGAGCAAGCGGAAATCACTTCGAGCGCTTAAGAGCCTGTTTGATAATTGGTTTCTACTGCGCGCGGCTCCGGTTTCCGCTCGCTACGAAACCAATTATCAAACAGACTCTAAGGAATTACTGGCGCAGCGCTTCATTAGCCCGCAGGGCGAGGTCCCTTTCCACCTCCGGATAGAGAGGAGCGAAGAGGGAGTCATAGGTCGAAGGGCGGTGTTCGATGAGCGGTCCTTCGGTGGCGGCGCCAAGCACCGCGGGCAGTGGCTCTTCGGGGTGCTGGTTGTAGAAGGCTGTGATCTGATCGGAGCATTCCACGGAGACCATCTTTCGGTGTTCCGCGAGGCAATCCCGCTGATTTTCAACATCAAAGCAGTAGGTCTCGATATCGCCAGAGCACGGATTGAGCGAGGCCGACGCGTTGGGTACGGATAGCAACAGGAGACCAAGGAGCAAGTGCGTAGTCATAAGGGCTTTTCGGCCATTGTGAAGAAAAACTCAAATTGTTAACATCTTTTGAGATGCGTCCGAAGAGGCCCTAAGACTCAGTGCTTCTTTTTCTTGGGGGCCTTATCGGGATTGGCGAACACGTAGGCCTCTCGGAGCCAATCGGTGACGGGGGATTCGACCTCGTCGCGGTGGGAAATATAGACAAGGTGAGCGACCTTCGTTCGGGAGGACGCTTCGCTCTTTTTAATGCGCGAATTCTTGATTGTCTTGCCAGTGAAGAAACAGATCTCAAGGCGATTCTTGTTGGGGCGCACGAAAAAATAGCAATGCTTGCGGGCGAACATGATCGATCGGTGTGAAGCGTAAACTCTTTGCTCGCCGAACTCGGCGGCCGTTTCGCGGATTCGCTCCCAGGCGTCTTTCAGGTCGTTGGAAAGCTCAGCAGTGAGCTTTTCCTCCGTGGTGGTCCAGCAGTCGTGGGGCTCCTTTTCCTGGACCCAGGCCTTGCAATGGTAGCATTGTCGCTTCGCCATGGCGTGGGAGACTAGTCCAAGTTTTGGAGATTGCCCAATGGAAAGCGCCCCTCCCCCTGCGAGGGAGAGGGGCTTTGGGGGATTAGCGGTTTGAGAGGGTGGCAGCGGCCTCGTCGTCGAGGATGCCGTCGAAGTAGTGGAGTTGGACCGCGGCGATCTCGGCGTCAAAGGCCTTGACCCTTTCGTCAGCGGCGCCGTAGCGGAATTCTATGTTGTTGATTCCTTTTGCGGTCAGTGCCGAGTCAACAGAGGCCGTGTGTTTGGGCTTGTCATCGGCGAAGACGATGACCGATGGGTGCAGACCCGTTCTATCGAGGAACCGTACAATCATGTCGCCCTTCTGGTTCTTGCCCGCGAAGATGATCCCTTGTGTGTACTGTGCGTTTTCAAGATGCCCCGGAAACGCGAGGTCATCGAAAATGGGCGTTGTGCGAGAGAGGTCAATTCCCACGCTCGCCAGTTGCTGGAGTGTCGCCTCGGCGACGGTGAGCGGCCGCGCGGTGAGGCCGATGACCGGAACCCCTCGATCTTGAATCTCTCTGACAATGGAGGAGGTCGTTTGTTCCACCGGGCGCACCTGAGTTTTCAGCTGGACCTTTGACCAAAGCGCGATGGCCCCATCGATTCCGAGCTGCTTGGAGATGTGTTCGAACCACTGGTCGCTGCCCAGAGTCTGGATGGGCTCGATCAGGGTGTTATCCAGGTCGAACGCCACGAAGCTGCCCGTTGTCGCGGCATTGGCTACGTCTCTCAACGAGTTGGTTTCCCGAATAGTCGCTTGGGCGGTGATAGCCAAGGCCGCCGCCATCAAGACTGTGAGTTTTGTCGTTTTCATTTCTTTCTTTCCTTTTCCTGTCGGTTCATCCGACAGGGTGAGAAATAGACCCACCCAATCAATTATAAAAATTACTTGTTCGTATTAAAATCATCATGATAAGTGATTGAACTATGTTGGATGGTCGTTCACTAGAGGCATTCGAGGCGGCGGCGACGGAACTCAATTTCACCCAGGCTGCTCGCAGGGCCGCGATGACCCAATCGGGGGTGAGTCAACACATCGCTCGAATCGAAGAGGAGTTGGGGGTCCAGCTCTTCCAACGGGTCAATCGCAAGGTGCTTCTCACCAGCGCCGGCAGAATTCTTCTTCAGCACATCGAGCGTAAACGGGAAAATGAGTCGCGACTCCTTGAGGCTATCCAGGGTGAAGTGGGAGAGGTCTCGGGGCTTGTCAGGTACGCGATGCCGCACAGCTGTCTGTTCACTCCGCACCTTGGTCTTCTGCTCGATGCGCGGAAGGGATTCCCGGGTGTGCGTCTCGACATCACCCTCTGTTCCAATGAAGAGATCTTCGACCTCGTTCTCGACCAAGAGATCGCATTTGGATTTGTGACCACCAGGGTTGGCAATCCGGCTCTTCACTACGAGCCCTTCTGCCAAGAGGAGTACGTGGCGGTGGCTAGCACGATGGAGGAGCTGAAGGAATTTCCCGAGGTGCCGTTTGTGTCCTATCCGGGGATGGACGTTCTCTATCGTCTTTATATGGAGAGGTGTTTTCCGAAATCCAAGAGGCTGTGCCCTACCGCGCTGGCCTACGCGGGAAGGATCAATAGCCTCGCGGGAGCGATCACCATGGTCGAAAAGGGCGTGGGTGCGACTGTTGTTCCGCGGCACTGCGTGGCGGCCCAGCTTGAGGAGGGCTCTTTGGTTGAGCTTAAAGCCGGAGGGAAGCGGCCCTTGGTGAATGAGATTGCTGTCGTGTGGTTGGACGGGGCTGTGTTTCCGGCTCGTGTCCGTACGATCATCGATGCCCTGTGGGCCATGAAGAGCAATTATCAATCAGCCACCCATTGACGGCGCCGGGTGTGGGGAGAGATTTTGCGCGGCCACTCATTACCGCGGCATGATCATGAGCGATGAGCCGGGCGGCAGATTTTGCACCCGCTGTTTTTGAGGGGGTGACGAGCATTGCTGGCCGCAGCGAATCTGCACGACGACGCCCTCGAGGCCGCCGTGAACAATGCAGCTGGTGTTGCCGTTGACGAGTCCGGCCTGGCCACACCGAGCTTCAATGCCCCCGCAATAGGCTTTGTCGTTGCCAAAAAGTGGTGTGCAAACCTCGGTGAGGAGAGGGGTGAGATTCGAGCCGGGGCCTCTCTTGGGGGACGCCTCGTACGACTTATTGAACTCCTCTCGGATCGTTCTTTTGTCGTCACACGCAATGTCTAATCGGCAGCGGGCCTGAAACGTTCGAGCTGTCAGTTCTCCTGAGAGCACCGCGAGCACGACGAGAGACATTGGGTATGACAGAAGTTTCTTCCGCATACATGCCTCCTACTCCGATTATAGAATACTGAGGATTTGTGAAGGGATTGTGCCGTTGTCTTCACAGGCTTGGGACTATTCTTCTCCTCCACGGCCGCCGAAGAAATCGTTCCCTTTATTGTCCACGATGATGAAGGCCGGGAAATCCTTCACCTCTATTTTCCAAATCGCCTCCATGCCGAGCTCGGGATACTCGAGAATTTCCACCTTGGTGATGCAGTCGCGTCCCAGACGGGCCGCAGGGCCGCCGATGGAGCCGAGGTAAAAGCCACCAAATTTCTTGCAGGCGACCGTCACCCCTTTGGTGCGGTTGCCTTTGCCGAGCATTACCATGGAGCCGCCATATTCCTGGAAGGGGGCCACATAGGGATCCATTCTCTGTGAGGTAGTCGGGCCGAAGCTCCCCGAGGCATGTCCGATAGGCGTTTTCGCGGGGCCCGCGTAATACACCGGTAGGTTCTTGAAATAATCGGGGAGTCCCTTTCCGGTTCGCAGGCGCTCAAGCAGTTTCGCATGGGCGATATCGCGTGCGACTACAAGTGGCCCATTGAGAATCACCCGCGTGGCGACCGGAAGCTTATCGAGGGTCGCGAGAATCTCCTTCATGGGGCGGCTGAGATCGAGATTGATCCCATCGCTGACTTTGCCAGCGCCGGAGGGAAGGTACTGAGCTGGATTTTCTTCAAGCTGTTCAATGAAAACGCCCTCTCTGGTGATTTTGGCCTTGATTTGACGGTCAGCACTGCACGAGACGCCGATTCCGATGGGGAGGCTCGCTCCGTGGCGCACCATGCGGATCACGCGCACGTCATGTACAAAATATTTTCCTCCAAATTGCGCGCCGATCTTCGTTTCGCGCCCCCATTTCTCGACGAGCTTCTCCATCTCGAGATCTCGGTAGGAGCGACCCAGCGCATTTCCACTGGTGGGAAGGTGATCATAGTAGCCACAGCTGGCGAGCTTGACCGTTTTGAGGTTCATTTCCGCGCTGGGGCCACCGATGACGACCGCCAAGTGGTAGGGAGGGCATGCGGCCGTGCCCAAGCTCGAAATGGTTTCCTTGATGAAAGTCTCCATAGACTGTGGATTCAAAACTGACTTCGTCTTTTGGAAGATGTAGCTCTTGTTGGCGCTACCGCCGCCCTTGGCAATGAAAAGAAAGTCGTAGTGGTCGCCAGAGGTGGAGTAGATCTCGACCTGCGCTGGCAGATTTGTACCCGTATTCTTTTCCTCGTACATAGAAAGCGGCGCGAGCTGCGAATAGCGAAGGTTCCTCTTTTGATAGGCATCAAAAACCCCACGGCTAATCGCTTCGGCATCATCCGAGAAGGTGAGGACCCTTTCACCTTTTTTTCCAATAGCCATGGCCGTTCCCGTGTCCTGGCACGAGGGAAAGATTCGCTCCGCCGCTATGACAGCGTTCTTCAGCAGTTCGGTGGCCACAAAGCGGTCGTTGTCGCTGGCCTCCGGGTCGGAAAGAATCTTGGCCACCTTTTCAAGATGGCTCTGCCGCAAAAGGTGAGACACGTCGTCGAAGGCCACCTGACTCAGCCCGCGGATTGTGGCCGGCTCCACCTGAAGAAACCCTTTTCCCTCAATGGTCATCGGAGTGACTCCACCCAAGGGGAGTTTGCGGTAGGAAGTTGTGTCTTGCGTTGCGTCAAAGAGGGGTTGGTACTTAAAATCTGGCATGGCCAATACTCTAATCCATTTTGAAGATTCTGACGAAAAGGACCTGAGGGCTACTATGCGAAACGAATTGAAGGTTTTGGTGTCGGTGTTTGTCTTCTTGGGGCTTGCGAGCCCGGTGAAGGCGGGTCCACCCGTAGTGGAGGTGAGGGTTCGGCCGGAAGACCGAGAGGTGCAGTTCGTGGCCGGAGAAACGAAGGTGGGAGGAGTGAACGCACCGTATGCGCTGCTGAAGCCAGAACCGTTTATCTATTCCACCGACGCCACTGAGCAGAAGCGTATCCGCGGGTTTGAGACGCGGCCATTCGTGGTCGCTGGTCTGAATTGTGACAAGACGATTAAACACGTGGCCACCATCACGGGTGTTGAGGTCGAGACCCTGTCACGCCGCGCTCGACCCGGCAACCAGTCACCCGACACGGACAAGGCCTGGAAGGGGATTAACAATAGGAATGTGCGGTCCTCCTTCGACGGGTTTCTGAAAAATGGTCAATCGATCGTCGATGTTCTGGCTGAAGACAATGAAACGGTTCGAGGCGCTGGAATCACCCATCAAATGGTGGCCGCCCCAATCTTGACCGCGCTCGAGCACATGTCAGTGATGGTTGATGAGGGAACCGATTGGGACCCTGAGGTGGGATTTGAGATGAAGTATGAGGGTCACAAGTATACCGTGAAGGAAGGGACGTTGGGGTTGCTCTATTTTCCGGGCTTGGCGTACGACGACGACATGAAAAAGGTTGAGGAGAAGGATCTGCCCAAGATGCGCGCTAAAGCGCGGAAGAAGGTGAAGAGTTATCACTCTGGTTGGACAGGCGCGGGGGTGCAGGGGAGCTTTTTTAACGATGAGATCTACTCGAGCTGCAATCTCAGCTTCACCCGAGAGGATGGAAAGACCCTTGCGATCGATTGCCTTACCCCTCATCTGATTTATCGGTACGGTTTCTACCAAGGAGGACCCTACCGCAAGGATCCTTCCGATATCATCAAGTTCTTTGGGCTGCAGGCCAACGCCGAGGTGAAGGCCAACTGGAAGGCCTGTGACTAATCCCTCAGTCCGGGAGATCAAAAAAGATTGTGTGTTTCAAGCAAGCCTCCACCCTATCTTATCGGCGGTGCAGGGTGGTCACTTGACGTCGGCCATCACTGTGCGGCGGCGCCGGCCCCGTCGTCGCGGGGATCGGCTACCGAGTGGAGAATGTGAGTTTTAGGATCACGCGAAACAGCCTGGACCCGAGCCACAAAAGGAGGTGGAACAGCGGGGTGGCCGAGGTGGGCGAGTGAAGCGGTCGTAAGGTCATCGAATCCTTTAGTTTCGAGCTCAAGCCTATCCGGAAGCCACTGGTGGTGGATGCGGGGAGCGCTCTGGCTTTTGAGAATGTCGCCGGGAAATACGAGTAGGAAATTAAAGATCACCTGGGCCACGCTCGAGGTGATCCGCGATCCCCCCGCTCCGCCAATCGAGAGAATAGCCTCGCCATTCTTGAGAATAATTGTCGGCATCGTGCTCGAGACCGGTCGCTTTCCGGGTGCGATGGCGTTGGCATCACTGCCGGTGAGGCCGTAGGCATTAGTCGCGCCGGGTTTGGCGCTGAAGTCATCCATCGTGTTGTTGAGAAAGATGCCGGTGGTGGGAACGGCCAGCCGTGAACCAAAGGACTCGTTGATAGACAGAGTGATCGCAATCGCGTTGCCGAGATCATCAAGAATGCTTACGTGGCTGGTTCCAGGCGTTTCTTTGAAACCGGAGCCCGGGCGGATCTGCGCGGAGGGGGTGGAGTGGTCCAGGGCGATGGAGCTGCGGAGTTGACTGGCATATTCTGTCGAGAGCAATCGAGCCCACGGCTCTTTCGTGAAATTGGGATCACCGATGAATTGAGATCGATCGGCGTAACCTCGTTTCATCGTTTCAGTGAGGATGTGCAGGTAGCGTGCGCCGTCTTCCAAAAGCCAATCGCGGTCGTATCCCCCCAAAACATTCGCCCACTCCACCAAAATGGGGCCTCCCGCGCTGGGCGGTGGCGCTGTTACGACGTCATAGCCGAACATGTGCGTCTTGAGTGGCGGACGTTCCACCACCTTGTATCTCTTCAGATCTTGGAGAGTGAGAATACCCCCCTTCTTTCGCACAAGATCGATGATCTTTTTCGCCAAGCTACCTTCATAGAATTCATTGGCTCCCTTATCGGCGATCTCTTGAAGCGAACGGGCCAAGTCCTTTTGAATCAGAGTCTCCCCTGTCTTCAGCGCGGCTCCATTTGAAGAGACGAGCGAGAGGCTGTAATGGTCACGCGCGAGATCACCTTTTTCGGCGGCCATTCGATCGGCAAGGGTGGGATAGATAGCAAATCCTTCCCGGGCGAGTTGAATCGCCGGGGCGACGACATCTTTCCAGGGAAGATTGCCCCATCGGTGGTGGATCTCCTGCATTCCCTTGACGAAGCCCGGCACTCCGATTGCTTTGGCCCCAACCTGACTGAGTCCCGGGATCACGTCTCCTTTCGGATCGAGGTACATGTCCCGCTTCGCTTTGAGGGGGGCGCTCTCTCGAAAATCGAGAAAGACATCGGCTGACTGAGATTGTGTGAGGTGCAGGGTCATGAGCCCTCCGCCCCCGAGCCCGAGAGAATGAGGCCGCTCCACGGCCAGACAAAAAGACACGGCCACTGCGGCGTCCACGATGTTGCCGCCCTTTTGAAAGATCACAAGGCCCGCCTGCGAAGCGTGTTTTCCACCAGAGGCCACCGCAATTTTGATCCCCTTAGCCGGAGCAGCGACTTCGTGGGCGAGATGCGCTGTGGTGTAGAGATCGGCCACCGTGTGATGGGAGGATGACGGGCCCGTGGATTGACAGGCGACCACCGCAAAAATCAGAAGGAGCAGTGCAGATTTCTTCATCCGCAAAGGGTAGCACCACCCGATCCCATTTCAACTTTTAGTTGCCCGCGTCTGCTCCGAAAAATAGACTGAAATCATGATGATACTCCTTTGGACACTCTTCTTTTGCGCGGGCGTCGGCTTTCTTCTTTGGCAGCTCTGGGGGCGCTTTCGGCTCCTTCTAGTGGCGCGTCGCGATGATGGCCGCAGCTACGCGAGCGGGACCTGGGGGGATCGGATCAAAAACTCTATAGTCTACGGCTTCCTTCAAAAGAAGTTCTTCCTTGGCGAACAGCCGGCCGGGTGGATGCACATCGCAGTGTTCTGGGGTTTCTGTGTGCTTCTTTTTCAGGTGATCACGATGTTCGGTCGTGGTTGGGTGGCCGAGTTCAAGGTGCCCTTCCTGACCAACGAGCTTTTGGGTGGTCCGTATGCGGCCAGCAAAGAGGTCTTTGAGATCGTTGTTACGTTGGCCGTGGTGGGGGCGCTGATTCGTTGGACGATCACAAAACCTCGGCGCCTCTTTGGCATCTTGCCCGCCGAGGAAAAACTCTACTCGCACAGCCACGCCGAGGCGATCATCATACTGAGCTTCATCTTTACGATCATGCTCTCGGGGATTCTGTATGACGCCGCTCACATTTTTTTCCTGGCAAACGATCCTCTGGTGGCTTGGGAAGCGACTTGGCAACCTGTCAGCCGGTGGGTTTCTACCCTCTTCGGCGGCGATCAGGGTCTAGCGACTACGGTGGGTCGAACCGCCTGGTGGGTGCACAATCTAGTGATTCTGACCTTTGTGAATCTCCTCCCTCGCTCAAAGCACTTCCACATTATTACCGCGATTCCCAATGTCTTCTTCGGAAGGGTCACACCGAAGGGGCGACTCGCGAAACGCGATTTTACGTCCGAGACCCCGCTCTTCGGACGTTCTCAGGCCAACCAATTCACCTGGAAACAGGTGCTCGATATGTTTAGCTGCACCGAATGCGGGCGTTGCTCATCGTTTTGCCCGGCAGCGGCCACGGGGAAACCTTTGGCTCCTCGACAATTTCTCCTGAATCTGCGCGATCATGTGTATCAGTTGCAGCCAACTCTGCTCGAGGCCAAGGCTGACACGCAATACGATGTGGTTGTTGGCGAGGGCAAAGCTGTTTCGGACGATGTGGTCTGGTCGTGCGTGGAATGCCGAGCCTGTGAAGAGGCCTGTCCGGTGAATATCGAATACGTCGATAAGATCGTCGACATCCGACAACACCTGGTTCAGGAGGCCTCGCGCTTTCCGGAGGAGCTCGGCCGGGCCTTCAAGGGGATGGAGACCAACTCTAACCCTTGGGGCATCAGCAGCTCTGAGCGAGGGGCGTGGGCGGAAGGGCTCGGGGTTCCACTAGTCTCAGAGAAAAAGGATTTTGAATATCTCTATTACGTCGGATGCGGCGGTTCTTTCGATTCCAATAACCGCAAGGCAACTCAAGCCTTTGTTCGGCTGCTGAAAAAGGGTGGGGTCAACTTTGCCGTTCTTGGCAACGACGAACTTTGCAACGGGGATTCGGCCCGAAGACTGGGCAACGAATATCTCTTTCAATCGATGGCCGGGGCCCTGGTGAATCGGCTGAAGGAACACAACGTCCAAAAAATCCTCGTCAATTGCCCGCACTGTTTCAATACCCTGAAAAATGAGTACCCCGACTTTGGGGGCGAGTGGCAGGTGGAGCATGCGGCGGCCGTCGTCGGGAAGCTGGTGTCCGACGGTAAGATCAAGCTCGACGGCGAGTTTAAAAAGGACGTGGTCTATCACGATTCCTGTTTCTACGGGCGCTATAATGATATCTACGACGAACCCCGCAATCTTCTCGAGAATATCGAAGGTCTGAATCTCAAGGAGATGTACTTCTGCAAGCGGGAAGGCACCTGCTGCGGCGCGGGCGGTGGGCGGATGTGGATGGAGGAACGCAAAGATCAGCGCGTGAATGTGATGCGCACGGAACAGGCCCTTGAAAAGAAGCCGGATGTCGTCGCCACCTCCTGCCCATATTGCCGCATCATGATCGGCAGCGGAATCAACGAGAAGGGGCTCGCCGACCAGGTGCGTGTCGCCGACGTGATGGAGCTTGTCGCCGAGCACTGCAACTAAATTTTTAGGATTTTTTCTGAGTAACGTGGTCGGTCGAAGGGATGGCTGCCGCGCCAATGAAAGAGCATCGCACGTCCCGGGGGCGACTAACGTGCCGAGCAGATTTGTTTGCACATACACACTAACGGAACGCATACACACTAACGGAACGCGCCTTCTGGACCCGGCTCCCGGCGAGGGCTTCATGGAGAAGCCGCCGCAAAATCGATGGACTGTTCTGGATCACCTTCTTGAGGCAAACCTGAATCACATCAACATGAGCGTCGCCCACTTTGACCGGGAAACAAATGCAGCGGTGATGAGGATGAAACCTCACGACCACGACAGCTTGGAAAGGGCGATTGAACAGGCCGTGAAGCGAGGGGTACGCCCTCGTTTCAGTCTGGTATTGCTCAAAGAGGGAATCCATGATCTCAAGGGCCTCAAAGACTATCTCGACTGGGCCCGGAATCTCGGGGTCGACGACATCTGGATTAGAGAACTTTCAGCTTACGATCCCACAACCACCGTATTTGATCACACAGCTGAGTATATTGACCGAGAGCGAGTAAAGATCGATTCGATCCTCAACGAAATCGATCAAGATCCGGATTTTAGACTGGTACTGCAAAAATCTACCACAAATAGCTATCGAGAATCCTACCGTTTCAGGGAGGTCGACATCGGTTTCACGGACTATCGCGTGATCCCACCACTCGTCTCTTTGTCTGGGCAACCCGCCCCTGGAAACTCATCCGACAAAGTTAAAGTGTTCGTGCTCCACCCCAACGGATCCCTCAATGCAGCATGGCAGGAGTGGGAGAGGATCATCATCCCGGCTCCCAAGCCCCAATAGCTTTTTCGGCTTCTCAGGCGTGGGCGTTTCTGACTGTATTTTGCTGTTTTCCACTGTCAGAATATTCCCGATACAGCCCTCTGTAATTTCCCTGGCAGCCCCTTTTTTAGAAGGGGTTTCCTTAACCCTTTGAATCCCCATGAGGAATACCGACGACGCTCGCTTTTTCTGTCTAAAACTTTGACATCTGCGCAGTTGATTTTCAGTTGGCGAACCATTCCACTCTCGAGGAGTCCCACGGGGTTAGCCGTATTCTACGTGTGTGGCACGGGGATTGAAGTCACTAGGCCTGTATGACCTGGAAGACCATTGGAAAAGCGACTGCTTTGTCCACACTCATGCTTGTCCTGGCGGCCTGTTCCCAGCGCCTGATCGTGAGTGGGAGCACATCGGTGGGCGGCGGATATGCCTCCTCCTATCGCTATCAATTCACGGACCCCTCTCTTTATAGTTTCACAAACAATATGGCCGGAGTCTTCGAAGGCAGCATTTTGCGATCGAATTCTGTTCCGCAGGGTCAGGTTTCTCAGTCCGATTTTGCGGCGGTATCGGCGACTGGGATGTCGTGGGATGGTATGGCCTATTCACTTGCCTCTGGATTCTCGACTGGCAGTTTCCAGTCCCGGGTGTTCGATGCTGGTAACTCTGTGCCGTGGCAGACCGTTACGGTGAAGACCACAACTCCTCTGGGCCTCCTCCTGCCGGATAACTCCGCACTCGAGAAGGGATTCAGCCAGAACGCGGCTGACATGCGAAATAATATTCTTCTCCTGCATATGAACGAGGCCGCCGGCACGCCAATCAAGGATTACTCGACCAAAAAACAGATTGTTGCGGTGACCGGAACACAATCGGCCAGCTCAGGGAGGTTTGGTTTTGGGAGTTTCTTTGGTGGCCAGTCCCGATCGGTCAGCTCGACCAATGATCTGATCGTGGTGCCCAATCTCGTGGGGGTGAATCCCGCCGCGGTCACCGTTGAGATGTGGGTCAAAACAACGGCCACGAACGGTTCCCTATTCGGACTAGCCGTTTCAGAGGCGGGGACCAATAATGGAAATTCGAACTTTCTCACCGCGCGGGATCTCAGCGCTCTTCAATTGCGCAGAGGCAGCGCCACGAAAAACACAGGCCTCTCGCTTTCGGACGGTCAGTGGCACCATGTGGCGGTGACGTGGTCCGTGGTCGCTGATGTAAACACAGCCAACGTAGTTTTTTACAAAGACGGCCTACCCGTTTACGCCGATAGTCTCCCTAACGCTGAGTTTAGTTTCGCCAACCCCCAGTATTGCCTCTACGTCGGCCAGACCGCTCAGGAGGCCAATGGGGACGGCTACAAGTGCCAGAGAACGGACAACGCGATCTATGCCTATAGTGGTAACTTCCAGGATGTTGCCGTCTATAATCAGGCCCTCACTCCGACCGAGATCATGGCCCATTTTCAGCGAGCGGCGGCCTCCCTTACTTTGGGCATCCAGACCTGTTCCACCCCGAACAATTGCTCAACGAGCTACACAACGGTTCCAGCTTCGGGTTCGGCGACGTTCAATCTGCCACCTGCCACCGCGGGGCGTTCCTTCCAGTACGAGTTGAATCTGACCCGCAACAGCCTCACGACACCGGTCCGGATCTCCTCCGTCGAAGTAGGACCGACCCACTACTATGCCGGCGCGCAGGTGAGTCCAGTGAAAGCCATCACCTACCAAAGCTTGACCGGGTTCAACGAATACATCGGCATTAACAACCAGGGCGCGATCCGCTACCAACTCAGCGGCGATGGGGTCAATTGGTATTACTTTGATGGTTTCCGCTGGGCCCCTGCGGGCGCCTCGCTCGCAAACGCCAACACGGGCGCTCAGATGAATGCCGGGATCCAGGTCTTTGGCTCAGCGCCCGGCCAGGTCTATTTTCGCGCGATTCTCAACGCTGACGGCGCAGGCATGTCGGAACTTCTCGGCGTCGAATTCCTCGGACAAATTCTCAATCAGTAGCTCGGATCTCATCGGTTTCGTAGAGCCGAAGGAGGGATCTGTCAGATTCCCACTCCACATTCGGTGTGGTGAGAAGCTTATCGCCAATGAAAATCGAATTCGCCCCGGCGTAAAAACAGGCGAGTTGTTGTTCTTGCGTCAGGGAGTTGCGGCCCGCGCTTAGTCGCACACGCGCCCGAGGCAACATGATGCGAGCGCTCGCAATGGCCCGCAAGAATTCCTCAAAGGGGACCGGGGCAAAGGTCTGCATCGGGGTGTTTTCCACCGGCACGAGGAGATTGATCGGAACGCTCTCGGGGTGCGGATTCATTCGCGCCAGTTCAGTCAGCATGGCCGCGCGATCATTCACTGTCTCGCCCAGCCCCAAAATTCCGCCACAACACAGGGCCACTCCGGCGCGGCGAGCAGCTTGCAATGTTTCGAGTCGGTCATCATAAGTGCGGGTTGTCGTCACCTTCGGATAGTGCTCACGACTCGTGTCGAGGTTGTGATTGTACGAGTGGAGGCCGGCCGTTTTCATCCTGCGCAATTGAGCTTCGGTCGCCATCCCCATCGTGCAGCAAACCTCAAGGCCCGTCGCGGCCACGCCGCGGATCATTGACAATACCGTTTCAAATCTTCGATCGGAGGGGACATCCCGCCAGGCGGCGCCCATGCAAAAGCGAGTGGCCCCGCGTTCCTTGGCCGACTTTGCCGCCGCGATCACCTTTTCGGGTTCCATCAAGGGCTCCATCGTGATGTCGGTCTTCACGTGGGCGCTTTGTGAGCAGTAGCCACAATCCTCCGGACAGGCGCCGGTTTTCACCGAGAGCAGCTCGCATTGCTGCACGTCGTGATCGGCAAACTCTCGATGGATCTCATTGGCGTGCTTCAGAAGGTCGGTAAGAGGGGAGGTCAGGATAGTGAAGGCCTCTGGGGCCGTCCAATCGTGTCGAATCGCCATAAGCCTCTCAAGGTAACTCTAAACGGGCGTGATTGCCAAAATATTTGGATGCGATAGACTTCCGGGGCCATGAGATCCACCGACGTCCGTGAAAAATTCCTCAGTTTTTTCGAAGGGGTGGGCCATCGGAGGGTGAAGAGTTCACCATTGATTCCGGCCCAAGATCCGACCCTCCTCTTCACCAACGCCGGGATGGTCCAGTTCAAGGATTGCTTTCTGGGCTTGCAAGATTTGGGATTCAAACGCGCCACGACCGCTCAGAAATGCGTGCGCGCGGGCGGCAAGCACAACGATCTCGAAAATGTCGGGTTCACCCCGCGCCACCACACCTTTTTCGAAATGCTCGGGAACTTTTCTTTTGGCGATTACTTCAAAAAAGACGCGATCGCGTTCGCCTGGGAACTTCTGACAAAACACTACGGGCTCCCCAAGGACCGGCTCTGGGTCACTGTCTTTGAGACCGATGATGAGGCGGCCAAGTTGTGGGAGGCGCAGGGTGTTCGCAAAGACTGGATCATTCGGTTGGGTGAGAAGGACAATTTCTGGGCGATGGGCGACGCGGGCCCGTGCGGCCCCTGCACCGAGATCCATTTCGATTGGGGCGTGAACCGCGGCTGTGGAAAGCCCACATGCGCCCCCGGTTGCCCCTGTGACACGCGCTTCCTGGAGATCTGGAATCTCGTTTTCATGCAATACAACCGCGATGCGAGTGGGAAGCTCGCGCCGCTTCCCAAACCTTCGGTCGACACTGGTGGCGGTCTGGAGCGCCTTTCGGCCGTTCTGCAAGGGGTGTACAGCAACTACGACTCAGATGTTTTCCAGCCCATTCTCTCGGCGATATCGGAGACGGTGAAGATTGATTACGGGAAGTCCACCGACACGGATGTGTCGATGAGAGTCATTGCCGATCATCTTCGCTCAGGAACCTTTCTCGTCACCGATGGAGTGAATCCAACTAACGAAGGGCGGGGTTATGTCTTACGCCGCATCCTTCGCCGAGCGATCCGGCATGGAAAAAAGCTGAATCAGGATGCTCCGTTTATCTATTCGTTGGTTAAAGACGTCGTGAGGAGCCTCGGCGCCGTTTATCCCGAGATAGCGGAGAAGCAAAAGTACGTCGAGACGATCTTTCGAGAAGAGGAGGAGCGGTTCCACCAAACGCTCCATCGGGGTCTCGGACTCCTCGAGGAGAGCCTTTCTCGCCTCGGGAAGGGGGCCCACCGCAAGCTCCCAGGCGAAGTTGTCTTTAAGCTCTATGACAGCTTTGGTTTTCCCGCCGATCTCGTCCAGGTGATCTGCGCTGAGCAGCAGGTGGGTGTCGACGAGGAGGGCTTCAACGCCCTCATGGAAAAGCAGCGAGGACAGAGCTCGTGGACCGGATCGAAAAGCACGGCTGCCGTCGATGGGATCCTCCGATCACTTGAGAAAAACAGGCCAGCGACACTATTCACCGGATACGATCGGGTCAGCGATAAGGGGACGGTGGTGCGCCTCTGGGATTCGAGTGGCCAAGAGGCAGAGCAGCTGACGGGGGAGGGTTTCTTTCTCGCTGATGTGACGCCGTTTTATGCGGAGAGTGGCGGCCAGGTAGGCGACACAGGTGTTGTCTCGTCAGCTTCCACTCGCGGTCGAATTCTCGACACTAAGAAATGGGGTGGAGTCACTGTCCATATGGTCACAATCGATTCCGGTGCCCTCAAGGTTGGTGAAACGGTCGAGCTCTCAGTGAACGCCGATCTGAGAAAGAAAACGGCCATCAACCATACGGCGACGCATCTCCTGCACGCCGCCCTGAGAAAGGTATTGGGCGACCGGGTGAAGCAGGCTGGGTCTCTCGTGGATTCGGGGCGCCTACGCTTTGATTTTGCCTATCCGCGTGGGGTCACACGAGATGAGATCGCCACCATAGAGGGAATGGTGAATCGCGAGATTCGCGCTGGTCTCCCGGTCAAGACCGAAGAGATGGGTTACGACCAAGCTGTGAAAAGCGGAGCCCTCGCTTTTTTTGAAGACAAATACGGCGATCGAGTTCGCGTCGTCAGGGTGGGCGGCGAGAGTCCTTTTAGTGTCGAGCTTTGCGGTGGCACCCACCTTTCTACGATCTCCGACGTTGGAGTGGTCAAGGTGGTCGCTGAATCGTCGGTCGCAAGCGGCGTGAGGCGCATCGAGGCCATCACTGGGGAGGCCGCGCTGAGCAGGCTGATGGATCACGACCGGCTCGTTGAAACCATGGAAGCCAAACTCGGCGTGAAGGCGCCCGAGCTGCCCGATCGGATTGATCAACTCGCTGGCGAGATCAAGCACCTGCGAAAAGAGATCGATAAGCTGAAGCTGACCGTTGCCCAAGGGGGACAAGGGTCTGCACCATGGGATCGTAAGGTGACTGTTCGCGATCTTCAGGTCGTGATCGAACGCGTTCCGGGGGCCAACCCCGGAGTGCTTCGCACGTTGGCGGATCAGATCCGGGATAAGCTGAAAGAAAGGGTTCTCGTCGTTTTGGCCTCCGAAAATGAAGGTAAGGTCTCGCTGTGCGTGGGTCTCTCAAAGGACCTCGTAGGGCGGCTGGACGCTGGCAAGATGATCAAGCCGCTTGCGCAGGCCGTTGGGGGAACAGGCGGAGGTCGGCCCGATTTTGCGCAGGCGGGCGGTTCCAATCCGGGTGGAATTGAAAGCGCCTTCGCTCAGTTTCGCCAGTCGATCGAAAAGCAGGATCCTGCGTAATGGATACCCTGGATCGGTATCTCGCCCGCGAATTCTTCAGCTACTTCTTTCTGGTCTGGGCGATCCTGGCGACGCTCTTTCTCAGCGTCGATTTTTTCACCCGCTATTGGGATCTGCGGATGGGGCTGGGGCAGGTCTTTCAGCTTTATGCCTATCAGACGCCGAGCGTGCTTCAGCAATTCTTACCTGTAGCGGTTTTGATGGCTTCGCTCCTTGTCTTGGCGTCGATGTCGCGGCAAAACGAGATTCTCGCTCTGTACCTCAGCGGTGTCGGGTTGTGGAGACTTGTCTCCACCTTTGTGGCGATCGTCGCCACGCTCTCCACGATCTGCTTTCTGTTTTTCGACAACTGGGTCCCCTACTTTGAGAAGAAAAAGGTGCTTCTTAAGCAGGGGCTCGACACCTCCGACGAACAGGTCTTGCAGTTTGGGAACGAGCGTTTCTGGTACCGCAGCGGCCAATTGTTTTACAACGTGGGGCGCTACCTGCCGGACCGCAATATCCTCGAGGATCTCAATATCTATGTTCTCGATGGGGACTTTCGGGTGAGAGAGCGAATCCAGGCGAAACTCGCGCGTTTTCTGAATGATGAGTGGGTGCTTGAGGACGGATTCAGCGTCCAATACCCGCCTGAATCCCACTACCCCGTTTCCAACGCCTTCAAGAGCCGGTCAGGTGTCATTCCGGAGAAGCCGTCCGATTTTAAAACGCTCCGAGTGGAAGAGGCGATGATGCCGCTCAAGGATCTTCGCCACTACATCAACCGCAACCGTTCGTATGGGTTTGATACGACGCTGCCGCAGGTGAGTTACCAAGAGCGCGTGGCGCTCATCTTCGCTCCTCTCATCTTTGTGATGTTTGCGTTGGCTCTTTCGACGCAGGCGCTCCGGCATCACTCCACGGGTCGCATGGTGGGATTGTGCTTTCTGATCGTTTCGGTCTATTTGCTTTTCTTTCGCATCACGATTTCCGTGGGGCGCGGGGGCCACATCCCGCCCATCCTGGCGGGGTGGTCGGCCAACGCACTCTTTTTGGCGGCATCGTTATTGATCATGATAAAAAAGAGATAGCCCTATGGAGATTATCAAATACCCCGATGAGCGCTTGAGGCAGAAGTCGGAGCCGGTCCGGGCATTCGATCGCAAGCTTCATTCCGTGCTGGATGAGATGGCGCGCACGATGTATGGCGCTCGGGGCGTGGGTCTGGCTGGCGCCCAGGTTGGCTTTTTTTACCGGGTTTTTATCGTCGACATTGGCTCCCAGGACGAGCGCTTTGAAAAGCTTTTCGAATTCATCAACCCCGAAATCACTTGGCGGGACGGGAAGACCTCGTGGGAAGAGGGTTGCCTCTCTCTGCCGGGTTACACGGAGACCGTGAATCGGGCTGCCCGGATCACCATTCGCTATCAGGACCGTCTGGGTCAGCCACAGGTGATGGAGGCCGATGAACTTTTGGGCGTTGCGCTTCAACACGAAAATGATCATCTGGATGGGGTGCTCTTCATCGATCGCCTCTCGCCGCTCAAGCGACGCTTTCTGAAACGAAAACTCGAAAAAGGACTCGAGCTGTAATGCTCACTTACGCATTTCTAGGGAGTCCATCCTTTGCGCGCGCGATTCTTGAGCAACTCATTTCGAGTTACCAAGCTCCCGCCCTGGTTGTGACACAGGCACCGAAGGAGGTCGGCCGCGGTCAACAGGTTCGTTCCACAGCCGTTGGGGAATGCGCCCGTGCGCGAAACCTCCCCGTTATTGAGACTGAGGATGTGAATTCGGCGGAATCCGTGGCCCGCATTACGGCGACAAAACCAGACGTTCTCGTGGTGGTGGCCTTTGGTCAGCGTCTCAAGGCCGATCTTCTGAAGGCCCCTTGCCTATTTCCGCTCAATCTTCATGGCTCGCTCCTGCCAGCTTACCGAGGGGCGGCTCCCATGCAGTGGGCAATCTGGAACGGGGAGACTACGACGGGCGTTTCGGTTCAACGAATGGTGAAGAAGATGGATGCGGGGGATATCCTCCTTCAAAAAACCATTCCGATCGAGGATGAGGACACCGCCGGGACACTTCTCCAAAAGATGGTGCCCGTCGGAGGTTCTCTTCTCGTGGACAGCCTGCGACTCCTTGAGCGGGAGGGCGAGAAGGTGTGCCTTATGCCACAGGATGAGACGCGTGTCACCTTTGCTCCGAAGCTAGACAAGAGCCACGGCCGGATCGATTGGCGCCGCTCGGCTCTGGAGGTCCGAAACCAAATTCGAGCCACGCTTCCATGGCCGGCGTGTGAAATCGCGTGGGATTCGTTCACCATGAAAGTCCTAGAGGCTCGAGTGGAGAGAGGCGAAGGAAAGGCCGGTACACTTGTGACCGACGGAAAAACATTCCTTCATGTTCAGTGCGGCAACGGGCGCCTTGCCTTGACACAGATCCAGCCGGCTAATAAAAAACCGGTGAGCGTTGAGGAATTTTTGAGAGGATTCCGAGGGAATCTCCCCGCTTCCTTATGAAATCCAGTTCCCAATTTTATCTAGCCCCGAGTCTTCTGGCAGCGGACATGTCTCGCTTCGGCGAAGAGATCCACGATCTCGAAAAGGGCGGAGCCGATCTTTTCCACTTCGATATCATGGATGGCCACTTCGTGCCAAACCTCACCATCGGATTTGGCGTGATCGAGAGTCTACGCCCTTTGACGAAGCTCCCATTCGACGCTCACCTGATGATCGAAAATGCCGATCGCTATCTCGAAGATTTTGCTCGTGTGGGGTGCAACTGGCTGTCGGTTCATGTTGAAGCCTGTCCTCACATCGATCGCACGCTCGCGAAGATTCGCAGTCTGGGGATGCGCCCTGGTGTGGCGATCAACCCCGGCACGTCGCTGGCCTCATTGGAGGCCGTGCTCGACAAGGTGGATTTTGTCTTGGTGATGAGCGTGAACCCCGGTTTTGGCGGCCAGAGCTTCATCCCCAATGCGATTGAGCGGGTGAAAAAGCTTCGTAAACTTCTCAAAAATGATCAGATGATCGAGATTGATGGCGGCATCAAGCGCGCCAATATCGCCGAGGTTGTGGCGGCTGGTGTGGATGTTGCCGTGATGGGTACGGGCCTCCTCGCTGCCGATGATTACGGCGATGAGATCCGCAAGATCCGGCAGGAAATTGGTCGATGATCGATCTCGACGGCCATTCGGTGACGCTGCCCAGTTTTCTTAAAATCGTCCGCGAGGGCGAAAAGGTTTCCCTAAGCTCCAAGACTCTGAAGGCCATTCAGGCCTCCCGCAATCATGTGGAGAAGGCGATCCAGAGTGGAAAAAAGATCTATAGCATCAATACCGGCTTCGGAATTTTGTCGAAGGTGCTTGTGCCACCGCAGGATCTGGAACAGCTCCAGGTCAACTTCGTGCGGAGCCATTGCGCTGCAGTGGGGGAGCCCCACTCGGAGGAAGAGTCTCGGGCCATTTTGCTCCTGAGGACCAACGTCCTCGCGAAGGCCTACAGCGGTGTGCGGCCCCAGCTCGTGGAGCTCCTGGTGGAGATGCTGAACCGCCGAGTTCATCCGGTGATCCCCAGCAAGGGATCCGTGGGAGCGAGCGGTGATCTGGCTCCGCTGGCGCACCTGGCGGCGGTCCTTATTGGGGAGGGCGAAGCCTTTGTTGAAGGAAAGCGGATGGACGGAGCCGTCGCCTTAAAGCGGGTCGGTCTCACACCGATTCGATTGGCCGTGAAAGAGGGCCTTTCGCTGACCAACGGGACCCAACAGATGACGGCCCAGGCCGCTCTCATTCTCAGTCGGGCTCTCCAACTTGCTGATCTGGCCGATCTGATTTGTGCCGGGACGAACGAGGGGACGCTTGGCACCAGTCGGGCCTATCTGGACTGGGTTCATGAGACGCGCCCTCACGAAGGGCAGAAGGCCTCCGCCCGCAATCTCCACCGGTTTCTCGCCCAGAGTGAGATCTACGAGAGCCATCGCAATTGCGATCGGGTGCAGGATCCCTATTCGATCAGGTGCGCGCCACAGATCCACGGGGCCTGTCGCGACCTGCTTTCTCAGGCACAAAAAACCGTCGAGGTTGAGCTGAACGCCGCTACGGACAATCCGCTCGTTCACCCAGAGACCGGTGACATTGTGTCGTGTGGCAATTTTCACGGACAACCCGTGGCCTTTGCGATGGACCTCATGGGGATCGCCCTCGCGCAGCTCTCTAATGTGTCTGAGCGCAGAATTGTGAAGCTTCTGAACCCTGTCTTCAGCGAGCTGCCGACATTTTTAATTAAGAACGAAGGTCTCAACTCGGGCTTCATGATTGCGCAATACACGGCGGCCAGCCTCGTGTCGGAAAGCAAGCTTCTCTCCCACCCAGCCGGAACCGATTCGATTCCCACGAATAATGACAAAGAGGACATCAACAGCATGGGGCCGATCTCGGCGCGCAAGGCGAAGGTGATCCTAAAGAATACCCAATACGTTTTGGCGATTGAAGCTTTGGCGGCCTGTCAGGCGATCGATCTGCGTCAGCCGCTGAAGCCTGGTGTGGGGCCACGCCTCCTTCACGCGACCGTACGCCGCCATGTTTCGATGCTAGAGCATGATCGTTTTATGGCGGCTGACATCGAAAAGATGGAGAGCCTCCTCGAATCGGAAGAGCTCTACCGTGCCGTTGTGGCCAGCCAACTGCTGAACTGAAGGAATCATGGAAAATCTGTTCATTTACGAAAACATTTCTCAGTGTGTGACGATGGCCGGTGTGGCCGCCAAAAAAGGCCGAAAAACTGTCGCGGCCGATTTGGGCGTGATTCAGGATGCGGCTGCCGTCGTCGACGCCGCGAAAAATACATTCGTTTGGGTCGGTCCGATGAGCGAATTGCCCAGTGAATACGATCGTGTGGTGAACCGCTCCCCCTGCGAGGGCGAACTGTGGATCCCAGAGCTTATCGAATGTCACACCCATCTGATCTATGCAGGGCATCGGCATGGCGATTACGCCCAACGGGTGGCCGGCAAGAGCTACCAGGAAATTGCCGCCGCGGGCGGAGGGATCCTTTCCACCATTCTCCCTACGCGAGAAATGAGCCGCGCTGAGCTCGTGGAGCAGGCCACGCAGGACCTGGAGCGATTTCAAAAATTCGGTGTTGGCACTATAGAGGTGAAGTCAGGCTATGGGCTGACGCTTGAATCCGAGATCAAGATCCTCGAGGCCGCTCGCGACCTAGCCGGACGGGGTGCGTTCACCATCGTGCCGACCTTCATGCCGGCCCATGCGGTGCCGCCGGAGTTTAAAGGGCGCGCCGGCGACTATGTCGAGGAGATCATCCGCGCCTGGATCCCCGAGGTGGCGAAGAGAAAGCTCGCGAAGTTTTTCGATGTCTTCATCGAGACCGGTTTTTTCGATGCCGAGCAGGGCCGACGCCTGTGTGAGGCCGCGCAGGCCAATGGATTGGCCCTGAAACTGCATTCCGATCAATTCACCGACATTGGTGGCACGGGTCTAGCGATCGATCTCAAGGCCACGAGCTGTGATCACCTCGATTTTGTTTCGAAAACAAACATCTCTCGACTCGGCGAGAGCGACACGGTGGCGGTCCTACTTCCAGGGGCCTCTCTTTTCACAGGAAGTCAGTATCCCCCCGCCCGTGACCTGATTGACGCCGGCGCACGGGTCGCGCTCTCAACTGATTTTAATCCCGGCACCTCCCCCACGCGAAATCTTCCGCTCATGACGACGATTGCCTGCAGTCAGATGAAGATGACGATTCCCGAAGCGCTGGCCGGCATCACATACAACGCCGCCGCGGCGTTGGGGCTAGAAGGTCATTTGGGTTCGATAGAGCCCGGCAAGCAGTTTCGCGTCTGCAATCTCAACGTCAGCTCCTACGAGGCAATTCCCTACGTCTTCGGGGAGCTCGGCGGTTACTAATGAGGTCATAAGTAAGTAGACACTGCGATGGGCGCTAAGAACGCCCCCGGGCTTCGTCAGCCAAAAAAAAGGTCCTCAACGGCCCTTTTGGGCCGCCTTCGGGCCTTTTTTTCGTCTTCCTCGCGGTGACATTCTTATCACCCATCTCGTATGTCTACTTACTTATGACCGCATTAGTAAGCCGCTTTTTTCGCCTTTTCGGCTTTTGACTCGAGTTTCTCTTCGCGGTCCTGCAGGCGCTTAATAATCTCCTGGAGTTCTCTTTTCTCCTCGTCATCCAGAGTCATCTTTTCGAGCTTTTCCTGAAGCTCCCGGACGTCCTTCAGAATCGCCTCGATCTCAGCCGCCACCTCGTCATCGTCGTCATCCTTCCCCTGAAACCAGGCGAAAGGGTTGAGGGTGTTGGCCGCCCAACCTGTGACGCCGGTCTGATGAGCACCAAAAACCCAGACCAGTGTCATCAACAGCTGACGAGCGCGGGATCGACCGTCGATTTCAGAGATCCAGCCCAGTGCGCGGAATTTCTCCGCCTCCACCATCTGAGCCAAGAGTGAGTAAGGGTATTTTGTTATCAGTTCATCAATCTTTGGGTCGCCGGTCGAGTCCAGATCTTTGCGGGCCTTCTCGATGAGATCGGCCCGAGCGAAGCCTTTAATCTTGTCCCAAAGCTCTTCCGTTTGCGCGTTTCGCGCGAAAGTTTTCAGAACATCGCCCTTTGATCCGGCGGCGAGCCACCGGGTGATGCGAGCGAGTTGCTCCGGATCGCCGTGTGACCGCTCCAAAAGAACGAGGGCCGGCAGATGTTGATCTACAACAGCTTCGTTGTAGAGGCCCGAGAGGAGCGTGTAGACGAACATTTGGGCGGACTGGTTCTCGATGGGATTCTTATTGAGTCTCTTGGAGATAGCCTCGGTCGTGCCACCCACCAATCGGCCGAAAGCGGGAACATAGCTGGAGAGAAAACCCAGCATGACAACCGAGTCTGATGCGGAAAGCACCTCTCGCCACAACTCTTCGCGATTGTGTCGGGCGAGCCCGTGCTTACTCGAATAATAGAGTCTCTCAACCGCTTTTTCGACAGAGCCCTTCCATTCTCCATCGAAATCGAACTTTCGTGTGGTCGTAAACTGGCCTGGCGTAGTCACAAAGTCATGCGGTTGGAGCCCCAGCGTCTTTCGCAACTTGTTGGTGTTGGCTACCATCCCCTTTGCCTTTCTGAGCTTCTGAATGAAGTCGCCGAGCCGGGCATCGAGGGCCGCCTTGCCTTCCGGCGTCTCCGCATTCGCGATGAGTTCGGCCATCCTGGACGACATGAGGCCTAGTTCGAGGAGCTGCTTGGTGTATCCGCGCGGTCCAGGGGCTCCCGATTTCAGGCGCTGGAGGGCATCGATAACATCCTCGACTATAGGGGACTCCGATTCCGACTCCTCCACGGGCTCTGTCGAAACCATTTTCGTTGAAATCGGCGAGGTGGCTGGGTCGGTTGGGGTCTGCTGGGGGGTCCGTTTAGGTTTAGAGACTCGGTCAAAGTGTTCCCACGGGGCACCCATGTCTTCGATTTGAGTCAGAATATTGATGAAATAGTCGGGAGTCTCCCGATTCAGCTCGTTCAGAACTTTTCTCACCTGCCTGTATGTGAGGTAGTACTTGCCGATAGTCGCTTCGAATTTGTCGTTCTTGGCTTTGAGACCTTTGATAATGGCTGTGCGCATCGCGTTTGGCGTCAGGTTGGCGACGTGGTCTTCGAGGAGGCCGAGGTCACTCGCAGTATCGAGGATCTCCTGGGGGCCGTTAGCCCGCTCAAGGGCGACTATTTTTTCCAGGTTGCGTTCACGCCGGAGGAACGCGCCTTCGACCTCGGTCACGGCCGTGGCGTAATCGCGGTTTAATTGGTCGGTATCCCCGATATAGAGGAACATTGTCATGCGCAGCCGAACTTTGCGGAGCAACGTTCCTGTTACGGAGACTGGCTTCCCCGAGAGAGCCGAAACCTGGCGCGCCTTCTTCGTGACCCACTTCTCCCAATCATAGGCACGCGTCTCGGCGTCGAATGCATCGACCAGCGTCTCGGCGTCCTTCGCCAGTTCCTGTGTGAACGTTCGGATCGCTTTATTTTCGGCCCTCGTGATCCGTTCGCCCCTCTCTTTCTTTGCAAACGCGGCCAAAACCTCCGGTGGACATGCGATACGCGCCATCGCCGCTGTCGAGAGGGCCAGAAGCAGCAAGAAGATGGGCCAATTGATGAGCAATTTCATTCAAGGACTCCCTGGATTTGAAAGTTGGAACGTAGCAGCAAAGAGGGGTCGATTTCCACCGCAAATCGTGTCCCTGTCACTCTTCGTCGCTCGTTGGGAGCGAAACTCGAAAATGTTCGATCACTTTGTCTGCGACGGTGGTTGTGAGGCCAGTGCGCTTAAGTTCCTCTAAACTAGCCGTGCGAAGGCCATCCAGCCCTCCAAAGTATTTGAGGAGCTTTTCGCGTCTCCTTTCTCCAATTCCAGGAATGGCGAAAAGTTCTGATACGAGTGCGTTCTTTGAGCGCCGCCGCCGGTGGTGACTGATGGCGAATCGGTGGGCTTCGTCGCGGACCAGTTGAAGCAGGCGCAGGGCAGGGTGGCCCTCACGCAAAAGAATTGGGTTCTTTCGGTTCGGAACGAAGATTCTCTCTTCCGATCGCTTGATCTCTTTACGCGTGAAGGCCGAATCGGTCCGGGCCTTGGCGAGCGATAGGATGGGAATCGTGAGCTTCAATTTGTGGAGGGCGGCCAGGGCGGCGTTGAGTTGCCCCTTGCCGCCATCGATGAGGATGAGATCCGGCGGCGGATTCTCCGCGATCTTGGCGAACCGTCTTTCGACTACCTCCTGGATCATCCCGAAGTCATTTTGCCCCTCGATCGTTTTCGGATGGTAAAGCCGGTAGCGGCTCTTGAGCGGGCGCTCTCCGGCAAAATGCACGAGCGAAACCGCTGGGTTCTCACCTTGCAAATTGCTCACGTCGAAGCCCTCGATCGAATCGGGCGCTTCCGCCAGGCCGAGCACCCCTTGCAGCGCCTCGGTCATGGATTTTGTCGTCGGGGACTGCTTCTCCTGAAGGAGGAGGTGCGCGTTCTCCCTGGCCATACCCAGGAGTCTCAGGGCGCCTTCGCCTCGTTTCACTAGGACCCGCACCGGTCGGCCGGCCTTGTGACGCAGATACCTCTCGAGGGTATCACGGCCGGGAATATCTTCGAACAGCCAGACTTCGTCGGGGATCAGGGCGAAGGAGTAGTATTGCTCGAGAAAACTTCTCGTCATCTCTGGGGTGGTGTCCACTTCCAGTTTTCCGCGTTCGGCTCGGCGTCCCGTGAGCAGCCCCGATCGCACGAAGAGAAGCACCCACTGCACCTCCGCCTCATTGTTATCCAGTCCGATGACATCGATGTTGAGCGGATTGGCGAGGACCGCTTGTTGCTTCTGCTGGATCTTCTCGATCGAGACGATCTTGTCTCGCACGGTCTTGGCGCGCTCATATTCCATCTTCTCGGAGAGCTCCTTCATTTCAGCCCTCAGAGTCTGGAGGAGCTCGCGGTGTTTGCCGCGCAGAAAGAGGATTGCCTCGTGAACCTGGTTCATATACTGGGTTTCATCGACATAATCGACGCAAGGGGCGGTGCAGGTGCCGATCTCATAGTTGAGGCACGGACGGGTGCGGTTCTTGAATTTGGCGTCGGAACAATCTCGAATCTGAAAGGTCTTGAGCAGAAACCGGCTGATCTCGCGCGAACCGGCGTTGAATGGCCCAAAGTACTTGATGTTGGGGTGCACCACCACCTTGCGCGAGATCTTGAATTGGGGGAAGGGGTGAGAAAAATCGAGCGTGAAGTAGGGGTAGTTCTTGTCGTCTTTCAGGCGAATGTTGTACCGGGGGCGGTGCTTCTTAATGAGGTTGCACTCCAAAAGAAGGGCCTCGAGTTCACTTTGCGTAACCGTGAATTCGAGATCGTAGATTTGGCGGACGAGGACCCTGGTCTTGGGCGTGAGCTTTTCCGGCGCCTGGAAGTAGGACCGGATTCGGTTGCGGATGTTTTTTGCTTTGCCAATGTAAAGGATGCGCCCCGCCTGATCCTTCATGAGGTACACGCCCGGGGCGATGGGCCATTCGCCGAGAATCTGGAGGACCTCCTGCCTTCGATTGCCTTCGATCTTCATGGGGCTCTTCGCTGGGTTGGCGGTAGCCTACAACCTCTCCAGCCTGGGCTCAACCTATCAAATTATCAGGGCTTTTCCCTTGCCCGACCCATTGGGCCCGTGGTAACCCTCTCGGCTGATTACACACGCCCTTGAAAAAGACTCTGGTCTTCCCAGGTGGGGAGCAAGTGGGGGCGGAGGCTAAACCGGAGGATTCATGCCTGAAATCTCTATGAAAAATATGCTTGAGGCTGGTGTCCATTTTGGACATCAGACTCACCGTTGGAACCCCAAGATGAAGTCTTTCATCTTCGGACCTCGCAACGGCATCTACATCATCGACCTCGAAAAGACGGTTCGGTACTCGAAAGACGCTTGCGTCTTCGTGAAGAACACGGTCGCCGAGGGCGGAAAGGTTCTTTTTGTAGCCACTAAGAAACAAGCCAAGGATGTGGCGAAGGAAGCGGCCGCGCGCGCCGGAATGCCCTTCGTGACCGAACGCTGGCTGGGCGGAACGCTTACCAATTTTGCGACCATTCGTCGGGGCTGTGAGCGGTTGGATGAATTGGATCGTTGGCGAGTGGATGGCACCTACGCCGCCCTCCCGAAAAAAGAGACGGTTCGACTCGAGCGCAAGCGAAAGAAGCTGGACCTGAGTTTGGGCGGCGTTCGCCACATGCGCGGATTGCCGGCAGCGCTGTTTGTTGTGGATCCGGAGAGTGAGCACATCGCCGTGGCCGAGGCCAATCGCCTGGGCGTTCCCGTTGTGGCCGTTGTCGATACCAACTGTGATCCCGATCCTATCGACTACGTCATCCCAGGTAACGATGATGCTTTGAAATCTGTGACTCTGTTTGTGAACCTTGTGGCCGATGCATGCCTCGAGGGGGCAGCTCTCTTTGAACAGCGTATGCGGGCTCACCAGGCCCCAGCTGCTGCCGCGTCGAGTTCAGAAGGTCCTGTTGCTGCAACTCCGGTTGCTGCGACTCCCGCGCCCGCGAAGGCCCCGGCCGGTCCGGTTGTGGAGCGCGTGATGCGCAAGCAGCTTAAGAACATCCCGACGGAAATCGACTACCGCGAGGAGACCGAGGATGAGACCGCCACGGCTGAGGCGAACGCCGAGGCGACGGGCGAGGCGACCGGGGAAACCACCGACGTGGCTGAGGCGAAGCCAGAGGGGGGTGCCGATGAGTAGCGCGAAGCTCGTTTCCGATCTTCGCGAGCGCACGGGAGCTGGCTTCATGGATTGCAAGACCGCTTTGGTGGAAAGCAATAACGACATGGAGAAGGCGATTGAGTTTCTTCGTAAGAAGGGACTCGCTGCCGCCTTGAAGAAGGCCGGTCGCGCTGCCAATCAAGGTCGGATTCAGTCCTATATTCACAGTAACGGTAAGATCGGTGTCCTTGTGGAGGTGAACTGCGAGACCGATTTTGTGGCGAATACGAACGATTTCCAATCGTTGGTCCAGAATATCGCCATGCATGTGGCGGCCGCGAACCCGCGGTTTCTTGATGAAGCCGGCGTTCCAGCGGATATCGTCGAAAAAGAGAAGTCCATCTTTCGGCAGCAAGCGGAGGAGCTGGGCAAGAAGGGCCCCGTGCTCGACAAGATTGCTGAAGGCAAGATCGGTAAATTCTTCTCGGAGAATTGCCTCTTGAAGCAGCCCTATGTCCGTGAGCCGGAGAAGTCGATCGAAGATCTGGTGAAGGAAGCAATCGCGAAGTTGGGCGAGAATATCTCCGTTCGTCGATTTGTTCGATTTCAGCTCGGAGAGGGCAAGGCGACCACCTAATGAAAGAAACGGTTCGCTACAAGCGCATTCTCCTCAAGCTTAGTGGAGAGGCGTTGGCCGGATCCAAGACCGTGGGTATCAGCCACGACACCATCACCCGTATTGCCGATGAGATTAAAGGAGTCCACGAGCTGGGTGTGGAGATCGCGATTGTCTTAGGCGGAGGCAATATCTTCCGGGGAATCGCTGGCACCGCTCAAGGAATGGATCGGGCCATCAGCGATTCAATGGGAATGCTGGCTACAGTGATTAACAGTTTGGCGCTTCAGGACTGTCTCGAAAAGGTCGGTGTCTACACACGAGTGATGTCGGCGATCGAGATGCATCAGCTTTGTGAGCCTTACATCCGACGGCGCGCCGTCCGTCATCTGGAAAAGAAGCGGGTGGTGATCTGTGCCGCCGGCACCGGCAATCCCTATTTTACGACCGATACCGCCGCTTCACTCCGTGCGATGGAGATGGGGGCCGAGTTGATCATGAAGGCCACCAAGGTGGATGGAGTTTACGATGAAGATCCCATGATCAATCCCAAGGCCAAGCTCTTTAAGAGTCTGGATTACATCGATGTTCTTAAGAACAATCTGAAGGTGATGGATTCGACGGCAATCTCGTTGTGCATGGACCACAGCCTTCCGATCTTGGTTTTCAACCTCAATACGTTGGGGAATTTTAGACGCGTCGTCATGGGTGACGACATTGGAACATTCGTGAGGAGGCAATCATGAGCGATGCCATTGGGCCAAAGCGAAAGGAAATGGAAAAGGCGATCGAGCACCTGAAAACGGAGCTCTCGCGGCTGCGCGTGGGGCGCGCCACCACATCCATGGTCGAGGGCGTAAAGGTGGATGTGTATGGAAGTGCGATGACCCTGAAGGAGGTCGCGGCTCTCGGCATTCCCGATGCCAAGACAATCACGGTGACCCCCTGGGACCGTGGTGTCATCGGTGAAATTGAGAAGGGCATCCACGCCGCAAATCTTGGTCTGACGCCAATTAACGACGGCAAGATGGTTCGCATCAACCTACCGCCTCTCACGGAAGATCGGCGCAAGGATTTTGTGAAGCACATCAAGAAGTGCGGAGAAGAGACCAAGGTAGCCGTGAGGAATATCCGTCGTGATGCGATGGAGGCTTTAAAGTCGCTGAAGGAAAAAGGGGAGGTGTCCGAGGATGCTTTGAAGCGTTCTCAGGACGAAATGCAAAAGCTCACCGATCACTTCGTCCAGGAAGCCGATAGGATCGTTGACTCAAAATCCAAAGAGATTATGACCCTCTAGACTCATTCACGCATGGAAAAGACCCCTTCCCATGTCGCGATCATTATGGATGGCAACGGCCGTTGGGCTGAAAGCCACGGCTGGGGGCGGGTGCGAGGCCATCGCGAAGGGGCCAATCGAGTCGATGAAATTGTGACCGAGTGCCGACGGATAGGGGTGCGGTATCTTTCTCTCTATGCGTTTTCGACGGAAAACTGGAATCGCCCCGCTCATGAAGTGAGCATGTTGATGCGGCTCCTTGTGCAGTATTTGCGCCGGATGGACAAGAAACTTCACAAGAATCAGATCTCTTTGGTCACACAGGGGACGACCCACCGATTGCCGGTGTATGTGCAAAACGAGCTCAAGAGAGTGATGAAGCTCACCCGATTTGATGAGCCCCGGATGTTTTTGAATCTGTGCCTCTCCTACGGTGGGCGTCAGGAGATCGTCGATGCGGCGAAGGCGATTGGGGCCTCGGTCAAGAGAGGCGAACTGGATCCTGAAGCGGTGGATGAGGCGACCTTCGCTCGGCATCTGTATCAGCCAGGGTTTCCCGATCCCGACCTTCTGATCCGGACGGGGGGTGAATCTCGTGTGAGCAACTTCTTGTTGTGGCAGATTGCCTATTCCGAAATCTACGTTACGCCCGTGCTTTGGCCCGATTTTCACACCGCCGATTTTGGGGAAGCGTTGGCTACTTTTCAGTCACGTGAGCGTCGCTTTGGGCTGACGAGCGCACAGATTCTCAATCGTCTTTCCCTTTCAGGCCCTGTGAGGCTCTCATGATACAACGTTTGATCTCAGGCTCGATCGCTGGGGCGTTGCTTGTTGCGGTGGTGTTGAAGGGGGGGCTAGCCGGGGTTTTGGCTGTCGTGGTGGTTTTGGCCGTGATGAGCTATCGCGAGTACGATCGTTTGGTTTTTGAGGTCTCAGATCGTTATCGCCTTCTTCGCATTTGCTCGCTCATTGTGTTCACGATCCTGGCTTTGCGCCAGGGTGGGGCCGTGGGCCTAGTGGTCGTCTGGTTTTCTTTCATTAGCATTGCCGCTAAGGCTTTGTTCGACGGCGATCGCTCCGGCGGGTTTAAGGCGGCTTTGGCCCGGATGAACTGGGAGTGGCTCGGGTATTTTTACACGTTGAGCCTTCTGGGTTTTGTGATTCCCATCTATCGCCTCGGGGACAGCGGGCACCACTGGCTGCTTCTTCTCTTCGTCATCGTTTTTTCTGGCGATTCGTTCGCTTATTTTGTCGGTCGGGCGATGGGGCAGAGTGTTCTCGCGTCCAAGTTGAGCCCAAAGAAGACGGTGGAGGGGGCAGTGGGTGGCCTATTGGGGTCGCTTCTTTTTGCCTACCTTTGGATTGTGGTTCTGCACCCCTATTCCCCCGACTGGCGCTTCTGGGTGGTGGTGGTGATGGTCAATGTTCTGGGTCAGTTGGGTGATCTCTTTGAATCGCTTCTCAAGCGCAGCCAGAGAGAAAAGGATTCTGGAACCTTTTTGCCCGGTCATGGAGGAATCTTGGATCGCATCGACGGATTGGCCTTTGCGAGCCCTTTTTATTACGCTGCTCTGCTGTTTTTTCTGCGGGTCGGGGAGAACGGATGAAGAGGCTCGCGGTTTTGGGTTCAACTGGCTCCATCGGAACACAAACCCTGGATCTCGTTGACCGCTACCCGGGTCGATTCGAGGTCATGGCGTTGGTGGCTGGCAACAACATTGAGCGGCTGGTGGCTCAGATCGACCGCTACCGCCCGAAGTTTGTTTCGATCAATGATCAGGTCCATGGAGAGCGTATTCGATCTCAGTTTCCCGGCCTGACCCTGGGGTTCGGTGAGACCGGCGCCTGTGAAGCAACTCAACTCCCCGAGGTGGATCTCGTCGTTATGGGGATTGTCGGCTTTGCGGCCCTCAAGCCGACCTTAAGCGCGGTTCAGGCGGGGAAGACGATCGCTCTGGCCAACAAGGAATCACTTGTTGTGGGTGGCGCGCTGCTGAAGGCCGAGCTCAGTCGTTCAGCGGCTAAAATCCTTCCGGTGGATAGCGAACACAACGCGGTTTATCAGCTCCTGGAAGGGGTGCCACGTGGGGATGTGGCATCCATTGTTCTCACGGCCAGTGGAGGGCCGCTTCTGCGGAGGCCGGATCTTCCGCTGAATCAGGTGACGCCGGCCATTGCCACCAAACATCCGAACTGGGCGATGGGCCCGAAGATTTCCGTCGATTCTGCGACGCTCATGAACAAGGGTCTCGAGGTGATTGAGGCCCATTTTCTCTTTGATCTGCCTGAGTCGGCAATTGAGGTGTGGGTCCACCCGCAGAGCGTGATGCATGGGGCACTCCTGCTCAAGGATAATTCCGTGATCGCCCATCTCAGTCGGCCCGACATGCATGGTTCGATCGCGTATGCCCTGACGCGGCCGCACCGTCTCGAGAGTCCCGTTGCTCGGCTTTCTTTTAGAGAGCTTGCGGCCCTGGAATTTTTTGAGCCTGACCTGAAACGTTTTCCGTGTCTTGCGTTGGCGAAGGAGGCCCTGCGGAGTTCGTCGCTGCATTGTGTTGCATTGAATGCGGCTAATGAGGTTGCGGTGGAGGCCTTTCTCGGCGAGCAGATAGGGTTTCCCGCCATCGCGAACGTGGTGGAATGGGTGCTTCAGAATGTGAAGAGCGGGGCACCGCGTGACCTTGAAGAGCTCTTTGCCTTCGACGCGGAATTTCGCCGGCAAGCTGCGTTATCATTGCCAAGCAATCGTAAATAATAGAAAATTAGCCGTTATTCTCTTCAGGGAGGCCCGTTTTGGTCAGCTCCTTTGTCGGTATGGTCATTTTGTTGGGTGGTCTCATCTTTTTCCATGAGATGGGGCACTATCTCGTCGCCAAGTTTTTCAAGGTGCGCGTGGAGGTTTTTTCTCTCGGATTCGGGAAGAAGATTTTCTCCAGGGTCATTGGCGAGACTGAGTACGCTCTTTCGATCGTCCCCCTGGGCGGCTATGTGAAGCTCATGGGAGATGATCCCTATAAGGCGGTCCCAGCTGAGAACGCTGCTCGGGCCTTCTCCACTCAAAAACTTTTCAAACGATTCCTCATTGTGTCCGCAGGCCCGATTGCGAATCTCATTCTGGCCTTCGTGATCGTGTTGTTTGTCCTTTGGTATGGCGAGCCCGAGCCTGGGACTAAGATCGGCAGTGTCACGCCCGAGAGCCCGGCCTTTCTGGTGGGGTTGCGCCCCAACGATCGCATCCGGGCAGTCGATGAGAAAGAGGTGGCGACCTGGGATCAGATCGATGAGATCTTGCGCAATCGCGTTGGACAAAGGGTCTCCTTCAGGATCGAGCGCTTGAATCAGACATTGATGGTCCCCTACGAAGTAGTGAAGGTTCGGACGAAGAATTTTGTAGGGCAGGAGGAGGAGGTCGGTGGTCTCAAGGGAGCACTCGTCTATCCCTTCGAGCCCCTGGCGGGTGTTTCGAACCCGGGATCTCCCGCGGGAATAGCAGGGCTAAGGACCGGTGACCTCATCACCAAGATCGATTCCTCGCCGATTCATGTGTTCGAAGATATCAACTCGGCTTTGATGACGGCTTGGTCACCGAATAAGCCGGTGACGATCACGGTGAAGCGGTCCGACCAGAAAGAGTATTCACTGACCATGACCTTTCCCAATACCGCGCTGCCAAAGGATCTTTCGGTTCTAGGGGCCGCGGAGGCGCTCGGTATATTTCCCTCCGAGCTTTTCGTGAGATCGCTTGCGCCCGGCTCGGCGGCGGAGAAGGGCGGAATCCTGGTGGGGGATCGGCTGGCCCAGTTGGGGAAGCGTAAGATTGTGAGTTTTGATGCTGTAGTCGACGAGGTCCAGGCTGGGGCGAAGGCTAGCGCCACTATCGCTTTCCGGGTCGAGCGCGGGGGCAAGATACTCGACATTCCGCTCACTCCGGTTGAGCAGGAGCTCGAGGATCCGCTGACCCACGAGAAATACAAGAAATACATGGTGGGGATCGTGCCCCAGACTGCTTATCACGAGCCGGAGATTGTGATCTTCAAGATTCGGGAGCTCGGCCCGCTCTTGGAGCGAGCCTTTCAAGACACACGAGAGCTGGTCCGAAAAACGGTGTTGAGCATTGTGATGCTTGTGACCGGTAAGGTTTCGGTTAAGAATTTGGGCGGCCCTCTGCTCATTGCTTCGGTGGCGGGAAAGAGTCTCGACATTGGTGTCGTTGCTTTTCTCAAGACGATGGCGCTGATCAGTATCAATCTTTTTCTTCTGAACCTGTTGCCCGTCCCGCTACTTGATGGGGGACATCTCTTTTTCTACGTTGTCGAGCTTTTTAAGGGTAAGCCGGTCTCGGTGAGAACGATGGAAATTGCGACTCAGATTGGAATGGCCTTGATACTCATGCTTGTGGGCCTTACACTTTTTAATGACGTCTACAGGTTAGTCGCTCACTAGATTAGGTTCGATGAAAAAAACCTTCGTCCTCGACACCAGCGTCATTCTCTTCGATCCCCAGTGTATTTTCCGATTCGAGGATAACATCATGGTGGTTCCTATCACCGTGTTGGAGGAGATGGACCGGTTCAAGAAGGATTTGACCGAAATCGGACGAAATGCACGCCAATTCGCCCGTTACCTCGACGACTTTCGTAAGCGCGGCTCTCTCGCCACGGGCGTGGAGATCGGCAAAAAAGGGACTCTGATCGTCGATCTTTTCCGAGACTCAGAAAAATACCTGCCGGCCGACCTTTCGCCTGAGAAGAACGACCATCGAATCTTGGCGGTGGCCCTGAAGCTTCGGCACGATAAGCCCAACTCCCCAGTTATTTTTGTCACCAAGGACGTGAATCTCCGCGTGAAGGCCGACGCGCTCGGCGTCCACTCGGTGGATTTCGAACCGAGCCGAGTCAACATCGAGGAGCTCTACAGCGGAGTTCTGACGTTCGATGTCCCGGGAGACGTTGTCGATCATTTCAAAGAGCAACGGCGTTATCCGATGTCGGATAAGGCGCTGATGCCAAACAACTACGTCATCTTACGTGATCAGAAACAGCCGGAAAATGTGGCGCTGGGGCGCTATTCGGCGAGTGAAAAAGAAATTCTTCCGCTGCGGGTGCCTCAGACAGGTGTGTGGGGGATCAAGCCTCGCAACATCGAACAAAACTTTGTGGTCGATGCCCTCCTCGATGATTCGTTGCCGATTGTGAGTCTGGTCGGTAAGGCCGGGACCGGAAAGACGCTCTTTGCGCTGGCGTGTGGACTGCAAAAGACGATCGATGAAGGGAAATATCAAAAGCTTCTTGTTTCCCGCCCTATCTTTCCGTTGGGAAAAGACATTGGATACTTGCCGGGTGAGCTCGAGGAAAAGCTGAATCCTTGGATGCAGCCCATTTTCGATAATATCGACTATATCGTCTCATTTTCGAGCGGCGAAAAGCCGGCAAAGCGCGGCAATCGGCGGGCTTGGCAAGAATTGATCAATCAAGGGATGCTCCAGATCGAACCGCTCACCTACATTCGCGGGCGCAGCTTGGCCTATCAGTTCCTCATCGTGGATGAGGCGCAGAACCTCACGCC
This sequence comes from Deltaproteobacteria bacterium, assembly GCA_016196825.1. Classification (GTDB taxonomy): domain Bacteria; phylum Bdellovibrionota; class FAC87; order UBA2466; family UBA2466; genus JACPWY01. The sequence goes on along the minus strand of JACPWY010000001.1, from coordinate 80,163 downwards.
CCATGAGATCAAAACGATCATCACGCGGGCGGGCGAAGGAACGAAGGTGGTGCTCACGGGCGATTGTTACCAGATCGACAACCCGTACATCGATTCCAGCAACAATGGCCTGAGTTTTGTCGTGGAACGGTTTAAGGCCGAGACGCTCTCTGCCCACATCACTCTCACAAAGGGAGAGCGTTCGGCACTGGCCGAGCTCGCCACTAATGTTCTTTAGAGGGTTCTTGGCGCGAAGCGGCGGCGTTTTGTTGACATAGGTATATGGTCACGTATGTTATCTCAAATCCGGGAGACGCCTATGGAGAGAAAAAAGGTTTCGACTACGGTCTATATCACACTTGAGCAGAATGACTGTCTTAAGGTGTTGAATCAAAAGACCAAGGTTCCGATCGCTGAGTACATCCGCGAGGGGATCAATATGGTTCTCGAGAAATACAAGCACCTGCTCCCCGGCCAGATGCTTCTCATCCAGGAAGAGCCTAAGCCCTCGCTGTCGAAGCCTTTGCTAGACGTGTGACCGATCCGCAGCGAATCCGAAATTTCAGCATCATCGCCAATATCGATCATGGGAAGTCGACGCTCGCCGACTGTCTGTTGTCGATCACGGGGGCGCTTTCCAAACGAGAGATGCGCTCGCAATACATGGATCAAATGGACATCGAGCGTGAGCGCGGAATCACGATTAAGGCACAAACGGCCAGACTCAATTACACCGCCAGCGATGGCCTGGAGTACACCCTCAACCTGATCGATACGCCCGGGCACGTGGACTTCGTATATGAAGTCTCGCGATCACTCGCGGCCTGCGAGGGGGCTCTGCTTGTTGTGGACGCCTCGCAGGGCGTGGAGGCGCAGACTCTCGCCAATGTTTATCTTGCCATTGACGCGAACCTCGAGGTCCTCCCGGTTCTCAACAAGATCGATCTTCCCGGTTCCGATGTGGAGGGGACGAGACGCGAAATTGAAGAGATCATCGGCATTCCCACCGACAATGCGGTCTGCATCAGCGCCAAAGAGGGAAAGAACGTCGACCAGGTTTTGGAGAACATCGTAAAATATTTTCCGCCACCCAAAGGTGATCCCAATGCCCCTCTTCAAGCGCTTATCTTTGATGCGTGGTTCGATTCTTATCAGGGCGTGGTGATTTTAGTGCGGGTGATGCACGGAAGACTCCCTCTCAATTCCAATATTTTGATGATGCACACCAAGTCGGAACACGAGGTGCTCAAGCTGGGCGTCTTTACGCCGCGATCGGTGGAGGTGGATTCTCTCGGCGTGGGCGAGGTCGGCTACGTCGTCTCCGGTGTGAAGGATATTCGCGATATCAAGATCGGCGACACGATTACGTCGGTGAAGAATCCAGCGACGGAGGCGCTGGCCGGTTTCAAAGAGGTGAAGCCGATGGTCTTTAGCGGGATCTACCCCGTTGACAGCAGCGACTTTGAGAATCTGAAGGCGGCTCTTGATAAGTTGAGTCTCAATGACAGCGCCTTTACATTTGAAAACGAAACTTCGGATGCTTTGGGATTTGGGTTCCGCTGCGGCTTTCTGGGTCTTCTTCATATGGAGATCGTTCAGGAGCGGCTTGAGAGAGAGTTTAACCTCAATCTGGTCACCACCGCACCGACGGTGCTCTACAAGATAAAAACCATCAAGCAGGAGGAGCTCTTCATCTCCAACCCCTGTGATATGCCGCCCTCACAGAATATTGAGTCGATTGAAGAGCCCATAGTCCATGTGACGATCCACACGCCCGAGGAATTTCTCGGGAATTTGATAAAGCTCTGTGAAGAGAGGCGTGGCAAACAGACCAAGCTTCATTACCACTCTCCGAAGCGCATACTCCTTGAGTACGACATGCCCTTCAACGAAATCGTTCTTTCGTTTTATGACAAATTGAAAAGCGTGAGCAAAGGTTACGCGAGTCTGGACTATGATTTCACCCGCTTTGAGACCAGCGATCTAGTGAAACTGGACCTTCTCATCAATGGCGATCCGATCGATGCGCTCAGCTGGATCGTCCACAAAGAAAAGTCGTATTATCGTGCGCGCGACCTCGTCACCAAGATGAAAGGCTTCATCGAACGCCAAATGTTTGAAGTGATCATCCAGGCCGCTATCGGCAGTAAGATCATTGCCAAAGAGCGTATAGCTCCCATGCGAAAGAACGTCATCGCCAAGTGCTACGGCGGTGACATCTCCCGAAAACGTAAACTCCTCGAGAAACAAAAAGAGGGCAAGAAACGCATGAAGCAGATCGGCAAGGTCGAGATCCCGCAGGAAGCGTTCTTGGCGACGTTGTCGATCGATTAGAGAGCGGGAAACGCCACTTCGATGCTACCCTCCGATCATCGCTCATATTTATTTTCGCTGCCATGACTTCAGGCGTGGAACCTATTGCAACCAAGATCCTTCGGTTTGACGGGGGTACCCTCCCTTGCGGGATCGGAAGTGCCTATTGAAACTATGTTATCGCTTGTGGTACTATAGTTAGTGATTTGAGATGGGTACCATTCGTCGGGGTAATCATAGCTTTCGCTCTTGGAAAGGGGATCATTCGCCACGGCACGTGCACATCTATAAAGATGGGAAGCTCATAGCGAAATGGGATTTAGAGAATTTTGTCGTTATGGAAGGCGCAGTGAACCGGCGATTACGAAAGCTGATTCGAGAACTCGTGAAGGAAGGGAAATTATGAGAATTAGGAACGTTCAGTGCAATAATTACCGCAAGTGTTTTGAGATCGATACAGCGAAAGGGTCTTTTAGTTTTCCTTTTTCGAGAGCTGAGGTCTCCCCGACGGTGAAGGACAGGGTAAAAGAGGTTCTCATTGATAGAGAATTGGGGAGTGAGTGGATTAGTTACAGTCTTGAGTCTGGTAAGAAGGGCTCGATTCCGTTGGACGCCTTTCTAGACTACAACCGAGATCCGGAGTACTTGACCAAGATGCTCCTTCATAGTCTTACCGTCGACGCATTGGAGAGGTTAAAAAATGCTTCTATTACTCGTCGGGAGCTTTCTCGGAAGCTAAGGACGTCTCCTGCCCAGCTCTATAGGCTCTTAGACACAGCAAACCAGTCCAAGACCATCGACCAGATGATTAAACTGCTCGCTGTTCTTGGATATGAAATTGAATATAGGGTGATACGAGAGAAGAAAAGGGCAGCGTAACGGGTTCCCGCAGAAGGTGTTTTTGTTGTCGATCGATTAAAGATCTAAGCATAGGCGGTATTGACTCGGCATAATATACAAGTATAATTGGTAATTATGTCTCAGAGAACAATTTACCTCCCCCCTGGGCTTGAAAAGAAGGTTCTCGCTCGAGCCAAGAGGGATCCTAAGGGGAGTTTGTCATCGTATATTGTAGGTTTAATTCGAAAGGACCTTGAACCGACCTTGAAAGAGAATTGGAAGGCATTTTTTGAATCATCAAAAACCCTGTCGGATGATTTTGTCGAAGATAGTGGCCCGGAAAATCTGGAAAAGCGAAACTACGACATCTTTGGAAATAAGAAACCCCCGCGCAAATGAAGTACCTCCTCGACACCGATGTCTCCATTCACATCCTGAAGCGAGCTGACAAAACCTTGATAAAAAGGGTCATGCATCTGCCAACCTCTGATTTTGGTACCTGCAGTATCGTCAAGGCCGAACTCCTCGCCGGAGCTCGAAAAAGCCAGAGAGTGAGTGAAAATCTGGCGCTTCTGCAGGAGTTCTTCGGGCTTTTACGTTCCATTCCCTTTGATGATGAAGCCGCGGAACAATATGGCCTTCTTCGAGCCGTTCTGGAGCGCGCGGGCGCGCCAATCGGACCGAATGACCTGTTAATTGCTTCGATTGCCTCTTCCCACAAACTGACTCTCATCACGCGCAACCGGTCCGAGTTCAGGCGCATCCCAGGCCTGGCAATGGAAGTATGGTAGGTGCAGCGCGCAGAGGGGAATGAGGGGATCCTCGATGCAACCCTAAACCTCTTGGCCCAAGTCCCGCCGTAAAGTATGAGAGGTCTGTGATTACTGAGAAGCGGGGCATTCTTGAGCTGGGAAGCGACTTTTTTCGGGAGACATCTGTCATCGTGTTCGTCTTTGGGTTTCTGGACCGAATCATTCGATCGGAGGCTATTTCGGTGCTCTATTTTTCAGGGGTGATATTCACTGCTGCGCTGGACTTTATGGTAGGGTTGTTCCCAGTGCAATTTCTATGAATGAAAACTTTCGGCGGTGACGTTGTCACCGGCCGGCGGTAGTTGCGGCGCTCTTTGCCCGACCACCCTCCCGGCGACGAAGTCCTTAAGAATAGGCCTGCCGCCATTCGCAGGCCTTGAGACCCTGTGAAGCAGGCTACCGAAGAGCTCAGTCTATTTCTCGGCGATCTTGAGCCCCTTCGTCGTGTCACACAGACTCTTGGGGCATTCGATGGCATCGGTGGGCTGGTTGCAGCTGTTCGATTTTCCTTTGTAGGTGACTTTTCCGGCGCAGGTTTCGGAATAGCATTTCACCATTTCCTCTTTGCCCTTCTTGGGCTTCTTGGCGGCTAGAGAGGGTTGAGCCAATACCGTTGCAGCGACGGCGACAAGCATCGCGAGTTGAGTCTTATTCATACTGTTCCTCCGATTCTCTTTAGCATACGATCAAAATATGAGCCCGGCACCGATCATTCTTTTTGCGTATTGTCGCCCGGACCACGTCCGTGGGGCGGTGGAATCGCTTCAGAAAAATTCTGAGGCGAAGGATTCTGTTCTTTATGTATTTTCCGATGGAATCCGGTCCGCTCGGGAGCGTTCGGGGGTTGATGCAGTGCGGGCGTTTTTGAAATCGGTGAATGGTTTTGCGCGGGTGGAGATCTGTGAGCGTGCAGAAAACTGGGGACTGGCGAAATCGATCATCGTGGGTGTGAGCGAGGTTTTGAAAAAGCATGAGCGGGCGATCATCGTTGAAGATGATCTCGTGGTGTCACCGCATTTCTTGGCTTTCATGAATGAAGGGCTGGAAACCTATGCAGCTGATGAGAGGGTGGCCAGTCTCTGTGGTTATTTTTATCCGGTCAAGGGCGCACTTCCCGAGACCTTTTTTCTGCGCGAGGCGGATTGTTGGGGGTGGGCGACTTGGAGGCGAGGTTGGGATTTGTTCAAGTCTGATGGCGTGGCGCTCTTAAAGCAAATCGAGGAGAGAAAACTTGAATGGGCCTTTGATGCGCAGGGGTCCTATCCGTACACTCAAATGCTACGCGATCAGATTGCTGGGCGAAATCATTCGTGGGCCATTCGCTGGCAGGCGAGCCTCTTTCTCGCCGAAAAACTGACGCTCTACCCGAGGCGGAGTCTGGTTCAAAATACCGGCTTCGACGGAACCGGCGAGCATTGTGGATTAACCAAAGTGTTCGAAGTTGAACATTTGCAGGGGCCCGTGAAGGTGGGGAGGATCCCTATTGAGGAAAACAAGGCAGCCGAGACTCTGATGGCTGAATATTTTCGCAGGATCTCCGCTCCGCCACGCCCGACGATACGGAGTCTGGCCGGCCGCGTGTTTCGCAAGCTTGTCGGCACCTAGGTTCTTTGCACCGTGTACAGGATCTCGGGATCGAGATCCTTGAACTTCCCATCCACCTGCTGTTTCGGGAGTGTGCGCCCCCGGATCTCGGCGATGTCTTTGGTGTCCTTCCAAAAGTAGAAGTGGATGGGATCGACGACAGCCGCGATTATAAAACTTGAGGGCTTCATGATGAAATGGATGACGGATCGCCCTTCGCGGACCTCTTCGTCGTCTTTGAAGAATTTGAAGCCCACGGTCTCCTTGCGATCGAGAACGGCGAAACGGAAGGATTCCGTCCCCCCTTTCATGAGAACATCCCAGCGAGATTGGATGTTGGCGATGATGGTGGGGCCGATGACGAGATCTTTCGGCAATCCCTCGGAATCTTCGCGCGTTTCACCGTCCTGCGTGTAGCGGAAGTTCAGCCGTTCTCCTACCTCAAGCGCCCCTTCCTGCTTGGTCTGCTTGTGGTGAACCAGGTAGCTCTTCACCTTTCCCCCGGCAAACGTGACCTCTTCAGTGACGAGGAGTGTGCCGTCGGGGGCGACGAATTGTGTGTCGACGTGAACGTTGGGCTCGGCGCCCGTTTGGGTTCTCTTGAACGTGAAGAGAAGTTTCGTGTGATTGGAGCCCTTTTCGAAGGCGCGGCCCTGGGTAACGATCGTGGCGCTGTGGGCGCTGCTCATTAACACGAGCGCCAGAAGAATAATGATCATGGTTAAACCTTTCGCCGGAGTCCCAAAAGCTCATCGGCTTCCATGAGAGTGGTTCCGGTCTGTCTCTCGAACCAATTGTTGATGAAGGTCGGATACTCGCTCTGCGGCTGACGAAGGCAACGAAAGACGAGCTCGCCTTCAGTGGTCCCCTTTAATGCGCGCGAATCGTTGGTGCAAAAGGTTCGCACCCACAGGTCGATTACGCCCCTATTGAAATCTTCGCGGAACGCGTTGGCTCCGATTAGGATGAGAAAGAAACTGGAGTACAACAGCAGCTTCATGGGCGCTTGAAATCTGCCTTCAGACCCTTCCAGCAGTCGAGATAATTCTTTTGGGCGCTCTCTTCGGCGTTTCGACTCACGCGGAAGGGAGTGCAGCTTTCGAACATGAAGGCCATCGTGTTTTCGTAGCGCTGGGGATTGTCGTCGGATTTGACAGCCGCATAGTAGGTCTCCGCGTCCGGGCCGTGAGGTGACATACAATTGTGGAGACTGCCCCCACCGGGGACGAAGCCAGTGCCCTTAGCGTCGTAGGCGCCGCGAATCAAGCCCATGAATTCGCTCATGACATTGCGGTGGTAGTATGGCGGGCGAAAGGTGTGTTCGGCGACCATCCAGCGGGGGGGAAAGATGACAAAATCGAGATTCGCGGTTCCGATCACCTCCGATGGAGATGTCAGCACGGTGAAGATGGAGGGATCGGGGTGGTCGTAGGTGACCGTATTGATCGTGTTGAATTTTCTCAGGTCATACTTGAACGGGTAGTAATTTCCATGCCACGCGACCACATTGAGTGGCGAGTGGTCAATGGGTGCGCTCCAATACCGCCCCTGGAATTTGGCGATGATCTCCAACGACCCGCGCTTCTCCTCAAACTTGGCCGAGGGGACGAGAAAATCCCGGGGATTGGCGAGGCCATTGGCGCCAATGGGACCAAGGCCGGGGAGCCGCAGAGGTGCGCCGTGATTCTCACACACATAGCCGCGTGCTTTCTTGGCCGGGAGCTGCACCTGGAGTCGGATCCCTCGCGGGATGACGGCGATCTCTTCGGGGTGCACTTCGAGATCACCCATTTCGGTGGCCAGGAGAAGGGCACCCTCCTGAGGGACAATGAGGAATTCACCGTCAGCGCTATAAAAGTAAGACTCCATTGGGGCGGTGGCCGTGTAGGTCGAAACAGTGCAACCCTTGCGAAAGCTCGAGTCTGTATTTTCGGCGATGAGGTTGAGGGAACGAAGGAAATCGACCGGTCCGTTCGGATAGGGTGTCGGATCCCACCGCAGCTGCGTCGGAGTGGCCCGAGTTTCATTCGCCGTTGCGCCGTCGAGGGGGCGAAAAGTCCCCTGCGTCACCGACGGCTGGATTCGATAAAGCCAGCTCCGGAGATTCTCGCTGCGCGGCGCCGTGAAAGCGGTGCCGCTCAATTGTTCAGCGAAGAGATCGAACGGAACTTTTCTTGGGGAATTTTGTTCCTTCGGAAGCGCGCCGGGAACCGCTTCGGATTCGAAATGGTTTCCAATGCCAACGAGATAATTCATGGGCAGAAAGAGTAATCCAGATCGTTTCAAATTGCATTGACTGCCGGTAAGGTGCGAATATTATTCGTCAGTTACTGCAACAGGAGGAGACATGACTGAGACGACATCTTGGATGCCAGCCGATGCCTTTGCCCCTCGCACCGCAGAGTCACCTTATGGTTGGGGCCTTCCCCTCAATATCTCCACGCATGGCGCCGGAATTGATCAACTGATCAATATCCTTCACTGGTTCTGTCTCGCCCTTTTTGTTGGTTGGGGTCTGTATTTCCTCTATTGCCTAGTGCGCTTCCGGGCCCGGCCGGGCCATCAACCGAATCCTATGCTTAACCATTTCAAGTTGCCGACATTCTTAGAGGTCGGCGTGGCCATTTTCGAAGTGGCGATTTTGGTGTTCCTCGCGGCGCCTGTATGGGGCAGTTACAAAAACGATTTCCCCGATGAGAAGGATGCTTTGGTGGTGCGCATCACCGCGGAACAATTTGCGTGGAACGTCCATTACCCGGGTCGCGACGGGAAGTTTGGCAAGACCGATATCAATTTGATCGATGGAACGAATACAATCGGTCTCGATCGCAACGACGCCGACGCCAAGGATGACATCTTCACCATCAACAATCTCCACATTCCGGTGAATAAGAAGGTCATCGCATACATCCACTCTAAGGATGTCATCCACAGTTTCTTTTTGCCCGTGATGCGCGTGAAGCAGGACGCGGTCCCTGGGATGACCAACAAGGTTTGGTTCGAAGCGAATCAGACGGGATCCTTCGAGATCGCATGTGCCCAGCTTTGCGGAAACAGCCACTTCCGCATGCGCGGACAGTTCTTGGTGGACACGCCAGAGGCCTACCAGGCCTTCTTGGTGGAAGAGGAAAAAGCTTTGTCGGAGGCCTCACAATGAGTAGTCATGATTCACACGCCCAAGGCCATCACGAAATGGGCTTCATCCGGAAATGGGTCTTCTCGACCGACCACAAGGTGATTGGCATTCAATATGCTGTCACCGCGATGCTCTTTCTTCTCTTCGGGTTCTTCCTGATTCTCATGCTGCGTTGGCAGCTGGCGCACCCCAATACGGCGATTCCCATTATTGGCGGTTTTCTGCCCGAGTCTTGGGCGAACGGTGGCGTGATGACGCCCGATTTTTACAATGTTATCGGGGCAATGCATGGAACGATCATGGTGTTCCTTGGTGTCGTGCCTCTTTCGGTGGGCGGATTTGGTAACTACCTCCTTCCGATCCAGGTGGGCGCCCAGGATATGGCGTTCCCGAAACTGAACATGGCGAGCTACTGGGTGTTCTTCATCGGCGGCGTGATCATGTTTGCGAGTTTCTTTTTGCCCGGTGGCCCCGCTGCCAACGGCTGGACCTCGTATCCGCCCCTTTCAGTGGTGGCGCAAAACGGTCAGACGATGTGGCTCTTGGGCATGGTGTTTTTGATCACCTCATCATTGTTGGGGAGCGTGAATTTCATCGTGACCGGAGTCCAATTGCGAACGAAGGGGATGTCCTTTTTTCGTATGCCCCTTTTCGTTTGGGCTCAGTTGGTGACATCGTTCCTGCTTCTTTTGGCGTTCCCGCCTTTGGAGGCCGCAGGTGTCTTGCAGTTGATGGACCGCGTCTTTGGTTCGAGCTTTTTTCTCCCAAGTGGGCTTATCGTGAGCGGTGAGAAGTTGACGGTTTCGGGTGGCGGTAACCCGATTCTGTGGCAGCACCTTTTCTGGTTTCTGGCCCACCCGGAGGTGTATGTGTTGATCCTTCCGGCGTTCGGGATTGTCGCCGAGGTGATTGCGACCAATACGCGCAAGCCGATCTATGGTTACCAGACGCTCATCTATTCGATGGTCTTCCTGGGCTTCATGTCGTTTTTTGTTTGGGCGCACCACATGTTCATGACGGGCATGGGGACGAACCTTTCCAACTTCTTCCAGGCGACGACAATGATCATCTCGGTTCCCTCCGTGATCATTCTGACGACGCTGCTTCTGACCTTGTGGGGTGCGTCCATCCGCTACACGGTTCCGATGCTGTTCGCGCTCGCCTTTTTGCCGATGTTTGCGATCGGAGGGTTGACCGGTTTGCCCTTGGGTCTGGCAGCGGCAGATATTCACCTTCATGACACCTATTACGTGATTGGCCACTTTCATTACGTGGTGGCGCCGGGAACGTTGTTTGGTCTTTTTGCGGGCGTTTATCACTGGTTCCCGAAGGTGACGGGCCGAAAGACGAATGTGGCCTTGGGTAAGCTCCATTTCTGGATTTCCTTCTTGGCGATCAACGGGGTCTTCTTTCCCATGTTCTTCCAAGGGATGGCAGGCGTCTCGCGTCGCCTCTATGATCCCATGGTTTATGCGCACGTAGCCCATTCCCAGGGTCTCACCGTGCTGAGCTCGTATTGTTCATTCATTCTCGGTGCCGCTCAGTTTCTCTTTCTTGCGAACATTATTTACAGTGCTTTCAAGGGTAAGAAGGTGGAATCGGATAACCCTTGGGAGTCGACGACTTTGGAATGGGCGACGGCAACGCCCCCTCCGCACGAGAACTTTCCGACTCCGCTCGAAGTTTTTCGCGGGCCTTACGAGTATGGCTTAACCCCGAAGGGCTACAGCCCACAGCATTTACAGGAGGCGTGATCTCTCATGATTGTTATTCCTTATGTTGATAAACCACACCCACTCACGGGCGTTACCAATGCGAAGTTTGGGATCTGGCTGTTCCTGGCCTCCGAGGTCATGCTCTTCGGTGCGCTCTTTTCGACGCTCATTATCCTGAGGACTGGTTCGGCCAATTGGCCCCTGGGCTCGACAGAACTGAACGTTCCGCTGGCCACGATTAATACGATCGCGCTCATCACTTCGAGCGTTACGATCGTCTTGGCTTGGGCCTCTCTCAAAATGCAACAGATTGGGAGATTCCGCGTGTACATGGCGCTGACCCTGTTGCTGTCAGCGGTGTTCCTTGTGATCAAGTACTTCGAGTACACACACAAGTTTGAGCACGGCCACTTCCCCTCGACCAGCACGTTTTTTGCGATCTATTTCACGATGACTGGCCTTCACGGCATTCACATCATCGGTGGTATGATTGTGAATGCGTATCTGATGGGGCCGGGGAGCGCGATGTGGAAGAAGAACCCGGAGCAGTTCACCGGGCGGGTCGAGTGTGCCGGGTTGTATTGGCATTTCGTGGACCTGGTTTGGATCTTTCTCTTCCCCTCGTTTTATCTGCTGTAAGCGACAAAGGAGACCTTCATGGCGGCTGCACACGGACACATGGGCGTACACATCAAGGCCTATATCGGGGTCTTCATGGCCCTGATCTTTCTGACGGTGGTCACCGTTGGCGTTTCCTACCTTCACTTTTCGCATGGGATGGCGATTGCGGTCGCAATGTTCGTGGCCACGGTGAAGGGCGGATTGGTGGCGGCGGTTTTCATGCACCTGAACAATGAGAAGAAGGTGATCTATTGGGTTCTGGGCTTGACGGCGGTGCTGTTTCTGCTTTTGATCTCCATTCCCATGATGCTTCTATGTCATTAAAGGCGTTTCACATTGTTTTCTGCGTGATTGTAGGCGCATTTCTCGCCGGGTTCGGTCTGTGGTGTGTGGAGGAGTATCAGGCCAGCGAGAGTGTGGGCTACCTTGTCATGGGCGTGGGCGCAATTGGGCTCGGTATCCTGATTCCTTTTTACATGAGATGGTTTTTGAATAAGCTGCGAGGCATGAGGTATGTCGTCGTTTTGCTGGGTCTCTTCTTTTCACAAGTGGCATCGGCGTGCCCGGTATGCATTGGTAACGCCAACGATCCCATGGTGAGAAGTGCCAACAACGGGGTCGTGTTTCTCGCGATTCTGACAGGGATTGTCCTCGTTCCGTTTGCGGGAACCATGATCTATTGGGGTCTGCGCTCTCGCCGTCTGGAGAAACTCAGACCTTCTCTCTAAGAGCCTGTTTGATAATTGGTTTCTACTGCGCGCGGCTCCGGTTTCCGCTCGCTACGAAACCAACTATCAAACAGGCTCTAAAGAAACTACTTTTGGTTGAGTGTGACCTCGATGAGAGGGCGCGTTTGGTGTTCTGCGAGGTCGGGAGCGATGTAGAGTTTATCGCCCGTAATCCAGCTGCGGGATTCACTGAGATGGTACGGTCTGAGTCCCAATCCCACGGGTTTTCGGGTGCGATCTACGATATTGAAGAGACTGATTCCTTCCTGCTCGTTCCAACCAACCATCATCGGCAAGGCGGCATTGGGCACGATCATCGTATTTCCGTCGGTGTTCAGATATTGGCACCCTTGCCCATCCCACCACACGAATCCCCGATCGTAATGGGAGAGAATCGTCGCGAAGCCGTCCGCGCTGGGAAAATAATAGAGGCTTTTCACTGGCCCCTCGAGTTCCGGGCCTTCCTTAGCCACTACGCCAGAAGCGCAGGTCTCTACATGGAGGGAGTAGATCTTGAGCGTGTCCTTCCCTTTGGTCGATGATGGGTAGGCTATGCCAACGTAGAGATGGGGGTACTCGGATCCCCGCGCTATGTGAGGGGCCCCACTTCCGGGTGGAAGCTTCCAGGTGCAGGTGAGTTCGCTCTGGCGAACTCGCATGTTGGATTGGTACACCCCAAAAGCGATCGTACCGTCAATCTCTCCCTCCTGAACCGCGCTGAAGAGAAAATGGCGATTCCAGAACAGAGGTTGCGGGCGAATCTCTGGCTTTGGAAACTGCACGAAGCCGGCGGTCTGGTGCTTGCGATCATACGACCATAGGGGAGCGCTGGCTGAGGCGTTGGTGAAATAAACTCCCAGCGGATCCATGATGCGTGAAAGAGGAGAGAAAACACTCCCCAGCAATCGTTGCTGAGTCTGCTGTTTGGGGTGGAGGAGTTCGACCTCCCCGTTCGCCATTCTCAATAGCACCCCGTTCTCGCGCTCGAGTACGGTCAATTCTTCAATGGACTGTTGCGTGGCAAGAGGGCGCCAATCGATATACCCCGTGTTGGGAATAGAGGAAAACGGGACGCCGCCGCCACCGGAACAGCGGGAGGGTGTGCTTAAGGCGGAGGTGCCCAGGAGACTTCCCGCCAAAATAACTCCCATCAGAAGTGTATTCATAGAGATCCTCATAATTCCCCTCGAATAGTTCGACTCTTGGTTGTCGCGGCCGTTCGGGCCTGTGAAACCAAGTCATCAAATTGCTGGAGCCAGCTCAGGTGGTTCTCCAGGCTGCGGCAACGTCGGATCTTCAGGAATTCTTTTACCTCGGTAATAATTCTTTGCGCGTCCTTTTTCCGTTTCACCCGAAAATAGGTTCGCGCCAAGATCACCTTGCACCACCAATAGAGATACCAGTTGGTTTCGACAGAGACCTGCTCGAGGACTGAAGTCACAATCTTCATGGCTTCATCATGCTGGTTTTCATCAGACAGTATCTTTCCGCGCCAGACCTGGTACATGAGGTTGAGCACCGGATCATCCACATCATTGAGATCGACGCCAAAGATCAATTGGCGGCAGGCGCCCAGATCATTCTTGTTGTCGTAGTAGTCGGCGAGCATCATGCGGGCCTTCAGCCGGTAGTCAGCGGCGTTGGGATCCTTCAGAAGTTGCTCGAAGATGCGACGGGCCGATTCAATCCTAGGTTCGGGAAGATATGAATACACAATGGCGAGTTGGTAAGCGATCGAGGGATCGTGCAGCTTACTTTGCCACCGCTCGAGCTCACCCATATAGAACTTGAGCTCGCTCGTCTTGCCTAGCTCGGCTAGGAGCCTTGCGAACATTCCGATGTATTCCGCATGGCGCTTTTCAGGTTGGAACGGAATGCGATCAAAAAAACGGCGAAATATTGCGTACGACTCTAAAAGTCTGAGTGCGTAGAAATGCTCCTTGGCCTGGATCAGGAGATTTTCAGAGGTGTTCGCCATGTCGAGAGCGGGGCCGCGAAGATGCCTTTAGAATACCACAGCGGTCCGGGCGGCGTGCTCTTGTGGGGGCTCCATCGCCGTAGTGCGAGATCTATTGTTAAGGTTTGCGGGACGGGGCTATCGGGGTGCGCGCGCTGTGTGATATTGTAGTGGGGCTTCATCACATCCTAGGTCGTTAGCGAAACGCGACGCAGTCAAACAGGCAGTCAAAAAACAGGGGGCTCCATGTCAGTATTCGGGGTTTTGACGCTCTGGGCGGTATCAGCCTTTGGACAGGCCAGCGACACGATGCTTCAGGCGAAAATCTTCGCTGCGAATAGGGTAGAACGAACGCGGGTTGGAAACTCATTCGCGATCGATATGGTGCTTCCTGATTATGTGGTTGTGACGGCGCCGTCCAATCAGCTTGAGGAGATCAAGAAACTGGGATTTGCGTATGAAGTTCTCAAGAGTCGCGGATTCCCCGAGGCAGATAAGGAGTATCACACCTACGCGCAGACCAATGATGAATTGGATGCCCTCGTCAAAGAATTCCCGGGCTTGGTGCAAAAGGTGACGATTGGAAAGAGTCTTGAGGGGCGTGCGATGAATGGCGTGAGGATCTCCTCAAGCTCGCTTCAGGATTCGTTGCCAACAGCGATCTTCGTCGGGTGCCATCACGCCCGTGAGCATCTCAGTGTGGAGGTGCCCCTGAGGCTGGCTCGACACCTTGCCGCGAACTACTCCAAGGATGGACGGATCAAGGGGCTCCTGGATTCGCGTGAAGTGTGGATCGTCCCCATGGTGAACCCGGATGGTGCCGAATACGATATCTCAACGGGCAGCTACAAATGGTGGCGGAAAAACAGAAAGAATAACGGCAACAGTACCTACGGAGTCGATCTCAATAGAAACTACGGTGCCTACTGGGGTGGCGAGGGAAGCAGTGGCAGTCCATCGTCGGACACCTATCGCGGAACGTCGGCCTTTTCGGAGCCGGAGACTCAGGCTGTGCGGGATTTTGTGCGCGCCCGTAAGCACGCCACTGTGCTTCTCACCTTCCATACCTTCAGCGAGCTGATTCTCTGGCCTTGGGGTTATAGGGATGAATCGATTTCCGATGAGAAAGATCGCAACGTCTTCGAGACCATGGGGAAGAAGATGGCGACCTGGAATCACTACACCCCGGAGAAAAGCAGTGAACTCTATCTGACCTCAGGAGACACGACCGATTGGGCCTACGACGAGCTCAAGATCTTTGCCTTCACCTTCGAGCTTTCACCGAGCTCACTGGGCGGCGGAGGATTCTACCCAGGCGCCTCGGTGATCGATCCGGTCGTCAAGGACAACATAGAACCTGCTCTTTATCTGATTGAGAACTCAAAGGATCCCTATGCGGTGGTTGGTCGCTCTCATATTGATCCGCTCGGGATCCTTTAAGAGCCGGTCATCTTGGTTGATTCAGCCAGGAGCCGGCCCAGGCTCTGGGCAATAGAGCGCTTGGTTGTGAGCCGAGTGGCATGCGCTGGGGTGACCAGAGTAGCGCGGTGGCCACGCTTCGAAACATCTCTCAAGAAATTCACACAGACAGCAAGGCTGCCAGTCCTTTGTAGAATCTTCCTTCCCAAGGTGATGGGATTGGTGGACTTTGTCTCCAATTTGAATTCGACACGTTGGGTTTTCGGAAAGCGCCTGGCAAACTCCAAGATGATCTTGGGCGCCGGCACCAGCTGAATACGCCACGAAGAGAGCGCCGAACGCGTCTTCCCTATGCGGCGGTGCGACGGTACAAAATCCAAAACCGCGGCGGAGAAAATGGCAAAGCTGGGGAGACATTTCCGTCCGACTTGCAGCGCCGCGTTCAGCATCTCCTGGTTGGTATCTACGCGAATGAGTTGTGTCAGGCCGAGCTCTTCAAAGGGGAGGGACGAGGGCCCCACGATCGCAATGACATTCCATTGACGCCTTATGAACTCTCGGCAGATCTCGTAGCCCAGAGCGCCAGTCGAGAGGTTGGAAAGAAAGCGAATATCGTCGAGATAGGCTCTAGTTGGGCCTGCTGTGACGAGAATAGTTCTCTTTGTGCGACGAGCCATGTCTGCCTATGGTATTAGCGCATTGCATAAAATTTGAATAGTAGAGAGTGAAAAATGGAAAGCGGGGGAGCCTCAGAAGCATGACGCGTCTATGTTATTTCTCTCGATTTTTCGAAGCGTCGAAAAAAGACGAAAAAAAATTCCGTTAACCGCGCCGCAGCATTTGGCGTCCCCCCAACCTCTTGCCGTAAGGTTGAAGTGACTATAAGTCCACGACTTTTCTTTTGTCGACCTCCGCATTCAACGCAAAGTGTCGACGATAAATGACTCGTCGAGTAGATTTTTTTTCTTAACTCAATTCTTTGGAGCGTCGAAAGAATTGTTGGCAGACGGATACTGTCAATTTTCCGTCGATACTTTGCAGGGAATGCAAGGGCCGCCAAGCATGGTGGCCGCTCAAAGGAAGGAGGTAGACGGGGGAACCTGTAGGAGGGTGCCCCATGGGTCTTCAAATTATGACCAATACGATGGCGTTGAATGCTCAACGCCATTTGGAAGAGACGCAAGAACGCATGCAGAACGTATTCGAGAAACTCTCGAGTGGTTCTCGCATCAACAAAGCCTCAGACGACGCCGCAGGGCTCGCTATTTCTGACAGCATAAACGCAAAGGTACGAAGTCTCGGGCAGGCCGTGAGGAATGCTCAGGACGGAATCTCGTTTGTGCAGGTCTTCGAAGGCGGCACGAACGAAATCTCCAACATGCTCATCCGAATCCGAGAGCTTGCGATGCAGGCGTCTTCGGACTCGATTGGCACCAAAGAGCGATCGATGGTGAACAACGAAGCCATGCAGCTCAAGGCGGAGGTGGAGCGGTTGGCCCAGACCACCGAATACGCCGGGACGAAAATCTTCTCGGGCAACAATATCGATATGGAATTCCAGGTGGGTTACCACAACGATCCCAATGCTGATCGCATCCGTTTCAGCCCTGGCGATAGCAACATGACTGCGAGCGCTTTGGGCATCGATGGAGTCGATATCTCGCAAAAGGGTGGAGCACAGGACGCTCTCGACAGTCTGGACGCAGCCATCGACAAGGTGAACGACATCCGAGCGCGTGTGGGATCGATTCAGAGTCGTCTCCAGACGGCGATCTCTTCACAACAGATATTCCGGGAGAACCTGGAGGCTGCTCGCTCACGTATCCGCGACGCGGATCTCGCGATTGAGACCAGCAACATGGCCAGGGAGCTGATCCTCAGAAAGGCCGGTGTTTCAGTGCTGACTCAGGCCAACCAAAACCCGACGCTGGCGCTCGAGCTTCTCCACTTCTAATGACGCCGCAGGTACTGGCCTCCCCCATTCCCGAGACGCTCTCACGCGTCTACCCTTTGATTCTCGTCACCTCTCTTCTCTTTTCACTTTTTCTGCTCGCCATCTTCTTCGGATTTCGCGCGCTTCTGCGTGGTGTTTCGCGTTCTCAAGGCGGCCAAGAGGCAGACGCGGCCCCCGGGACTCAAGAGTCGCTGAAGGGCCGACGGGGTAACGGCTTCTGGGCCCAGGTTTTTCTCTATCTTGAGGAAAGAAAGAAGGTGAAGGGGGATGGTGAGCTCGAGCGGCTCACACGAGAATGCGAGCGCTTGATGAAGGAAAATGCTGACCTTCGCCGCCTTCGGGCGAATAGCCTGGTCCGGGGCGAGGTCTCAAAAGATGACCAGGAGGCCATCTGCGCCCGCTTGAGGGCCGCGGAGGTCGACCTGGTGAAAGAGCGCGCAATTCGCCTACGCCTCGAGGAGCGTTGCTCAAAGCTCGAACGCGAGCAAAAGAAGATTCTCGCCGAAGTGGCCCAGACCTATAAGGCCAATCACCAAGCTGTACCGCTGACCGCGGTGGCGAGCGATGAGGTTACACTTCTCAAAGCCGCGCTCTCGGCTCGGGATGTGGAGATCGAGCGCTTGAAAGCCCAGCTACGACCGAAGGCCGCATAACCGATCGAAGAGTGTCACCTTCTGGTAGGCGCCAGGGGGAACCGGGACCTCCCAGCCGAACGGGGCTACCATCATCAGAATCTCTTGAGTTGAGTGTTCGCGGTGCCACGCGATCTGGTCATCCCACCGATATTTTGGGTCATGGGTGTGGACTCCGAAATGGGGGAGAGCGAGGGCTACGTAAAGAATCATGAACACGATGGGTAACGGTTTTAGGATTGGCTTCTGCTCTGCCAGGTTGGAGAAGAGATTCACGACGTAGAGGAGACCCGCGACTCCCATCAAATAAGATTGGCGTTGTATCGACAGCCCTGGGTCTCTTCTCATCGTGCTCCAGAACCTCAGGCCATCGGGTCGGACCGAGCCGTAGAGAATCGGGTAAAGGGAAGCGCCGACTACAAAAAGAAAGAGCAGCCGATTTTCCAGGGTGTGAATGCGAAATGTAGCCCAGAGCGAGGCCGCGAACAGAATCACCAAGAGCCAAAACACTGGCGCGGTGTCGCCGACCCGGTAGGCTATCTCATCGCCGAAAAAGGGGTGGATCCAGAGTTGGGTCACCAGGGAATAGAAATAGGCCTCAACCATTTTTTGAAGAGTGGGCAGATCAGCAATCGTTTCATGTTTTGCGAAGAGGTTCAGAATCACTCCCGCGCCGATGATGGCTGCGATTCCCCACGCGACTGTGCGATCGGATTTCACCCAATATCCGCGCAGAAAAGCCATTGGAATGAAAAGGAGGCACTCTCCAGCGGAGAAGGCGGCCAGAATCACCATCAACCAGTCAAAGGCGCTGAGAGCGTTATCGCGATTACGGATCAGCAGAAGGCAAAGATAGAGGGAGAGAAACCAATGAGCATTCCCGAGGTTCCCCAGGTTCTCAGAGAGCCCTGGAGTGAAACAGAAGGCAAAACTGAGAAACACCCTCGTGATCCGGTCGGGAAGAACGTTCGCGTAGCGCTCCCGGGAGAACTCAAACGCAACGAGACAGAACAGTCCAAGCGAACAAAGAAAAATGAGGTGGGCCAGATACTGAAGGCTGATGCTCGAGAGCAATAGAATCATGAGTCGCGGAAACAGGTGGTAGTAACCAGCATAGAAGTGGAAAAAGGATTTCCAACCGAATTGGAAGGTGTCCCAGAGGAACACATTTCCATCCTCGGCCCAAAGAGGCATGGTTTGCCAGCGCGGCAGGCCTCGCAGAAAAACGACGGCGAAAAGCCCTGATAGGAGGGCCACTCCGCTGCTCAGTTTCAGGAGTCGATGGAGCATCGAAGCAGTCTAGGAGGGCCTCTGGACGCTGTAAAGAAAGCGGGTTCGCGAGACGCAACGTATCATCAACCGATCCGGGGTTTGCACCGATAAGGGGTTGAATGAATCCCATCTCGGCGGCAGCCCCTCGTGTGAATCTGGAACAGGGTGGTGTCTATTTCTTTAAGTCACCCATTACCGTAACCACTCAACTCAACCACGAAATCCTCGTGGTGTTCGCGGTGCCGTCCATCCGCTCCTGCGGACTTGTACTGCTCGAGGCGGAGATGCCGCAACGGGTTGTAGAGGGGATGTTCGACAACCTCCGTATGAAGCTCGCCGAAGAGATGAAGGTCGCCCATGATCAGATTCGCCTGAAGATCTTTGGCCAGAGTTTCCGTCGCCGCCGTTCGTTGCGTTACGTGGAATCGTGGAGCGTGGCGAATCAAATTCCCATCACCGTGATGGACGTGGGCAAGAATGTGACTCGCAATGTGCTGGTGGATTGTGCAACAGGGCGGGTGGGGGTGAGCTACGCCGAAGGGTTCACCCAAGATGATCCCGCCTTTTTATCTTTGGGGAGCGTCCGGCTACGCGAGACCACGCCGGCGGGCAGTCATGAGATCCTCGTGCTATCGACCAATCGAGTGCGGCGGACCCTAGTGAAGCAGGCCATCGAGGAGCATGTGGGCTATCGAGCCAATTGCCCGCGCAATCCCATGCAGATTATCGCGCTCAATGACTTTCGGGATTTCTTCGCCGGCACTGTCTTTCTTTTCGACGATCTCGATCATTCTGAGCTTCTGGCTACGTGGATCTCCAACGCGGCGAAGTACTATCCCAAGCTGAAATTTGGTTGGGTTGGTAAGGACGGCCCGCCATTCGCTCTGCCGGGCGGCAGCGTTCATCTCCCCCACGTCGATCCCGAAAAGATCTCCGGTTTCAAAGGGGCGCTTATTTCGCTCCTCCCGAAAACCGACGCCGTCGGTGGTCGTGTCATCCCTTTCCAAAAGAAGTAGATCCCTTCAACTATAATTCGTTGTGGGAACGGCCCTCGCTGTTGGGGGGCAGGGAGAGTTTTACCTGGACTGTGCGTTTCTGTTTGTTTCGCACATAGTGGACGGTGACCATTTCGCTTGTCTTCTTCTCCGCAACCGCATCGAGAATGTCGGAGACCTGATTGATTGGTGCATCGCCAATTTGAAAAATCACATCTCCTCCGTATGGCAAGGTTCGGAAACCAAAGACGAGTTCCTTGTCGGCTGCCTTCATGCCGGCGCGGGCGGCCGGGCTATTGCGATAGATTCCGGTGACCATGACGCCGTGGTCGGTGGGGATGTTGAGGTTGGCCAGAATGCCAGCTGGCAGAGCGATTCCCTCGACTCCGAACCAGGGGCGGGCCACTCGGCCAAACTTGATGAGCTCATCCACGATCTTCTTCACGATCTTCACGGGGATCGCGAATCCGATCCCTTCACTCCCACCGCTCGTTGTAAAGATTTGGGCGTTGATGCCGATGAGACTGCCCGCGCTGTCGAGAAGTGGGCCACCCGAGTTGCCGGGGTTGATGGCGGCGTCGGTTTGGATGACGTCTTTAATCGTGCGGTTGTTGGTGCCCCGGATGTCGCGTCCCAGAGAACTCACGATGCCTACGCTGAGTGAGCCACCGAGACCGAAGGGATTGCCGATTGCAAGCACTTTCTGTCCAACGGCGAGCGCCGAATTGGAAAATTCGAGTGCCGAGAGTTTTTTCTCCTGAGGGCGTATTCGGATGACAGCGAGATCTGAGTCGGGATCGGTGCCTATGAGCTCGGCGGAGTGGATGGATTTGTCATTGAGAGTGACCTCAATCTTATTGGCTCCTCCCACGACGTGATCGTTGGTGACGATGTAGCCATCGTTGCGGACGATGGCCCCAGAGCCCATTCCCTTTTGCGGGTAAACTTCAAAAAAGAAATTTTGCGTAAGCTTGACCGTTGTGATGTTCACGACAGCGGGGTTGCAGCGTTGGTAGATCTCAATATTGGTTTTTTCATCCGGTGAGAACGCTCTCGCTCGAGCGCTGACGAAAACGAGAGAGAGTGCGAGGAGATAACTAGCCGCGGGCGTAGAGCGCATCGATCTTGGTAGCCATGATGAAGTCATTTGTGCTGAGGCCTCCGACGGTGTGGGTCCACAGTGAAAAGGTCACCTGGTTATAATGAATAAAAATATCGGGATGATGTTGCTCGGCCTCGGCGAGGCGCCCAACGTCGTTAACGAATTCGAGTGCCATGACAAAATTCTTGAACACGATCTTCCGTTCAATCTTCTTTTCGCCCGATTTCCATTCGGGGACGGCCTTGAGGCTCGAAGTGATCGCTTCAGGGGCGAGTGGTCCTTGTTGGGGCGGTATCTCCTGACAATGCAGCTTCAGTAAGGTAATTTTATCCATCGGGTGATGCTAACTTTAATGTGCTTTCATTGACAAGGTTTTGTCCCCAACACTAATCTGCTTCCATTAAAAATCAGGGGTTTAATCATGGCTAATGCATCTCAGGGCGAAAAGATCAGCTTTACTCCTTCTCATAAAATTCAGGTTCCTTCCTTCCCAATCATTCCGTTTATCGAGGGAGACGGAACGGGGCCCGATATTTGGGCCGCTTCGCAGCGGGTTTTCGACGCGGCAGTGAAAAGGGCCTACGCCGGAAAGCGTGGCATCGTCTGGAAGGAGGTCCTGGCGGGCGAGAAGGCGGGAAAGATTAAGAATGACTGGCTCCCGCAGGAGACTCTCGACATCATCAAGGATCACAGCGTGGCCATCAAAGGGCCGCTCTCCACACCGGTTGGCGGAGGCCACCGATCCATTAACGTCGCGCTTCGCCGCCTGCTCGATCTCTACACCTGTATTCGGCCGATCCGTTACTTCACCGGGGTGCCGAGCCCCATGAAGCGACCCGATAAGGTCAGCATAGTGGTCTTTCGCGAAAACACCGAGGATGTTTACTCGGGCATCGAGTGGAAGAGCGGATCGGACGATGCGAAGAAGGTCATCGATTTTTTGAATTCGCAAATGAGCTGCCGCATTAGGAATAGCTCGGGCATTGGCGTGAAGCCGATGAGCCCGGAAGGCTCCAAGCGCCTTGTAAAGATGGCCATCGAGTACGCGATTCGCCACCGGAAGCCGAGTGTTACCATCGTCCACAAGGGCAACATCATGAAGTTCACCGAGGGGGCCTTCCGTGAGTGGGGCTACCAGGTCGCAAAAGAAGAGTTTGCCGCCCAGACGATCAGCGAGGACGAAGTCTTCGAAAAGTATCAGGGTAAGGCGCCCGAGGGGAAGGTCGTGATCAAGGATCGCATCGCCGACAGCATGTTTCAGCAGGCGTTGCTGCGGCCTGAGGAATACTCTGTTCTCGCCACGCCAAACCTCAATGGGGATTATTTGAGTGATGCGTTGACCGCCCAGGTCGGTGGCTTAGGGATTAGCCCGGGCGCCAATGTTGGAGACAGGGCCGCCGTGTTTGAGGCGACCCACGGCACCGCTCCAAAATACGCCGGGCAGGACAAGATCAATCCTGGGAGTGTCATCCTCAGTGGCGTCATGATGTTTGAGTATCTGGGTTGGCAGGAGGCGGGCGATTCGATCATCCAAGCGATGCAGAAGACGATCGAGCAAAAGACAGTTACGTACGATTTCGCGCGCCAGATGGAGGGGGCTAAGGAAGTTCGTTGCTCGGAATTTGCGAGCCGCATCATTGATAACCTCACTTAGAGTGCGAAACAGAATGAAAGTCGTAACGAGGCCGTGTCGAACAGACCAAGATCGAGGACGCACACGGGAGGCACCGGAGGCGGCCCTGAAAGGGCCGTTGAGGATGCCGACCACGGAGGACGAAGAGCTTGGTCTGTTCGACCGGCCGGAGTAGACTTTCATTCTGTTACGCACTCTTATTCTCGGGAGAGCACATGAAACGTTCGAAAGTCACCATCGTGGGAGCCGGCAATGTGGGCGCAACCGCAGCCCACTGGATCGCTTCCAAGGAATTGGCCGATGTTGTTCTAGTTGATCTCGTCGACGGGGTTCCCCAAGGGAAGGCGCTCGATCTTTCGCAGTCGGGTCCGGTCGAGGGATTTGACCTGAGGATCACCGGGAGCAGCGATTACGCAGCGACGGAAAACTCAGAAATCGTCGTGATCACGGCGGGCCTTCCACGCAAGCCGGGGATGAGTCGTGACGATCTCTTGAAGACAAACGCGAAGATCGTCACTGAGGTCACGGAGAAGGTGGTGAAGTACTCACCGAATTGCATCCTTATCGTTGTTTCCAATCCACTCGACGCTATGACTTATGTGGCGAAGAAGGTCAGCGGATTTCCGCGTAACCGGGTGATTGGAATGGCGGGGGTCCTGGACACCGCTCGGTTCAAGACCTTTGTCGCCGAGGCCGCTGGAGTGAGCGTCGAGGATGTCCATGGATTTGTTTACGGTGGGCACGGCGACACAATGGTACCGATGACGAGATATTGCTCGATCGCGGGCGTTCCTTTGGAGAGGTTTCTCTCGAAGGAGAAGATCCAGGAGATCGTGACCCGCACGCAAAACGGCGGCATCGAGATCGTGAATTTTCTCAAGACCGGTTCGGCCTTCTACGCGCCGGCGAGCTCTGTGGTCGCTATGGTCGAATCAATCGTGAGGGACAAGAAGCGCATCCTCCCGTGTGCTGTGGAGATGAACGGCGAGTACGGGGTGAAAAATCTCTTTGTCGGCGTTCTGGCCAAGCTTGGAACGAACGGGATGGAAAAAGTGATCGAGGTTGATCTCAATGAAACCGAGAGAGCGGCGCTCATGAAATCGGCAGACGCGGTCCAGGGCCTTGTGAATGTGATCGAAGGGAAAGCATGAAGATCCACGAGTATCAGGGCAAAGAGATCTTTCGCCGTTATCAGATCCCCGTTCCGGCGGGCAAAGCGGCCTTTAGTGTCGAGGAGGCGCTCAAGGTGGCTCCCGAAGTGAGCAAGGGGCCGTGGGTGGTCAAGGCCCAGATCCACGCCGGTGGCCGTGGTAAGGGCGGTGGCGTAAAGGTTGCGAAGGCCGTCGATGAACTTAAGGCTGCCGTTACGAAGATCTTCGGTATGACTCTAGTGACGCATCAGACAGGGCCTGAAGGGAAGGTCGTCAAGCGCCTTCTCATCGAGGAGGGCGCCGACATCGCGGCGGAATACTATTTGGCTCTGACACTCGATCGGGCTGCGTCCAAGATCACGATTATCGCGAGCCAAGCCGGTGGAATGGATATCGAGGAGGTGGCTGCGAAGGAGCCTCAAAAGATATTCAAGGAAAGTATCGACCCGGCTGTCGGATTGCGTGACTACCAGTGCCGAGCTCTGACGGCGAAGATGGGTTTCACGGGGACCGCGGCGAAGCAGTTTCCCGATATTCTTAAGAAGCTCTACAAAGTCTATTGGGAGTGCGATTGCTCTTTGGCGGAGATCAATCCGCTGGTGCTCACCAAGCAGGGGAGTCTGATCGCGCTCGATGCGAAGATTAATTTCGACGAGAACGCGGTGTTTCGCCATCTGAGCTACAACGAGATGATCGATCCCAATGAAGAGGATCCGGCCGAGCAGAACGCGAAGAAATTTGATCTCAGCTATATCAGTCTCGATGGCAACATTGGCTGCATGGTGAATGGCGCGGGCCTGGCGATGGGCACGATGGACATCATCAAACTCGAAGGCGGAGATCCGGCGAACTTTCTCGATGTCGGCGGAGGTGCAACCGAATCGAAGGTGAAAGAGGCCTTTAAGATTATTCTCCAGGACGAAAAGGTGAAGGCCATCCTGGTGAATATCTTTGGCGGCATTATGAAATGCGATGTCATCGCTGCGGGAATCGTCGGAGCCGCGCGGGAGCTCAAGATGACTGTTCCCCTTGTCGTTCGTCTAGAGGGGACCAACGTCGAGGCGGGTAAGAGAATTCTTGCCGATTCGGGGTTAGCGATTATTCCCGCAACCGGCATGAAAGAGGCCGCTCAGAAGGTGGTTCAGGCGGCGCGAGGTGGTCGATGAGTATTTTGGTGAATAAGCAAACCCGTCTCATCGTTCAAGGGATCACCGGGCAGGCCGGCTCGTTCCATGCGAAGATGTGCAAGGAATACGGCACGCAGGTGGTGGGTGGTGTCACGCCAGGGAAGGCGGGGGAGCGTATAGAAGGCATTCCCGTTTTCAATTCAGTGGCCGATGCGGTCGAGGCCACTCAGGCCAACACGACAATGATCTATGTGCCGGCGGCCTTTGCCGCCGACGCTATCATTGAAGCAGCCGATGCCGGCCTTGCCGTAATCATCGCCATCACCGAGGGGATTCCAGTCAACGATATGGTCTCGGTGAAGAATTTCTTGCGCAATCGCAAGTGTACGCTCGTGGGGCCCAACTGTCCTGGCGTGATCACACCGGGAGAATGCAAGATCGGCATCATGCCCGGTTACATCCATAAGCCGGGTCGGGTCGGTGTGGTCTCGCGCAGCGGAACTTTGACGTACGAAGCGGTTCACCAGCTTACAACGCTGGGGATAGGGCAGTCGACTTGTGTGGGTATTGGCGGCGATCCCGTCAATGGTCTGTCGCACCGAGATGTGCTCCAACTCTTCAACGAAGACGCGAACACTGACGCGATTGTGATGATTGGAGAGATCGGTGGGAGCGCTGAGGAAGAGGCGGCCGAGTATGCGCGGGCTTGCGTGAAGAAGCCGATTGTGGGATTCATTGCCGGCCAAACGGCCCCGCCCGGAAAACGGATGGGCCACGCTGGTGCCATCATCAGTGGTGGCAGCGGCAAGGCGTCCGACAAGATCAAGGCGATGGAAAAGGCGGGGATCGCAGTCTCGAAAAGCCCGGCGACGATTGGCGAGACTCTGGCATCGTTGATGGGAAAGAGGTAGGAGAATCAAATGGAACGCACGTTTTCAATCATTAAGCCCAACGCAGTGAAAAGAAATCTCATCGGAAAGATTATCGCGATCGTCGAAGAGAACGGCCTTAAAGTCGTTGAGGCTCGGATGAAGTCTCTGACCCAGCAAGAGGCCGAAGGGTTCTATGCTGAACACAAAGAGCGACCGTTTTTTCCGAGTCTTGTGAAATTCATGACCAGCGGCCCGATTCTTTTGTTGGCACTCGAGGGTGAAGGCGCGGTGGAGAAGTATCGCAAGGTCATGGGCGCCACCGATCCCGCAAAGGCCGCACCTGGCACCCTGCGAGCCCTCTTCGGCGAAGGCATCGAAGCCAACGCCTGCCACGGCTCCGACAGTCCGACCTCAGCCCAGCGCGAGCTAGCCTACTTTTTCGGTTCTTAGAAGGATTTCACTCCTAGCAAAGAACTTGAGAATCAACTGAATGGCATTCTTTAGATGAGGCAGGGTTTTCGGTTTGGCGTTTGGGGGTTGGGCGTTTGGGGTACAGTTTTCGTTCAGTCCCAGCCCAGTTGGGAATGAGAATTG
The DNA here is from genome assembly GCA_016196825.1 of Deltaproteobacteria bacterium. Lineage (GTDB taxonomy): Bacteria > Bdellovibrionota > FAC87 > UBA2466 > UBA2466 > JACPWY01. Next base: position 53,727 of record JACPWY010000001.1, on the reverse strand, counting down.
CTTTTCCAATGGGCATGTTGAGCGATTTTCAAGCATTTCAGAACTCCAAAGACCTTTACCTTGCATGCAAGAAGTTGAAACTGCCTCTATTTCTTAAGGATCAGCTTTTACGCGCCAGTTCGAGTGTCGCTCTAAATGTCGCCGAAGGGTCCGGAAAATGGACTGGGAAAGGCTGGGCAGAATCTTGTTCGCTCTTTGCAGACCCGACTCCAAACCGAATCCAGACAGTACTCCAAACTCCAAACCCACAAACGCCCAACCGAAAACCGATTGTACGGGATTCTATCGCTCCTCTGATTGTCTTGGGCGGGCTAATGAGAGTTTTGCAGGTGCCTTTTCTTGGCTGTATTCCCTTCGTCTCCACTTTTCAGCCAGCTGCTTTCACGGGCACAATATTTGCTTTCTTTAGGTAGAGTGTTTGCCGCACGCAAAAAGCTGTCTTGGTTCGCACTTCTGTATGCACTCTGTGCACAGTCCGATGAGTGCACCTTCGCGGCTTTTCAAAGAGACACCTTCAAGAATCGCCTTTGCTACACCTCGGGACTCTGTTCTGAAACCGTTCGCAAGCAACTAATGGAGGCGCGACTTCGGGGAGTCCCAATCGATGATCTGCGTGTCCTCTTTCTCGTTCGCGAGACCAGAGTGTTGAGGGATTCCGGCAAGGAAGTGAATCCGAATCCGAATAACGATGCGCTGTTCCCAAGAGGTCTTCCCAGAAATTCCTTTTGGCTTCACCACGTGGTCATAATGGATTCTGCCGGAAATATTTATGATCAGGACGTGAGTCGCGATCCAGTGCCAGCCCAGCATTACTTCGACCTTCTCTTTCCTCAGCCCTACACGGAGGATCCCTATTTTGAAGGGGTCGATCGGCACCAATATATCTATTTGCGAGAGATCGAGCCGCGAAGCTACCTTTGGCGGGCCGCAGTCGGGCCGAACGCTGGTTACGTGCCCAATTACTACCGCCGCTCTGGCTCGGCCACCGAGTCCATTGTCAGACTCAGCGACTTCCTGAAATCGCTGAGTCGGGATGCGAAGTAGATGAACACCACCTCTTCACCCCTTATTGAACTGACGAACGATCATTACAGCAACCTCGACAGTTGAGCGCAATCTGGTTTTAGATTATCTCTCCTGCCCAAAGCAACTGTGCAAACTCTCTTTCGGGGAGGATGACAATTCCATCTTCGGTCTGACGAGCCCTTTTTTCCCGACAGACTACAATTTTTCTTAGGGTTTTGAATTCTGCGGCTAGTGATCGTAACCCTTTGAGATGATCTTGAGTCACCCGATCGGTTCCCTTGGCTTCGATTCCAATTCTCGCTCCGTCCAGAATAAAATCCACCTCTCCCACTTTCCCCGTTTGCCAGTAGGAAAGATCAAAATACTTTCGAGAATAGTGTGAGTATGAATTCAGTTCATGAAAAACCCAGTTTTCAAACGCCTTGCCGAAGTACAATGTTCCTTCCTGAATCATTCCGCGTTTAGCCAAATGATTTACGATTCCCACATCGTGAAAATAAAACTTCGGTGCTCGGCTGACCCGGCGTTTCGTTTTCTTTGAAAATGGGGCCAGAAATGTCCCAACCAGGGTATCGCACAGAATTTGGTAGTAATCCTGAACGGTGTTGGGTGATACGCCACAATCTCGTCCGAAGGTGGAGAAACTGACCAGCTCCGTGTCCGAAAGTGCGGCCAAGTCCAGAAAACGGGCAAACGTGGGTAGGGAGCGAACAAGGCCCTCCTCTGCAATTTCTTCCTTAAGGTAGTCATTGACGTAGGCTCTTTGGAGGTCCGAATAAATGTCAGACGCGTAGTGGGAAGGCAAAAATCCGCGATTCAAGAGCGTGAGCAAATCCCATCGCTCTCCTAACTCGGTACTGACCAATCCGAAGAGTTCGAACCTCAAGGCCCTTCCACCCAAGAGATTGGCATGGCCGCGTTTTAGTTTCCGGGCGCTCGAACCGCACAGAACAAACTGCAGTCTCCGATTCTCAATGAGCCAATGCACCTCATCAAGAAGGGCGGGCGCTTTTTGCACTTCATCAATGACAATGGGGCCGGGCACCTTTTTGGCCTCAAACTCCTCCCGAAGAAGACTCGGATTTCGATTCAATCGAACGAATTCATCGTTTTTGAGGAGGTCAATTCGAGGGCTATTCGGAAACTTTTCCAATAGTAGCGTCGACTTCCCCGTCTGCCGCTGCCCCCAAAGGAAGAACGAATGCCCTGCAGCTATGGTGAAATCTACAATTCTATTAAACACTTATACATTTAATCATCATTACTTCAAAAATGATATGATTTTTTGAAGTGATAGTGATGGAGGTTTGAGATACCGTTCGGGGCCCGTACTTTGACGGGCGAAGCCCGCATTAATGAATCGAGAGCATGCGATCGAGAGCGACGCGTGCGAAGTGGGCTGTCTTATTGGGGACGACGACCCGATCGAAGGCCTCCAGATTTTCTAGCGTCAAGAGAAGTCTAGCGAGAGATATTTGGTACATAGTGAGGCAGAGCGATCGGTGGAGTTTTGCGATCAGTCGGTCAGGGTATTGGGTCTGGAGATTTTGAACCAAATTGATCTCGGTCCCGATGAAGATCTTGTCTCCTGGCTTTGTGGTGGCGACGAACTTGCCGATGAAATCTGTGCTTCCAACGGCATCGGCGCGGTCGACGACTTCCTGGGGGCATTCGGGGTGAACGACGACCTTGGCGTCGGGGTAGAAGCGGCGAATGTGTTCGACGTCTCGGGATGTGAACTTTTGATGGACGGGGCAGTAGCCTCGCCACAGGATCACTTTCGCTGACTCGTAGTCTTCGCCGCCGCCGTCCGGCTTGTTGGGATCCCAGGTGGCGATGTCGTCGGGGACGATACCGAATTGCTTGGCAGTATTTCTTCCTAGGTGCTCATCCGGCAGAAAAAAAACTCTTTCGCCTCTCTTGAACGCCCACTCGAATGTCTTCAGCGCGTTACTTGAGGTGCAGATCGTGCCGCCGAGTTCGCCACAGAACGATTTAATATCGGCGGTGCTGTTCATGTAGGTGACGGGGACGAGTGTCCCGCCTGTTCGGGTGAGCGCGCTCCAGGCGCGCGAGGTTTCCTCTATCGAGGCCATGTCGGCCATTGGGCAGCCCGCCTCCGGCTCGGGGTGAAGCACGTGTTGATCGGACCGGCACAGAATGGCTGCACTTTCAGCCATGAAGCGGACACCGCAGAAGACGATGTACTCGCCACCCTTGAAGTTCGCTGCCGATCGGGAAAGTCCGTAGGAGTCCCCGACGAAGTTGGCGAGCTGAGAGATGCTCCGGCGTTGGTAGAGGTGTGCCAGGACGCAGACATTGTCCTTGTAACGGTCTCTCAGAGCCGCGATTCGTGAGATGAGGATCTCCTCGGGGAGCCCTTCGTATTCTCGAATCCTTTCCGGCGCAGGGATCAAAGGTCGCGCTCCTCTCGGAGATAACATCCGAGGCTTCGAGGATTTTTCTTGCACGCTTCAAGGATGAGCAACGCTGTCGTCGTCGCATGCCGAAGCCCAATCAGATCATCCGACAGCGCTGCTCGTTGATAAAACTGGTCGATACCTCGATAGAGCTCGGAGAGAATGCCTTCCGCCCTCTCGAGTCGAGCGTTTGTTTTGATGAGCCCGGCGTAGTTCCACATGGTGGATTTGAGAAGAAACCAATCCTGCTTCAGAAAGGCTGGATCGACTTGGGATTTTTCGGCGTGCCATGGTTCGATCTCCGGACGAATTAGGTGACGGTCGTTTTGGACAGCTCCGGCGATCATCTCGCCAGCCTGGGTTCCCCAGACAAGCCCCTCGAGAAGCGATGTGCTAGCGAGGCGATTAGCGCCGTGGAGTCCGGTGCAGGCCACTTCGCCGACTGCCCACAGATTGTTGAGCGATGTTCTCCCGTTCAAGTCCGTCCAGATTCCGCCGCAATGGTAGTGGGCGGAAGGGATGACTGGAATTGGCTCGCGGGTGATGTCGACGTGATGAGCCAAGCAGTTTCGATAAACGAAAGGGAAGCGCTCCTGAGCCCACTCGGCCGGTTTGTGGCTGATATCGAGGTAAACGCACGGAGCCTCGGACCGCAGAATCTCCTGATGAATGGCCCAGGCCACCTTGTCGCGCGGGGCGAGCTCGGGAACATCAAACCCTGGCAGGTACCGATAGAGGAATCTCTCACCGCGCTGATTCAGCAGAATAGCTCCTTCACCTCGCAACGCTTCGCTAATCAAGAAACGTCGAGCCGTGGGGTGGAAAAAGGTGGTGGGGTGGAATTGCACATATTCGAGATTGGCTAGGCGACAGCCAGCCCGTTGGCCGAGCGCCAGACCGTCGCCGCGCGCGTGCGAGCTGTTGGTATGGTAGAGGTACAGCTCGCCGATTCCCCCGGTGGCCAGGATCGTATTCTTTGCGAAGATCGGATAGACCTCGCCCGCCTTCTGGTCGAACACAAAGGCCCCAAAACAGCGCGACCGCTCGTGGCGCCGCGACCGATTGGTGTCGTGGTACGACGTCATGAGAAGATTCACCGCAGTAGTTTCGTGCGTGAACGTCACAAGTGGCGAATGGCGCACCAGTGTATCGAGGCCCGCCAAGATTGCTTCACCGGATTGATCGCCCTTATGCAGAATGCGGGCCTCGCTGTGTGCTCCCTCTCGCGTGAGGTGGTAATCGGACGGAGTGCGATCAAAATCGATTCTGGCTCTCTTGAGCAGGATGCTTTCGACCACTCGGGGCCCAAGCTCGGCAAGTTGTCGAGCCGCCGGCACATGATTGATTCCACAACCCGCCTTTAAAATGTCTTCAACCAATTCATCGGGGCCGCCCGTGGCTCCCTTGTAGATAATTCCGCCCTGGGCCTGCCAGCTGTTAGACACAGTCGCATCAGAGCCACAGGAAATGATAGTGGACGAAATGCCATTATCGGCGCAGGCGAGGGCAGCGGAAAGGCCGGCGATGCCGCTCCCGATGATGAGCGTGTCGGTTTCTGTCATTCGTGACATAGATCCAAACTCAGGTCGCAGGCGGGAGCGGAGTGAGTGATCCGACCCACACTGATGTAATCGGCTCCGAGCCCTGCGTAGTCCTTGATGGTTTCAAGATTGATACCCCCCGAGATCTCCACGCGCGCATGGCCAGCGATTCGATGAATGGCCGTGCGAACCTGTTCAGGGCCCAAGTTATCCAGCATGATGATATCGGGCTTCGCTTCCAGGACTGAATCCAGGAGCGCAAGATTCTGAACCTCGATCTCCACGCCATGCAGAGGTGAACAGCCCTCTCGGGCTTTGCGAATGGCGGTGGCCGGATCAATCGCCCAGAGGTGGTTTTCTTTGATGAGCACTCCGTCGCTAAGAGAGCGCCTGTGGATCGCCCCTCCTCCGTGGACGACCGCGGCCAGATCTAAAGAACGCAGCCCCGGAGTTGTTTTGCGGGTGGCCAGAATCTTGGTTGTGTGGGGGGCGACGGCGTTGACAAATCGCCGAGTGAGCGTGGCCACCCCGCAGGTGTGCATGAGAAAATTCAGAAGGGTGCGCTCAGATCCGAGGAGCGCTCGGAGGTCCCCTTCAAACATCACGATTTGGTCTCCCGAATGAAAGACAGCACCATCTGCCGCCGCGCTCTTCAAATGGATTCGACCTTCAAACGCGGCAGCGACTGCCTCCGCAATTTCGCGCCCAGAAAAAACCCCGTCCTGTTTGGCGATGACCGTCCCCCGCGCTCTCGCGCCTGCCGGAATGATAGCCAAAGTGGTCTCGTCGTGAGTAGCTGAATCGACTCTAAACTCTTGATCCAAAAGGTTTTTTACGGATGGGTCGGTGGAATTCATCTGGCCCACTGGTAGCACAGAGCCGAGGAAGACTCAATGAAGCGCTGCTTGCCGTTCTGCCCAGATTGCGTCGAGGTGTCTCAGGACGAGCCAATGAAAAATAGCCACGAAGGCGATCACATTGATTCCTCCCACCACATCCACCAGGTAGTGCTGTTTTGTGGTGAGTGTGGAAAGAAAAATGAGGGTCGACCAAAGGGCGAAAACGGGGAACAGGCGCGGCTGAATCGTTCGCAGAGACAGGGTTGCGATCCCGGTGAGCGCCACATGCATGCTGGGAAAACAATTGTTGGGTGTGTCCGCTGAGCGAACCACCCACATCACCAGAGCGATGAGTGGATTCGAAACCGGCGGGTAGTCGGGGCGAGGGTAGGTTGTGGGACAGAGAAGGAAGAAGGTCCCGCAAATCACCAGGACCAAAATACTCTGCCGCATGAAACTTCGAAAAGTTTCGATGGTTGGGTGGAGGAGAATCACAAGGAGGAGAAGAAAATAGTCAGACGTGTAGATCAGAAAGGTCCAAGGGAGAAATGGGATGCCCTGATCGATCGGAAACATAGGCATCATGTCAGGCTGAGACATGGGGCGGAAATTGGGGAGTATGTAGAAAACGCCGTAGATCAGAAAATAGACGACAAGAATGCGCAATTTGAATGAAGCGATTTCGGAGAGCGCCATGACTAGACAATAAAAACAAAACGGAGCAAAGCAGTCAACGCGTGGTGGCTAGTGCTCCTCCCGCGTAAAGACCGCTCGGGTTTCTGCGGGAGGAGCACTAGAGCACATCTTTTTAAGATGTACCCTAAGAATCTTTTCCTAAACTCCTAATGAGTTGGACTAGACCCTCGGATCGCCAGTTCTGAGCTCCTCGAAACACTCGTCGGATTTTGCCCTCTCTGTCGACGAGGTAGGAGACGGGAATCGCTGAGACATCTAACGCGCTGAGTTGGCTTCGGTCAAAATCGACGATGATGTTTTTGGGATAGGTTTCAAGTGGAAGATTCTTCAAATTGTCGGCCCGAACGCGATCGACGTGGAAGGCCCAGATAGAGAAATCGGCGTTGGCGATGCGGGCATCGAGTTCGGCCAGCGAAGGCATTTCGGCGAGACAGGGGACGCACCAGTTCGCCCAAAAGTGCAACAGAACGACCTTGCCCTTGAGGTTCGCCAGAGAAACCGAGTGCCCCGCGCGATCTTTCCAGGTGAGCGGTGGGGCATCAGACCCGATTTGGAGGGAGGAATTGAATCGCTGGCGGAGCGGCCCCAGGGTTAGGACAATACCGGTGGCGAGAACGATGGCAACCACCATCGAGCGCAGGGTTGAGGGTTTTTCATCGAGTGGCACTCCCCATTTTAATGCCAGAAGCCGGGTCAGAGCAATCGGGGTTGTCTCTTGGTTGCCGTCGAGGTAATTGGATGAGCATGACATTGATGAAAACCCTCTACGATCGGCCGCGCGTAGGTGGCGACATTCTCACCTACTGCGGCAAGTGTAAGATGGAACTGGCCCATGTTGTGATGGCCATGGTGGATACAAAGCCCAAAAGGGTGATGTGCAAGACCTGCCGATCGGAGCATGCCTACCGAAAGGGCGGGGGAGCTCCTGGCCCGTCAAGAAAGCGGTCGCCGTCGTCTCCGAGGGTTCCCAAGACTGTAATATTGGCTTCGGAGCTCTGGCAAAAGCGCCTCGACGAACGAAAAAGCGGCGAGCCCATTCCCTACGTTCCGACCCACCTCTTTGCAAAGGGGGATTGTCTCAACCATCCCAAGTTTGGATTGGGGTGTGTTGAAGAGGTTCGTCTGGCCGGAAAGATCATCGTGCTTTTCCGCGAAGGGGAAAAGATCCTCATTCACTCCTTACCGAAGCCGAATGCTCAGTGAGTCCCAAAAGAGGGGCCTTTTGGCCCTAGCCCGCACATCGATTGCCGAGGAATTCGGCGGGTCGCCGAACCAACCGGTGTCCTCCGACCTGAAAGATCTCTCGGGGCCCTGTTTCGTCACCCTGATGGCCAGAAACGATCGGCTGAGGGGCTGCATAGGGACGATGGAGTCCGACGAACCCCTCGTGAGCAATGTCCGTCAGTACGCAAAGCGGGCAGCCTTCGAGGATCCGCGATTCAAACCGTTGCAGCGGGGTGAGCTGGAGAATCTGTCTATCGGCATTTCAGCACTTGGGCCGCTCAAGCCCCTGCCGTCATTCGAAGCGATCGAGGTGGGACGCCATGGATTGCACGTGAAATCGGACTCGCGCAGAGGAGTGTTGCTCGCCAAGGTTGCCGTCGAGTTTGGCTGGAGCCGTGACCAGTTCATCGAACACACGTGTGTGAAGGCCCACCTGGATCCTAAGCGCTTTCGCGACTACCAGTGGTCTTACTTTGAAGAAGAGAGCTTCGAAGAGCTAGGGGATTGATCCCTCCGCTCGATTAAATCTCTCCCAGATAGGCTTTGCGGACATCGTCGTTGTGGAGAAGCTTGTCCGCGGCATCGGACAGAATGATTTCACCAACCTCGATTACGTACCCGCGATTGGCAATTTTCAGAGCGGCGTGGGCATTTTGCTCGACTAGGAGGACGGTTGTCCCTTCCTTGTTAATCCGCTGAATCGTTTCAAAGATGGTCTTTGTGATCTGGGGGGCGAGGCCCAGGGATGGCTCATCGAGGAGGATGACCTTGGGCTGTGCGAGCAGAGCGCGGCTGATGGCGAGCATTTGTTGTTCGCCACCCGAGAGAGTTCCCGCCACCTGCTGGCGCCGCTCGCCGAGCCGGGGGAACAGACCGTAAACCTTATCGTAGTCAGCCGGGGAAAGGCGACGGGTAAAACCACCCATGAGGAGGTTTTCGAAAACGGTGAGATTGGGAAAGATCCCGCGCCGCTCAGGGGCCTGGCTGATTCCTTTGCGGACAATGTTGTGCGCTTTCAATTGGGTTAGTTCGATTCCATCGAGCGTCACCGAACCGGATTCGGGGCGGTGGAGTCCGGAGATGGCTCTCAAGATCGTGGTCTTGCCGGCTCCATTGCAGCCGATGAGAGAGACGATCTCTCCCTTTTCCACCCGGAGCGAAACATTACGGATGGCGCGGATGGCGCCGTAGTTCACATTGAGATTTTTGATCTCAAGCATCAGTCGACCCCCAGGTAGGCTTCGATGACCTTAGGGTTATCCTGAATTTCTCTCGGAGACCCCTCGGCGATCACCTCTCCGTGATCCAAAACGACAATGCGCTCACAGATTCCCATGACGAGCTTCATATCGTGCTCAATGAGCAGGATCGACAGATCAAAGCGTTTTCGAATCATGGAGATGGTCTCCATGAGGTCGACCTTTTCACGCGAATTGAGGCCCGCGGCCGGTTCATCAAGAAGAAGGGCCTTTGGCTCGGTCGCCAGGGCGCGCGCAATTTCCAACCGGCGTTGATCGCCGTACGGAAGGCTGGAGGCCACTAGATCGGCCCGTGCATCCAGACCAAAGATGGCAAGTAACGACAGCGCTTTTTTTACCCGGTCGGCTTCAACGGTCACGAAGCGCTTTGTTCGTAAGAGGAGATCGGGGTAATTGTAGCCGATCTTCATGTGGTAGGAGATCAAAACGTTGTCCAGAACGCTGAGTTCCCCAAAGAGACGAATATTCTGAAAGGTCCGCGCAATACCTCTTTTCACAATCTCGAATGGCGGATGCTGGGTGATGCCTTCGCCGCTTAGAGTAATCGCCCCGGACGTCGGTTTGTAGACACCCGTGATGAGGTTGAAGATAGTTGTCTTTCCGGCGCCATTGGGGCCGATGAGACCACACAGCTCACGGGGCTTCAGATGAAAGTTGAAATGGCTCACGGCCTTCAGGCCACCAAAAAGGATGGAGACATCGTCGAGCCAAAGAAGGCGCTTGGCAGCCTCCGTGCTCACGCAACCGCCTTTTTCAACGAGCGCTTGAACCGAAAGAGCTGCCAGATCTCTTTGTGGCCCAATAGTCCCATAGGTCGCAAAAGCATCAGAATGATGAGGATCAACGGGAAAACCACCATTCGGAATTTATCGAGGAACCGCAAGAACTCGGGCAACACGGTCACAATAATGGCGCCAATGACCGAGCCTGAAATGCTGCCCATGCCGCCCATTACGACCATAATGACGACCTCAACGCTCCGGTTGAAACTGAAGGAGCTTGGGTCGACAAATCCTTGGTAGTGGGCGAAGAGGCCCCCAGCGATACCGGCGAAGAAGGAGCTGATGACAAAGGCCTGGACCTTGTATTTGGCGGTGTTGATCCCCATCGATTCAGCCGCAATCTCGTCTTCTCTGAGAGAAAGCAGGGCACGGCCAACACTTGAGCGGATGATTCGAAAGAGCACGAGCCCGGTGATCGCGGCCCAGACGTAAATCCAGAAAAACGAGGAGAGTCGGGGAATCCCGGGGAGCCCCCGGGGGCCACCGACTGCTTCAATGTTCAAAATGACGATGCGAATGATCTCGCCAAAACCGAGCGTGACGATCGCGAGATAGTCGCCCCGGAGCCTGAGCGAGGGCAGTCCGACGAGGTAACCCGCTAGACCGGCAGCGATACCACCACTGAGAATGGCCATGCCCACTCCAAGGTGGCTTTGAAAAGACGGGCCCGCTGGAAAAACTGTGGTGAGTGTCGCGGCCACATAAGCCCCAACCGCCATGAAACCGGCGTGGCCGAGTGAGAACTGGCCGGCGCATCCGTTCACGAGGTTCAGACTCATGGAGAGGATGCACGCGATGCCGCAGTTCATGATGACCCGGACGACATACTCATTGATGTACTCATTCAGAAAATAATCGAGGCCGTAAAGGGCCGCGACGACCGGAATGGCAATGAGGAAGAAGCGTTTGTTCACACCTTCACCTTCCGAACGGAACCCAACAGACCCTGCGGCCGAACCAGAAGGATCACGATGAGAATCGCAAAGGCGATGGCGTCTCGGAACGAAGAGCTGATGTAGTAAACCGTGAAGACCTCAGCTAACCCGAGAACGATGCCGCCGACCGCAGCGCCCATGATGCTTCCAATTCCACCAAAGACGGCCGCGACAAAGGCCTTGAGGCCAATCATGACGCCGAGGAACGGTTCGATTTTCGGATAGGACAGACCGTAAAGGATTGCGGCACTTCCAGCCAGTGACGAACCGATCACGAACGTGAATGCGATCACGAGATCGGTTGGAATCCCCATGAGGCTTGCAATCTGGATGTCGAAACTCACCGCCCGCATCGCGGTTCCCAGTTTGGTGTGATGGACGATCCAATGAAGGATGAGCATGAGGAAAAGAGAGACCCCAACGACCAGAACCTGAATATTGTTGAGGATGATGTCATCGCCTTCAAGAAGGGGGACGGTCTTGATGATGCTCGGAAAGAGTTGCGGGTCGGCGCCAAAGACTACTTGGCTCAGGTTTTCCAGGAAGAGTGAGACACCAATGGCCGTGATCAAAACATTGAGTCGCGGTGCATTTCGGAGGGGGCGATAGGCGATACGCTCCACCGTGAGCGCCACAATCACACAGAACGCCATCGTTCCGATCATGATCAGGGCCAGCTGGAGCGGTTGCGGGTGAACTCCGGCCAGCCAGCTGGCGAGATAGAGACCACCGAAAGCCCCAAGCATGAAGATGTCGCTGTGGGCGAAGTTGATGAATTGCAGGACGCCGTAGACCATCGTGTAGCCCAGCGCCACCAACGCATATACGCTGCCAGCGGCCAAGCCGTTGATGAGATTTTGGATAAAGGCATGCAGAGTCAAAAACCTCTGGTCGATTACGGATTGATCGTCGTCACATACTGATAAAGATTGTTGCCGGCGACTTTCAGAACAACAGCCGGCTTGATAGCATTTCGCTCGTCATTGATCGTAATGATTCCCGTCACCCCTTGAAAGTTTTTGGTGTTCGCGATCGCGTCGCGCAGCCCTTTCGAGGACAGATCGGCCGAGCGTTTGGCCGCGTCGATCGCCACAATGGCGGCGTCATAGCCCATGGCTGCGAGACCGTTCGGAACCTCGCCGAATTTACTCTTGTAGCGAGTGACGAAATTTTGAACGACGGGGTTCTTGTCTTCGTGGGAATAGTGGTTGGAAAAGTAGCCGCCGACGATTGCATCGCCACCAATCTCGGTAAGTTTTTCGCTGTCCCAGCCGTCGCCACCCAAAAGAACACCCTTATAGTTCATCTCCTTAGCCTGTTTTGCGATGAGACCCACCTCGGTGTAGTACCCGGGGATGAAAAGGACCTCTGGCTTCTTGCCCTTGATCGCGGTGAGCTGGGCCTTGAAGTCGACATCTCCGTTCGAATAGGAGAGATCAGCCACGACCGTTCCGCCACGCTTGGTGAAATCGCTTGCGAAGAAATTCGCCAGACCGACACTGTAGTCGGCCTTCACATCCCTGAGGATGGCGGCTGTTTTATATTTCAAGCTTTCCATGGCGAACTTTGCCATCACCGATCCCTGGAACGGGTCGATGAAGCAGACGCGGAAGATGTATTCGCCAATCTCAGTCACCTTGGGGTTGGTGCTCGAGGGGCTAATCATCGGGATCTTGTATTGCTGGGCGATGGCTCCGGCCGCAATCGAGCGCGAGCTGGCCACCTCTCCCAGAATCAAAGAAACCCTATCCTGCGTAATCAATTTTGTGACCGTTGTGACCGCCTCATCGGGCCGGCCCTGGTCGTCGTAGGAGATGACCCGAATCTTTTTACCTTTGACTCCGCCAGTGCTGTTGGCCTCCTCCACCGCCATAATGATGCCTTTGTGAGTGGAGATGCCGAATGTGCTCTCTGGACCGGTCATCGACCCATACTCACCGAAGAGAAGTTCGGTGCGGTTCGCCGCTTCAGTCTGGTCGCCGGCGTTCTTTTTGATACAGCCCGTCAGAAGGACCGTGAGCGAAAGAGCTAGAAACCCGCAGGGTCTGAAAAAAATCGAAAACATAAGTTGGTCCCCCGTAGTTCCGAAACGAACAAGTCTCGTGTGAAAAATAGAAGGGGGGCGCCCACTTTGTCAATTTTGTTCAAGTGTTTAGCTTGATTCCGGGTTGACACCCGATCCTTCAGTCTCCTATCGTTTAACCCCTATGGCCGAAAACAACTTCGAAGGCTCCTTGAAGGAGATTGAGAAGATTATTCAAGATCTTGAAAAGGGGGATAAGCCCCTCGACACCCAGCTCAAGGCTTTTGAGAAGGGTATCGCCCTTTCCAGGGACTGTCTGCGCCAGCTTGAGGAGGTGGAACGTAAGGTCGAACTTCTGGTGGCTGATGGCGATGGCTCCCTCAAAACGGTTCCTTTTGAATCCCCCGCAACGCCCGTGTAGTTTCGCGAGGTCTTTGTCGTGACATTCGAGCAATACAGTCAGGGCAAAGTTAAGAAAATTGATTCGTATATTCTGAATAGTCTTCGCCGATACCGCGAGGGTATCTCCCAGCGTCTCGTGACGCTCATTGATTCCATGACCTATAGCCTCGAGAGCGGTGGCAAGCGGCTGCGCCCTCTGCTCTGCATCGCTTCTACGGAGTATCTGGGGGGTAATCCCGATTCAGTGATGCCGGCGGCCTGCGCGATTGAGTACATTCACACCTATTCTTTGATCCACGACGATCTGCCCGCGATGGATGACGATGATGTTAGGCGTGGAAAGCCCTCGAGCCATCGTCGATACACCGAGCCTGTCGCTCTCCTCACCGGCGACAGTTTGCTCACTGAGGCTTTTGGTCAGATGGCGCTGCTCCGAGAAGAAAAAGCGTTCACCAGCGATCGCATTCTCGATGGATTTGAACTTCTGGTTCATCACTCCGGGATTCGCGGGATGGTGGGGGGGCAGCTCCTCGATGTGACATCGGCCGAGAGTGCGCTGACGCTCCCTGAGCTCGAGTTTATTCATATTCACAAGACGGGCGCCATGATCCTGATGTCGGTGTTAATGCCGGCGAAGCTCATGGGAGCGCCGCCGGAAACGGTGCAAAGGCTTCGTCGCTATGGCGAGGCTGTCGGCTTGGCTTTTCAAATATCGGATGATCTCCTGGATTCCGAGCAGGCGTTTCGTTACGCGCGGGGTCCAAGAAAAAAGCCCAAACCAAGCTATGTTCACTTGATGAGCCCGGCCGAGACGCGAGACAAACTCAATCGCCTAATTGATAGCGCCGTTTCGGGCGTCAAGAACGACGGCGCACGGGCCGAGCCTTTAGTTCGCATCGCAGAGTTCATTCGGTCGAGGAAGGCTTGAAATATCTCGATCAAATTCATTCTCCGGAACAGCTTCGTCTTTTGCCCAAAAAGGCGCTGCCGGAGATCTGTGATGAGCTCCGGGAGTTTCTCCTGCGGGTGGTCTCGGAGAAGGGTGGCCACCTGGCTTCCAATCTGGGGACCGTAGAGCTGACCGTCGCTATTCACTATGTTTTCGACACTCCTCGGGACCGCGTGGTCTGGGACGTCGGCCATCAGGCCTATGGCCACAAGGTCTTGACGGGCAGAAAAGATCGGTTCGATACCATTCGACAGTTTGATGGTCTGAGCGGTTTCACCTGCCGAAACGAAAGTGAGTTCGATCCCTTTGGCGCCGGCCATGCGAGCACCTCTATTTCGTCGGCACTCGGCATCGCTGAAGGAATGCGGCACAAGGGCGTGCCGAACTGGGCGCTCGCTGTGATCGGCGATGGTTCCCTGACTGGCGGGCTTGTTTACGAGGCAATGAATAACGCCGGCCACATTCCCGCGAAGAATCTCGCCGTCATTTTCAACGATAATGAGATGTCGATCGATCCCAACGTGGGGGCTCTGGCGAAGTTCATCAACGAGGCCCAGAAGCATCCGGGCTATAACCGACTCCGTCGGGATATGAGAGATCTGATCTCGAGTGTGTCCGAACGGGGGGCTCACCTGGCGGGGAAGATTCGGCGTTCACTGAAGAACGCATTTACACCAGGAATGCTTTTTGAGTGCTTTGGCTTTCGCTATCTCGGGCCTATCGACGGGCATGACGTGAAGGCGCTTGTGGAGACCTTCGAGTTCGTGAAGTCGGAAGGGATTGAGGGCGGTCCATTTCTCATCCACGCGCTCACCACGAAGGGTAAGGGTTACTCTCTCGCCGAGCAGCTGCCGATCAAGTACCACGGGGTGACGGCCTTCAAGGTGGAAGATGGGATCAAGAGCTCTCCGCCAAAGCGCCCCAACTACCAGGATATTTTCGCGGACACCATGATCCGGTTGGCCAAGGAAGACCCGCGGGTTGTGGCGATCACGGCAGCGATGCCGAGCGGAACGGGGCTCAATAAGTTTCAAATGGAGATTCCGCATCAGTTCTATGACGTTGGGATCGCCGAGGGGCACGCGGTTCTTTTTGCGGCGGGGCTTGCGACGGAGGGCTTTCGCCCCGTGGCCGCCATCTACTCTACATTTTTGCAGCGGGCTTATGATCAGGTGATTCACGACGTAGCCCTGCAGAATCTTCCAGTGATCTTTGCCATGGATCGCGGTGGACTGGTTGGCGCAGACGGCGCCACCCACCAAGGGGCCTTTGATCTGACGTACTTGAGAACAGTACCGAACATGGTCTTGATGGCGCCGAAGGACGAGAACGAACTTCAGCACATGTTGAAGACATCCGTGGATTATCGTCGAGGACCGATCGCCCTACGCTATCCGAGGGGCGAGGTTGTGGGGGTGCCGATGGACCGGGAGCTCATCTCCTTTCCCATTGGTAGGGGTGAGCTGCTCTCGGCGGATGGGGATGAGCTCGACGTTCTCATCATCGGCATTGGCTACGCGGTCCAATCGGGATTGGACGCGGTTCGGATTTTGAGGGATCGCGGCCTTAAAGTGGGAATTATCAACGCTCGTTTCGTGAAGCCCTTAGATACCTTGCTACTCAGAGATTGGGTGGAACGAGCGGGGTTGGTTGTCACGGTCGAGGAGAATGCGGCCGCCGGGGGATTCGGAGCGGCTGTGCTGGAATTCATGGCCGAGGAAAATCTGCTCAAGCCCGCTCTCGTGATCGGAATGCCCGACACCTTTGTCGAGCACGCGAGTCCCAAGCTCCAGCGTGAGATGACCGGGTTGGATGGAAACGGAATTGTTGTTCGGATTCTCAAAAAGCTTGAGACGACAACTCAGACTCCAGTGCTTGCGCGTCAGCAGCCCTCCTCTTTTCAGGATGAGCGGCTACTCCCCCACTAAGAGCCTAATAATACGGAACGGATTTTTCTTTCGGCTCTTCGTAATACTCGTTGTTGCAGCCGGCGATGACGTAGCCGAAAACTCCGCCTGCCCGAAACTGCGCATCTTCAAAGAGGACCGGGGCGGTCGCAATCACACGGTGGGTTCCCTTCAGGTTGGAGGCGGGAAAGATATCGACCGTTTTAATCCGAAGCGAGTGTTGGAGAAGGTGATCGAAGAAGCTCTTGAGGGTAGTGCCCTGGTAGCGGGCAATGTTGAGGGGGTGAGTGCCCTCATCCGAATCGTATTCCATCGGAGGGATGGGCGCTCCCGTCTCGCGCTGCAGTCCGGCTACGTGCCAATGCTTGGGGTGGACTAGGACAGTGGATTCAATATCCACCACGAAGGTATAGTTCCCGTTTCGATAGGCCTCGAGAGGATCCCCCAAGGGGTCATAGGGAAAAATGGGGGAGAGAATGAGGCTTTTCAGGTGGCGATAGTCCATGGCGCCGGTGTAGATGTGGCCACCGTCCCGGTAGCCGATCCAAATAGCCGCTTGGCGCGCGTCGTCTGGTCCCGCGAGCGGAGTGTAGGGGCGAAGCAATCTGCCGAAACGAACGGTCTTGTCCGGTGCGGAGGTGAGTGTGTGCAAGAGGGCTCGATCGCAGGCTAAGCGAACGTCGCAGTTCGTGAATTTTCTCAAGGGGGGCTTGGTGGATTCATCGATTCGGATGTCCTCATCTCCCCCTTCGGTCCAGCGCGAAACTTGTGAGAAGAGAGGGATCGTTCGGCGCTCAATCGTGTGGCTGGTGCCGTTCCATTCGGCGATAGGGCTTTGATGAATGATTCGAAACGCCGACCAGACGGCAATTTCCGCGCGAACTAGGGGTAACGATCGAATGGTCTCAGTGGATCGAACTAGGAGGCTCGTCACCTGTCTAGCAACTTCGTTAGCATCGGTAGCGATTACGGTGTTTTGGCGCTGGATGAGGTGGCGGGTGACTCGGGTGGAATCGGTCTGGCGTACGTACCAGCGGTAGGCTAACACTCCAAACAATATCAGCGGCACGGGGGCCGTGAGCAGCAAAAAGAGCCATGGACGGGCCTGGTTCTTCATGCGCGGGACTCTAGCACGATGATTCGATTGGATGAACTGATGGTTCAAAAAGGGCTCGCCGCTTCTCGAAAAGAGGCGGAGGCGCTTGTTTTGGCCGGAAGGGTCTTCTCGGATGGAAGACGCCTGGATAAGGCCGGCCTGTCCGTAAAAGAGACCATCGCGATCGAAGTGGCAGCGCCGGCGATTCCTTTTGTGAGTCGTGGGGGACTCAAGCTTCTCCACGCGTTGGAGGCGTTTGGCCTGGTTGTGACGGGGAAAACCTGTTTGGATTTGGGATGCTCGACGGGGGGTTTTACTGACTGCCTCCTCCAAACGGGGGCTCGGAGAATTATCGCTGTCGATGTGGGATACGGAATTTTGGATGCGAAGCTGAGGCATGATCCGCGGGTGGTTCTGAAGGAGCGAACCAATGCTCGTCATATGAAGCGCAGCGATCTGGGCGAAACGATCGATCTTGCGGTGGCTGATCTCTCGTTTATCTCTCTGGCCGCTGTGATCCCGAATGTGCAGAGGGAGCTGAGGGTGCCTGAGTGGATCTGTCTGTTTAAACCACAGTTCGAGGTCGAGCCAAAGTTTGTGAGAAAGGGTGGCGTTGTTACGGATGAGGTTGCTATTCAGGCCTCGTTGGCGGCGATGAAGGGTTGCCTTGCCGCCTCGGGTCTTCAGGAGGCGAGCGCACCCATCCCATCCCCCATCTTGGGAAAAAGAAGCGGAAATACCGAGTACCTCATCCATTACCGCGTGGTCTGATATGATGAGCGCCATGATTTTGACCCCCCGGCGAATTCGTTTTCTTCTGTTGAGCGGAATCTTCTTGGTTTCGGCTTGCGGCCACCGGCCCCATCGTGTGGAGCCGGGGCCTTGGGAGTCTGCGCAGAACAAGACGCCGGTTCATCCGGAAGAGCTGATCATTCCTTCGTACCCCAAGCCGACTGAGACTCCACCTCCACCCAGAGTGGAAGAGGTGCCGCGGGTGGCGCTGGTTCTCGGCGGTGCGGGAGTGGCCAGTTTTGCCACGGTGGGGCTTCTCAAGAAATTGCAGGAAGAAAAGATCAAGATCGATCTCATTGTGACAACGGGATGGCCGACTCTCTTTGTTCTCGGCAAGGCCTTTCTGCCATCGATTCACGAATTGGAATGGTTCGCTACTCGTCTCACAGAAAAGGATTTCTATAAGGCCTCGATCTTTGATGAGCGGGATTACGCCTCCCACGAAAAACTGGGGAAATTGATCGAAGGAGCGTTCAAGCAGCGAGAAATTCAAGACGGCAAGATTCCGATCGTAATCTCAGCGGCCAACACTGAATTTGGCGAGGCGGAAATTTTCGATCGAGGGGACTGGCGTGAGCCACTTCTGAAAACGATGTCGGTGCCCGGCCTCTTTCGCCCCTATCCAGCCGACGCCGATCGGCAGTCGATCTCCTCGCTTCAAGGCCTCGACGTGGATGAGGCCCACCGTCGGGGCCTCAATGTAGTGGTTGCTGTCTACATGTATGATGATTACTTGCGGTCACTTTCCGAGGGGGAAAAAAATGCGGATGCCCTCTTTCGGAGGCTCTACCAAGCGCAATTGAGAAAAAGCCTGGGGAATCAACTTAAGCTGGCTCAGGTACGAGCGTCGATTGAACTCTTCAAAGCTCCCAACGATTTCAACGCGAAGCGAACTGCCATCTTAGCGGGCTACCGAGAGGGCGAGCGAGTCGCGCGCTCCCTGCGCGCGCTAGTTCACTAAAGAGAAGGAGCTGCGATGAAAAGCGTGATGACGGCGAGAAAACGCATGTGGAATGCCCCTCGGATAATGGTATGGTGCGACCGGATTTATGTATAGCCGCATCATGCAATCGATTGGTTTTGTGGCTCTCTTGCTGATAATGGGGTGCACCGGGCCCAAACTACCGAAGTTGGCCGAGGATCAGCGGAGCGTCTTAGCTTCGATCCGTTTGAGAGGGCGCATCGATGCCTCGGTCGTGCGAGAGGTAGTCCGCGCCCTCAATTTCAAGGGCCATTTTCCTGGGTTGAAGGATTGGTCGGCGCAGGCGCCCGACGACCGGTTGAATGCCTGGGGCGGATTTGTCACCGATCATTGGTACCGCGACGCCGATGCGGGGGGCTTGGTTACGGTTCTCGACACTCAGCCGTCCGATCTCTTCCGGCGTTGGGAGAATCGTGTGGACGAATGGAAGGTGGCCGAGGGCTCGGGCAGCCTTCTGAGCTTTTGGCGGTCGATGGTCACGGATCCAGATGCGCCCATCTGGGTGGGGCTATTCTCGCCGGCTCTATCCCTCATAGTGGAGCAGACCTTTCACGATCACCCGACCGAGCCGCTCGCGCCCGAAAAAGCCTTTCTTTTGACCCAGGAGCTTCACGCCTTTCTGGAGACCCACAAAGACGAACTGTCGCCTTGGCTGGCTACGCTAGCCCGGTCGCAGGCGGTTCCAGCCGCGATGAGAGCGGCTAGCCAACTCGAGGCTCGTCGGGGGCGCGAAGTCTGGGGCGAGGTCGCCACCCACACTGCGAGTCTGGTTTCCCAAGGTGATCTCCTGATGCTCTCTGAGTTGTTGGGCTTACTCGATCGACCAAGCAGCGGTTTTTTTTCTCGTTTGGGAAAAGCAATCTCGCGGGGTAGTGCTCCCCGGCGCCTGTTGGATCAGTTCCTTGCTCGACGCATCCGCGCCGTGGGGGAATCGGCGGTTCGCGATTCCTTGGCGCGGAGTCCGCTCACGCGGGTTGAATGGTTGGCCATCGCGAATGGGTCGGACCCTGGGTTTTCGCAAGCCTACCGTCATCTCTTTACGAGCATTCAGACGGGGCTGAAGGTGGTGACGCCGAAGACGTCGGAGGGGCCGCAGGAGGTCCAGTTCGAGCGCCTGACCGCTCTTCATATGAACGCATTGGCTCTGACGGAGTGGATGCAGACGATTGCGGCGGCCAACGCCGAGTCGTTGAAGGCACTGCCCGAGTCTGAGTATCAGAACTCTCTCCTGAAGAGGCCGCTCAAGATTCCCGATTGGGAACTGGCCATTTCGGTCTTTGTCGATGGAACTTGGCGCCTCGATCCGGTGATTGGGAAAAAGCTCGAGGCGTTGCGGCTGGCCGAGTACTCCCAGGAACTCAGTGCCGCTATCTTGGGAGGACAGTTTGCCGGATTGAGTTACGCACTGGCCGGCTCCCCATCGCTCGCAACCATCACGAACGCTCTTACGGGTGCGATTGAATCCGTCGATCTCAGTAAGCCGTTGGCACTGACCGACTCCGCAGCTGGGGTCTTTCTTGAGTTGATCGGCAGCGACGAATCGACGTTTCCGATCAAGGTGTCGACGCTCGAAACTCCGAATCTGCTGGTCCTCACTCTTTCTTGGTTTCGGGACCAGACCAATTTCGAAATGGCGCAGAGAGCCCTGAGATCTCTCCTTCTAGACAGCGGTATAGGGAGTCTTTCCGAGAGGGATATTGAATTCGTCCAATCGATATTTTCGGGGACAGAGTGGCACGACTGGGTGGGGAAGGTTCTCGAGAGACTTCCGGTTCTTCTCAAGGTCGGTGGATTTCGAGCCGAGGGTGACTCACGCACGGTTGAATGGTTGTACAGCGCGCTTCAGGGGCTTTCGAATGAGGACCTCAGTCTTCTGGTAAGTGCCGTGTCGAAGACTTCGGAGTGGCAGATCCTTTCCCCAATTCGATTTCCGACGTTTGTCGAGTTACTCGCGTACCCTGAGCGTTTGAGATTTGGTTTTCAGCGGCTCGCGCAGCTGGGGCGAGCGGCGAGGGTCGAACCGATGCGATCTCTTCTTGGGTTCTTGGCCAATCCAAGCGTGTCGGAGGCATTAGTGCGTTCCTTGGTTCGAGTGAACCAGGAGCCAACCTTTCCATCCGTTCTGCGGGCTGTGGTGGATGGAACCGATCTTCTGCCCCTCCCAGAGATAAACTCGGACCTTCTCCGTTGGATTAAGGACTTCGGAGACCGGGGAGGAATGGCACAGCTGCTCACTCTTGCCCACGACGAAAGTGCGGAGGTTTGGAGGTCGGCCGTGCTCGACCTCAAGGGGGCTTCTCAGCGGGGCGATCTTCGCAGTGCTTTGGGGATGCTTCGTCTCATTCAGGACGGGCGAGTTCAGAAGGGCGTCGATCTTCTCATTCGGTTCGATAAGACCGGGGAACTCGACACAATTCTGGCTATTTTGGTGAGTTGGCTGGCCCCTGGCCCTACTTGAAATTCCGAGTGATACCGCCTACTTTGTCGCTGCGAGGGGGATTTGATGAGTCTGTTTTTTTCAATTCTGATGGGTCTGGTTCAGTTGGTGTTCGCGGACGCTCCCACGATTCCTGCCGGTGGTGAAGACACGGTCCTCACAGGGGGCCTTTCCCCAAAGGAGTTCTTCGGCAAACGACTGGAGGTCCCAGCTTGCCAGGCCGGCCTAGTTGTCGTTCGCCAGGGTTATGTTTCAGCGAAGGCTAATCTTGAGGCAGCGGTGAAGGGGGCCCAGTCTCCCGACAAGATCGACTCTTTGGAAGAGATCGTTCTCGAGAAGCGGAAGATCCTGGTTGAGCGCACATTCCAGTGCGAGTGCGCGATGCGGCCAGTGAAGCGGACCGAAACGGGAGACGGCGCGATCTGGTTCGAGACCCATGGATCCTGCTGGGTCGGGGGGGCGGACGCCGCTGAACGGTATGCTCGCGCCCGGGCGTTTCTGAATGGGATTAAGAATTACCCGCAGTACCGAGGTGGCTTTAGCCACGTGCTGGAGTTCATGCCGGTCGATCCCAAAAGTGGGGCCCTTCTGAAGGAGCTTGAGAAGCCGCAGACTCCTACGACAGATGTCTTCATATCCATTCGAGGCGCCGATTTTGGCGGTTCGGTCAATTCGATCAGCTACTACTTCGGGATGGAATCCAAGACTACCTCTTCGTTGGAAAAGGACAATTGGATCCCATTTCGATCCAAAAAGGCTCCGGCCGGATTCAAGCGGCCGCAGGTGTTTTTCCTTCCAGCGTCGGGGCGCGTGCCTGGGCAGGCGGATGTCCAGAAAAGAAAATCGATGCAGTGGAATCTTCGCAATGTGATGGGCAGTTGGTACATCAACTCCGACGGCTACATTCGCTATTTCACGGCCGCCGATTTTGGTGAGCTCTTTGAGGGGACCTTTGGCCTCGCCGAGGCCTTTAGCGCCGGCAACGCCGAAGAGGTGTTGAGCGACACCCTGTTCGACATGGCTGAAGTGGCGAGAGGCGCCCGTTGATCGCCCGGTACTCGCGATCAGGAATGGCAGGCCTCTGGAGTGAAGAGGCACAGTTTCGAACGTGGTTGGATGTGGAGGTTCTCGCCTGTGAGGCGTGGGCGAAGCTCGGCAAGATTCCGGCTGCGGATCTCAAGACGATCAAAGAGAAGGCCGACTTTAAATTGGCCGACATACTGGATCTCGAAAAGGAAACAAAGCACGACGTCGCCGCTTTCGTCTCAGTTGTGCAGAAGCAGATCGGCCCCTCGGGCCGCTTCGTGCACATGGGGATGACCAGCAGTGATGTGGTTGACACCGCGTTTGCCTATCGCCTGACCAAATCGTGCGATCTCGTGATTCGGGAACTTGACGCGGTTTTGGAGACGACCAAGAAAAATGCGCTTAGAGACAAGCCCCATGTAATGATCGGACGGACGCATGGTATCCACGCCGAGCCCACCTCGATGGGAGCGAAGTGGCTTCTGTGGCACGATTGTTTGCGCCGGGCGAAGAGTCGGCTTGTGAGCGCGCGCAAGGAGATCGCGGTCGGGAAACTTTCGGGTGCGGTCGGGACCTATGCGTTTTTGCCACCTGAAGTGGAAAAGCACGTCTGCCAGGCGTTGGGTCTCGAGGTGGACACACTCTCCACCCAGGTGATCGCGCGAGACCGGTTTGCGAGCTACTTCGTGGCGTTGGGCCAGCTGGCGAGTGTGGTGGAATTGATTGCCGTGGAACTCAGGCATCTTCAGCGCACAGAGTTGAGTGAGGTCCGTGAAGGTTTCACGAAGGGACAGAAGGGCTCTTCGGCTATGCCGCACAAACGAAACCCCATCAGCTCTGAAAATCTAACGGGCCTGGCCCGTCTGCTGAGAAGCTACGTGATTCCGGCCCTGGAAAACTGCGCCCTCTGGCATGAAAGGGATATCAGCCATTCCTCGGTGGAAAGAGTGATTGGCCCCGATGCGAGCATCTTGGCTGACTACATCTTGGCGCGCCTCAACTCTCTGCTTTCGGGTCTCGAGATCTTCCCCGATCGAATGAAGGCCAACTTGGAACAGCTTCAGGGGGTTATCTATTCTCAGCGCGTCTTACTGGCGCTTATTGACGCGGGCTGCACACGCGACGAAGCCTATGAAATAGTTCAGAAAAATGCTCTGGCCGCTCTGGACCGGCGGGTTCCTTTCCTGGATCTATTGAAAGCGGAAGCGAAAGTGACTAAATTGCTTGGCAAAAGCGAGCTGGATGAGATCTTTCAGCCGGCCCACTACTTAGCCCATATCGATTATCTCTACAAAAAGGTGCTCGGATGACTGTGAATCGCGGTTCTCAAATTCGGGAGGGCAAAGCCAAAATCCTCTATCAGACGGATAGGCCCGGAACCATCATTCAATACTTCAAGGACGATGCGACCGCTTTCAACGCTCTGAAGAAGGGTCAGATCAAGGACAAGGGAATTCTTAACAACGCCATTTCTTGCTGGATGTTCAAGCATCTCGAGAAGTCGGGCGTGAAGACCCATTTCCTCGAACGGCTCTCGGACCGCGAGATGCTGGTGAAGAAGCTGGAGATCATTCCGGTTGAGGTTGTCATCCGCAACCGCGCGACGGGTAGCATCCTGAAGCGTCTCGGATTGGCAAAGGGGCGCCCCTTCCAGCCGCCGCTGATCGAGTATTTTTACAAGTCGGACGAGCTCAGTGATCCGCTCATCGGCGAGACGCACATCGCGTATTTTAAATGGGCGACGGATGAGCAGCTGGCGTTTGTGCGCGCTCAGGCCTTCAAGGTGAATGATTGTCTGTGCCGGGTATGCGACGAAGTCGGATTGGAGCTGATCGATTTTAAACTCGAGTTTGGTCTCGACGAAAAAGACGAGGTTCTGCTGGGAGATGAGTTTACACCCGATGGCTGCCGTCTTTGGGACAAGAAGACCGGCGAGCCGATGGACAAGGATCGTTTCCGTCAGGATCTCGGCGGGGTCGAGGAGGCCTATCGCGAGGTCTATCGACGACTCGAGTCCTTCTTTGGACAGAAAACATGAAAGCGAGAGTTCACATCTTTTACAAAGATGGTGTCTTTGACCCTCAGGGGAATACCGTTTCGCAGGCTCTTCAACGGCAGGGTTTTTCGCGGGTGGCCTCTGTACGGATGGGCAAGGTGATCGATGTGGAGATGAACACCACCTCGACGGAAGAGGCCAAACGGGATGTTCAGAAGATGTGTGACACCCTGCTGGTGAACCCCGTGATCGAGTCCTACCAAATCGAGTTGATCAACCAGGGAAAAGGATGAAGGCGGGAATTGTCACCTTCCCCGGCTCAAACTGTGACGACGACGCTTACTACGCCTTGACCCATTTGGCTGGTTTTCAGGGCGAACGACACTGGCACAAATCAACTCCCGATTTTTCCGATTGCGACTTGGTGATTCTCCCAGGTGGTTTTTCCTACGGTGACTATCTTCGTTGTGGGGCCATGGCAGCTGTGTCGCCGATCATGGAGTCTGTGAAGGCCTTTGCGGGAAAGGGCGGATTGGTCTTGGGGATCTGCAATGGTTTTCAGATTCTCTGTGAGGCTGGGCTCTTGCCGGGAGCTTTGGCGCGTAACTCGGGTCTGACCTTTTCTTGTCAGGATGTCGTGCTCAAAGTGGAATCCAACCAGGGGCCGTGGACCAATGAGTTGACGGCGGGACAGACCCTGACGATTCCGATCGCTCATGGTGATGGGCGGTACGTGATTCCTGAGGCTGAGGTAGAAAGGATGAGATCGCGCGGAGAGATACTGCTGACGTACCAAAACAACCCCAACGGCAGCGTGGGCGATATCGCTGGTGTCTGCAACGCCCAGAAAAACGTTTTTGGCTTGATGCCGCACCCGGAACGGGCGACCGACTTGAGGAGCCGCGACGGGATGAAAATTTGGCGCTCGGTGGTGAACTTTTTGGAAAAGAGGCGGAGATCGTGAATCCTCTCGACACCGATATCTCTACAGTCGAGACGGCGAAGGCTCTGGGCCTGTCGTCAGGTGAATACGCCTTTATCTGTCGGAAGCTGGAGCGCAAGCCGAACTTTGCTGAGCTTGGGATCTTCTCCGCCATGTACAGCGAGCACTGCAGTTATAAGTCGTCGAAGCCGATGTTGAAGAGGTTTCCCACGACCGGTCGTCGCGTTTTGCAGGGGCCCGGTGAGAATGCGGGCATCGTCGATATCGGCGATGGCTGGGCCGTGGCGTTTAAGATGGAGTCCCACAATCACCCGTCCTTTATTGAGCCCTACCAAGGGGCTGCCACCGGCGTGGGCGGAATCCTGCGGGATATTTTTACGATGGGGGCTCGCCCCATCGCCTCGATGGACGCGCTGTTTTTTGGGGGCGATTCGCCGAAGACGCGGAGCCTGGTGAAGGGTGTCGTGAAGGGAATCGGCGATTACGGGAATTCCGTGGGCGTTCCCACCGTCGCTGGGATGACCTACTTTCATCCCACCTATTCTCAGAATTGTTTGGTGAATGCCTTTTCTCTGGGGCTCATCCGATCGGACCAGATTTACAGGGGCGTGGCCCAAGGTGTGGGAAATCTTGTTGTGTATGTGGGAGCCAAGACCGGCCGGGATGGAGTCCACGGTGCTACGATGGCTTCGAAAGAGTTTTGTTCGGAGGTCGAGGCGGAGCGCCCGACGGTTCAGGTGGGTGATCCGTTCACTGAGAAGCTCTTGATGGAAGCTAGTCTTGAGGTGATGCGCCAGGGGCTCGTCATCGGCATTCAGGACATGGGGGCGGCGGGTCTTACCTCGTCGAGTTTTGAGATGGCCCATCGGGCCGGGACCGGTCTTGTCGTCGATCTTGATAAGATTCCGGCGCGCGAGCTCAATATGTCGGGGTACGAACTGCTTCTTTCGGAGTCGCAGGAGCGAATGCTGCTCGTCACCGATGCCGATCGCATCGAGGCGCTCAGGGCTGTTTTTGAGAAATGGGATCTTCACGCTGAGGTGGTGGGCGAAGTGGTCCAGGGGTCGCGTGTGAAGATGAGGAAAAATGCAGAGTGGGTGGTGGATCTCCCAATTGATCTCGTCGTGAATCCTCCGTTACCGGAGCGCCCGAAGGCGGCACCGTCGGATCAACGCCAGCGTTGGTTTATGGATCGCAACCGGATGCTTGTGGCTCCGGTCGAGGCGAAATTCCAGGTGGTGCTCTCCGATCCCAGCTTCGGAGATCCCGGACCAATTGTGCAGCAATACGACTCGATGGTGGGTAATCGTACGGAGGGTGGTGCCGTTGATGATGCAGCCGTGATTCGAGTGCGCGACATTGAGAATCGAAGTGTGAGGCTTGTGCTTTCTGCCGATTGTAATCCTCGGGTTTGCTGGCTTTCTCCGCGAGAGGGCGGTCGACGTGCGGTCCTTGAGGCTGCGACGAATCTGGCTATGAGAGGAGCGACCCCCATCGGCATCACCGATTGCCTGAATTTTGGAAGCCCGGAAAACCCAGAGGTGATGTGGCAATTTGATGAGGCCATCGAGGGAATTTGTGAGGCCTGCCAGGCTTTGGAGATCCCTGTCGTTTCGGGGAATGTGAGCTTTTATAATGACACCGATTCCAAGCCGATCCACCCCACGCCGGTGGTGGGAATGGTGGGGCTGATCGAGGATCGGGATCCTCTGCCTGAGTCCAATTTTTTCGACACGGGGTTAGAGATCGCTTTACTGGGAAATGTCGAGGGTGGTTTGGGCGGCAGTGTGATGGCGGCCCAATGGTTTAAGCGTGACTGCGGCCAACCGGATGACACCGATATCGGGGCGGTGACCCGGATGCTCCGGTTGTTCAGCCGGGTGCGCAAGGTGAAGGTGAAATATGGGGTTCACGACATTTCAGAAGGCGGCCTGGTGACCGCACTTCTCGAGATGGTGATTCACGGCCGTCACGATTGCACGGGCGTTGAGCTAACTGTTCCGTTTGGCGTGGACCTCGATCGGTTCCTCTTTGGCGAGACGATTCCGCGCGTGGTGCTGGCCTTTGATTCCTCCGATCGGGAAGAGTTTGAGCGGATGGCCAATCAAGCCGGTGTGCCGTTCACCCTGATTGGTCAGGTGAATGACACGGACCAGTTCCACGTGGTTCAGGGGAAGTCGACCACGCTTTTGTCCGATATGAAAAAGATTCGCGAAACTTACTCTCAAAAATGGAAGAGTCTGATCGAGTAACACTATGTGTGCGATATTTGGAGTCGGATCACATAAAGAGGCCTCTAAGATAACCTATCTGGGGCTGCACGCTCTCCAGCACCGCGGCCAAGAGGGGGCTGGGATCGTCTCGACCACTGATGGTGAGCCGCACGTTTGTCGTCGGAAGGGCCATGTCGCAGAGGTGTTCACCGAATCGGCGCTCAACAGACTGCACGGCTCCGCGGCCATCGGCCACACGCGCTATTCGACAACTGGCGGGAACACCATGGCCAACCTCCAGCCCCTGCTCATGAAGAGCTCGTTCGGTTGGGTGGGCATCGCGCACAACGGAAATCTGGTGAATGCGGCGGCGTTGACGCAAAAGCTCGAGGCTGAGGGGTCGATCTTTCAATCGACCAATGACACTGAGGTCATTATCCACCTCATGGCGCGAAGCCGTGAGCGGGATCCGGAGAGGGCGCTTATTGAGGCTTTACGCCAGGTTGAGGGAGCTTATTCCCTTCTTGTCCTCGTAAAGGACAAACTGATTGCGGTGCGCGATCCGTATGGATTTCGGCCTCTGGTGCTTGGCGAGTTTTTGGGAGGGCCGGTCTTCGCGAGTGAGACCACCGCTTTTGATCTGGTGGGCGCGGCCTATAAGCGTGAGATCGCGCCGGGTGAGATGGTCGTGGTGCCGCTCGAAGCTCCGAAGAACATGGTATCGACCTTTCCGTTTGAAAAGACCCTAAAACGGCGCTGTGTTTTTGAGGCCATCTATTTTGCCCGCCCCGACAGTGTTCTCTATGACCAGAGCGTCCACACGATGCGCAAGGATTTTGGCCGAGTGCTCGCCGACGAGCACCCCGCTCTGGGTGCCGATGTGGTCATCCCGGTTCCCGACTCAGGCGTGCCGGCGGCGATTGGATTTGCCGAGCGATCGGGGATTCCATTCGACATGGGGATAATTCGGAGCCACTACATTGGCCGGACGTTCATCGAACCCGGACAGGCGATACGGGATTTTGGCGTGAAGCTCAAACTCAACCCGGTCCGCGAGGCTATCCAAGGGAAAAAGGTCGTCGTGGTCGACGATAGTTTGGTCCGAGGCACGACTTCGAAAAAGCTCATCAAGCATCTGCGTGACACGGGCGGCGCAAAGGAGGTTCACGTGCGCATCTCAGCACCACCCACCGCCTATCCGTGCTTCTACGGGATCGACACGCCGACGCGCTCCGAGCTTTTAGCCTCGAGCCATTCGATCGAAAAGATTCGCGACTATATTGGAGCCGACAGCCTCGGATATCTCAGCCTGGACGGCCTCCTCAAAAGTATCTCCCTCAAATCAGGCGAAGGCTTCTGCCACGCCTGCTTCTCCGGCGAGTACCCCACGCCGATTTGAAAACTCACTTCCCAAAAACTTCGAACTGCTCAATGTGAAAGGCCGGGTCTGTTTTCACCGTTACGCGGCGGTTGAGGCGGCGTTCGAGAAGCTCTTTGTGAGAATTTTCTTCGCCGCCGATTCGTTTTGTGACGTCTGGGTTTGCGAAGACGACGATGCTGTCGTGGGGGTTCAGAGACTCTTTTTCGATTTCCCGGAAGATCTCAAAGGCCACCGTGCGGCGGCTCTTGTGGTAGCCGCGGCCATCGCAGTAGCCGCACGGCTCGGTCAGATAGCGGACCAGATCTTCATGGGTGCGCTTCCTTGTCATCTCGACTAGGCCGAGCTCGGAGATCTTCAAGATATTTGTTTTAGCCTTGTCCTCGCCGAGAGCCTCATTCAGCGCCCGGTAGACCTTCTCGCGGTTCTCCGGCGACTCCATGTCGATGAGATCGATGATGATGATGCCGCCGACATTGCGGATGCGGAGCTGGTAGGAGATCTCTTTGACCGCTTCGAGATTGGTCTTGAAGATCGTCTCTTCCAAACTTTTTGAGCCGACATAGCGTCCGGTGTTCACGTCGATTGAGGTGAGCGCTTCCGACTGGTCGATGAGAAGATAACCTCCCGACTTGAGCCAAACCTTTTTCCCGAGGGCGCGAGAGATCTCGGCTTCTATACCGTAATGTTCGAAGAGCTGAGAGGGGCCGCGAAACAGTTTCACTCGGGCCTTCAAGCGCGGCATGAACTGGCCGATAAATCGCAAGACCTCCTCATATTCCTTGGGATTATCGATGATGAATGAGTCGACCTCATCTGTGAAAAAGTCGCGGACCGATCGCATCGAGAGAGACAGATCTTCGTGGATGAGAGCGGGTGCCTTCTTACGTTTAAAATCGCGTTGGATTCGGTTCCAAAGCTTAATGAGATAATCGGCGTCGGCCTTGATCTCACGGAGCATCTTCCCCGCGGCGACCGTGCGGATGATGAACCCGACATTCTTAGGTCGGATACGCTTGGTGAAGAGGTCGCGCAACCGCCGGCGTTCCTTATCGCTTTCAATCTTTCGTGAAATTCCGATGTGGTGGAAGGTCGGCATCAGCACGACGTTTCGCCCTGGGAGGCTGATGTGGGTTGTGAGCCGCGCACCCTTGGTGCCGATCGGGGCTTTGGCCACCTGGACCAGGAGCTCCTGCCCTTCGGTCAAAAGGTCCTGAATATTGGCGCGCTCTCGTGGCCGGCGCTCTCGGAAACGTCCACGCCCTCGGCGACCACCGTCTCGGCGTCCACGGCCGCCACCGCGGCCGCCACGATCGCGTTCTCCTCCTCGGCCACCACCCCCACCGCTACCTTGGCCACCGTGGCCTTCATTGGCGGCCTCGGGGCCATTCTCATCGCCTTCATCCCTATCGCCATCGTTGTAGTCGCCGTCGCCCGTGTCCTCGACGTCATCCTCAATCTCGACATCGGCACCGAGCGGGGTCTCAATAATATCATCCACATATAGGAACGCGG
This sequence comes from Deltaproteobacteria bacterium, assembly GCA_016196825.1. Taxonomy (GTDB): domain Bacteria; phylum Bdellovibrionota; class FAC87; order UBA2466; family UBA2466; genus JACPWY01. Next base: position 23,346 of record JACPWY010000001.1, on the reverse strand, counting down.
TGCGCTCGAGCCCCAGCTCGAGAAAGGCGGCCTGCATGCCCGGGAGAACCCTCTTAACGACCCCCTTGTAGATATTTCCTACGACGTTCTTGTCTTCCTCTCGCTCGATGTGGAGCTGCCGGATTTCGCCATTTTCGAGTGTGGCCAGACGAGTCTCGTAGGTGCTGGCGTTCACCAAAATTTGTTTGCTCATCGCGTTTTAGCCTCTTTGCGTATCGATACCATGAGGTGGATAAGCGAGCAAATTAAGAGGGTTATTTTGCCCTTCGGTGCATACGGCGATGAGGTATCGCAGACCTCGGGCTGAGTACAGCCGGAATTGGACGAAGGGGTGGTGGAGGGGGATCGGGCCGGGAGAATGGACTCGAATTCTGAGGGGGCCGGGCCCGAGCTCCGCGAGTTCGAAATTGGGAAATCCCTTTCGGCCCCCCAAACCGGTGGCTTTGCTGGTGGCCTCCTTGGCCGTCCAAAGTAGGGCCATGTTGGAAACGGGAACGTTCTCGATCAGGGTCGAGCCCTGGGCGAGCAAGAGCTCGGCTGAGGTTGCAAACTTTGGGAGGGCGTAGGCGAAGGTACGGGAGATGTTTTCCACGTCGACTCCGACCGGATTTCGACAGAGCGCCGCGATCGCGAGAGTTTCGGTGTGGGCGAAACTGACTGAATCGTGGTGATCCACCGTAGTGAGCTGAGAGAATCCATGCTCTTGGGATGTGTTAAGCGATGCATCAACTTGCGGGACGATGAGCGATAATGCATAGCGACTCGCTACGGTCTGTCGCTGGCTGGCGGAGAGAGGGGACTGGTTGGGAACCCCCTGGGGCCAACGTTGCGCAATGCGCAAGAGATCGTCGTCATTTATCGACGAGAAATCGACCACTTGGACGGTTATATTTTCTTGAGTCATAGGCGTCGGTGGACCCTATCGCGGGGTAGAAAAAATGACAAATCGCCCCAAAAGAAGCCCCCTTTTTTGCTTAGTAATTCCCGATCCGGAACCGAACTAGCTCTTGATGGAAAACCAATCGTTTCGAGTGAGTTTGATGGTTGCGCTGTTTGCGATCGGAGCGCTCGCCGAACCCGGGAGTCGATCGGGCCAACGCCCGGCTGCCCCTCCGGCTGCTGCCGCCAGGCGTCCGCCGGCAGCGGCGGCTCCGAAAGCAGCCGTGGCGCAGACCGAGACCGACGAAGAGGATGACGAGGCTGAGGACTCTGCCATTGCCCAGTCGGGTGCCCGCCGGCCCCAGAGTGTTCCCCCTCGAGGCGCTACGGCCGCGACATCTCAGAAGACAGTCCAGGCGGCTCAAGCCCAGGACGATGATGAAGATGAAGACGATGAAGACGAAGCTGAAGCTGAAGATGATGACGGCACCGTTGCATCCGCGCCAGCGAAGGACGTTGAGAATCCGAATGCCAAGGAAAAATTGGTGGAGCGTCTTAAAAGCAAGCTCACCCTCCCCAACAAGAAACTCGCGAGTGTTGTTTTCCTCCGGCCTGTGAATTACGTCCAGCCCGCCCTCACCGATGTTGTTCTGGCGACGATGCAGAAGGTGTTTAGCCGTTACGGCGACTTCAATATCGCCGTGAAGAACCAAAAACTCCAAGCGCTGACGCTTGAAGGCTTTCGCGCCATCATGGGGAAGATCAAGGCCGACGTTGTTTTCGCGACGGTGCTCAAGCCCACCCATTTTGACATATTTATTTTTGATCGACGAACGCCGTACTACGTTTTTTACCACACCGAAGTGAACCCGGAGGAGGAGGCTGCGACCGGAAAGATTTCCGAGGAGCTCGCCATCGATCAGCTGCGGGTTTTGATGCGGCGAGGTCTTTACCTTTATCTCACCAATCAGTTTTATGAGTTGCCGCGCGAAAATCACGAAGTGGTGATGGAGGCTCAGATCCCTCGGTGGATGGCGAGCGCCGAGATGGTGGAGCACGTGAATAACATAATGACCCGGCGGTTTTATGGAGCTGCCTCGCTTGGGGGCGCAATATCGTCGGCCAGCGATAGCCGCTCCTGGGCGGGGGGTGTCTACAGTCTGCAGCTCGGGGCGCGAATTTTCGGGAACTTTCACCTCGAAGGAACCTACCAGGCGTATGCGTACAATGCCTTTTTGGGGACGCTTCGTTACAACATTTCGAATAAGTACTCGTCCTATCAGATTATGCCCGGCCTTGGCGGTGGTTATCTGACCGATCGAAAGGCGCTTGTCTCAGATCGCAACATGACCTTGCACAAGGATTACTACTACATCATTCCCAGCGTGAGTCTGTGGGTGCCGTTGGGTGAGTTCTACTTCAAGGCGGAAACGCAGCTGCAGGTGGCTCTCTCCGGCGAGGGTGTTGTCTTCCAGTTTATGCCCGGTCTTCTCTACCAGTTCTAAATCCCAAAAATGATAGTGTAATCAGGCCTTTGCGCAAATAAAGCGCGGAGCATTATTTTCCTTAAGCGGCGCGACAATAGCGTCGATAGAGCCAATGACTGAATGCGTTACTTAAGCGCATTTGGCACGCACTGAGGAGGCAATTCGTGCGATGGGCTCTATTGGCGTTATTGGTATGGGCGCCGCTCTGTCTGGCTGAATCCGAGGACAGTTCGGTGAGTTCGGAATCTTCGGGTGAGGTGAGCGCCATTTCGATTAACGCTGCCCTGAAGAAGAAGCTGCGTCTTCCGTCCGGTGAGCAGGTGAAGGTCGTGCTGATGCGGCCGATCACAAATGAAGAGCTCAAGGATTCTGAGGTTGTGTACATCGGAATCGAGAAGTCCCTGGCCCGACTCGACGGTATCACCGTCCGTCGATCGGACTACAGCATTCCGAAGATGAACTTCGAGCAGCTGAAGCGAGCAACAGCGAAGACCCATGGCGACGTGATCTTGATCCCATCCTTCAAACCCACTCGATGGGCGCTCGTACTCTACGATCGCCGAACACCCTACCAGGTGGTGATGCACTCGGAGGTTCTACCGGACACGATGCTCAGAAAGCCAACCGATCTGGCCAAGACAAACTTGACCCGAACTCTGGTGACCCAGGTGTTTTCACAGTATGCGACCGATCAACTTTATGATCTGCCGCGAGAAGAGGGAGCCCCGCTGCTGCAGGCCGATATTCCTCGCTGGATGGCCTCGGCTGGGTTGATGAAGAATATCAACAGGGAACTCTTAGCCCGGTGGTATGTCGCGGCTTCGGTGGGGGGAGCAGTGGCCTCCGGCATCGATAACCGAACCTCCAACTCAAGTCTCCTGGGGCTCCAATTGGGTTATCGCCCGTTCAAGGGATTCCTGAATCATTTGTTTATCGAGGTGGGCGGCGAGTTTTTCAACTACAACGCGTTTCTGGTCGGGCTGAAGTATTACATTCAGAGTAAGACCACTACCGCGAGATTCTATTTGGGATTACAGCACTGCTTCGTGACGAATAAGATGACGTTGACCTCCGATCCGAGTGAAAACGCTCTCGGATCTCGGTCGCAATACGCTGTGCCATCAGTGGCCATGGTCGTTCCGGTTGGAGATATTCTCATCAAGGCGGAGTTTCAGTACTTCGTCGCGACGGACGACCACTCGAACTCAATTTTTACCTTCATGCCGGGATTGTTGCTCCCGTTTTAGATAAAGAGGACGGCGCCGAGACCAGTGGTGATGATAATGCGATCACCTCCATACATGTTGGCGCGGATCTCGGCTTTGAGACCGATATCGACGAGCGGAATCATCAAACCAAAGTTGGCGAAGAAGCCCACTGGCGAGCCGCTGTAGGCGGCCACGGCCTGAGTGGGATCGCTTACGCTAAGAAAATCGAGTTGCACAGCCAGGCCCGCACCGGCAAAGGGCCAGACAAAGGCGCTCACCTGATCAAAATACCACCGTGTTCCCAGGTACCAATCGCTCAAAGAGGAGAATTCGAGTCCGGACTCAACGCCCAGACCGAAGGGGAAAACGTAACCTCCCCCTAGGCTCTGCATGGCGGTGACCGTCTTCTGGACCGGCTTCAGATTGATGATGGCATCGAATCCGACGAGGTGGTTCACGTACGGCTTCCCAAGATGGAAGCGTGAGCTGTTTTTGATGGCGGTGTTGAGAATCGCTCGGCGGACGAAGTGCTTGCTCTTCAAAGCGTCTGAAAGATCGATGAAGGCGTCCTCGCTTTCAAGGTTCACAACCTTATCCTCTTCCTGCTCATCCTCTTCACCTCGGGTTTCCTGCTTGGCACCAGCGTCTTTGGCCCCCTTTTTTTCGGGTGCGGTGTCAGCCGCCCAGGTCGTGGTTGAGAATAGAAAGAGGATAGCAATCAGGAGTTTCATGGCCGCCTCGCATAAGGGATGGAGAAATTGGAGAAAGAAGACTCCTATCCATTTTAAGCGATAACCTGGGATTTCCAAAGGCAGCGCCTCTAATAGTTGCGGGCGAAAATAACGCGCCCTGTAGAGGCGGCGCTGCAAACGATGCATTTGCCGCTTTCTCGGATCTGAGCGAATGGGATGCACCGAATTGTAGCCTTGGTGTCATTCTTAACCTGAGCTTCGCACCCCGGGTTGCCGCACCAATGGAGCTGGTAAAAGCCGGAATTGGCCTGAATCCGCTCCTTGAACTTCGGGAGATCGTTTTCGATGTGCGTGTTCGCCTTCAGAAACTCGGAAGATCGCGTGTAAAGGGCCATCTGGAACTCATCGAGTGTTTTGGCCGCAGTTGCTTTGACCTGGTCGAGTGAAACCTTGGTTTTGACTCCATCTCGGCGGGCCAGCACACACTCATTGGTCGCGAGGTCTCGTGGCCCCAACTCAATTCTCAGCGGGATCCCCTGAACCTCCCATTCAGTGAATTTGTACCCAACGGAATGGCCTTCGCGGGCGTCAACGTGAACCACGTAGGACGCCAAAAGTTCGGATTTCAGGCGATCAGCGATCTCAGTGATCTTGGAGCTGTCCTGTCCCTTCTGGGATATCGGAATGATCACGATTTGAGTGGGGGCGGCCTTGGGAGGAAGCACAAGCCCTTTGTCGTCGCTATGGGTCATGATCAAGGCGCCGATCAAACGGGTGGTGACACCCCACGACGTTTGGTGCACGAACTGCTGCTTTCCTTCGCGGTTTTGGAACTTAATATCAAAGGCTTGGGCAAATTTGGTTCCGAAATAATGAGACGTTCCCGCCTGGAGCGCCTCTTTGTCTTGCATCATCGCTTCGATGCAGTAGGTATTTTCCGCTCCCGGAAATTTTTCGCCGGGCGTTTTTTCGCCGGGGATAACTGCCATCGCGAAATGGTCCCTGAGAAAAGACTGATAGATGTCGAGCATCTTCAGGGTTTCCCGGCGAGCCTCATCCTCGGTCTCGTGACAGGTGTGGCCCTCCTGCCAGAGGAATTCCAAAGTGCGCAAGAAAGGTCGGGTCCGCATCTCCCATCTTATAACGTTGGCCCATTGGTTGATGAGAATGGGGAGATCCCGATAGCTCTGGACCCACTTGGAGTACATGTAGTTGATGATCGTTTCTGAGGTAGGGCGGATGACGAGAGGCTCTTCGAGTTTCTTGCCGCCGCCGTGGGTGACGACGGCACATTGGGGGGCAAATCCTTCAACGTGTTCTTTCTCTTTATTGAGAAAACTCTCTGGGATGAGAAGCGGGAAGTAGGCATTGCGGTGGCCCGTCTCCTTGAAACGTTTGTCCAGTTCGCGCTGGACCACCTCCCAGATGGCGTATCCATTGGGTTTGAGAACCATGCATCCGCGCACGGGACTTTGATCGGCGAGCTGGGCATGCTGGATAATATCGTTGTACCACTGCGAAAAATCCTGACTACGGGGGGTGATTCGGTCGGCCATTACATCCTCGAGATTTCATCCATGAGAAAATCGACCATCTTGTCCTCAGGCACCTTGCAGATCGGTTTTCCTTTTTTGTAAATCAGCCCCTCGCCCTTGCCGCCGGCAATGCCGATGTCGGCTTCCATGGATTCGCCGGGTCCGTTGACCACGCACCCCATGACCGCGACCTTTATATTCTTCTTGAGCCCGAGCACTCGGCGCTCCACCTCTTCGGCTAGGCGGAATACATCAATATCGGCCCGCCCACAGCTGGGACACGCGATGACTTCAGGAGCGTCATTCTTAAGACCCAAAGATTTTAAGATGAAGACGCCGGCCTTGATCTCTTCCACTGGATCGCAGCTGAGCGAAACGCGAATCGTGTCGCCGATGCCGCTCAGCAGAAGACTGCCGATGCCGACTGCTGACTTCACGGCCCCGTAATTCTTGGTTCCGGCCTCGGTGACACCGAGGTGGAGGGGGGCGTCGGTTTTTTGAGACAACAGCGAGTACGCCTGAAAGTTGGACCGAACATCCGATGATTTAATTGAGACCTTGAAGTTGAAAAAACTGTGGGTCTCAAAGAGCGCGATGTGGGCCAAGGCACTCTCAACGAGCGCTTCCGGTGTCGGGTGGCCGTATTTCTTGAGCAAAGGCTTTTCGAGAGAACCGGCATTGACTCCGATGCGGATGGCAACACCCTTATCTTGGGCCGCCTTGAGCACCTCAAGGGTTTTCCACTCGACGCCAATGTTACCTGGGTTGATCCGAACGCAGGCGATGTTGTGCTTCAGCGCCGCGAGCGCCATCTTGTAGTCGAAATGAATGTCGGCGATGACGGGGATGTGGACCTTCTCGAGGATGAGCGGAAGAGCATCGGCCGCCTCCTGATTATTGACCGTTACCCGGACGATCTCACACCCGGCTGCCTCGAGCTCCTGGATCTGTTTGACGACAGCATCAACATCATCTGTCTTCGGGGTCGTCATCGATTGGATCCGGATGGGGTTGTTGCCGCCGAGCTTCAGCGGACCAACCGAAATCTCGCGGGTCTTTTTCCGAAACGGGCTTTCAGGTGAATACATCAGCAGGTCCTTGCGAAACCCCATTTGGGGTAAAAAAATGCATTTTCGACTGCAACTTCGTCCTCCTCACAAAATGTCCTCGACGGCCATTCCATGGCCGCCTCCGGGCATTTTGTTCGTCCTCCTCGTTTCGTTCGAAAAATCATTTTTTTCCTCCCAAAGCGGGTTTCGCAAGGACCTGCTAGCTCCCAACCTCAATTCCGTAACTCTTGATCTTCTTGTGAAGGTGGCTGCGCTCGACACCGATCGTGTGCGCGGTCCGCGAGATGTTGAAATCATTCTCGGCCAGCATTCGGATGAGAAACTGTTTTTCAAAATGGGCCTTGGCTTGTCGCAAACTCGTCTCGCCAAAGGAAAATACGTCGGAATCCTTTTGATTGGGCTCATCATACGGGCTGGCATTAATGGTTTCATCCGGGCAGAGGATGCATGCGCGCTCCACCCAGTTTTTTAACTCCCGAACATTACCCGGCCAGGGATAACTTTGCAAAAGTTGGAGGGTCTCCGCGGAAAACCGCTTGGGTCGACCGCTGTTGTAGCGTTTCAAGAAATGGTTCGCGAGCGCTGCGATATCCTCGCGCCGCTCTCGGAGCGGTGCAACGATGATGGGGATGACATTGAGGCGATAGAAGAGGTCCTCGCGGAATTCGCTGCTTCGGATCGCCTGCTTGAGGTCTTTATTGGTTGCCGCAATGACCCGAAGATCGAGCTCTAACGTGGTGTCTCCGCCCACGCGCTGTATCTGCCCCTCCTGGAGAGCCCGAAGGATCTTTGCTTGCATCTTGAGGCTCATGTCCCCAACCTCATCAAGGAAGAGAGTGCCTTTGTGGGCGAGCTCAAATTTCCCAATCTTCTTTTCCATGGCTCCCGTAAAGGAGCCCTTCTCATGGCCAAAGAGCTCGCTCTCGATCAGTTCGGCTGGAATGGCAGCACAGTTGACCGCCACAAAACGTTCGGAGGCGCGGGTGCTATCGCGGTGGAGAGCGCGCGCGACGAGCTCTTTGCCGACTCCATTTTCCCCGTACACAAGCACCCAACCATTCGAAGGAGCTGTGACAGAGACGATCTGGCGGAGGCGCTTCATCGCGGCGCTGTTGCCAACGAGACTGTCCTGCGACCGGAGCTCAGTCTTTAGCTCCTTGTTTTGTTCCCGGAGTGCGCGGACTTCATAAACATGGTCGAGTAGGACGAGCACCTTGTCCGAGTGGATCGGTTTTTCAAGGTAGTCCCAGGCGCCCAGGCGGATGGCCTTCACCGCCGTTTCAATGGTGCCGTGGCCGGACATCATTACGACACTGGTCTGAGGTGACTCCTTGCGGATCTTTTCTAGGACCGAAATGCCATCCTCCTCCGGCATCCAGATGTCGAGGAAAACGACCTCAGGCTCGAACGAACGCACGAGGGTGAGCCCAGCCGACCCGCTTGGCGCGGTCGACACCTGGTAGCCCTCGTCTTCGAGCATCCCGCGGAAGGTCGTCAGGATGTTTTTCTCATCATCGATGATCAGAATCTTTTTCAAGTGACCTCGCGCTCCATACTAATTGGGTTGGGTTTGGGGTCAATCTGCGGACCGGCGCGTGGGCTCATTAAAGAGTCCGGCAGTTCGATAGTGAATTTTGTGCCTGAGGGGGTGTTTTTTCCGACGCGAATGTAGCCGCCATGGTCGGAGATGATGCGCTGGACGATGGCGAGGCCCAGCCCCGTCCCTCCCTCTTTGGTGGAGAAATAGGGTTCAAAGAGCTGGCTCTGAGCGGCTTCATCGATACCGCAGCCGCTGTCGGCGATGGACAGACAATAGGAATCGATGGCACTCGCAAAAAAGGATCGAACCGAAATTGTACCGCTGCCATTCATGGCCGTGACAGCGTTGTCGAAAAGATTGATGAATGCCCGTTTGAGTTGAGCGCGATCGAGTCGCAGAAGCGGCAGTCCCTCGGCCAGATCGAGTTGGAACTGAATTTTCTCGTGTGCGGCTCGGAATAGATTGCTTGCATCGATGATGAGGGCGTTGAGATCTTCGGGGGCCTGGATCACCTCGGGGAGACGCGCGAAGGTCGTGAATTCACCGACGAGGGCTTTCAGCGAGTCGACCTCTTTGAGAATGATCTGGGTTGACTGGTCAAACGTGCCGTCATCTCGGATTTTGTCGAGGTAGCGACGGCGCAGTCGCTCGACCGAAAGTTGGATGGGGGTGAGGGGGTTCTTGATCTCGTGGGCGATGCGGCGGGCAACCTCGCGCCACGCACTCATGCGCTCGATCTTTTGAATCTCGGTGACATCGTCGATGACCGCGACGACTCCGCGTTGTCGACGATTTTCATCACGAAACGGGCTTAGGGTGATGAGGAGCGAAACCCAGCGGCCGTCGCGGTTTTGAAATCGGATCTCCTTGCGAATGGGGCTTGCGGAGCTAGACGAAAGCACAGCAAGGATTTCGCGGAAATCTTTGCGATAGGAATCGGGGACGATCGACCAGTAGGGTTTGTTCACGAGATCGGCCGGAGCAAGGGAGAGAAGCTTTGAGGCCGCTCCATTCACCGTAGATATCTTTCCGAACTCATCGAGCGAGACGACCCCCGACTGAACACTTTCCAGAAGCACTTCGATATAGCGACGGCGTGTGGCGAGCTCCTCGTTCATCTTTTTGAGATAGGCGTGGCTGGTTTCGATATCGATCTTGTTCTGATTGAGATCGCCGACCATGAGGTTGAAGGATTCGACGAGCTTGGCCAGCTCATCCTGTCCGCCCGGCGTGAGTCGGAAATCAAGGTTTCCCTTTGCCACGGCCTCGGTTCCTCGGAGGAGCTCTTCGATGGGCACCGTGAGGCGCTTGGCGATGTAGAAGCCGGTCCAGATGGCGGAGAAGAGAATCAGCAGCGTCACCATGGTGAGGATGGCGAAATAGGTAGATTTGATCGGGTAATCGAGCGGGTTGTTCCGCTTGAAGTCCTCGAACGTCATATTGATCTCGGAGAGCTGGGAAGCGAGGCTAGTCGGAATGAAATAGTCGACGAATATCGCGCCCTTTCCAGTCCCGAGAAAGACACCGCAACGGACGAGTTCGCCGGTGCCGATGTTTTGAATGCGGCAACTCTGATTGCCGGCGAAGACCTCTTTCAGCGTTTCGAGTGATCCGCTGGGGATGGTGTCCTGCTTGTCCGGGTGGGTCGAGAGCACTCGGGGGAGGAATGGATTGACATAGTATTCGAGAGCGTCGACTCCGTATTCCATTCTCAAATCATCGAGAGTTCGGCCCAGAGTGCGTTTGGAGTGGGTCTCAAGTGTTGCGGCGATCCGTCGCGCAAAATGCTGCGCGTTTTTTTCTGTATTTTCATAATAGATCTTCACGACCTCGATGCTGCGCTGGAGGGTCGATTCGACCTTGGCCGAAAACCACTTGTCGAAACTGGTCTTGATGTAGGTGGCGGAGATCGCAAAAAGCAACACGGTCGGGATAATGGCAAAGAGGATGAAGCTGAAGACTAGGCGTGTGCGCAGGCGCGAGCCCGCGCGCCCCCTCTTTTCATCCAGGATGAGCTTCACCACATTCCGGAAGACCAGGAAGAGCAGGATCATGATGAGGACGATGTTGAGGTTCATCAGGCCGAAGAAGAAGATGCTGTTGACGAAGGGGAGCTTGGCGGAGAGTCGCAGGATGTGGACCTCGAACACCGTGAGGAGACTCAGAGTCCCAATGAGGATAATGACGGTGATCCGCTCCCGTCGACGCCTAGCGCGCTCAGCTGAGTCCATAGCGGCGGATTCTTTCACGGGGTCGCGTGCCTGACAAATCGTCGTGGGGAGGGTATAGGAACCGCCATGGTCTACCTGGATTACAATGCCACTTCGCCGCTCTCGGTTGCGGCCCAAAAGGGGATGGCGGAGGCGATGGAGCACTGGGGGAATCCGTCTTCTGTTCATGGGGTGGGCCGTATCAGTCGGGAATTATTAGAAAAATATCGGTCTGTTGTGGCGCGGGCTCTGGGGGCCTCTCCGAAAGAGGTTGTCTTTACGTCGGGCGGTAGCGAGTCGAATGCCTCGGCGTTTTTGGGCAAAGCCTTGGCCGGCAAAGGGGTGCGCCTTCTTGTGTCGCCGGTGGAGCACTCCTCTATCCGGGATCTTTTACCGACTTTGGTGGGGCTTGGCTGTGAGACCCATTTGATGAAGCTCCTGCCTTCCGGGGAGTTGGACGAAAAAAATCTGGCACAGACGCTCGAGTCTTTTCGCCCTAATTTGGTGTCGCTCATGGTGGCCAACAACGAGACGGGGATTGTGTTTCCCATCGTGCGGGTGGCGGAGCTTTGTCGCACGGTTGGAGCCGAGCTTCACGTGGATGCCGTTCAGGCTTTGGGCAAACTACCATCAAGCCACTGGGCGGCGGCCGACTATGTGTCGGTGTCGGCCCACAAGGTTGGCGGGCCGAAAGGAGTGGGAGCGTTGCGGGTGGCCGCGGGGCGACAGCTTGTGCCGTTGTTCCATGGCGGCAACCATGAGCTTAAGCGGCGAGGCGGCACGCCAAACATGGTAGGGATTGCCGGATTTGCGGGCGCGTTGTCTGATCCGATCTCGGCCGATGAGCGTGGCCGGATGGAGCAGCTGCGGGATGATCTCGAGAATCGGATTAGAGGCGTCGAGGGGATCACGATTCAGGGAAAAGAGGCGTTGAGGACTCCGCACACGAGCAATATTCGAGTGGAAGGCGTGCGTGCTGAATCTCTTTTGACTGCGCTGGATCTCGACGGAATTTGCATTTCGACCGGTGCAGCCTGCTCTTCGGGAGCAACTAAGGCTAACCCAATCTTGATGGCGATGGGGATGACAGAGGACGAGGCGCGCGAGTGTTTTCGTGTGAGCTTGGGGCGTCAGACGACTCAGCAGGAGATTGACCGGTTCGTGGAGCGAACCTCTTTTCACATCGGCAGAATTCGAGAGCGGCGAGGGCGATCCTGATGTGGCTCCCTCCGCATGGATCTCGTGTTGTGGTGGCGATGAGCGGTGGTGTGGATAGCTCCGTGACCGCGGCGTGGCTCAAGCATGAGGGCTACGACGTTATCGGCGTGTCGTTGCAGCTCCACGATGCCTCCGAGCAGATTGAAAACAAATATGGCACCTGTTGCACCCTTTCGGACATTGGTGATGCCCGGCGGGTGGCTGAAAAGATTGGGATCCCATTTTATGTTTCCGACATGGAAGTGGAGTTTCGGACCGCCGTTATCGATGATTTCTTGAATGAGTACATAGCCGGGCGGACCCCTAACCCGTGTGTGCAGTGCAATGAGAAGGTGAAGTTCTCACGGCTCTTGGACTGGGCCTTGGATCTCGGCGCGGACTATTTGGCGACAGGCCATTATGCGCTCGTGGAGAAGACCGATCGATTCGAGCTGCATCGAGGGGTTTATCCGGAAAAGGATCAGTCCTATTTTCTCTTTTCGATTCGCCAAGAGGATCTTGCGCGCTGTCTTTTTCCCATGGGCGGATTGTCGAAAAATGCGGTGAGGGAGCTGGCGCGGGAGTATGGATTGGCGGTGGCCAATAAACCGGACAGCCAGGAGATCTGCTTTGTGCAAGGGCGAAAGTATCAAGATTTCGTCGAGGAAAATGTTCCGGAGACCGCACGTCAGCCAGGCCCTATCGTGAATGAGGTGGGTGAGTTGGTGGGTGAACACCGAGGTCTCTACAACTTTACGATTGGTCAGAGAAAGGGACTTGGCGTGAACTCGCTTGAGCCGCTCTATGTGACCGAGATCGATCCGGCGCTGAATCGGGTGGTGGTGGGGAGTGAAGCCGGACTCTTTAAGAAGCGCTGCCGTGTGGAACGCATGCATTGGATAAATGGTCAGCCCGACGGCCGACCGCTCAAGGCGAAGATTCGGTATCGATCCCGTGAATCGACGTGTCGAGTGGACCTTCTGGCGGATAGTCGGTGTGAGGTTGAGTTTGAATCGGCCCAGAGAGCGATCACGCCGGGGCAGGCGATTGTTTTCTACGATGGCTCCCGTGTCGCCGGTGGCGGATGGATTGGGGATCTATGCGTATAGCCTTTAAGAATTTTGGTTGCCGGGCCAATAACTTTGAGACCGACGGACTCTATCTCGAGGCGATTCGCCGAGGGATGATGGTTGTTTCCGATGATGAAGTAGCCGATGCGTATGTGATCAACTCCTGCACCGTGACGGCGAATGCCGATCGGGATGCCCGCAATCAGGTGTACCGTTTCAAGCGGGCGAACCCCAGCGCGGTTGTGGCGGTGATCGGTTGCTACGCGCAGGTGGCTAAGGAAGAGCTTCTGGCCTTGAGTGGCGTGGATTACGTCGTCGGCACGGCGGACAAGATCAAGGTTTTAGATTTGATTGAGACAGCGGCGGACGGTCGTGATCATGTGTTGGCCGCCACGGGGTATTTGCCCGAGAATTTTGTGGGTTCGCGCAATGCGCGTGCGAATATCAAGATTCAAGATGGCTGCAATTACAAGTGCACCTTCTGCACGATTCCAATGGCGCGCGGGCGGAGTCGCAGTCTGATCCCTGAAGTTGTCGAGAAGCAGATCGCTGAGGCGGCCGCTCAGGGGTTTCAGGAGGTGGTGCTGACGGGAATCCATTTGGCCCACTACGGCTGGGAACACAATTCCGATCTCAAAGGGCTGTTGGATCGCTTGTTGGCGAAGGATGGTCCCCGGATCCGGTTGAGCACGCTGGATCCGTTTGAGATTCCCGATGGTCTTTTGGATCTGATGGCGACTAACTCCAAACTTTGCCCCTTCTTGCACATTGCTTTGCAGAGTGGAGACGATGAGGTGTTGAAGCGCATGCGCCGGGTTTACAAAGTGATCGAGTTTGAGTCGATCACGGAGCAGATCCAGAAGAAGGTGCCACACGCCTATATCGGCGTGGATGTGATCGTGGGTTTCCCGGGTGAGACGCTGGAGGCGTTTAAAAGGACGGTGGTGGTTCTCGAGAAGACCCATTGGTCGAAGCTCCATGTCTTCTCTTTTTCGGCACGCAAGGGAACGGAGGCTGCAAAACTCGACGGCAAGGCGCCAGCTCAGGAAATTGCGCGGCGATCGGCGGTTTTGCGGGAGCTTTCGGATCGGCGTAATCGTGAATTTTTATTGGAACAGATCGGGCGGACTCAGGAGCTTCTCATTGAACGACCATCGAGGAAAAGGCCCGGACGGTGGTTAGGCCATACGGAGAGCTATGTGCCGGTGGAGTTTGAGGGGGCCGGTGTCGCGAAGCAGATAGTCCCGGTGCGACTGACAAGCGCCATGCGCTCATCAGTCGCCGGAGAGCTAATTCCTCAGTTCGGTTGCTATCAGAAACCGAATTGAGGAATGATTTAATCAGGTTTTCTTAGACGGCGCTTCGGTGTGGGCCAGCTCCAGATCGATCGAAACCTCGAGCTCTTCGCCAACGGCTAGGCCGCCGGTCTCAAGGGCTTTGTTCCAGACCATGCCGAAATCCTTTCGATTGATCTTGCCGGTTGCGGAAAAACCGCGGTGCTGACCTCCAAAGGCCTTAATCGGATCGGTTGGTTTCTCGCAGAAGAGCGTGATCGCTTTTGTCACTCCATGCAGAGTGAGATCGCCAGTCACCCTGTACTTGGCCCCATCGGCTTCAATTTTCTTTGACACGAATTTGATTGTCGGATTCTTAGCGACATCGAAGAAATCGGCCGATTTGAGGTGGCCATCCCGTTTCTCATTCGAGGTGTTGATGGTTTTTGGGTCGAGCGTCCCTTCCATCTTGGTTTTGGTAAAGTCCTTTTCGTCGATCTCGAACTGACCTCCGGTGAAGGAGACGGAACCGGTGACGTTGGAGACAACGAGGTGCTTGATCTTGAAATTGGCGATCGAATGATCGGTGTCGATCTTCCAAGTAGTAGCGGCAAAGGCATTCGCCACGAAGAGGAGGGCTGCGGTGATTCTGAGAATGTTTGTCATGTGAACTCCCTGAATGAAGGTTGAGCCAGCCAGTCTACTCAAATGTTGAAATTAGGCAACCGATCGGGGTACTGAGAGGTTTCTGTGGGCGGTTAGCTCAGTTGGATAGAGCGCAAGCCTCCGAAGCTATCTAAGCCCGAAAAAAGAAAAACGCTAACTGACCGAAAAACAACCTAAATCATTTAAATAACAAATGAATTGGTAGGGCCAGCTTTCTAGTTCTTCCCAGCTTTTCCCCGTTATTTCTCTTTAGTATGTTGCTGAAATGTTGCTGATTTATATCACTTGACGATATATCGAATTTTGATACAATGATACTCGATGATTAAGTCCATCAAGAGTAAGACAACCCAGGATATTTTCGATGGACTGAATTCCAAAGAGGCAAGGAAATTGCCCGGTGAACTTCATAAGAAGGCTTGGCGGTTACTTGATCTTATGAACGGCGCAAGCCGTTTGGAAGACCTAAAAATTCCACCTGGTAATCGCCTGGAAGCGTTATCAGGAAATTTGAAGGGCTTTCATAGTGTCCGCATCAACGACCAGTGGCGAATTGTTTTTCGTTGGAAGGATGGAAATGCAGAAGATGTTGAAATTGTCGATTACCATTGAAGGAGGGTTTATTTATGCTACCTAAACATCGAGCGCCAATTCATCCTGGAGAAATTCTTGATGAGGAATTTCTAAAGCCCATGCGCGTTACACAAACAAAACTCGCGGCCCATCTAAGCTGGCCCCATGCAAAGGTTAACGAACTCATTCACGGAAAACGTGGCGTAACTCCAGCAGTTGCCCTTGCACTTTCTGATGCGCTTGGAACTTCCGCAGAGCTTTGGATGAATCTTCAAACGAACTATGATCTGTGGCAGGCGATGCAGGAGCACAAAAAACGACCGAAGCTAGCACAGACGGGGTAGATGAGGGTAGCAATCCCCAGAAAAATAAAAATTGGAACGAGGGCTTGGCGAAGGACTTAAAAGAAGACGGAGTTTGTTAGTAAATTTGTAATGGCCGTCTTCGGTGAAGTTGAGTCTTCAAGAAATATAAAAAAATAGGAAGCCAGCTTAATAATCTCACCCTTATCTCTCGGCGCTCACAAAATTCTTAGGCAGCCTTTGGGGGGGAGGAAGCAAGTACCTAGTTGGGGCCCACACTCCGGGGGTGTCGGGTAATCAACACTGTACATCGTAGGTTCTCAGAACTGATCAGATTTTTAAGAAGACACCTTTTAACGACGATAAAATGGTGCGGTGTGCTATAATTTGAAAATGGAAAGGAAAATCGGAATTTATTTAAGAGTGAGTACAACTGACCAATCAATGGATCTTCAAAGGGCAGAGATTCTCCAGTTTCTCAAGGCACGTGGCTGGTCGAGTTTTGAAGTCTATGAGGACAGCGGCAAGACCGGCACTAACGGAAACCGCCCTGCACTAAAAAAACTATTGCAAGACGCACGCGTGAGAAATATTGACCTCGTAATTTGTTGGAAGCTCGATCGGCTCTTTCGCTCACTCAAAGACCTGGTGAATACATTGCAGGAGTTTGAGGAGCTTGGAGTCGAATTCATTTCCCTAAAGGACAACATCGACCTAACAACAGCTTCAGGGCGTTTGCTCATGCAGGTTATTGGTGCAATGGCAGAATTTGAGTGTGCTCTCATCAAGGAGCGCGTGAGGGCGGGACTGAAGAATGCTAAGGCGAATGGGAAAAGGCTTGGCCGACCAACAGTGATAGACGCCACGGAGGTTGTTGAAATGCGCGGCAAGGGATATTCCCTGGCAACCATTGCAAACGCAATTGGAGCCACGAAATCAGGGGTGTCCAAAACCCTCAGAAAATCGAGCCTGACAGTCACGCAGGCAAGAGCAGGTGTCCAAAACTGAAGTTTAGGACACTCACAGAGGTTTTTATGAAGGAACAAATCGAACTTGGGCCAAGTTGGGATAGATTGGGTGATATCGCAGCCAAGATCCACGCCATCGCCCATCTCATTTCTCAGAAACGCCTGAGCGAGGCGGCTCCCCTCAATGAAGACCAAATCAACTACGGGCTTGGTGAAATTCTAAGCGGACTAGCAGATGAGGCGAGCGGTATCGCCAGGGAAATTGAGGGACTGGAGTTTCAAAAAAGAAACCCTCGAAGGCGTTAATCGACATCCACCAATTTCCGAAGTGGTACTCCAATGGTTTCTGCAATCATTCTCAGTGTTCCGATTTGAGTGTCCACAGCACCGCGTTCGATTTTGCTCATCGTCCCGCGAGAGCAGCCCGCCTCAAGGTAAATTCTATCCTGACTGTAGCCAGCGGCAGTTCTCACCTTTTTGATATGCTTGCCGAGGCGGGACAAGAATAGCTTCCTCTCCTTTTTTTCTTTGTCATCCACATAGGCATTTTCGGGCCTTCTAAGGCCCTATCTCTTCCTATTGGAAGGTATTATTTTGGAAGGGCATCTATAGGAAGATTAAGCAAAAATGGAATTGTTATAGGAATTTCATTGGAATTTTGGTGCGGCGTGCCGATAGCGACTACATGAATAGAATATTTCTCTGTCTGTCCACTTTGATTGCACTTGGATGTACACACTCACGAGAGATAAAAATTTCCTCAGAGTCGCCTGGCGCTCATGTCGAAATCAATGGCAACTACGTTGGGCGAACTCCTTTTGTAACCAAGATTGAGAGCCAGAACGGGATTAACGTTGTTGGGACCCCGCAAAGCGATGGGTTGTGTAAGCAAGAAAGTTATTATTCAGAAGCGACAGAGCTTCCGCCACACATTCTTCTCAACATGAAGCTTTGTGATAGGAAGCCAGCAGCACAAGGCCCGCCAACTTCGCCGCCAATAAACAATTTCAACATTCAAAATAACAATGATGCACATGCGACCATTTCTAAGTAGCCTTCTGGCTCTACTTCTCGCGAGCTGTTCGACATTGGTTCGCGTCGATAGTGACCCACAAGGAGCGCACGTTACAGTAAATGGAAAATATTTAGGGACTACTCCGCTTGAAGCAAATCTGCACGCAGCAGGCCAGCTCGGGGCTGTTGGTGGAACCTTGGTATCCATTCCTGTCGCCAGCACTATGATTGCTATTCCAGGGAAAGGGGGCAGTGGACAGTGCCAACAAAGTATTACATATCCCAGCTCCCCACCCTCACGGGTTTTTTTTAGTATGACTAATGGGTGCGTGTCCGCATCAATGTCGCTGCCAGTAATAAACAATTACAACATTCAAAATAACGGGGCGGCCACTTCGAACATTCCGGCCAGTTCGGACAAAACGGAAAGGAAACCCTCTTCAGCGCATGACTGCGCTGGCACACACTCGGGGCAGTGGAAGGGTAACGGCGACCAGCTGACGCTCACAGATGATTGTCTTTATCTCTATAACGGCGTTGACGGTTGCAAAAGTCATGGATCGTATGCAAATCCATTGGGTGAAACGGGGAACCTCTCGGTAACAATTGATTCGGCCACGCCAGGAAAATGTCTTCCCGTTGGGAAATATCCCTGCACTTACTCAATTGAGTCGGCAAAGCTGAGCGTTGACTGTGGAGTGGGAGCGTTTTCGTACCAGCGGCAACAGGGTAGTGGAAATTGAAAATAGGATTTGGGGGATGATATGCATTCCAAATTCATTGTCTCGATTCTCGTCGGCCTCGTCATTTTCGGGTGTGGAAAAAAAGAAGAAGCAACTACCTCTCAAACTTTCTCCGGTGCAGTACTAAAGCACGGCAGCGACTCGCTTGGTTTCGTGATGGACTTTATCCAATATGATTTTGTCCATGCCTACATCCCATCGATAGACCAGTATGTGAGGATCAATCTCACTACTGGAAAATATCGGGACAACGAAACTTACCAGTTGTGGTTTACGACAAGTGATTGTTCGGGGACGGTTTATTCTAACCAGTATCATGGGGTGCCTGGCAAAACCGTTACGCTTTCTGCCAATAATGGGAAATATTATCTCGTAAAAAATGTGACTAGTTCTGCTGTAACTATTGCCTCCTATCAATCTTCGGGAATTACGTGCAAAGCCACGTCCTTTAGTGTCGGTCCGTCTGACCGCGTTGCAATCCTGGAAGAGGTGACTCGCCCCTATGACTTCGAGTCGATTGCGCCACTGACAATTGAATTTAAATAAATATCCGTAGGCACCCTCTCTTTACTCCAGTTTTTCCCCCGCCAAAACCGGAGTAAACATGAAGTACTTTGAACTGTGGTGCCCCGTGGGGAGGGGCTGGATTCATTCTGTCGACGAAATTGGCATTGATACAGCACATTAAATCTGCTATATTTTAGGTATCAGTAAATGTACTTGGGTACGCCGTTGGATGCGGAACCCAAGCCGGTGTCGACGATGCCGGTCTCAGGTCTCGTCAAAAGCACTCCCAGTCGAGTGTGGGACTGAATGAGAAGAAACCAACCTTCGTTTGATGGCGGTTAATTTGTCGAACAGACAAAGGGATGTAGTCGCATTCCTAGCAGCCGCCCCTCATATACTTAGCGGCCAATTTAAGGGCTGCAATTGCAATTCTAAAATCTAATCCCGCAAGGAGTGCCTTCAGCTTGCTACTGGACTAGTGCGTGTTTGCCCTAGTTCAGCTGTGGAGCGTGGGGCGAGGAGACGAGAGGTGGTTATTTTCCCCTCCGCCCCTCCACCATGTTTCCACAGTATCAATAATAATAGTCTCTCATCTCCTGCGTGCCTGAGTTGGGCTGGGGCGATTGTGCGCTGGTCATCTCTCGCACATCTCCATCATCTCCTTGCGGAACGTATAAGAGCGCAGTCTCTCATGGTGAGGCGCTGTGCGTTCAATATTCAGTTCCATAGGAGTCATAAAATGAATCACGATAACAACGAACAAAATAATCAGGGGAACAATTTACCACTTCCCGTTCCAAGTGCTGACCTCTCCACCATCGCGAATTTCAGGGACAAGGCGTCCGCTGAACAAATAATTCGCGGGTACATTGATCATGTGCAGGCTGAATATAGCTACCGAGACAAACAAATATTATTGAAGCGCGGTGAGCGACTGGAGAAATTTTCGCTTGAACAAGTCTTTACAAGGATGCTCCTCGATTTGGATAATATGGGACTTCGGCGAGACAAGGACCTCTTGCAGCGGGTTTTGGGCGCTTGGATTGATGAACAAAAAGAACGACTCCTTAAAGAGCATAGGGAACGACTCGCCTATGATCCGCAAGCAAGTGGAACCCAGCTTGAGAAGTTCGCAGCTGCGATAATAGGAAAACCAGACCGACTCTCCTTGGCCGTTCTAAAACATTTCATCTGGCAAGTGAAAGTAAAACTCAACGGAGAAATACCCGTCCATCATTTGATGCCTGTTCTCGTTGGAAAAAGCGGCGGAGGAAAGTCCGTTGCGGTAGAAAAATTTCTTTCACCAATTGCAGCACTAGTGGAGTATCCGCCCGATATTCCAACGCTGACCGATGAACGTAATTTTCGGTACATGTGGGATTACTACATCCTCGTTCTTGATGAGATGGCGAAGGCAAAAAAGGCTGACGCCGATGCCCTCAAATCAATTATCACGGCAAGAGACCTGAGCCAGCGAGTTCTACGAACGACCGGACATGAAACACGCAAGAACCGCGCAACGTTCATCGGTACCACGAACCATCAATTGCCGGACCTCCTGACCGACCCAACTGGGGTTCGTAGGTTCTGGCAGATTGACTGCCAAGACAAAGTTGATTGGGAAGCGATAAATACACTTGAATCTCAGACCATCTGGAAAAGCGTGGACGAAAAATCGCCCAGCCCTATTCTTGAGGTCATCGACGAGATTCATCTCAAACAAGAAGATGAGTTGCGCAACAAGGAAGCAGAGGAGCTATTTCTAGAGCAATGCGTGGAGCCTTTGGATGCCACTGTTTCAGAGAGAGAATGGACTGATTTTAGTGAGGTGTTTTCCAAATACAAAATATATTGCGAGGAAAACAAATACTATCCCGTTACAGCTCAGAAATTTGCAAGGCGGCTTAAAGCAAAAGGCTATTCAGCCAACAAGGACAAAAAGAGGCGTCGTTACAACCTTCAGTTAGCAAAACTAAGTGGGGCGTTTCCATTTTGATGGAAGACAAACAAGGAGGCCAAAGTGAATCCACGGTTCAAATCCGGAAACGACGTTCTCTACTCTCCTATTGGATACGGAATCGTCGAACGAGTAGTTAACGGCAACGACTCCGAAGACATAGCCGCTCAAGGCTACCGTTATGAGGTTCGGTTCAGGGGCGAGCTATGGTCTATTCCAGAGGGCGCGCTCAAAAGACGGAGGCCCAACGGGTTATGAGTACCGAAAATCGCTGACGCTCCAGGCACGAGCATCAATACGATTGTGGCCTATAAACGCCCCAAATCGACACCCCCTACCCCAACCATTCCCATCACCGTCGGAGGGGCTAAAAATGGAAAACCCTAACGGTCATCCCATCCCTCTCCTCGATGTCGCGGGTATCGCTGAGGCGCTGGGCGTGCCGCTCAAGAGCGTCTACTACTATGTCAGCCGCAACGAAATCCCTTTTCTGAAAGTCGGAAAACATCTGCGCTTCCAACTAGACCAGGTGCTTTCTCATTTTCAGAAAAAGACGGAGGAGTCAAAGCTAGCTTGCGCCGAATAGTCAGGATTGTTACAAAAGCTCGACAGTATTCGGTCTTTGAAAACTAGAAAGTCTGGCCTTGCCGATTCACCGAAAGGAGTGAATTGAGCAATGGCAATTAGAAAAATTCAACGCAAATTGACAGTCCGTTTTCAGGTACTGATCCGTGGAAGCGATGGACGATGGATTTCACGGGTCTTTGCGACTAAGCGAGAAGCTGTTTCCTATGAAGCATCCTTGAAAAACCGTCTCTGCCAAGGTGATTTCGCATCAGCCTCTTTGAATCGCATCACGCTGGATGAGTTCTATATTGAATGGGCGCTCAAGAAAAAATCGGCTTCGGCGGGTTGGCTTGAGAGAAGGCACGCGATGTACCTGCGATATATTTCGCCGGTTATCGGGAGTAGAAAACTCATCACCATAAAGCCCCATGACGTTTCAGCGGTGATTTCAAAAATGGTGGATCAAGGTAAAAGCCCACAGACTTGTCGGCATGTTTTCAATCTTCTTAGAAACATGTTTGGCGATGCGGTGGAGTCGTTTGAATACCTAAGAAGTAATCCAGCGAAGCGGGCATTAAAACCCGCCGTCCCCCTGAAAGAAGCGCAACATCTTTCGTTGGAGGAAATTAAACGGCTCTTGGCTCATGTCCATTGCAAGCCTTATGAAATTCCAATTGCTCTTGGGGTTTTTATGGGTCTCAGGATGGGTGAGATTCAGGCGCTTCGTTGGATGGACATTGAGTTTGAGCGCAAGATTCTTCATGTTCGGAGAACCTACGTTCGGCTCGAACAATGCTTCAAGGATTTTCCAAAAGGACGAAAGCAACACTCCCATCGAATTCCTGATGAGTTGTTGTCTCTACTTTTGGAAGCATCCAAAAACCAACGTACGGAAAATCTGGTAGCGAGCACCAAAGAAGGAAGAGTACTCGACTACGGATATTTCCGAAAAGCGCTTAAACGTTACTGTAAAGAAGCCGGTGTTAAAATCGTGGCGGCGCATGGGCTTCGGCATTCAACGTCGGAGCTTTACATGGCCCATGGCGCAACTCGTGATGACCTACGTTTACTCTATGGCCATTCGGACCATAGGACTACTGATCGATATATTCACGATAATGGAGATCGGCTAAGTGCAGTCGCTAAAGTCATTCGCCTTCGCCCATAAATGTTGCTGAAATGTTGAATACGACAGGGGATAAGGCTCTTGCTTCAAGAAAGGAGGTAAAGTAAGTATGGGAAATTATGTCGGTTCTTTTATGCGGGCGGTTAGCTCAGTTGGATAGAGCGCAAGCCTCCGAAGCTTGAGGTCGTAGGTTCGATCCCTACACCGCCCAGATCCTGTTGTTAGGATGGACAATTGGCGTGGAGCGAACCATTACAGAGCGATTGCGCTTTCTCCCGAGTTGTTAACGCTTAAGCATTCACAGGAAGTTATTTGCTCCGGACTATTCATACAACTGACACTGTCTCCGCCACCGATCAGTAACTTTTGGCCGGGATAAAGCAGATAGTCCTTCGCTGAACTCGTTGACGCTCCAAAAGCGATAACGCTAAGAATGAAGATTACAAAATTCAAACGGCATTTATCGATATAGTGCTGAGAGTGCATTCTCACCTACCTCCGGTTACAGGAAAACTGAAGAAGCTTGAGACTATCAGACCCCAGCTGCAAGGTGCTGTGTATTCTTGGTCCCGGATCTTGATTTAATACAGTGATATGCCGCGGAACGCCACACAGTGTCCCGGAGGATATATCAAAACTAGCTGAACTTTGAAGGAGTGGCTCCCCCGTGGCAAAGTCCACGGAGCATTGAATAGGAGAGGAGCCACATGAAGACAGCAAACACGGTAAGACGGCAAAACGCAATGAGAGGCTTTCGTCAG
>JACPWY010000050.1 GCA_016196825.1 Deltaproteobacteria bacterium | reverse complement strand
GATCCTTCGCCTCGGCCATCTTCGCCCGCCAAAACTTCTCTTTTTCCTGATTGATTGGACCCATCTGCCAGACCTCCTTAATGGGCCCAGCATACGGATTCGAATTTACGACTTCCAGGTGGGGTTTATGAAGCGCTCACAATTGTTTAAGACTTAGCGACCCTTCAAGGCCCAAAATTGTCGCGGTCGATCCCGACTGAACGAGGTCGTCAAGTAAAGCAAAGTAGCAGGAGTGAAGTGAGCTTTGGCATTGTATGGACGGCCGGTTCCAGACGGTTTCGTAAATATTTTTCAGGTAAGTAAGCATCTCGCTGTCTTTGACCACATAAAGAGCGATGTTGAAGTCGGCTCCTGTGATGAGAAGTTCGAAGGCCTTTTGAAGGCGTGATTTTGATTTCTTAGAGATCTCAACTTCAAGAGCGACCTTCATATTGACCGATGGTGTCCAAAGCGTGAAGGCCCCATCGGGTAGCTTGTAGTCCTGATCGGGGATCTTAACCGTTCCGTACTGGGTCCTGAATAAATGGGCCAGGGAATTCTCTGAGGTGAATTGAGTGATGACAGGGCTTGTGATGAGGGCCTGCCGGACTACCTGCACCGCTAAGTCGTGATCGGTCGTGAGGTGAAATTTCGGGGTAAGACCCCGCAAATTGTCGAACCGAGAAACCGCAAAGCCTAGCTGTTTTATTCCGAGAGCGGTGATGCCAAAAATATTTTGTCGGCACTTGGTGTGAGTAATGACCGTTTGGACAAAGCCTGCCTCCATCAGACGGCGAAGACGGCGGTAGCAGGCCGAGTGTTGGGAAAAGAATTCCCGTTTTATGAGGTCTGAGGAGGAGACCTTATACTCAAAGAGGTATTTGAGTATTAAGAGGTCGCGCTCCTCCAGAATGATTCGTTTGTTCAGCGTTGCCATTTCGCCCCCTCTTTTATTCGATATTCCATATGGCCCGGTACAAACGTGCCTCCTTTGACCTGATCATCGACAAAATAACTATCCACGGCGGGGGGTATTACGACTGGGGGAGCGGGTACAGGCGCAAAGGGAGCCATCACTTTGGTCAGTTCTTTGGTCTCAACTTCTGGGGTTATCTGTTTTGGCTCAAGGTAATAACCCACTCCCGCCCCGGCCGCTGAGCCAAATAGCATCATGAAACTCACTGTCGCCGGACTTTTGACGTGGGCTAAGCGAATCAAACGAGGGCCTGACACCTATAGTGTTGTTATCGCCGATTATCGAATGGGTGACGTGAATGGCTCTACTCTCGTTCCTGATCTTTTAAAGATCAATAAAGACCTTCTGATCCTCGTTTATTCCGGAGATGAATCCAGGGACACTCTATCGACTAGCTTTCGCAGTGGGGCCGCACGATTCGTATCGAAGAGTGAGTCGCTCTCAACTCTACTGAGTGAACTTAAAAAACTTTGCGATAGATACGAGGCTAGGACACAGACTATTGAAGACGAACTTGTGGACAATGAGTTTAATATTATCGGGCGTTCAAAGGCTGTGGCCGCGATTCGAAAGTCGATAAGACTTCTATCCGACAAAAATGGACCAGTTCTCATTATTGGAGAGACTGGTACGGGAAAGGAACTGGTCGCAAAGGCCCTTCACGGGACACGAACCGGGAAGTTCATCGCGCGCAGTTGCGCTGGGTTTTCCGTTAACCCCAGCGTGGCGAGTTCCGAACTCTTTGGACACATTAGGGGAGCCTTCACCGGTGCAGACCGCGATAAGAAGGGAGTCTTTGAGGAAGCTCAGGGAGGAACCGTTTTTTTAGACGAGATACACGGCCTTTCTGAAGAGTTACAGATAGCGCTTCTTCGGGCGCTCCAAGAGAAGGTGATTACGCGAGTTGGCTCGAATTCTCCCATTCCTATCGACTGTCGAATCATCGCGGCTTCAAAACCCTCCATAACGGGTAATGCCAGTACTATCCTACGCGATCTGTTTTATCGGATAAGTGAAAATATCATAACGGTGCCGACGCTGCGCGAACGCAAAGAGGATTTGCGGCCACTCATCGTTCATTTTACCAATCACTGGTGCGCTGAAAACAAGGTGTCAAAGAAGTTCTTAGAGAGCACATTCAGGTTTTTTGAAAGCTGGAACTGGCCAGGAAACATCCGCGAACTTCAGAACGAAGTGAATGGGAGCTTAAACACCTGTCTTCAGGATGTTGTAGGGCCGGAATTCCTGTCAGCCCGCTTGAGGGGTGCGCTAGAGGAAAAACTCATCATCGATTCCGCAAATTTTGAAGAGTTCAAGAAGGGCATTAATCGTTTTTGGGTCGAGTACTTGAAGAAGCAGGCCGGCGAATGTGAAACGATCGCTGAACTGGGTCGGAGATTGGACCTCTCGAAGACGGGAACGGTCTACCTTCTCAATCGCCATGGTCTTAACGTCACTGAGCTATTGAAAGCAAAGGTAAAGGCAAAGGCATGACCATTCGTCGTGTGATTTTATTGAGCTCAACGATCTTGTTTCTCACGCTCATCGCTGGATTTGGTTGGATTATTCGGAGCCACCTAGAGGGTGGGTTTAGCCAACTAAAGACGGGGTATGAAAACGGCGTTGATGCATTTGCCAAGAGTAGTGCCGAGGCGTGGGCCATGCGGCTTGCGACTTTGGCGCAGTCGGTGGGTGAACAAGAAAACATCGGGGAACTTTATGTAATGTCGCGTCGCTCCTCACGAGATCTGGGGGCGCTAAATTCCGAGCTGATGGATGTCTGCGCGCGAGCAAAGTGTTCCTTTGCTCAAGTGGTGTCTGTTTCACCGTTCAAACGAAAAACTCACAAAGCCTTTAAAGACGAATTGATTCTCAAGGCCGAAGAAGGAGTCGTAACCGGTGACATCGCTCCGGTTTACGGGATGCCGATGGCGATTGGCTATGCGCCCATTCTGATCCAGAAGGAGGTCATTGCGGTTCTCATCATTGCAAAGGTTCTAAACGGTGAAGTGGCAAGCAGTGTCTCCAAAGCAACACTGGCCCATGTCCGTTATGACGAAAATGCGGGCAAGGTATTTCCGGTGGTCAGTAGCACGTTTGTTCAGGAGCTAACCCATAGCATCTTGTGGCGGGTGGTCGTTTACGGAATCGGCATTCTTAGTGTCGCAATGGTGCTCTTGAACCTGGGGCTCGGGAGACTGTTTGTTAACAAGTTTGCCGCCCTACTCAACGAAATTTCAAATACGGGTATCGAACTCGAATCGGGGAGGGTCGATGTGCCAAGCCCCAAAAGGTTTGCGATAAAGGAGCTGACGCAACTATCGGCTGTATTCCATCGCGTGGGGAAAGGGCTTGAAGCTTTTCAGTCCCAAGTCGCCACTAAGTCCAGAAGTGAGGCTATCGGTGATAAGGCCGCCCAGGTGGCGCACGATCTCGTTTCTCCGGTTGCGGCCTTGGCAGCATCGCTTGAGCATGAGGAATTTAAGGAATTGTCGACTGAGTTTAGAGCCAATGTTGAACGGACGATTGATAGAATCCGTGCGATTGCGACCTCCTTGCGCGGTGATCCCGGAAAACAGTCTCCGTTAACTTCGGCGGAAACCCCACAACCAGCTAATGTGGCGTGGCTCGTCGATTCGATAGTTGCTGAGAAATCGACATTAATCGATATGAATATTTCCCTTCTTGTGGAGGCGTCTCAATTCGATAGTCACGCGACGTTCGCAAACGTCGAGGAGCATTCGTTTTCTCGAGTTATTTCAAACCTTATCCAAAATGCGATTGAGGCCATTGGTTCCGAAGTCGGATCGGTCTCGATTCGCCTCTTGAACGGGGAGTCATTGGTTCGAATTGAAATCGAAGACACTGGTCCCGGAATCCACCCCAACGATTTGCCTAGAATAGGGCAAAGAGGGGTATCCCTTGGGAAAGCCAACGGGTCGGGCTTGGGCCTATCTAATGCTATCGACGAGGTTCGAAAGTGGGGCGGCCGACTAGAAATCGGTTCTCATGTCGGCATTGGGACGACAATTACGATCGAGTTGCCCAGTACTCCGGCCCCCTCGTGGCAGTTGAGCGAAATAGTCGTCTCAAACGCTGAACCCATAATCGTTATTGATGATGACCAGTCAATGATCGAGTTCTGGAAGGCCCGGTTTGAGAATCTAAAACTGCGGATTGAGTACTACAGTTCTGCCGAAGAATTCCTGCGGAAATGTGACCTCGATATCGACCAATGCCTGGTCCTGTGTGATTTCGACCTCGGGGGAGGTTGGAACGGGTTGCAATTAATCGAGCAGCTCGAATTTCATAGTCGGGCGATCCTCGTCACTGGGAAGTCTTTCGATCGGAACATCCAGAAACAATGCAGTGAACTCAATTGCAAGCTCCTCGGAAAACACAATCTGGACGCAGTCGCGATTAGGGTGATTCCAAAAAGGGGGCGGCGTGCTGAATAAGATTCTCCCAATCATGCTGGCGCTCCTATCAGTGGTATCCGTTGCGGATATCAAGAATGAGATGCTTGAAACGGCGATCCATTTACGGGAGGGTGCGGCCCGATCGAACGGGGTCCTCGTCCTAGTCCAGTCTCCCATTGGAAAGATAGCCTACTACGAAAACCTGATCGCCTTGGACGTGAACAAATTGGGTGTTGATGCGGATACAGTGAACGTAAAGAGCTTCCAGATCGCAAAGTCCGAATTCGCCGCGAGCCCCAAACTGGTGGTTGAAGTCGTTAAAGAGGACGGCAACTGGTTTCAAGTATCGATAGATCTCGTAACCTACTCACGACGCAACGATACATTCTACCCATTCAATGCCTATTCGGAGTCAACAATCGTTTCGGCAGCCGGTGCTGAGGAAGAGATCACGCGTTTTATCAGACGCACTTTGCGCTCTCAAGAGTTTGCGGCGGCGTTACCAACCCGTGAGACAAAGAAAACCGCCTCCTCTCAACTCACATCGGGCGGACGGTCCACCTACAATACATCGTGGGTTGACCCAAATGGAAAGAGGGGACGGTTTCAGCTTGGCGCGTTGGTGGGAGCACCCACTGCCGTTCAACTGTTTGCCGGTTATTGGGGTAGGCCAGGTCTGCCTATTATGTTTGGAATCAGCGGCGGATACCTCGGCTACAGCCAACGATCTCTTCAGCTAGATTTGGGAGTCATTCTTCAAAATGACGGCGTCATTAAGCACGGTCTTGGTGTGTGGGTGGGGCAGTTTAACCAAACCTCAACCGAGGTAACAGCTAGCCTTGATTCCTTTGGCAGAAACGTTGGAACGGTGACTACTGTGACCGATACCCTCGTGTCGCGGGGTGGAGTCTCTTACTTTGGGTCGTGGGGCAATTTCTTTGGCCAAGTCGGGGTGGGGCACGGCGTTTTCGGTTCTGATTCGCCGACATCGTTCTTGATTCGGGTTGGCTATCTCATTCCGATTGGGAGGTGATATATGGGTAGAATATTGAGGTACGTTGGAGTTGTCGCCATTGCACTCGCTATCTTTGCCTGTGGGGACAAAAAGACCATTACTGCATTGTCGAACCCCCAGCCCGATATTTTCACGCAGACTGATGAGTTTCTCCCTGGGCCGGACGTCTACAATAACTTGTTGCGCTCTGACCAAGTCCTTCCCCACAGTATCGGTGTTGCCCCTGAACTTATCGGGGATGGCAGGTTCAGAACAATAAGAGTGACGCTTACTCCATCAGACCCATGTCCTGGTAATTGGGACGCGAGTTACTGGGCGACCGATCCAACGAATAAATGGGAACCGGATGCATGGGGCGACCAGAAGACCATGTCCACCAAGGACGGACTCGTGTTTACAAAGGATATGGCCGACACGGCAGCCAGGTATATGATTCGCGTGTACTGTCGATTCAACGTGATTGATCCATCGCGGCCAGACCTGCTGAATGGCTACCCTTATGCGGTGAGACTGAAGACGATCATCGCTGATCTGCCGAAGTTGAAGTGAGTATGTCCTATTTTCTTGGGCCGTATCCTTGCTGAATACGTAGAGAATTCACCCAATATTTTTTATACAGTCGACGGCCGCCTGCATACGAAGACGAAGTGAATTCGTGGGCACTCTAAGCTAACTGTTTTGGACGCGATTTTGCAGGATACCGTATGACAACTTTTTGTCTCTTAAGAGGGTCTTCATGAAGAAAACGATACTTGCAAGCTTACTGGTTTCAGCCTCTCTTTTTGCTCAGGATGCACGGCTGCAAGAACTCAAAGAGGGTGAGGCTAGGTCCGATCGTTTTCACGATGCGCAAGAAGGGCGTTTTGCGAGTGATTCTACAATCAATCAAAAATACCTGAGCCTTTGCGGGGAGAAGCCCACCACAACAAAGAAGGGAGCCAAGCTCGATTCAAAGACGCTGGCTGCCTATGATCTCTTAAGGAATCGGTGCGCCACCTGCCACAATCCACAGAGTACTAAGGGGGCTAAGAGCTTTTCGGACATTCTCAACGCTGAGCATCTTATTCAATCTGGGATAGTAAAGCCTGGCGATCAGACCTCAACCCTTATCGAGCGTATCGAAAGTGGTGATATGCCCATTCGAAGAGACGGCGAGGAAGAGCTAACCGCTGAAGAAAAGAAGGCTCTTACCGACTGGGTGGCACAAGGGGCTAAGAGTTTCTCAACTACTGCTGGCGATGTTCCCGAAGTAGGGTTTATCTCTAATAACGATCTAGAGGCTTGCATCGTGAAGGATTTGAGAAAAGTGGATGAGGAGGACAGGCCTTTTGTTCGCTATCTGAATCTCGCCAATCTCTATAATTCTTCTCGCCGAGGGGAGCTCGATAGAACCCGGCTTGCGGTTAATAAGCTAGTGAATAGTCTCTCCATGAAAAAAGACATTAAGAATCCGGTCATCATCGATGGAACTGGAACGATGCTACGGATTGATATCAGGGATTATCGGTGGACGCCGGAACTTTGGGAAGAGATTGCGCAGAAAAATCCCTATCCAGACGGAATTGACGCTTCGAAGAACAGCAAGGTGAGGGAGCAGACCAATACGCGGACTCCGAATCTTCGCGCGGATTGGTTTGTCTTCGCCACTGCAAGGCCGCCTCTTTACCACTCACTATTGGGCCTTCCGGAAAAACAAGGAAACCTGGGAGCGGATACCGCTTTAGAGAAACTCCTTCAGGTTGATGTGGTGCAGAACGAAAAAAATGGCGATGAAGTCAGGGCCGGGTTCGAGAAGTCCAACGTAACCAAGTCCAACCGGGTTATAGAGCGGCATGACACACCGTACGGCGCCTATTGGAAGTCACATGACTTTAAGACGAAAGAGGGTAAGCAGGATGTGCTTGAGCACCCGCTTGATTTTGAACGAAACGGTGGGGAATACATTTTTAGTCTGCCCAACGGACTTCACGGATACTTGATTAGTGATGCCAAGGGTAATCGCTTGGACGGCGCGCCCATTGACATCGTAATTGATCCGAATCGTATCGATAAGGACGGCGTCGTTCTTAACGGTGTTTCCTGCATGAACTGCCACCAAAAGGGAGTCAAGAAAAAAGACGATGAGGTTCTGGACCATTATTTGAACCTTTTAAAACTTCTTAAGAACAAAGAAATTCCCCAGCTCGAAGCTGAAATTAAGGGAGTCAAAAAGCTCTACAAGGGAAATAAGGTTGTTAATGAAAAATTCAATAAGGATGAGGCGGCCTATACCGAAGCCGTAAAGAAGACCGGGAACTCCGTAGAAAACCCCGATCCGGTTTTTGCAACCGGCTCGGCATTTGAAGCGCCGCTCGACATTCGGTCAATGGCCGCCGAACTGGGCCACGAACCTAAGGACGTTGAAGAGGCGATTGCAGGCAATGTGGATCTAGCCAGGGGTCTTCGGCTTGGGCCCGGAAAAACGATTGAGCGGGATGCATTCAATGGGAAGTTTAAGCTTCTCAAAGCAATTCTTGATCGAAAGACTGGAGCCGAGACTGAGTCTTTCGATGTCGCTTCCGATGCTCCCAATTTAGGGCTGAAGCATTTTAATTTTGTGACCGTGAAACCGGGAAAGTTTGCGATGGGGAGCCCTGCGAATGAGGTCGGCAGATTCGGCGATGAGACCCAGCACGATGTTACGATTTCAAAGCCCTTTAAGATCCAAACCACCGAAGTGAGTCAGGGTGATTGGGATAAGGTGACAAAAGGCGGAGACCCTTCCAGCTTCAAAGGTACCAATCGACCTGTGGAGAATATCACCTGGTGGTCCGCAGTATCGTTTGCCAATGAAGTCTCAAAGCTTCAGGGACTGAAGCCAGTTTACGATTTCAGTGGAGTGACCTTTAAGGGGAGTTTAAAGGACGGAACGCTCGTAGGTGACGGCAAAATCAAGATTGATAAGAATGCCAATGGTTACCGTCTTCCGACGGAAGCGGAGTGGGAATACGCTGCTCGAGGCGGAAATGATCCGAAGGCGAATATGAAAACGGCCTACTCGTTTGGAGATGACCCAAAACAATTGGGAAATTTCGCGTGGTTCAATGATAATTCAGGAAGGCAAACGCACGATGTGGCTGATTCCACGAAGGGTGCCAATCCATTAGGGCTTCGCGATATGCATGGCAACGTTTGGGAGTGGGTTGAGGACGCATTTCAAGGTGATCTCGGGACTAAGGCTG
This sequence comes from Deltaproteobacteria bacterium, assembly GCA_016196825.1. Lineage (GTDB taxonomy): Bacteria > Bdellovibrionota > FAC87 > UBA2466 > UBA2466 > JACPWY01. The sequence continues at coordinate 40,626 of JACPWY010000050.1, read as the reverse complement.
TCACTGACCCCCGTATAGAAGCAGGCTCCAATCGCGTCATTCGCGGCGGCAATTGGAACGACCTTGCGCAGGTTTTGCGGTCCGCCGTCCGTAACAGGTTCTCGGCGGGGAATCGCGTCGTCTTTCTGGGGTTGCGCCTGGTGAGGTCCGAGTAACCCTTGATCCCTATTACACTGTTACCCTGATTTAATCTTTACGAGGAGGCGGATGGGGCGGGGTTCAGCCCCATCCGACCGACGAGCCCGCGCTGGTTTTCCCAGCTCGCGCGGATCATGTTCTTGGCGCTACAATTTATTTTTATGATGCGCGGAGTCTTTTTGCGGGTTATAGACTTCCGTTGGAACGGGGGAGTCGTGCTGATCAAGATTATTTCGCTAACCTTCGATTCGGTCCGGGGAAACTTTGATGATGCCCCGGTCCGGGAATTCATAAAGGACAAAGAGGTCGTTTCGATCGACGACCATTTCTTTCTTCGCAATGAGGTTCCGTACCGCCAGGAAATTAATCCTGGGATGGCTCCCAAAGGGAAAAGAGACGAGGCATGGCAGGACTCGTTGGGCGAGGCCGACATGGGTGTGTTCAATTTGCTTCGGGAGTGGCGTTTGAAACGCAGTCGGGAAGAAGGCGTGCCGCCCTATGTCCTTTTTACCAATAAACAATTGGCCGAAATCGCGAAGGGGCGACCGGATTCATTGGCGAACCTCTCAACTATCGAGGGCATAGGTAGTCAAAAACTTGGCAAGTATGGCAAAGACGTCTTGGAAATCACCTCAGTTCAGGTGGGGAGCGTGTGATGGAAATTCGAGATAATTTTCGTAGTGCAGAGCTTGAACTCCCCGTCTTTGCCAAGTGGTTTGACTTCGTAAAATGGCTCCTCCCTTTTACAGACAAGTTGCCAAAGAAAATCCGTTTTTCGATCACCAATCGAATCAATAATCTTGCGCTCGATATCGTCGAAGATTTGATTGAGGCTCGGTACTCACGGAGTAAATCGCAAACCCTGCGTTCCGCGAATTTGCGGCTGGAGAAATTACGAATTCTCATGAGGCTTTGTGTCGAGCAGGAATTGATGCCACATAAAACGTATCAGCACGCGGTTAAGGCTATCAACGAAACGGGAAGCATGCTGGGCGGCTGGATGAAGCAACAAGAGGCCAAGGCGTGAAGCGGATCGGAAACCTTTTCGAACAGGTTGTTTCATTCGAGAGGCTCTATCTCGCCGCTACCAATGCGCTTCGTGGGAAAAAAGGAAAGAGCAACGTCGCCCGGTTCTATTTCGATTTGGAGAGTGGGCTCATAAAACTTGAAGAAGAGCTGCGTAATGGGACCTACCGTCCAGAACCGTACGGAGTCTTTCGTATTTTTGAACCCAAAGAACGCGAAATTTGTAGCTCCAGCGTCCGCGATCGCGTTGTACATCACGCGATCTGTAATGTGTTAGAGCCGATCATTGAAAAACGATTTATCTTCGATACCTACGCATGCCGGGTTGGAAAGGGAACCCACCGAGCAATCGAGCGCGCACGTTATTTTATGCGACGAGTTATGGGGGGGACTTCCCACCATTTAACAAGCGTTTTTTTAGGCCGGCAGGTGCCCGGCCATGATCGAGGCTAAGCATGAGCAACCGCCAATCGTTTCGGAGGATCGAAGAGGGTTTTCGATTTGAGCATTCCGAAGAGCAGTCGCAGAAGACTGTCCGCCACACTTCGAAGCGCGCGTCCGTGAGAGTGTCCTTTCGCTCTCAGTGCCGTGTACTTGTTTCGGCTCGTCGGGTCTTTCTGGACGCTGACTCTCGCCCAGTGATAAATAGCATTTCTGAGCCTTTGGTTGCACGCCTGGCGCATGATCACGTGGAGTCGCTTTCCGCTTCGCTTCGTGATCGGAGCAATGCCAGCGTGGGCACGCAAGGCCATGTGGTCTCGTTCTGCGAAAGATTGCGAGGCTTCCGAGAGCATCGTGGCGGCGACAAGATTTCCCACTCCGGGCAAGGAGAGAAGGATTTCGGCGTCACGGTGCTCTTTCGTTTCTGGCGCGGTCTCAGAGAGAGCATCCATCAGGTTAGCGATCTGTTTTCGGACGGAGTGCATTTGGGAGTGAACGACTCGAAGCTGCGCTATCACCACTCGCCCATGTGTGATAGCGGCGGGAATCGTGCCAGGTGCCACGGTGAGCGGCGTTTGCCTGACGACAGCGGCAACATCTTCCCCCGTGAGTCTTCGGATTCCGTGACGAGAGAGAAGAGTTCGGAAGGTCGGGAGTTTCAGGCGTCGTCCTTCCTCGGGATCAGCGGCAATCTCGAAGAGCTCCCAGAACCAAGTCTCGTCGGCAGAAGGGCACAATTTCAGAAAGTGCGGAGCATACCGCATGAGCTGCTCCCGGAGTTGGTTCATCAGCCGGTTTCTGCTCTCAGAGAGATCGTTATCGACTCGGCTCAATCCCCGAAGCCGGATCATGTCGGGCTCGTCGAACTTCACTCGCCTGAAGCACGGCATATCGGTTCTAAGCGAGTCGGCGAGGACAAAGGCATCGAGCCTATCGTCCTTGGAGCCAGCAACGGTGTGCCGATCCCGGAAACGGTCAAGCTGCTTGGGATTGACCGAGTAAACGTGAAAGCCTCGCTCGACGAGTGTCTCCACCAAGGCCCCTCGCGGAACCTCGATGGCGATAGCGACGAGGTCCCGGTCTTTCCCACAGGTCTCTTCGATGAACGTGCACATGTCATGAAGACCTTGGGCCGTGTTCTCGAAACTCCTCCCGCCAATCTCCTTGCGGTCGGCGGCAAGTATCGAAATCTCATGCGCCTCGGTAGCCCAATCGACTCCAACGAAGTAAGTGTATTGCTGTTCCATGATTTTTCCCCTTCCCAGATGTTATGGCCAGCCCCGATGCGTCCTCGCCCCTGTACTGGCGCTCGAAGCGCAGACTTCCCACTGGAGGCACATCAAGGCCGCATCTTCTGGGGCACAGGTCCCCCCCAGGCAACTCGAAGTGCAGGGGGTAATTGGTTACTCCCGGAAGATGGGCCAGGACTGACAATAGCGGATCAGACCGTAGGGGTCAGATCGGCTCTTGAACATCGTTTGAAAGGGTACAGGGGGGCGAGGGTACTACCTTAAATGCGATATCAGGAGATACTTTTACTCCATCGATCACGCCGTCCTAAAAAATGTACTCGCAAGACTCATTAAAGATCCGCCTCTCTCAAACCTCATTCACGCGATTATCGATCATCAGGTGCCGGGGAATCCACCCGGTAAGGGTCTACCGATTGGGAATTTGACCAGCCAATATTTTGCCAATCTCTACCTGGGAGAATTGGATCACTTCATCAAGGATCGATTGGGAGTTCAGTATTACGTCCGGTATATGGACGACCTACTTCTCCTTGCGCCCGATAAGAGCACGTTAAAGGGTTTGCTGGTGTCTATCGAGGAGTTTTCGAATGGCCAACTCAAATTAAATCTCAAAGAAAAAGCGACGAAGCTCGCCCCCATTTCAGACGGGGTTCCATTTCTCGGGTTTCGTCTTTTTCCAAATCTGATTCGACTTCAACGGCAAAACCTTGTTCGGATGAGGAAAAAAATTCGGGGAAAAGAGAAGGAGTGTCGGGAAGGAATGATCAGTGTTGAAGAAATGGCGCAGTCCGTGGCGAGCCTGCTCGCCCATGTTTCCCATGCGGACACCGTCAGATTGCGACAAAAAATATTTGAGGGCTCTATGCAGTTTGGATAATGATCGATTCAGGCTCCAATCGCGTCATACGCGGCGGCAGTTGGAACAACAATGCGCAGAATTTGCGGTCCGCCAACCGTAACAGGAACTCGGCGGAGAATCGCGTCGACTTTCTGGGGTTGCGCCTGGTGAGTACAGCAATTTGCCAGTTGGGTGTCGTTCACGGATGACACCCCCGTGCGTTAGGCTCTGTCCAGATCATTATCCAGTGCCGAGGTCGATAGACGGTCGGACGAATAAAAAAGAGACCGCGACGTCTGGTAGGTGGTGCGCCCCCGAATGCCGTCGCGGTCTCATCAACGTAAGGAGAGTGGAGTATTCTAAACTGGGACGCCTAGCTGATCTTCTTAATACTCACCGCCAAACGATTCTTGTATTTCTGCCACGTTGTCTCTATCGATGAGTGACCCATCCAGGCGCTGATGCTTTCGAGCGAGTAACCCTTATCCAGCATGAGGTCTGTAAAGTTCTTGCGGCCACCGTAGCAGGTAATCCCCTCGCCAACCTTGGTTTCCAGAGTTTTGACGAGTGGCCGGGAGAACTCTCCAGACTTAATGATCCTCATTGCCTCCTCTTCCTCCGGAAACAGAATCGGAATCAGCTTCCATCGCTTGTCCCTCGAAATGGAGGTTAACTTTGATTGGTAGACGGTGAAAACCTGGATGTTGCCTTCCTTGCGGATAGTCCAGGTGTCTTTATCTTGTAGCTCATCGATCTCGAGGGGGCGAAGTCCAAACCAAACAGAAATGAATAGCCAGTTGTAATGGTCCTTCCGGAGTTCGTCTTTCGCTCCCTGAAGGAGCTCAACGGTTAGGGGCTCGGACGCTAGGCCTTTTGCATTGGCCTCGAAAAATGCATCTTCGATCTTGCCCAACAAATGTTTCGATGGAGCCGGGAGAGGAAGGAAGGCGGTGCCCGCCCGCTTTGAGACGTAAAATCCCCATAGATTTAGAATCCGGCGAATTTTTTTCACATACTCGGGGCTGAAGCCTTTGGAGGCGCAGTAGTTGTAAATTATTTCTGGTTGTTCAGAGTATTCCGAGGGGTCTAAGGAGATTCGACGAATAACCCTCTTAACCGCGCGCCAGTTGCTTATAAATTTTTTGAATTTTTTCGATTCGGCATCGGAGTCGCAAAACCGTTTGAGGATGGACTCCTCGAAAGAATCGACATAGAACGCCGGCAGGTAGGCTGACTCCGTCAAATCCTCGCGTTTTAATCGAGCTTGGATTTTATTGCGTCGCTCCTCTTCCTTTTTTAGCCGATTCCGTGAGTTTAATTGTTTTGCGCGGGACTTTGCCTCTTCGAGGGTCATCTCGGCTATGAACCCAACTGAAGACCACTCTTTTTCTGGCACGTGTCTCTGCGATCGAACGCCCGTTTCATAACTCTCCCAAACTAATCGCCACGCGGTTGTTCCATTTTTCCGCGTGTACATTTTCTGAACTCGATAAGCCACCGCATCCTCCAAATCACTCATCGGCTGATAGGGGAAATCCCTACAACAGCGACAAGGTTTGTAGTGGTTGTGACTTGCTAAATTATTGAAATGATTAATATTTCAATAGGACTTGGCTCCCGGGGAGGGACTCTTAACCCGGACAGACAAAGAGATCGTTAAGGACTTATCGGGGGGAAGTCAACGGCGGGTTAGCTGTAAAGTAATGAGAAGCTGTGCGTAATTATCGATGCTTTTTTTCGACTGCTGAAACAATGGTCCCAACGCCCACGTTAAGCGCCCGGCTTAACTTCCAGAGGACGGGAAGGGTTATGTTCTTAAGCCCTCTCTCAACCTGGCTCATATAGCTAGGGTCGATCTTGGCTGCTGTTGCGAGCTGGACCTGAGTCATACCGGCCTTTTCTCGAAGGGCCTTAATGGTACCCCCCAAGACTTTTGCCAGCTCTAACTCCCCTGATTCTTTTTTTCTTGCAACGATCGGTTTCATGTATTAGCACCATTGTCCTAGTACTATGGTAATTATTAAGGAGTGGAATATGGAGTTAATAAAGACAATCTGGAACTTAGTGGTTATGGCCTTGGCGCTCTCCTGTTTTGGAGGGCTATCCAAAATTAGATACGAGCTGGGTATGTCTGCGGTCGGTCTCCATGAAAGTGGCGGCGTGAGTCTCGCCAGATTCAATCGATCTCTAGTTGGGAAATAGAGTTTAGAGTACATCGGAATTTAACACCCCCGTAGTGATTCCGGCGGCCTCTTTTTCCTTTTTGCTCAAGAACTCGTCTCTCGATTGGAGTCGCTTTATTTCTTCGTCCTTCTCCCTGAGAGAGCGGCGGAGGTCATATTCAGAACTGCGAACGCCAGCCAAATTAGCTTCGAGTCCCTCAATGCGCGATTGGAGCGGTGCCGATGCAGCTTTTCGGACGGCCTCCTCGATTTCGAACCAATCATATTCACAGGAGGCCCAGAAGAAGAAAGGGACGCCAAGAATAAGAGAAAGCCATAGGACGACCGCAAGATGAAACCGATCGTAGGGGGAGTTCTGCCACGGAAAACCTGGCGGCTCCAGGTTGGTATTGGTATCAACACTTGAGTAAGAACTGGCTAGCTTTGGCCACTCGATGACTCGTTCATTTTTACGAACCACCTGAACGGTATCCTTTGCCTTCTTCTTTTTCGGAGTGTCAGAATCTTCTTCCCGATCGACCTCTTTTGTAGCGGCTTTTTGAATCGTTGTTTCGATAGTCTCTCGATGGTGCGACACCGGGAATCCAACAACAGCCCAGGTTAAAAGTCCAAGGACTGGGAACAGGATGATAAGCCGACGATATTGAAGCTGCTGCCCCTTCGCGATACACAGAAAGGACAACAATCGCCCGAATACCAACGCAAAGATAACAAAGGGCAATGCATAAAAAACGACTAAGGGGATCAATGAAAGCAGAAACGTGACCGCAAATTTGAGGATGAGAAAAATCAAGTACCCGATTACACCGAGGGCGAGAAGAGCCAATATAAAGTTGGCGAAGCCGTCGGACATTTCATGATCGTGTTGACTCATTCCCCACCTCCCATAACTTCCCCGCCCTGAGGAACTAGGTTGAGCGCGGATTCCCCGCTTGAAACATAGAGACCCTTTACGAAATGGCTGTAGGTTTCCAGGATGAAATTCTTCTCTCCCTTGAGGAGCTCGGCCAGGTCCTTTCCCACGGAATCGGAGCAGGCAATGAAGAGCACCTTGTGAATCAAGGGGTCAGGCCCAGTCATTAGGGGGGAGTATTCCGAGATTTTGAATCGAAAGCGGCTCTTCTTTCTAACGCTCGCTTCGACTTCAAGGGCAATGCGCTCGCCTTTGCTGTTGGTGAAAATCGCGTCCGGGATGATGGTATCGGGGAGGCGGTAACATGCGTTAGGTTGTTCATACCCCTCTATGCGTATCCTGCGTTCGGGGATCCACGCCGATGCCTTCTTGTACTTCTCCAAAGCGATTCGGCAGATCGTGACCCTAAAATCATGGTCGTAATTACGGAAGTCGACCACCCGAACGGCTGGGCCGAAAACGGCGTTCGGAAAACGGGAGCTCAGGACCTTCCAGCCGAGGTCCGAAAGTAAAAAGAGGGATTTGGATTCGGAGTAAACCTTCTGGGTCTTGACTAAGCCTGCGCGCTTGAGGGTTCCCATGCGCTGGCGAACCACCGCGAAATTCTCGGGGATAGGGTCGGTTGGGTTCGGACGTTGGTCAAAGAACGCAAAATAAAGGGCCTCCAAAGGCGCAAATTTCTGCTCCAGTAGGAACCGGAGGATTTGGTAGTCCCTTGGGGTCAGACGGAAGGCTGGGGCCTTTCTAACGGGTGTGAGAGGTACCCTGGAGGCAATGGGAAGAGAAGTCTCTGTTTGGAGAGCATCGCTGTATAAGTTGTCATTCGACAAAACAACGTCCTTTCCGATATCGAATCTGTCCACGGAGCCATAGCCATAAATAGTCAAACGGGCGGGATCCGGGACCCCACCAAAAAGAACAATGATTTCCTGTAACGATCGTCGGCAACACCGCTGAAACCCTTCACTTCGTACCAGGACCTTTTTAAAGGCTTTTTGTAGGGGATCGGAGTTTTATCATGAGGGGCGGAATCGATTCTAGCGACAATATTTGGCAGGGTCGCAAAGTTTTGGATTTCTTGGGGATCCGCGAAGGAAATTTATCAACCAGGGGTGACTGGGAGCGGCCGATGTTCTCCACTGGTGCCTGGTCGCCGAGCGGAAATCGGTCTGAGAATAGGCAAGCCGTTCATTCCTGGTTGCGTCAAACGAAACCACAATCTGAAAAAGAAAATGCTTTCTGGAGTCAGTTGTGGCATCCAGGGTCCTTGTAAAAAATCGCACTTGTGAGTGCTATAACGGAGGTAATTCAAATGGCAAAAATAACCCTTTTAGGGGTCGTATTCATGGTGCTTTCTCCAGCCTCTTTTGGGCACGTGACGGAAATGACTTCGGCAGCTTTTCTTCCAAGGGGAACGAAAATCTATTTGAAGAAGGATGAGAATATTAAGCCCGGTGTTGGCGTTTTCTCGCTGGATTTAGTTAAGCCGATCAAAAGTGACTACGTTTCGTCTTACTGCCTGGTTTCCTTTCTGGAGTCGGAAGACGACCGCTTGCTATCGGCGCAGCAACCTCTGACACTTCTCGCCCACGGAAAAGTTGACGAGCGGCTTCCATTTAGAAGCGCAGGGATGGTATTTCTAGACTCTGCTTTCTATAAGATTACTTTTGATAAGTTTGAGCACCTTTCCGATTTATCGGAGCTCTCAATAGAATGCAAAAACTACTTTGCTGGTATCAACGTCAAATACCCGAAGGAATGGGATGACCAAATGCGAGTTACTTTGAAACAGCTTCGTAGTGGTTTTCGCGTCGTGCTTCCACCCACCGTTTCCATCGAAAGTTCAGCAGAGTAATCCGTCATCTTCAGGGTGGGACCAGCAGACCTGTTATGCACGTCAATTACCCACGCCGAGCGAACATCTGCCCTTTCCAAACGTCTGATAGCGGAAAATTTTCGGCGCCGCCCCAAAAGGTCCGCTCCTAACTCGGTGGCTCGATGGGCTCAAACTTGTTGGGAGCTCGGGAAAGGCCCAGGACCAACATGATCACTTTGGCATTGGGAAATGCGGTTTGCAGGACTTTCCTCGCGCCTTTGAGGGTACCGCCCCCAGTAGCAACGTCATCCATCAGGACAAATACCCCCGAATAATCATCACGCGGCAACTTCATCTCAGTATTCATCGCCATCGACTTGGCGTGTTGAGCCTCTGTCCATGTTTCCTTTTCCGCCTTGGCCCCGACTCTCACTATGCAATCGAGCACCCGTAGGCGGGTATTTCCGCGCGCCAATTCATTGCAGAATACCGCGTTTCGATCATCGCGGTTTCGCCGCTCGCCCTTTTGACGTGGGGTCTTTTTGAATTTCGGATCACCCGACGCAATCGAGCTCGGTATCGGAACCAGGAGGGCTTTCATTTCTCCTATCTGTTGAAGCGAATGCCCAATTAGTTTCAGGAACGGCGCTTTGAAGACTCTCAAATAATTGGGGTAGCCAGTCTTGAAGTTCAAAACCTCCGGCGAATAGCTCTGGTTTCTCCATTGGTCCTCACTCAGGTTAGATTTCTTGACCGCGTCGAATGGATAGTAATGAACCAGGTAGCCAAACCCGGAGCGTTCATCAAATTTCGCATGAGGAAACCCAGGGATGGAAAGACTCAAGCCAGGAGCTCCCGGAGCTGATCAGGATGTTCCAGGATCTTTGCGCCACTCTTTAGAAAACCATCCACCCAAGGCAGTCTTTTGTCTTCAGCCAACGACTTCAAGAAGATCAATTTTCGCTTTTGCCGCAAACACTCCGCCGCCTGGTGCACCACTCCCGAAGTTGGACCAGCTTCAATAATAATAGTTCCCACTGACAGCAATGCCATCAGTCGATTTCTTCGCGGAAAGAGATATTTTCCCGACTCTTCATGGGGAAGAGAGGGGGATAGCATCAGGCCGTTCTTAGCGATCTGATCAGCGAGCGCCTTGTTTTCCGCCGGATAAATTTTGTGAATTGGAGTTCCTAATATGGCGATGGTCTTTCCTTGTTTATCAAGGGCGGTCTTGTGGGCAACCGCATCGATCCCCTTAGCAAGCCCCGAGGTCACGACATAACCCAATTGAACAAGGAGCGAGGCGATTTTGGACGCTCTCGTCTTTCCCAGTTCGGATGGTGTCCGAGTGCCGACAACAGAGACCGAGGCCCTATCTAGCAGCGAGATGTCTCCTCTGTAGAAAACCTGCGGAAACTCCTTCGAGTAGCCATTGACCAGTTTATCCATGATATCCTGAGAAACAAGACGGGCATCATTCGATTTTAAATAGTCATCAAATGACTCGGCCTTTCGTTTTGTTTCCGTCATCGGGCTGTTCACAAATAGGTTCGGTTGTGCTGTACTTTCCATATGCTGCCTCCCGAATCTAGCTCAAACCCTTCCCTGATTAAAGGAAAAGCCCGGGGCCGCCTAATGATGCGAAGTGCAATCTGCATTCTTGTTCTGGTCTCCTCAATCGCTTCCGCTCGGTCAAAACCGTCTGAGGAGCCCATAGAGTGTTACTCCGGTAATTTCCAAGCCTGTAAGTCTTGCAAGACACTGGCAGCCGCGACTTCCAAGGCTGAACCCAATGAAGGCGAATATTTTCACGCGGCCCAGTGGAACGGTCTCTACGCCGCCTATGTTCACAACTGCCTTGCTGTGGCCGAGGATCTTTTGAAGCGAGGCGCGGATCCCAGTTCGGGAGGCGCCCTGGGCTCCATGATTCTTACAGTTGTTGATAAGTGGCCCCATAACAACAAACGAGTTAATGAAAAATGGGCGGCACTGTTGAAGAAATATCGGGCTAATCCCCAGAAAAAGGTGGGGCCGGAAGATTCAACCCCGATGGGTTTGATGGCGATGCTTCATTCTAAACCGGACTACCCAGACCTGTGGGCACGGTTTCTCAAGTGAGATTGTTTGCCGTTGTTTCATCGGGCCGTGTTCGCAAATAGATCGTGCCCGAACTGGAACGGGCGATCACAGCATCCACTTCACCTTGGCGAACAAGTGCGATCGCTTGACCCTTTGTTAGCCAACCCATTCCCTCCACAAAATAGGCAATCGTTTGCCCCTTCTTATTTTTCTTCAGGGCGGAGACCCTTTTCTTAGTCTTACTGGGAATGATCTGGCCCGGCTCAAACTTTCCCTCGGCTCTCTCGATGGCATTGACCAGGCTTTCCAGTTCACTCTTGGTGAGGTCTTTGATCTTTCGTTGGAGATCGAGTCCGGTAGCTTGTTTCACCAACTTGCGGTACCAAGCGACGTCGTTTTCTTTGGCGGGAGCATAGTGTGGAATAGCATCCCAGATTGACTGGCTGACAAAGTCTGGGCTTTGGAGGCGAGAAAATATGGCCGCTCTGCCCACTTCATAGTTGGGAAAAACCGCAAATCCCCCGGCCTTTCCTATGGCCCCATGGCGATTCGCCCACGGACCAGCCCCCATGTTCCCTGGATTTTGGTTGCGCAAAGGGCGGTTTCCTCCGGAGTAGGTCACGCTCGAGCCATCCTCGTTCCAGTAAACTACGTTGCGCTTATCCTTTTCCTGAGCCCTTACAAACATAGAGCCCTCTACCCCGCCCTCTTCACATTTTCCAGGATCATCTCTTCCTCTGAACGATCGGGAAAATGGACGATCTGCCTGTCTCGATAATATCGTTCGGTCGTCTCTAACTTCTGGTGCCCCAGCCATCGCGATACAACGTGAATATCGTGTTTCATCTTTTCCATATGGCTGGCAAATCCATGGCGGCCGGCGTAGAGGGTAGCGCCTTCCGGATAGTGCCGTTTCACCGTCATCAAAGACGGCCGCCTAAAGTTTCCCTCTCGGATCATCTTGAGTGCCAGCTCCTGGTCTTTGCAGAGGATGGGGATCCTCTTGTAACGGTCGCGTTTGCGAATCTTTCTGAGCTTTGGTTGATAGACGATGAGAGCTTTCCCTTTCTCGCTTTCATCCACAAACCACTTGGCCTCTCGCTCTTGCGACGGATTGTGCAGCAAATCAACCTCTTCAGGTCTGAGTCCGAACCAAAACGAAATGTAGGTCCATTGGTAGTGGTGTTCTTGCATTCGTTGTTTGAGATCGGAGAGGTCTTGGGGACGCAGAATGTCGGACTTGAATCCCGAAGGCTTTTCATCGAAGAAGGCATCTTCGATCGCCCGGCGGAATTCTCCCGCCGGCGGATCGATCTTTGTCCAGGCCGTTCCGTTCTTACGGCAATAAATGTGTCCCCAAAGATTCATCATTTTCAGGATCCTGAGGCAATAGTCGACGCTGAACGCGTGTTTTTTGAAATAGCGATAGATCGGTTCCCGTTGGAGAAACCAGTCCGACGGATCCATCTTGATCTCTCGGATGATCCGCTTGGCCGCGCGCCAGGCGCACGATTTTCTCTTGTAGTTGTCCTCGCCGAATTTGTTTACGAGGACCTTGTTTTCAAATTCAGCCACAAGTTCCTGGGGCAGGTACGCGCACTCAACCAGATCCTCCTGGTCGAGGCGCTGCTCGATGGCGTGGATCCGGATCTGCTGTTTTAAGATCCGATCTTTTGAGTTGTATTCTTTGGCGAGGGCCCTGGCCTGGTCGAAGGTCAGCTCCTTCTTGAAGCCGGGGGGCCAGTTCTCAATTCTTACATGTTGCGTCTTTGTTCTTCCGTCTGGATAGGTCTCCATCAGAAGACGCCATGCTTTTCCATCCGGAATGCGTTGCACGCGGTAGCCCATACTCAGATCTCCTCGTTCAAAGAGTTTTCGGCTGTCCGGCGCAAAATATTTACGACAACCCGGACAGGATCCTGTCCGGGTTAAAAAATTAAGGTGTTAATATCCCAAGAATATAGGAGCGGCATGGCTCCCGGGGAGGGACTCGAACCCCCGACAGGGTGGTTACAGCGATTCCTCATGTCATCCATGAGGGCTGGACTATCTCATCGCCCGTTGTTTTCACAATAGGGCGTCGGGCGCTGATGGGGCTTATTGAGGCGCTTCTCATCCCCTAGTCTCTGCACGTTTCTGACTACTTTGTTGCGCTTCGCCAGACTTCGCTCAGGATTACCCGCCTTTCTTTCGAAAGGTTGGGCTTCCCTGAATTCACCCGATTTTTCAATCCGCCTTTCAGCGGAAAGCTGCGTTTTCACAGCCACCTGCTCTACCAACTGAGCTACCCGGGAACGGGGGTCATTTTGGCAAAGGCTGGGGCAGTTGAAAAGCTCCATTTGCGGAGAGTAAAGGCCAGCTAATTCCGCATGGCGTGGAGGACCTTCATGGAGATCCCTTTGAGCGTGGCGAAGACGCCGTTGCCTTCGGTGGCGACCGCTTCGAATTCCTCGGCGCCGAAGGAGTTGAGCTGGTTGCGGAGCACGTTCACCGGAATCGGGTTGAGGGTGTCGCGTTTGTTGTATTGAAAGACAAACGGAATCTTGCGGAGGTCGTAACCCTGTTCGCGAAGGTTCGCATCGAGGGCCCTCAAGCTCTCAAGGTTTTCCTCCATGCGATCCACATTGGAGTCCGCCACGAAGACGATGCCGTCCACGCCGCGCAACACAATCTTTCGGCTCGCATCATAGTAGCGCTGGCCCGGCACGGAGTAGAGATGAAAGCGGGTCTTAAAGCCTTTGATCTCGCCGATGTTGAGCGGGAGAAAATCGAAGAAGAGCGTGCGTTCGGTTTCGCCGGGGTGGGTGATGAGCCGGCCCTTATCTTCGGCGCGCGTTTGATTAAAAATATATTGGAGGTTGGTCGTTTTTCCTCCAAGCCCGGGGCCGTAGTAGATGATCTTGCAGTTGAGCTCTTTGGCCGCGTAGTTGATGAAGCTCATTGTTTAAAGAGTGACCCGGTTTTGCAGGGCCTTACTCAGTGTGGCGCCATCCAGATATTCGATCTCGGAGCCCACTGGAATGCCGTGCGCAATTCGACTGACCTTGATTCCATTGTATTTGATGAGGCGGGCAATATACAACGCAGTTGTGTCGCCCTCGACCGTGGGGTTGGTGGCCAGGACCACCTCCTGCACCTTCCCTGACTTAACGCGCTCTATTAATTCCTTCACCTTCAGCTTGCTCTCGTCGACACCATCGAGCGGCGAAAGGATGCCATGCAGCACGTGGTACTTCCCTTGGTAGTGGCGGCTTTTCTCAAAGGCCGCGAGATCGGACGGCTGTTCCACGACACACACAATCGACTCCTGTCGACTGGGATCGGAGCAGATCGGGCAGACTTCGGTCTCGGTGAAGTTGCAACAATCATGGCAGGTATGGAGCTGCTCGCGGGCGGCGATCAAGCTCTCGGCAATGGACTGGGCCACTGTTACGGGCTGCCGCAACACAAAATAGGCGAGCCGTGTCGCTGTCTTTTCACCAATACCCGGCAATTGTTTGAGGGCTTCGATCAGATTTCCGAGCGCGCCGGGGTTTTCTTGTTGTTTAGCCATCTCGGTTTTCCAGATTAACCTCGATCACCTCGGCCTGGAAGATCTCTTTGGTCTTCAAAACCGATGGGTGGCTCAGGGCCTCATCCCGCAGTTTCTTCTCCTCTTCCATGCGCGCGGCCTCGAGGCTGGGCCGAGCGCGCAAGGGTTCATTATTGAGAATGAAGTGGGTGCTGGGGCCGAAGAAGGTCTTTAGATTGTCTTCGATCTCTTTGCGATTTTTTCCTTCGGAGGCTTGGCGTTCATAAAAGCTGCCGGCCGGGAAGGCGAGTGTGATGGTGCGGGCATTTCCCTCGGTCGTGATCTCAAAATTGGCGTGATAGAGGAGCGCACCTAAAAGAGGCCGCTTCTTGATCACGGTCTCGACAAAACCCTTCCAGGCGGTCTGGGGGTCGGCGCTCGCGGAACGCATCTCGTTTCTGGGATCGCGTGGATCGCCTTGCACCTCACGAGACTCGGAAAAGTTGGGCGGGCCGGTGGGCCGCTGGGCTCCCGTTGGAGCGGGTGTTGGTGCCGGCCGAAAATTTTGCGGCGGCTGAGAATGGCGCACGATGGGAGCCGGGGCGGCCGTTGGTTGCCCCGCCGCCGGTCCAGCGGAAGCCGCGGCTGTGGGTAGCGCCTCGAACGATTCCATCTCCTCCAAGCGATCCAGCTTTGTCATCCGGACCGCCGCCATTTCGAGGGCAAAACGGGGCTGGGCGCACCAGCCGAGTTGGTCAATAGTCTTGGAGAGTATCTGGGCCATCCGTTCGATGGCGACGAGCTCTGTATGCTCGGCGATTTTTTGGAGATCGATCAGGTGCTGTGGCGAAATATCGAGTGATTCACTGGAAAGGCCGGAGCGTGCGTCGCGGGCGAGGACGACGAGATAGAGCAGGCGCAGATCTTCCAGGCAGTGCTCTGCAAAATTTTTCAGATCCATTCCCGAGACGTAGGCCGTCTCGATCCGGGTGAGGAGGCCGGGGATATTCTTCCCCAGGACATCACTCAAAAAACCCCGGATTTCGGCGGTGCCATGAACACCGAGCGCTTCTACCACTGCTGCTTCATCAAAGGTGCGGTTTCCGGAGGGGCCAAAATAGGAGAGGACCTGATCCAAAAGCGACAAACCATCCCGGAGGCTGCCATCGGCGTGGCTTGCGAGCAGCCGCACCCCTTCTTCGGAAAGTGTGATCTGCTCGGCTGTCAGCACCTGATTCAGGCGTTCGACGATCTGCCCCTGCGTGAGCCGGCGAAACTCAAAGCGCTGACACCGCGACAGGATCGTCTGCGGGATCTTCTGAACCTCGGTCGTGGCGAAAATGAAAACGACATAGGGCGGTGGCTCTTCGAGTGTCTTAAGAAGTGCGTTGAAGGCGCTCAGCGAAAGCATGTGCACTTCATCGATGATGTAAATCTTATAGGCGCCAGTCGCGGCGCCGTAAGCCACATTTTCGCGCAGGCTTCTCACCGCCTCGACGCCGTTATTGGAGGCGCCGTCGATCTCGACCACATCGACCGAACGGCTCTCGGCGATCGCAATGCACTCGGTGCACTTGTGGCAAGCGACGCCATCGATGGGCTGAGTGCAACGCAGACTCTTAGCGAAAATACGCGCGACACTCGTCTTACCGACGCCGCGCGCGCCGCAAAAAAGGTAGGCATGCGACACGCGTCCCAAACGGATGGCGTTCTTCAGAGTCTGGACAACATGGGCCTGCCCCACAAGATCGCCGAATTCCTGAGGCCGCCATTTTCTGGCAATGGCTAAGTATTCCATAGGCTGGGCTACCGAAAAAAAGGAGGCTCGGGTGACCTGCGGCGCATAAAATACTCGTTGCCGCTGCTTCCTTCCGGACCTGACGGAGTTCACAAGATTCCATCGCGCAGGGCCGAGCCGTATGGCCTAGGTTTATTCTGGCTTATAATTAAGGTCAATGATTCCAGTGTGGATTCTCATAGCAGCCTTGGTGACTTGGCGAGTCGAAGCGGGGGATCAACCCAAGTGCGGCGGCGAGGGTGGGACCTTTCGGCATTTTCGCGGGGAGATGATTGTTTATCGGAGTTCACCGCATGGGCCCGCAATCGAGGGTGTGATTTTTGTTTCGGTCCAGGACATGGGCCCAATCTACGCGGCGGATTCGCTAAAGCAGATGGACAATCGACTGGCGCGAGTTCGAAAGGCGACCCATGAGGGTCGATGGAATGATGCGTTCAAGCTGATGGAGACAACGGGTTTTATCGAAGGGCTTGGAGTGGGAGCGTACGATGTCCATGTGGATATCGAACGGAATATGATCACACGCCCTGTCGCAGATCAGCTCATGGGTGATCCGAAAGCCCTCGTTTTCACTTTGAATCAATTAGCCTCCTTCTCGCACGCCAGACTGAAGGCCGAGACAGCCAAGATGGGCTCAGAGATCGGAGTCGGCACGGTCTCGATTGCGGATACGGTTCCCCGGAATCATCCATTGAGGGGGGAGATAGAGAGGGAAAGGGTTAGGCTAATACTTGAGGAGGTTGGCCATCAAATGCAAGTCGTGAACCAAAAGGCCTCTGGGTTTCCGATGGTCAGCCATGCACTCAGTGACCGAGCATTTGCCAGCGACCTAGCTGGACACATTAGGGAGAATTTGGCGGCTGGGCTTGCGTGGGAGATTCTGAATGGCAATTTAGATCCCGGATTGGTTCCGCTTCTTCTCGCGGCGCAAAAAGGGGCAGATGGTAACCTTCAGGGGGCCATTTCGAGGTGCCTTACCAAATTGGAAGGAGACGGTCGCCTGGCCCGGAACGGCAGTCAGGCCGAGCTAGAGAGTGATCTCAAGGCGATCATTGGCAGTCAGGAAAATTTATCCCTGCCGCTGATGAGGAGGGCTTTGCTCGAAGCGGATGTTTACATTTTTCTCCAGGAACAGCTGGGAAAAGACAACGTTCCTTCCCACGTGCGCGATCGATACTTCTCAAGGCCTATTGTAGACGCGCTCTTGGAACATCGGAGCCGGGTGGGATACTAAGAGCCAGGTCATTTTGACCGCACCGAGTAGAAAGGATTTTGGGATAGGCTCTAAGAAGCTTTTTCGGCCGCTGGCTTCACCGCCTCGGGAGGACTGATCTGGAAGAAGAAGGCGGCGTTGACCTGAGTCATCGAGAATTCGACGCCGCCGAGAGAGTTCCCCTGGGTGGCCTCGAGCATCACACCGAAATTTTTGCCCAGCTTGACGCCGGCGGTGGCGGCATAAAACGTGGCAAAGGTCGTGGTTGTGCCCGAGACGAAGCGCCCCCAAATTTTGGGGGACGCATAGATCGCAAACCATTCAATCGGCTCAAAGCTGACATAGAGCGGAACCATCGTGTCGATGATCGTGGCGGTCGTGGTCGAGCCGGTCGTCGCCTTGGTGTCTTGCGAAATCGTGAGGTAGCCGAGGGAGAGGCCGGTCGCGATGTCAAATCCGCCGAGGGAAAGCAACCGGTATTTGGCGTCGGCCGCCATGGTGCCGATGATAGTGATCTTGGCGCCGACGTCGAGATTATCAATGATGCCGTAGCGGGCCCCCACCTCCACATACGGAAGATTCAATTTTTCAGACGAGCCGGTGGCCTTGTTGACGAGATCGCTGAATTGCGGACTCTGGTAGCTGCCGCCACCGAAAAAGCCTTCAATTGTTTTTGGGGGGACCGTTCTCGCCGTTTGGAGCGTGGAAAGATTGGCGCAACTGGTGACGAGTCCAAGGGTGAGGAGCAAGGCCGTTTTTTTCATGGGAAAAGTATGTTGGTAAAAGCGGGATTTGGCAAAGGGGGGGCGGGTGTTCCTCGATTACCCGCCGGGTCATCAGAAAGATCAAGGCTCTGCGACATTCTTGGCTGCGGCCAAGAAAGCGGCTGCGCCGGCCTCGATCTTTCTGATGACCCCTCGAAAAATAGATTGAGAATATTGTTGACGAGATTCTGGAGGGGCGTGCGCACATGGAGGCATCTCTTTTCTAAAATCTAATCTCTTGGTCGCTACTGCGGTTACGGCCGTCTTCCTGAAATATATTCTGAAAAATGTCGAATGGATTCCTTCTTTCTTGATGGCGGTCGTTAGAATCGATGGCAAAACCCCATGATATGGAAGTTTCAGGAGGTTGTGTTATGACGATTCAGCAGATTCATGGAGAGGCTCTTCGCTGTGCAGGGAATTTTAAGCGGGCCGAGGCCGCATTGCTGGATGCCTTGCAGAGAGTGGATGAACGCAAAGTTTATCGAGAGATGGGTCATGCGAGCTTGTTCGCCTATACGGTTTCGGCGCTGAGGTTGTCAGATGCTTTGGCGTTCCAGTTCATCAGCGTTGCGAGAAAAGCCAAAGAGATTCCGGAATTGAAGTCGGCGGTGGCAAATGGTGATTTCACCGTTTCCATGGCCAAGAAAATAACGGGAGTCATCAATGGGACGAACAAACAGGATTGGCTGAATAAGGCCAAAACACTTTCTCAGCGATCGCTTGAGCTGGAGGTGGCGAAGGCCAATCCAAGAGAAACCGTCCAGGAAATGATCAAGCCGGTTTCGGCTGAGCGACTGGAGATGAAACTGGGAATCAGCCGGGAATTGGATCAAAAGCTCAATCGAGTGCGAGTTCTTCTTGGGAAACAGAAGGAAAATGTTCGTTGGGAAGATGTGGTTGCCGCGATGGCCGACTGCTATCTTGAGAAACATGATCCTGTGAAGAGGGCCGAGAGAAGTTTGGCGAAGCAGAGGGCTGCGCAAGTTGCGAGTGGGAACCAAACGGCACCGCTCAGTGAATTAAAGGCGGGCGCGACGTCGAATGACCCTTTACCTATGGCATCACAAGTCTCAAGAACTCTTTTCGGTGCCAAATTGGACCAGGTGACGGAAAAAATCCCGGCGGCGAGTTTGCACATTGTGAACGCTCGGGATCGTGGGAGGTGCACCCATTTGAGATCCGATGGAACTCGTTGTGAAGAGACGCGATTCACGCATGTCCATCACATCATCCCACTTTCGATCGGTGGTACTCATGAGCCGGAAAACTTGCGCACGCTGCGTTCGCATCACCACTCGATGGTCCATGAGACTCTTGGGCCCGTCGGAGGCAGGGCGGCCCGGTCATCTCGGGGAGTCGGAAGCCCTGTGAAGGGTGGTGCCATTACCTCGACGAGTCGGATGTGTCGGAGGAAGGGCTGGATTTTTGATCCGAGAGTAGAAGGGTGACACCGGGTGAAGTGAGGCCTCTCACAAAACAGCGAAGGTGCTGCCCTACACGGGATCCCAGGTCATTGGCGTTTCGCGGGATTGGGAGGCGGCGGAGCGGTAGAGCGCGTCTATCACGATCAACGCGTGATGGGATTCGAGGAGCGCGGCGTGGGAGCGGTTGCCGCGGAGGGTTTTGAGGAATGAATCGAGGAGAGGTGCGAACCAGGTGGCGCGGGTGGGATCGACCCACTGTGACGGAATCTCTCGGCGCTCGAGAGAATTTGCTGGTGGCGTACCTTCGCGGTGTCCTGCCGACGATGGCCCTGCATTGCTTTCACGGCGGGAGATTTCGAGGCGGTCGTCGTCGATAACGAGTGCGCCCTTTTCGCCGTGGAGAGTTGCGAGGAATTTGCTTAGCCCCGCAGTCCAGCTCATGTGAATCGAGGCGGTGCCTTGAGGATATGTCAGCACAGCCGAGCAGGTGTTCTCAGTGTCGTGATCATTATCATTACGAGTCATCTTGGCTGTCGCCGATAACGGCGAGTCGCCAAGCCAATCGAAAATCACGGGGAGAATTTCGCTCGCCATGCTCAGAGTCACGCCACCACCGCTGAAGCGATTCTCACGTCGCCAGTCGGGGCGCCAGTCGGCGATTCCCCTGGGAAGGCTGCCCAAAAAAGACTGCACCGTTACTGAGCGAATGCGTCCCAAAATTCCCGATTCGATGATAGACGTGGCCATTTGAAGAATGGGCGCGAATCTGAGCGTCGTACACGGGAAGACCAGTCGATCGGCCTGGCGAGCGTCATCCAGGAGAGTCTTAGTGCTATTCATGGACAGGCCAACGGGCGTTTCACACAAAACATGAATACCCTGCCTTAAGGCGCTGCGGGCGATCTCGGCGGTGACGTAGGGCGGTGTCGCGATGTCCAGCAGATCCAACCCTGCTTCGGATGCCAGCAGCGATTCATAGTCCGTGTAGAGCCGCGCTTCCGGAAGGAGAGTGGGAATGCTGCTTCGCCGCTCTTCGGAAATATCGGCAAGTGCCACAATCTCCACATCCGACCGTTTCAGCAGATTGGGGAGGTGGCACTGCGATGCGCTGGTTCCCAACCCCACAATGGCCATTTTCAGCTTTTCCATCGCTTGCCTCCTATCGCCCCCGAGAGGCGAATTCGAGAAACAGTTTTACTAGTCTCTGTCCAAACTCGTAGGGTTTGGGTAGCCCCGGATCAATTTTTCGCCGCTCTAAGAATCCCATCGTAGCCTCGGGGTGCGACTGAAACGTCCACACCGGCAGTTTTTTATGGGCGAGGACTTCAGTGGGAATCTCCTGACTCACTCCGACAATCTCCATCTCCGAAGGCACGCTCGAGACCGTCTCTTCGTGCGACACACACAGGTAGCCTTGAAGTGGCTTGTTGTCCCAGAGCGGATTGGCGCTCAATGAAATCTGACGACAGCCCTGGTATTTCGTCTTATCCGGCCGAGCATAGCCGACGGTGCCGCCCAGAAGTGAGGCGATGAATTGATGTCCGAAACAGATCCCCAGGGTCGGCGTGCCCGATTCGAGAAAGGGTTTTAACCACTGACCCAGCTCGACCTGCCACGGATCCTTATGGTGAACACTCGCCAAGCTCCCTAAGACGACAATTCCCATCACCGTGTCGGGTGGCTGATGATTCAAGCTCTGCATGCCATGCATTGCGGGCAGGTGGTAGGTGAGCGGCGCGGGCGAGAGGCGGCTCATCTGATTGAAGGCGTTGAGCTCCGGGCGTTGAACGGCGGGGTCAACGATGGCGATGTGGCGTTTCAAGTCCAGGCCACCTCATAATTCATCTTCCCCCAGACAAGGCGAACAACATCACCTGCCACTACGGGCCCTACCCCCGCCGGAGTTCCCGTGAAGAGAATATCGCCGGGGTTCAGGGGGAAGTTTTCGCTCGCGTAGGCGATTGCTTCGGCGGGGGAGAACATCATCTGTCCCGGATCGCCGATTTGGCGCGCCTTCTCTCCCTGAAGCAGACGGAACTCAGTTTCCTTGTAATTCGGAAATTCGCTGACCGCGAACCACGGACCAACAATCGCGGAATCCCTGAAAACCTTGGAAACGGTCCACGGGTGACCGGCCTTCTTGGCCGTGGCCTGAATATCGCGAAGCGTGACGTCGAGTCCGAGCGTCACCCAACCGATGCGGGCCCCCGCCTCCTCGACAGTGAGATTCTGCCCGCCCTGGGTGATCCAGACGATGATTTCGCACTCAGGGTGGACCGAAGAATCACGGCGCGGAAGCGCGACTGAGATCCGGTCGCCATTTTTTCCGATCTGGCGACGCACCGACGGTGGCTTGAGAAAGAGGACGGGGCGTTCGATGGGATTCCCCCCCATTTCTTTGGCGTGTTCGGGGTAGTTACGGCCTAGACAGATGATTTTGTCCACTTGTCGTTTCCGAGATTCTTATGTCAGTATTCGCCCAATGAAGAGCATAATCTTTCTTTCTTTGATTGTAACATTTGCAGCCTTCGCGGCTAAGACCGAGCCTCGAGTCGTAGAGCTTAAAACCGAGAAGGTCGGCGAGGTCATACACTGGATGCCGGAAAAGGTCGAGGTGACCCAAGGCGAGAAGGTGCGGTTTCGGGCTACGCACGAGCTTGAGGGCGGTTTCGATTTTCACGGCTTGAATATTCCAGTGCTCAAGATCGCCGGTCAGGTGAACCGCAACACGCCATTTGAACCCGCGCCGGTTACGATTCCGAAGTCGCTCAAACCGGGTGAATACCCCATCGGTTGCCAATTCCATCCAAAGCACGCCGCTGCGACGCTTGTTGTCAAAGTCAAGGCCAAGTGACTCCCAAGGAGTTGAAGGCCCGGCTCGAAAATGGGGAGAATATCTGCGTTCTCGATGTGCGCGAGCTAGAGGAATGGAACTTCTCCAATATTGGTGGGAAGCACATTCCGTTGGGAGATCTGCCGACGCGGGTGGGCGAACTGAATCCGAATGATGAGATAGCAGTCCTGTGCCACCACGGCGTGCGGAGCGCGCACGCTGTGGGATTTCTGCGTCAAAGCGGCTTTACGAATGTCCAGAATATCCAAGGTGGCATTGAGGCCTGGTCATTAACGGTCGATTCCTCGGTGCCCAGGTATTAGAATAAGAAGACATGAAAACGACAGCCTTTCTTGTGGCCTTGTTGACCCTGACGCCGGCATTTGCCGCTGTGGATGAAGATGATCCCGAGATGGCGATCGATCGGGCGCCGGCAATAGAGGGATTAAACGCCGAAGAGGAACGTTTGGTTCCCTACCTCGATAGTAGCGGCACGATGACAGGCTCTATACGGGAGACGTTCCAGATTCCATTGTCTGCACGGCCGCAAGATCTAGCCGAGGACACCCACGTCCAGGCCGCGCAGCGAACGGAGGATTAGAGCGCTCCGCGTTTTTTCCTGAAGTAGTCGCTGAGCAGCCGCGAGCACTCCTCTTTCCGCACCCCCTCGACAATCGTGGCAAACCGGTGGTCGAAGACCCCCTCCTCGATCAAAGGCCGAACGCGAGAGAGCCCAGCATTCCTGGTATCGGCACACCCAAAACAGATCGCGCTCACGCGCGCGGAGATCATCGCGCCGGTGCACATAAGGCACGGCTCCACCGTGACGAATAGTGTGGCCCCTTCGGGGAGTCGCCAGGATTTCGATTTCTGGTTGTAGTGTTCGAGCGCGATGAGCTCGGCGTGGCCCAGAGTTCGTCCAGCGCGCTCTCGCTGATTCCTACCTTCCGCGAGAGCTTTTCCGTCACAAACCAACAGAGCTCCCACCGGGACCTCATCCTCAGCCTCGGCCTGGCGGGCAAGCGCGATGGCTTGCGCCATCCACTGACTTTGCTCTTCGTGTGTCATTGCAGGGTGTTACAGTGTTTCGGGGAGCGTTTGCAAGCGCGATTGACCGGGGCCTTCCTCCTTTATAGAGTGGGGGCAATTTCGGAAAAAGAGGTGAGCATGCAAACATTAAGAGCCAAATTGGATGCGGTCATCGCGAGTCGTCCTCTTTTGTGTCACGATTTTTACGTTCGCTGGCAGGAAGGCAAGCTCGCCAAGGCCGAATTGCAGGGCTATGCGAAAGAGTACTACTCCTTTGAAAAGGAATTCCCCCGCTATATCTCGGCGGTGCACACGAAAATGGAAAACGCCGACCATCGGCGTGCTCTGCTCGACAACCTGATCCACGAAGAGGCCGGCGGGGAGAATCACCCCGAGTTGTGGCTTCAGTTCGCGGAAGGTTTAGGCGTGGATCGGGCCGAAGTGAAGGGTCACTTTCACTCAGATGAGACCGAGTTTCTTCTGCGCACCTATCGAAAATTTGCGAACTCCTCGAATCCTATTGATGGACTGGCCGCTCTTTATGCTTATGAAAAGCAGCAGCCTGAAGTGGCGCGCACCAAGCGCGAGGGGCTCAAGTGCTTCTACGGTCTGGAGCAGCCGTCGGCGCTCGCCTTCTTCAAGGCGCACGAGCACTACGACATCGAGCACTCCAACACCGAAGGCGACATCCTGACTCAGCTTTGTCAGGACGAAGCCGCCAGTGAGCGGGCAGTTGTTGTCGTCGAAGAGACGACCCGGGCGCTCTACGAGTTTCTCGACGGAGTCCAACGCCGTTATCAGCGATAGGTCTTCTTGAAAAAACTGCTTCTCATCGGAGGGTTCTTCCTTTGCGCCCTCTGTGGGGCAGATGTGTGCCTGGAGAAGCTCAAGACCATTCCTGAAAAGCCCACCGGGTCGGACCAGATCATCCAGGCGTTGATTCAGCTTGAGCAGACTTTCAGCGATCCCTGCCGGGCAGAAGCATCCGTGGGAGCGCGTCGTTCTCGTTTGCAACGCCTCTATCTGGAGCAGCTCAGCGCGGTTCCAACCGATCCAAATGATCTCGAGCTGTTCTTTCGAGCCTTCCTCGTGCCGTCGACAGAGTTCAAGAAACTAGCGGTCAAATTGAAGGCCAATCACCCGCGCGTGCGAGGCGATCTTAAGAAAGCTTTTGGGGGGTACGCGGTTGTCCGGGGAGTCCCGGTTCTCGGGACCAATTCCACCCAGCGTCTCACAAAGATTATCGAGAAGATCTGCCCGAGCGAACTCTGTGGTTTTTGGAATTCCCGCGCGCTGTTTCGCGTGGTGACGACGAAACGGGCGGGGGTTGCCGCCTACATCCCGGAGATAGCCACGCTTGTTTTGTCTCTCGATCTGTTAAAGGTGGAGAGCGCCCTCTCTGATTTCGTGCTAGTTCATGAGCTTGCCCATGTCTGGGTGGCGAATGAAAAGATTGAAGCGCGGGACCCACTCGCTGAGTTCGGAGCGCTTTCGGGGTGGCAGACGGCCCAAGGAAAATTGTCTCCGCCTAAGACCAAGGTGCTCGGGGCCTGGGTAGACTCGCTGGTGCACATGTCCAATGAGTCGCCCTTTTCCATTCTGCCCGATGCGGTGCTCGCGAATGAGGCGGCTGGCCTGGATGGCTTTGTGACCCAGCGGAGCTACGGTGAGAGTTTGGAAAGAAACAATCTAGGAGAGGACCTGGCGGACCACGTGGCTGCCTATTTTGTGGTCCCGGCTCGCTTTTGTTGGCGAGGGCAGTTGCTGGCTCCCCGTAAGCTCGCCTGGGCGGAGGCGCGATTTGGGCGGTCGGTGAAGGTGGATTGCCAAAAGCACCCGCCCAGTGAGCTGAGAGATTAAACTTCAGGCTTCGAATGAAGCCGATCGATGAAAGGCCGAAAGAGATCGATCGGCACGGGGAAGATCGTGGTCGAGTTATTTTCCGAGGCGATCTCCTGAAGAGTTTGGAGATAGCGCAATTGAATCGCCGCCGGAAATTGCTGAAGTTTTGCCGCCGCCTCCGTGAGCTTCTCGGCCGCCTGGGCCTCACCGGCCGCATTGATGACCTTGGCGCGCCTCTGACGTTCGGCCTCGGCCTGCCCCGCCATCGCCCGTTGCATCTCTTTCGGAAGATCCACCTGCTTGATCTCAACCGCCGTGACCTTCACACCCCACGGGTCGGTGTGGTGATCCAAAATCTCCTGGATGCGCTTATTCAGCGCTTCGCGCTCGGCGAGCACCTCATCGAGCTCCACACTCCCCAGCACCGATCGCAGCGTGGTCTGCGCATACTGATAGGTGGCGTCGAGAAAACTCTCCACGTTGTTGATTGCCTTGATAGGATCGACCACTCGAAAAAGCAGAACCGCATTCACCTGAATCGAGACGTTGTCCTTGGTCACGACATCTTGCGGTGGAACATCGGTCGTGACCACGCGAAGGCTGACCTTCACCATGCGATCGATGTACGGGATGATGACCACGAGGCCGGGGCCTTTGGCGCCGATGAGCCGGCCTAGACGAAAAATCACGCCCTTCTCATACTCCTGAAGAATTTTGAGCGATGACAGAAGGAGCATGCCAACACCGACGAAGATGATGAGAGGAAACGAGAACAGCATAGTGAACTCCATTCAACGATTTGGAACAGACGTTCCGCCGCGCGTGCTGGCTTGTCAACTGAGAGCGCCCTTACTAATGAGGTCATAAGTAAGTAGACACTGCGATGGGCGCTAAGAACCCCGCCGACTTCGTCAGCCGAAGAAAAAGGTCCTCAACGGCCCTTTTGGGCCGCCTCCGGGCCTTTTTTTCGTCTTCCTCGCGGTGGCATTCTTATCACCCATCTCGTACGTCTACTTACTTATGACCTCATTAGTAGGGCCGTGTCGCGGATATCCCCCATCAATAGGGTTGGGCAATGGGCTCGGTAGATCACGCGGCTCAACGGAGAGTTGCGAAACCGATCGCGGTGAGGGCGCTTAGTGAGTGCTATCAGATCGCACCCAAGCGTGTCGGCCTTTTCGATGATCGCCCGTCCAAGGCTGCCTGATATGCTCTCAACGGCGAGTGAGGCCTCAACTCCTCGCTCGCGCGCCCATTTCCGCCACTCCCGCCCGAGCCCCAACGCGTGTTCCTGGTGCGACTCCCAATACTTCTCGATGCCCCAGCCGAGGAATGGGGCTGCGAAGGCGTCGTGCTCGATGGGGGTCATCTCTTTGTTGTGAAACAGGGTGATACGGAAGTGGGCGACCTCAGCAAACGCTACGAGCTTCTCGAAAGTCGCACGGGAATCCGCGGCCCAATCGGTCGCGAAGAGCACATGATCAAATCGTTCCGGCACCTCAGCGGCCGAATTGATAGAGAGCACCGGGCGCTCACTGAGTGAGCTCAAAATTTCGGTGAAGCCGAGTGTCCATACGTGGGACTTGGAATCGAGCGTGTGGCTGCTCACCGTGATCAGATCGGCCTGCACATCCGACGCAAAATGGTCCAGCGTGAGGGCCGCCGCTTCCGCGTAGTCACCCTTGTGCGGAAGACTTCGGATCTTTTGCAAGCCGGACAGTCCGAAGTCCTTTCCGTGGAAAAAGTCTTCCGGGTGCGCCCTGTTCTGGAGATCACTTGTGGCGCACACAGGGAGTACCTCAACGGCGTCGTCCCCTTGAGTCAGGGCTCGGATGGTGTTGGCCGTGCGGTGGAGTGCTCCCGTATCGCGGGCAAAAGGAGTGACCAACCAGGCAATTCGCTGGAACGGGGAGATAGCCCGCCGTGATTCAGAGTGAGCCAGCTGTGTTGCATTTGGCCTCCCTCCCAAATCGATCGCTTCGGGGGGCATTTCGTTCATCTCTTCTGGGGGACCGCCCGTCACAGCACTGATCGCGCCGGTTGGATTAGGCGACATGCTCACCTCTTTCTCATTAGCGTTGCATATTCCGCGCCAATGGAGCAGGGCACCGAGCTATTCTTTCGCGATTTGAGAGGTGATCTTTCCGAACTGGCGATAGTCGTCGAGGTGCTTTGTGAGAATCGTCAGCACGATTTCCCAGTTGATCTTGTCGTATTCGTGGACGCAAAGATTTCTAAAGCCGACCGCCTTTTGAAGTCGCGTGGCCAGGTCCTCGGGGAGAACCCCGTTTCTGCCCAGGGCTTCGAAGGCTTGGCTCATGGTGGCTGGTGCTGGCTGAAAGTTCCGCTTTGAGACAACTCGCATGGCGATGTCGACGCTGATCTGAACAAGACGTTCCAAGTTGATAATAACAATGTCTTGAAGATCGATATCCTTTTTCAACTTTTCTAGAGAGAACGGTGCTTTAGTTTGCAATCTCAGTACACAACGGACGAGAGAATCGATCTTTTGAAGAATTACTTCATCCATTAGCCAAGTACCTTTTTTCTCTGTTCTTCAAGAAGGCGCCTTCTATGCGGTTCAAAGTCAGCCTCCTCAAAAACTAGGCGGCTCAAAATTCGAGCGTAGAGCTCACTGTCCGTGTTGAGAAGAATTCTTCCCGTCACCAACGCCTCTTTGAAGACCGTGCCAGTGGCTACATTCAGATCGATGAGGTCGATCTCTCTACCAGAGGAATTCGACAATCGTGTTTGAATCTCAACGAGCTCTTCGGGGCCGAAGCGCCTTTCGCCAGCAATGGCCAAGTCAATGTCGCTACCACTCGTTTCAGTCCCCCTGGCCTGCGAGCCGTAAAGAATGACCAACTGCACGGTTGAAAACATGTTGGTTACTTTGAGGATGGCAGTTTCGAGTTCCCTGGACATGAGCCAATGGTAGCCCGAGACTCCGAGAACTTCAAAAACTCCACGTTCACACGGGAGCGACAACGAGCGCGAGGCTCTTGAGGGCTATGACCTTGACCTTGCGGCCAGTTGGGATGGCTTCGCCCGAGCTACTCGACGCGCTCCAGAGCTCTCCTTGGATGAAGACCTTGCCGCCCGTCTCGGAGATCGCTTCGCGCACTTCAGCAAACTGGCCGACGAGGGTTTCGACCCCAGATCTCACCTGGGTCCTTCGAGCGCGCCAAACGAGAGTCCCGAGAACAAACGCGGCGGCCGCCAGCGTTGTGGCAATCGACAGAATCAGGCCGAGGCTCAATTGAAAATCGGGGATTCCCGTATCCATGAGAAAGATAGAGCCGAGGATAAAGGAGACAAGCCCTCCAATACCTAGCACCCCAAAGGCGGGAAGAAAGAGCTCGGCGATAATCATTCCCATGCCGAGCAGAATGAAGGCCAGGGCGCCATAGTGAATGGGCATCATTTGAAACGAGATCAAACTCAATACGATGCAGATCGCGCCGAGCACTCCTGGAAAGATGAGGCCTGGGTGGGAGATTTCAACCCAGAGGCAGAGCCCACCGAGTGACATGATCATGTAGGCCAGGTTGGGGTCCGCAAAAAAACTGATGAGCCGATTCTTAATCGACATGGGGATCTCTTTTGACGCCGTGATGCCCTGGACGAGGGACTTGAGATCATTCTTCGCGGCCCGCAGTTTGAAGCCCGGGAGGCGCTGCAGAAGGTTCTCACGAGAGTCGACGACCATATCGATGATGCCTTCTCGAAGCGCAATGTCGGCGATGATCGATTCGCTGTGGCGGACGGCCTTGGCGGCCCAGGCCTGATTGCGTCCGCGGGCCTTGGCGATGCTCTCGGCGAAGGCCGCGGTGTCGTTGGTCATCTTTTCGTTCATCGTGGAGTCAACTTTATCACTGCCTGGAACCACCGGGTGAGCTGCGCCAATGTTGGTGCCGGGAGCCATCGCTGCGACGTCAGAGGCAAAGGTGATGAGCGCTCCCGCGGATCCGGCACGGGCACCCTGTGGCCCGACAAAGACAACAACGGGAATCGGCGAATTGAGCATCTTCTGGACGATTTGGCGCGTGGAGGTGAGGAGCCCTCCGGGCGTATCGAGCTCGATAATCAAATAGGGGGCATGATCGTTCTCGGCCGCACGGATATTGCTGATGATGTAGTCAGCGGTGCCGGGGTTGATCGAATCGTTCACCGTGAGTATGGGAATCACAGGGTTGCCGAAAAGTCCGCTGCAGAGGAGCGCCCCGAGAAAGAATCGCTTCATCAGCCCCTCGCCTCCAGGAAATCCTTCACCTGCTTCACATCATCCCAGACCAGTTTTTTTGCGGACGGATTTCTCAGGAGGTACGCCGGGTGATAGGTGGGCATGATGGGAACTTTCGGGTTCCAAGCGAGCTTTTGAAATCGGCTGCGCAGGCCGGAGATGGGGCCGGGGATCTGCGTGAGGGTGCTGGCGGCCGTCAGTCCGAGCGCCACGATAATTCTTGGGCCTACCAATTCAATCTGTGCCTTGAGAAAGGGGCTGCACGCCTCGACCTCATTGGGCAAAGGGGTGCGATTGAGCGGTGGCCGGCATTTCACAATGTTGGCGATGTAAACGTCTTCGCGCGTGTAGCCCATCGCCTCGATGATCTTGGTGAGTAGCTGGCCGGCGCGCCCGACAAAGGGAAGCCCTTGAGCATCTTCGTCAGCTCCTGGCCCCTCACCGATAAACATGAGCTTTGCTTTGGGATTTCCGGTCCCAAAGACAATATTTTGTCGATCCTTGCAGAGCGGGCAACGCTGACAGTTGCCGAGCCACTTCCGCACGTCCTCGAGGTCCTTCAGCTGCGGCGCACTTTCCTTGGGCGCGCGGCCCGCAAGTTTCTTACGGGAGAGTTGAGGTTCCACGCCGAACTCCTTCCAAAGTTGAATATACTCCTGTGCGATGGCATTGGTCGTTTCTTCTGGTAGCATGAGCCCCATGAATAAGCCCAAACACCATCGACTTCAAGTGAGTGGAGTGCTGGCGGTGGTGGTTTGGGTCATGGTCTTAAGTCCTGAAACAACGTTTGCTTGGGCCCCCGCGACTCATCTGTATTTTGCGAAGGAGGTGATGCATTTTTCAACCCTTCTTCCAGCCGCAGTGCGCGTGCTTTTGACGACGTACACCGAAGACTATCTCTATGGATGCATCGCGGCGGATATCACCTTGGGGAAGGCCTTTGTTGAGTACATCTACAACTGCCACAACTTCGATGTGGGTTTCGGTCTTTTGAAGCACGCGCGCAACGACTCCCAGCGCGCGTTCGTCTACGGCTATCTCTCACACCTGGCGGCGGACACAGTGTCTCACAATTTCTTCGTGCCCTACCAAAACGTCGAGCATTTCAATAGCACTCGGTTTCGTCACGCCTATTGGGAGGTGCGCCTCGACGACACCTTCGGCGACCGCGTGTGGGGTGATGTCGAACGGATCGTGAGCAACCCCCGGAACCACGATCACGATCGTCTCCTCGATGGGGCGCTCAAGGACACCATCTTTTCGTTTAAGACCAACAAGGTTCTCTTTAGCAGCATGATCGCTATCCAGCGATTTAAGAGGTGGCAGCAGCTTGTGAAAGGCGTCAATCGCCGCAGCCGCATGCAGTTCAATCCGCACCACATCGCTGAGTACAATCGCCTGGCGGTGTCGGCGATCATTCTCCTCCTCAGTTTGGAAAAGGAGTCGCCCGTGTACCGCGTTGATCCCACCGGGGTGAAGACGGTGGAGGAGGCGAAGGAGGTGAGAAAGCTCTTGCGACGGGCCCGTCGGGCGGGAGCGCTCTCCAAGCGGGCGCACGAGGAGGAGTGCCAGCGCTTTCGGGCCTCCATCCGCCAGCATCTCTTTGAGGACTACGTGATTAAATCCCAAAGCTTTCACCCCAGCATCCACCTAGCTGTATGAAGAACTGGCTAATCGCCGCATTTCTGGTTGTTTCGCTGCCCTTTCTCCACTCCTGTGGAACCAACTCGTATCTCGATGGTCGTCTCAAAACGCCCGCGCTTTTTTCGATCCCCGCTGCCGTGCCCGTAACCGATAAAGAACACTTTTCCTTTGCTGTTGTGGGCGATCTCCACATTGGTCGTCAGATCACGACTCGGTTGGACACGATCCTCACCGAGGCCAAGAATGAGGGGGACGATTTCCTGGTCTTGCTCGGCGACATCATCGACAAAGGGGTCGAGGCCGATTTCGTGGCGGTCACCAATTCAGTGAAGAACGCTGGAATGGAGGGAAGAGTCTTCTACGTCGTGGGAAACCACGATGTTTTTGATTCCGGATGGGACCACTATCAGCGTTACTTCGGACCCAATCGGTATACCTTCAAGGCGGGTAATTCCCAGTTTCTCGTGATCGACACGGCCGACGGCACCGTGGGCACCGAGCAATTCAATTGGATTCGGTCTCAGATGAATGGGGCTCCCGCCAACACCTTCATCGCGAGCCATTACCTGCCGGTTGTGCCGAGTCAGCAGACCTATCTGAAACTCTCCAACACGCGCGAGGCTCTGCGTCTGATGAAAATGGCATCGGATCTCGGCGTGCGCGGTTGGCTCGGCGGCCACTACCACAGCTTTCTCACCGGAAGAGTGGGTAACGTGGATTACGTAGTCGCCGGTGGTGGTGGCGGACGTCGGATGCCACCTCTGACTGAGTTTTTCTTCGCCCAGGTCAAGGTCGACGGGACTAACATCTCCTATAATCTGCACGTTGTGCCCTAGGTTGCTCGATTCACGGGGCAACTATTTTTTCGAGCTTACGGCTGGATAGAAAGGTGTTGTCATTTCTGTCTTAAGACAGATCCGTCGTATATTTTCTCTCTCGCGAGAGATTGCGGCTGCTCTCACGGTGAAGCTCGGTGATGTTCGCCTTGGCGAGAGAATCGCCAGACTGGAAAAGATTCTGCAGTATAATCATATTCGGTTTCTTTCGCTTCATGTAACTTCGCCTTGTGGGATCTTTAGATCTGGTAACATGAAGTCGTCTTTGGCCTCAGGAGAGTTCGTTGCTGAACAAGCCCGATTCAATAGTGATTCTCTCTAGCGCTAGGTTCGGAAGGTTCTCCGGCTATCGAGTTAAATCACGCGCGGCCTAAAGACCACACCGACGCCGGCCGCGAACTCGTCGAGTTGGCCAAAGCCTAGGAGAAGTTTGTAGCGTCCGAAGCCGAAGATATCCCACGTGGGCGTCATGTAGGTGGTTCTCAACTCAGCAAAGGGATTATTGAAATTGTAGACGAGGACCTCTTCGATCGTACCAATCGACAGAGTGAAGCGGAGCCAGCTCACCGGCAGAATGTTGAGGCCAAAGCGGACGGCAAAGTCGTGATCATGCATCGATTGAGCGGAAATGGCTGGCAAGAGAGGAGTGGCTGTGAGTGCCACCCACCGTTCAAACCATCCGCCCTCGGCGTAGAGCCCCAAGAAAGAAAACGGGTAAGGCTCCACCCGGAAGCTCACCATGACATCCGTTGCCCCACTTCCTATGGAAAGGATGGCCTGCTGATTGAGACGAAAGTGGATCTTCACCCAGGAGACCCAAGGCACCGGAGTGAAGTCGAGGGCCCCCATGTATTCCATCCGATCCACGGAAAAGCCGGCAAGGGCCGTGCGCGCGCCCGCCTGGGCCGCCACCATTTTAGAGATTTGCGTTCGATACTGCGCCCCTTGCTGAATCACGCTCGGCTCGATGGGCGAATAGTTGAAGCCGCCTTGGAATTGGTACTCCTCGGCGAAAAGTGTGAGAGGGAAGAGTAGGAAGAGAATTCCGCGCATCAAGCCAACCGTTGCACTCTGACGCCGCTTTTCGCAAGGGCCGCGAGAATTTCGTCGGTATGCTCTTTTCCGCGTGTCTCCATGTCGATCTCGATCTCGGTGTCGCCGAATGGCGCGTGCAGTGTCATGCGTTGGTGCACGACCTCAAGAATATTCGCCCGTCTTTGGGCGAGGATCTCGGTCACCGAATTCAGGCCCCCCGGCCTATCGGGGACCCAAATGAGAAGCCTCACAAGCCGATCCTGCTCCACCAGGCCCCTTTGCAAGGCATTGGAAAGGGCGGGGATGTCGATGTTGCCGCCCGAAAGGACGACGGCGACGTTTTTCTCGGGGATAAGGCCATTCAAAATGGCGGCGATGGGGAGCGCGCCCGCCCCTTCGACGATCAGCTTGGCGTGCTCGGCGACGGTGGAGATGGCGTTGGCGATGGAGTCCTCCCCGATCGAGAAAAAGTCGTCGAGATTCTTCTTCAGCAGTGCCAGCATTTCGGGCTCGGTTTTTTTTGTCGCCACGCCCTCCGCAATGGTGTGTGACACCGGCTGCTCCGTCACCTGGCCACTTTGAAAGGATTTGTAGAACGCGGGGGCATTCTGCGCCGAAACTCCATAGATCTTCACGCGAGGGGCGAGTTGCCTTAAGACCGTGGCACACCCCGAGATGAGCCCGCCGCCGCCGACCGAAATCACCACCGCCTCGACGCCGGCGAAGTCTTTCTCCTCGAGCATCTCGAGCGCCACCGTCCCTTGCCCCGCCATGATCAGGGGATCATTATACGGGTGAACGAAGACGAGGCCATCGCTCCTGGCGAGTTCTTGGGCCCGAACGTAGGAGTCGTTGTAAGATTCGCCGGACAGCTCAATTTTGGCTCCCCACGCCGATGTGTTCTGCACCTTGATAGCGGGAGTGGTCTGGGGCATCACAATCGTGGCCTTGATGCCCAGGAGTGAACTCATCGCCGCCACGCCCTGAGCGTGATTGCCCGCGCTCGCGGCGATGACGCCGCTCTTTTTCGCGGCGGCCATGTTTTCGAGTATACAGTTGGCGGCTCCCCGGATCTTGAATGATCCGGTTCTCTGGAGGCTTTCGCATTTCATCCAGATGGTCTTTCCCGTTTTTTTGGAAAGATTTTCGAAAGGCAGAAACGGAGTTCGCCGAGTGTAGGGGCTGATCCGTTCGCGAGCTTTTCGGATGTCGGCGAGGTCGAAGGCCATTCGTCTAAAGATAGATCAAGTGCACGGCTTCGTATAGATTTGCTCCATGATCATCTTGAAGACCTGGCTGGCGTTCCAACGCATCCCGCTCATTGGGCGCTTTCTCTTTCGCTTTGCGGTGAGACGCTTTGCGCCTTACTCGAGCTCGATCTACCCGGATGTGGAAAAGCTCGAACTGGGGTTTGCGAGGGCGTCCATGCGGGATCGCAAATGCCTGCGCAACCCGTTTCAAAGCGTTCACGCCATCGCCTTGGCGAATCTCGGTGAATTGGTCACGGGGCTTGCGGTGCTCACGGCGATGCCGGCGGGCCGGCGGGGAATCGTGAACGCTTTTACGATCCATTTTCACAAGAAGGCGCGCGGGCGGATTTCGTGCGAATGCCGGACCGCGTTTCCCGATCAGGATGGGCCCTTTCAGGTGAAGGCAGATCTCGTGGATGGCTCGGGCGTTCGTGTGGCCGATGTGATCGCCTCTTGGGAGATTGGCTCCGCGCGAAAAGGGGCCGTTTGATGGAGACGCGATTCACGAAGCTTGCGAAGGTGGAATACCCAATCATCTGCGGGGCGATGTACCCGTGCAGCAATCCGGAGCTGGTTGCGGCCGTTTCGGACGCGGGCGGGCTAGGGATCATCCAACCGATCTCGTTGACCTATGTGCATGAATACGACCTTCGTAAGGGGATCGAAAAGATCCGGTCGCTCACGAAAAAGCCGGTGGGCTTCAACGTGATCGTCGAGAAGAATGCGAAGGTCTACGAGGATCGGATGAAGGCGTGGGTGGACATTGCGGTAGAGATGGGAGTCCGCTTCTTCATCACGGCGCTCGGGAATCCCACCTGGGTGATTGAAAGGGTGAAGCCGAAGGGGGGTGTCGTTTTTCACGATGTCACCGAGAGAAAATGGGCGGACAAGGTGGTGAGGCTTGGCATCGACGGACTCATCTGTGTGAATAATCGGGCTGGTGGCCACGCCGGGTCGCTCGACCCTCAGGGGCTCTATGATCAGCTCAAGCCCCTTGGTTTGCCTCTCATTTGCGCGGGTGGCATTGGAAACGAGAAGGATTTCCAACGGGCGCTCGCGATCGGATACGACGGTGTTCAGATGGGGACGCGATTCATCGCGACTCTCGAATGCAATTCCCACAAGGATTACAAGGACGCCATCATCGCGGCCGCTGAAGGCGACATTGTGAAGACGGAGAGGGTGACGGGCGTGCCGCTTTCGGTGATTCGGACTCCTTACGTGGACCGGGTGGGCCTTAAGGTCGGCCCTCTGGCGCGCTGGCTTTTCAGGCACCGCAAAACGCGGCACTGGATTCGGCTGTTTTATAACGTTCGTGCGATTGTTGCGATGAAACGGAGCTCGCTCAAAGGGGTTTCAACCAAGGACTATTACCAGGCCGGCAAAAGTGTGGAGGGGATCGATCGCGTTGAGCCCGTGAAGGCCGTGATTGATCGGTTCGTGGCAGGAAAAAGCTAAGCCATTCCGGTGACTTCACTCGTAACGCGCAACATCTTTTTTAGTTGATCCAGAACCCGATTTCGGGCCATAAGTAGGCCTCATATTGAGGGACCCCCATGGCAAAACGAGACCTGATTCACGCGCAAGTCACTGAATATTATAAGAATAATCCGATCGGACGATCGGCCGACGACGCCTTCGCGGCGTGGTGGATCTCAAAGACTTTCCAATTGTCGCCGCTCGATGCAAACGCCCGCAGTGAGGGTGGCGGCGGAAATATGGGGATGGATGGTTTCCACCTCGAGGAGGGTTCGAAGACCTCCACTCTCCACATCGTGCGCGCGATGATGAGCGACAGCCGCAACGATATCAAGGCGGCTCTCTCCGGTTTTGAGAGGGTCATGAAAGAGATTTCGCCCTGGCTCAAGGGGCGCACTCCCGATGTGACGGTTGAGAACAATGCCTTGAGCCGCATGGTCGGCGCACTCCGCGATAACCCGAAGGCGGTGCGAAATCTCAAGGTGAATTTCTATGTGCTCCATTTGAGTGAGGAGCCGACGGAGATTCTGTGGAACGCCTTTTCGACGGCTAAGGCGAAGTTTGATTCTCTCTGTCGCTCGCTCTTGGGCGCGCACCACGTGGTGCTCCAGCTTTTGGGCCCGTCGGGGATCAGCCCCACGTTGAGTGGCGGCCATGTTCCCGCCGAGGCGCAGGATCTGACCTTTGAAACCGTGCAGCTTCCGACCGATGATTCCGTCGATTACTTCGTCGGCATTGGCCGCCTCGCCGATCTCGTGAGGCTTTATGAGAATTACGGCGACCAGCTCTTTTCGAAGAACGTCCGCGCCTTTTTGTATAAATCGATGGAGAAGGGGCCGGCGCGCTACATGCGGGAGACGTTGCGTTCGATCTGCGACAAGCGCATTGCGAAGGGCGATCGGATCCCGGCGCACAATTTCGCCATCTTTCACAACGGTGTGACCCTCTATACGCTCTCGGCTTCGGTGAAAAAGGACAAGGTGGAGATTCGCGAGCCGAGCATCTTGAACGGTTGTCAGACCGTGAAGAATGCCTATCTCTTCAAACACAACTATCTCGGCGACAATATCGACGAGAAGACCTGGGAAGAGATTCCGGTTCCCCTTCGGATTATTGTGTCGTCGGATGAGGACCTGATCCGCAATGTAACGGTGAGCAATAACCGTCAAAGCGCGATTCGCGCGAGCGCGTTCCGATCGAACGATCCGGTGCAGCTTGACCTTGGTGAGCGGTTGAGAGCGATGAAGGTCTTCTATGAGCGCCAGGAAGGTTCGTTCGACAATATGAGGAAATCGGACGGTGTGCGCCTGACCCAGGATTATGAGAACAGTCTCGAGGGGCCTCTGACGATGGAGGAGCTGGCGCAGGCCGTGGCGACGGCCGGGGTGCAGCCGGCGCTTTCGGTGGCGACGAAGATCTCCGATCTTTTCGAGGACGCGCAATACAAGCGCGTTTTTTCGACGTCGCACATCCATCACCTCGAGCTTCTGGTTTTCTTGAGAAACCTCATGAAGGTGGTCAGCCTGGCTCTGCGCGATATTCGCGAGGAGAGCGCGCGGCTTGAGGGGATGAGCTCGTCGAGCTTCCGATTCCCGGCGGTGAGGATTCTCGCGCGCTATATCTATCGCCACGAACCGAATCTCATCCACGAATATGGTCAGAGCGTGATCAACCGTTTTCCGCCCAACCATCAGCTGCGCACTGAGCTGAAGCGCATCATGCGCCACACCGCCACGGGCTTGCAGCAGATGCTCGTCGATGTCTGGTACGACCCGGAAAAAAAGGCGTGGCGCTCCCCGACCGATAAGGACAGCATCGACAGCGCGCTGAGAAAGCTGCGGCTCAGCGACGTCGACGTTTTTAGTAAATAGTGGCTGGTGCGAAACCCGCTTTTGAGGAGAAAAATGGATCTTTCGAGCGAGACGAGGAGGATGAGCAAAATGCCCGGAGGCGGCCATGGAATGGCCGTCGAGGACATTTTGGGAATCCGACGAAGGCGTAGCCGAAAGAGGCATTTTTCCCCCAAAATGGGGTTTCGCGCCAGCCACTAAATAGCCGGCACAGGGTATGCACCTGTTGATATTTGGGAGGGCAATTCTCCATGAAAGTCTGGCAAGTTGTGGCGATTCTCGCTGTTAATGCTGCCGTTCTCATCGCGGGGCCCGATTATGAAAAGCGATATGACGAGCTGCAGGAGGGCGTGTCGAAGTTGATCGATGAGCGGGAAGGCGTGCCCACGAGTCTCAGGCGTTATGAGATTCTGACGAAGAGCATCGGTCAGCTCGAGGCGCAGTTGAACCGGCTCAGGGTCGACCTCGATCGTTATGAAGCGGTGAAGGATGACCCGACCAAAAAGAAAACCGCCGAAGATAAACTCTGGGACGAATTCGACGATATCGAAACCGCGCTCAACAGCTTGCGCGTACGCTGAAGCAACTTCGGGCTAGCGACCAGACAAAATGAATCAGTGCCTTACCCCGGCCTACCATGAAAATTCGGTATTAGATACAGAAGTTTCATCATATACTTCAATCATGAAACGTCCCTATTTTCTCGAAAAAATTCAGGCGGCCCTCTCACAGTTCCCTGTCACCGGTCTCTTGGGACCCCGCCAATGCGGCAAAACAACTTTAGCTAGGGAACACTGCCGGTCTCTTGGTTCTAGTTTCCAGGAGAAGCTCAACTACTTTGATTTGGAAGATCCGGAACACCTGGCGCGTTTGGCTAATCCCCTCTTGGCGCTCGAACCCTTGCAGGGGGTCGTAGTGATCGATGAGATCCAAAGACGCCCCGAGCTCTTTCCCGTCCTTCGAGTTTTGGCCGATCGTAAGAAGCATAGAAGCCGATTTCTCATTCTGGGCAGTGCCTCACGCGAGCTGATTCATCAAGCGTCAGAGACCCTGGCTGGCCGCATCGAATACATCGAAGTGACTCCGTTCTCTGCGCATGAATTAAAAAGTTCGGAACTGCAAAAACTTTGGATTCGCGGAGGTTTTCCCAGGGCATTCCTCGCAACGGCGAATTCCGATAGCATAAAATGGAGAAACGCATTCATCAGGACCTATCTTGAGCAAGATTTGCCTAATCTAGGAATCCGGATTCCGGCTGAAACATTGCGGAGGTTTTGGTTAATGCTAGCCCATTATCACGGACAAATCTTCAATGCCTCCGAGATCGGGCGTTCCATGGGAATCGCAGATACCACCGTCCATCGATACCTGGATATCTTGGTCGGAACCTTCATGGTCAGAAGGCTTTCCCCGTGGATTGAAAACTTGAAAAAGCGCCAGGTTAAAAGCCCTAAGGTTTATTTTAGGGATAGCGGCGTACTTCACAGCCTTCTTGGTCTTCGGGACCGAGAGGATTTACTCACTTATCCGGGGCTAGGGAGATTATGGGAGGGATTTGCGATTGAGGAACTCCTCAGAAAATTGGGGGTCGATCAAGAAGAGGCTTTTTTCTGGGGCGTGCACGAACAAGCTGAACTCGATCTCTTTATTTTGAAGAATGGGAAACGTTTGGGATTTGAGATTAAATACACAGATCACCCGAGCTTGACGGCCTCGATGAAAAATGCGGTGGAAACACTGAAACTGCATGAGCTCACCATTGTCTATCCGGGGAGCAATGAGTTTCGCATCGACAAAAAAGTGAGAGCGATCGGGCTTTCCCAAATCATTTTGGCGCGTTCTGCTAATCCTCAGACGTTACCCTGAGTCCCCGCTGGTTTGCTAACGTTCATAACGTTAGGTATATTAACGTTATGAACGTTAAGCAACTCAATGAGCTACTTCTCAAGGGCGAGCACGATCGGCAGGACATGTGGCCCCGCATTCTGGAATACGAATCGAAATCCAATCCCTTCTTTTTTGAGTTCGGTATCAGGGAATTGCCGAAAGAGCCGGGGGTGTTGGTTATTCGGGGGCCTCGGCAATACGGAAAGAGTACATGGCTCGACCTTCAAATCAGGGACACCATTGAAGACTATGGAAAGGGTACCGCGCTCTACCTGAACGGCGACTCTCTGCTCACCGAAGAGGCGCTTTATTCCGCGGTTTGTGAACACGAGGGTTACTTCAGACCCGGTGGCAAGGTACGCCGACTTTTCATTGATGAGATTACGGCCGTCCCCCACTGGGAACGAGCCATAAAGAGGGCCTATGATGAGGGGCTCTTGCGCAAGACCTTGGTAGTCACGACCGGCTCCAAGGCGGCCGACTTGCGCCGAGGAAATGAAAAGCTACCGGGTAGAAAGGGAACGCTGGCGAAGACGGAGTTTGTTTTCTTGCCCATCAGTTACCACCAATTTTACAAGACCTGTGGAAAGGAACTTGGGGAAGATGCTTGGAAGGCCTATCTTCTTGGTGGCGGCGCGCCGCTGGCTTGCAACGAGATTTCCCAATTTGAAAGGATTCCTGAATATTTTCCTCAACTCATACGGGAGTGGATTCTGGGAGATATCGTATCTCTGGGGCGAAGCCGTCTCTACCTCAGAAATATTCTGAATGCCATATATCTTTACGCGGGCCAGCCGGTGGGGTTTGCAAAGCTGGCCCGTGAAGCGGGGCTCGCCAATAACACCGTTGCCAGCGGATATATCGAACAGCTCGCTGACCTCCTCTCTGTCATGAGTGTGTGGCCGTGGGATGCCAATCGAAGTCAGCTTTTATTTCGCAAACCTTGCAAATTTGCTTTTATCAATATGGCTGTGGCTCTGGCGTTTGAGGAATACTCTCTCAGAACCGTCCACGACTTTGATGGACTGCCCCTCGCTGAACAGGGAAAACTTCTCGAGCAGTTGGTGGCACAAGAGTTGTGGAGGCGACGGATTTTTCTGGGAAAGGCGGAGCCCGAGGCACTGGCCTTCTGGCAATCGAAGACCCATGAGATCGACTATGTAGTGGCTGGCGCGAAAACGCAGTTATCGTCGCAAAAAAGGCTATGCGGCATTCGTAATTTGCCATCTGGAGTTGGTGCCTGCGCGATTTCCTGATGCTAGCTTTTTCAGAGTGGGAAATTCTGGCTCCTGTTTGTT
>JACPWY010000049.1 GCA_016196825.1 Deltaproteobacteria bacterium | reverse complement strand
GCGCTGGGCGCCGCTGGGGCGGGGCTGGGGGCCGGGGCTGGCTCGGCGGCGGGGCCGTGGAAGAGCGCCAGGGCACGGCGGTGCAGCTCGACGGCCAGGTAGGGTAGACCACGGGCGAGGTCGGGTTACCCCGCCTTTTCCCCTGGTCCCCCCCCGAACCGGACGTGCAACTTTCGAAGCATCCGGCTCTCTCGTTTCCTTGTCTCTTTGACTTTGGCCTATTATGGTGAATATCCATATGGCACTTGTGGCAGAGCGGGATGCTCTTCCGTTTGCGTGCTCTCATGGTTTGCATCCACTGCGGTTTTTCCCTTCGTCCTTGCTTCTTCAGGTCAGCCAATGTCCTGACGTGGTGCATGTGCACCTTGTCCTTGGCCCCACATACTTCACATGCGTTCTTCAAGAGTCTTTCGACTCATGCGGATCGACTGTTCGTATAGGGTACTGTCACCTGATCTTTGACTGCGGCATCCTTTCTGGTGAGCGATAACCCCCCAAAGATGGCCACAAGTGGCTTCTGACCTTTTCGTGGTATGGTACGTTTGAGGCTCTTACGCGGGCCGTGTGGCGTCTGCGTGCGTGCTTGCCGTCGCTTCGGCGTTTTTACGAGCGTGGTCCTATGCTTGTGGGCCAGGGTTTGCAATAACGATGTTTCCATCGTCTATCGTCAGTGCCCTAGTCCTTTCAGATTGTAGGCTTTGCCGTCAGAGTCCACGAGGCCCCGATACTCCCATTGAGAGCGGCTTATAATGCTGTATGCGCTCTCGTTCTCAAGCTCGGGTCGGTGTACGACCTTGCCGTCTCGAGAGTATCGTTGGCGCTTTGTCTGGATGACGTCTTCGGGGATGGAGAGCCCGACCCTCTCGTTCACCGCCCTTTGACGGTTGGCGTCCAATGTGGTCTGGCTTTTCATCGTGCCGATGTCGTAGCCGAGAAATCGTGCCCTGCCTGTAGAGGCATTGGTTATCAGCGTCTTTTCCGCTGCGAGGGGAAGGTGCAGTGCCGTTGTGAGAAACGTTGTGAGCCTTGCCTTGCTTGCTACGGCGTCCGCATGGCATCCTGCCAGTCCCAACAAAAAGTCATCGGCATATCGGACGTATCGGAGGCGTCTGTACGCCGGATCGTCTGGGTCAACGGATGGAGAGTGTTGCATCTCCTTGCGTCATGTTTCTGCCCTCTCAGGTTGTCCGTGTCTCCGGTAGTACAACACTTCGCGCCACAAGCGCCGATACTCTGGATGGTCTTTGCGTCGTCTGCCTCGCGTGTATGCTGGGATGAGCGTGCATTCGACGTCCTTGTCTCACCTGTCCATGGAGATGTTGGATAGTATTGGGCTCCCTCTCCCACCTTGGGGCGTACCGCTGAGAGATGGGTGGTAGGTCCATTCTTTGCAGTATCCTGCTTGCAGGGAGGCTTCGATCAATCGCAGGAAGCGATTGTCGTGGATGTTTTCCCGAAGGATGTTGGTCAAGATGGTGTGGTCGATAGTATCGCAGCACCCCTTGATATCTCCTTCGATGAACCACTTTGTCCCGGTCCAGACTTTATGAATCTTTTCCAGGGCCGTGTGGCATCCCCTCTGGGGTCTGAAGCCGTGTGCATGGTCAGAGCATTGTGGTTCGTAGTAGGCTTCCACTATCGACCGTACTACCTCTTGC
>JACPWY010000053.1 GCA_016196825.1 Deltaproteobacteria bacterium | reverse complement strand
TGCAGGAGAAAAAGTAGAAACAAGATGCCAAAACCCATGCTGATGCCACACAAATCACCACACCATGAGACAGACATCAAGCCGTTTCTCGTCGATAAACTAAGAAATTATGCAGGGAGTTTCGCGCCAGCCACTACATACCTAAGAGTCCACAAGGTCCCAGTGGTTCCCAAGGATCTCGAGCTTCACCCCGTCTTGTGTCTTAACGTCCACCACCGAGTTCGCTTCAGGAGCAACGAAAATCGGCTGGGCAATTTTGTGAAACAAAAACCGATCGCCTGCGATGACGGAGCCTTCCTCAAAGAGCTCGCGCTTAAGGATTGTGGAGTGTTGGTGCGGTCGATCTGGGACGTGAAGGAAGATCTCGCAACGGGCCGTTTGATTCAGGTCCTCAAGCACCATCGGCTGGAGACCTTTGGATTCATCCACGCCGTCGTCCCCGGGAAGCGATTTCTCGCTCCCCGAGTCCGCGCAATTTTTAACCTTCTCGTAGAAAGAGCGGCTCTGTGGAAATGATCAGCAGCCCGAGCCTTCTCTGGCGAACAGGTAAGTCTTTCCGGTGTGGGGGTCGATGATGGCCAGTGCCGCAAAGGTAACGCCGCATTGAACAGCGCCCATCGGGGCCACTCCAAATCTCACGCCGGTGCCCAAAAGGTCCCTCCACACCTTCTTGGTAGCCTTGGCGGCCTTCTTAAACTTCTGCTGCTCTTTCTTTTCGAGATCACTGAATTGGTCGGGCTCATCAACGATGTAGTGGTAGGCCCCCTTCATCGTGGTTTCTCCCCAGTTCGTGGAGTCGGCTTCCCACGCGTCGTTGGAATCCCCTACCCAAGAGAACTCCTCCTCGCTCGTCACGTATTCCGTCTGCAAGGCTAGCTCATAGAGCATCGCCTTCACATTCGTACCGGGCTCGACCTTGTGATCGGCTACACCAGACTCGGCAAGCCTCGAGGCCACATTCACAACACGCGCAATGCGTTTTGAGGCCTCCTTCGGCGACACCTTCTGGCCAAACGCCAGAGCGCCCACAAGCGCGAAACAGACCGTCATCAATGTCAGTGATTTCATTTTCTACCCTCCAACCAAGAAAAGTAACAACCCACTTGCCCGTTTACTTTTGACGATACTCCATGTCAAACCGAAACTTCAGGGGGAGAAATGATTGCCTGTTTCAAATTAATTTCTTTGGTCTTTTCTCCGAATTGAACCTTGCTCTGGCTCGCGCTACAGTGGGACCTTCTTTGGGAGGGGCCCGTGAAACTCATTGCGCTTTTTTTTCTTTCCATCATGGCTTTGGCGGCGATCGACCCCGACGTCGTCCGCCACCCGGCCCCGCGCGAGCCAAAATACATTTCGGCGAAGTTCTACGATGTGCTCAAGAATCAGGTGGCCGAGCCACCCTTGAAAGGAAGTTTGGCTCAGGCCGCTGACGAACGGACGTTGTTCGAGCTTCAAGCATCGCGCAAACCCTCAGACTGTTCTCGCGCCAAAGACGAAGTCAAGGTGAGCTTGGACAGCTTCTTTCGCGCTCCGGTGGGCCCACTCGCTCCGGAGATCACCCGTCCGCTCACTCCGCTTTTCGAACAGATCCGCAATGATGGTGATTACTTTGTCCAGAAGCTCAAACGGGATTTTCCGCGGCAGCGGCCGTTTCAATACTTGAAGGGCATTCACCCCTGCGTACCTCACGAAGTGACAGAGTCCTACCCAAGCGGACATGCGGTCCTTTCATCACTGTTTGCTCGCGTGCTCACCGACCTTTATCCCCACCAACGGGCGGCTCTTGAGGCCCGCTCCAAACAGATTGGCGACGATCGCGTTCTCGTGGGTATGCATCATCCCTCCGATGTGGAGACCGGAAGAAAATTGGGCGACCTCATCTACGCCCAACTCAATCTTTCCACCCAGTTCCAAAACGATCTCAAAAGCGCAACCCCGCCCCCGCTCCCCTAAAGGTACGGACTTCCTTTTAAGGAATCTCTCGTTTTGAAAATTCAGCCTTCCTAGTCTAGAGTTTTCTCTTCAACTTAAGGAGGACGACATGGCGAAGAAGCAAGTGGATCCGATCATCGTGGCCAGTAAGGCCAAGGCGATTTTGAAAAAGGCGGGATGCAACACTTCGGGCGACGCGCTCGACGGGTTAAATGGTTGGGCGTACTGGCTCCTGGAGCAGGCCGCCAAACGCGCCAAGGCCAATGGCCGCAAGACAGTCCGCAACTACGACTTCATCGTAATGTAAATTGAGTGGTTCGGGGAGGCGATC
This sequence comes from Deltaproteobacteria bacterium, assembly GCA_016196825.1. GTDB lineage: Bacteria > Bdellovibrionota > FAC87 > UBA2466 > UBA2466 > JACPWY01. The sequence continues at coordinate 28,370 of JACPWY010000053.1, read as the reverse complement.
ACGTCTTCCCCACCACTGGCAGTTCTACCGGGTCAATAGCGTGAGTGATTTCATCGTGAAAAGGAATATAGACACCACCCCCAACGATCCCAATATTGAAGTGATCCTGGACCTTTAGCAGGAGAATTAATGACTTCAGCAGAGTGGCTCACCTGCCGATAAGTGAAATTAGGTGGCTATCTCAAGGCAGATCTGCCACATTAGAGCTGTTGAGTCGGGCGATGAGTGAGTGATTACCCTCTTCGACGTGCCCCGCATCTCAGCCTTTTAGTTAAAGAATCAAACTGAAACTGAACACGACCTTCCTTAGATTGATGCACGCCAACCAAGAGGTCATTCCCAGATATGGGAACTAGGCGGGGCTGTGCCCCCAGATAAGAAAGATCCATTGAAACCAATTGAATCGTTTAATGACTTAATATTACCGCGTCCGCTTGTCCGCACTTTGGACGTACTCAACTTCACAACCCCGACACCCGTCCAGGCCGCAGCCGTCCCAGTGGCGATGGCCGGGCGAGATATTTTGGCCACAGCCCAGACCGGAACGGGAAAGACGGCGGCCTTTGGCCTCCCTCTCATTTCCCTGATCGCGTCGGGCCGTAGACGTCAGGCCCTGATTCTCGCTCCGACTCGAGAGTTGGCAGCGCAGATCCATAAGGTCTTGCACCAACTCGGCCACGGAATGCAGTTTCAGGGAACCCTCGTCGTGGGCGGCGAATCGTTTAATCGCCAGACCGATGAACTCAGAAGGCGCAACGATTTTATCGTGGCGACTCCGGGTCGGCTCAACGATCACTTAAGCGAGCGGCGTCTCAATTTGAGTGGCGTCGACATGCTGATTCTTGACGAGGTCGACCGCATGCTGGACATGGGGTTTGCGCCGCAGATCAAGGCCATCATGCGCTACATCAGCAACAAACGGCAGACCCTGCTCTTTTCGGCGACTCTGCCCGATGAGATCATGAGCCTCGCGCACGCTCTCATGCGCGATCCGGTGAGGATTGCGATCGGCCCGGTGATGACCACGGCGCCGCAAGCTGTGAAGGAAACGACAATCGAAACTTCCCAAGAAGGGAAACTTCAGATCATTTTAAAGGAGCTCAAGACTCGCCAGGGAAAGATTTTGGTCTTTGCCCGCACCCAGTCGCGCACCGAGCGGCTCGCGCGCCAGCTTCATGAGCAAGGATTTCCCGTGGGCTGCATGCACGGCGGACGCACTCAAGGGCAGCGCAAGCAGGCTCTTGAGCGTTTTCGAACCGGACGGGATCGGATCATGGTGGCGACCGATATCGCTGGGCGTGGAATCGATGTCCCGGATATCGAGCACGTGATCAACTATGACATCCCCGGCACTCGCGAAGACTACATTCACCGCATTGGCCGAACGGCCCGTTGCGGCAAGACCGGTGAAGCGGTGAACCTCCTCGCGTTCGATGATTTCGATGGTCGCAGTGTTCTCAAGGGTGAAAAGAAGCACGCTCGTGTGGTGTTTCGTAGTTCACGTCGGCGCTTCGGCAGCCGGAGATGATCCCTGCCACCCTCTCGGCAAATGCGCTTCAAGTTCTGAAGGCCCGTTATCTTCGTCGTCAATCCGATGATTCATTTGAATCATTTGAAGACCTGATCCGGCGGGTCGCGCGTGCTATTGCGCGCGATGCCGCGCGGGAGGAACGCTATTTCGAAAGAATGCGGGCCCTTGAGTTTCTCCCCAATTCCCCCACCCTCTTTAATGCTGGCACTGAAGGCGCCCTGCTGGCCGCGTGCTTCGTCTTACCGGTGGACGATGCTCTTGACTCGATTTTCGATTCATTAAAGCTCATGGCCAGGATCCAGCATCTCGGCGGGGGCACCGGTTTTTCCTTTTCTCGACTCCGTCCGCGGGGTGACGCCGTCGCAGCCATGGATCAAACCGCAGCAGGGCCGCTGGGGTTTTTAGAAATTTTCGACGTTGCTACCCAGAACATCAAGCAGGGCGGCCGTCGGCGCGGCGCCAACATGGGGATCTTGCGAGTCGATCACCCGGACATCGAGGCCTTCATCGACTGCAAGCGCGATGGCACTCGCTTTGAGAATTTCAATTTGAGCGTAGGCATCACCGATGAGTTCATGGAGTGCGTCGTACAAAAGAGACCGTTTGCTTTGAAGCATCCAAAAACCGGGCACAAGGCCTGTGAAGTTTTGGCCACCGATCTTTTCGAACAGATAGCCCACGCCGCTTGGGAAAGCGGCGATCCTGGTGTCGTGTTTCTCGATGCCATCAATCGCGCACACCCCGTCACTGATCAGGGTTTGATAGAAGCCACCAACCCTTGCGGGGAGGTTCCTCTTTTGCCCAATGAGGCCTGCAATCTCGGTTCCCTCAATTTGGCCCGCTTTTTAACCAAAGAGGATCAGGGGATCGATTGGGACAGGCTGAAGGCGGCCGTAGCCGATGGAGTTCGGTTTCTCGACGATACCATCGATGCCGCGACCTTTCCGTCCCCAGACATCGATCGCGTTGTGAAAGGCAATCGCAAAATTGGCCTGGGTGTCATGGGGTTTGCCGATACGCTCATTCGCCTCAAGATCAAATACGATTCCGATGAAGCGGTGACGCTTGCCGAGGAAATTATGCATTCGATCCGAGTTCAGGCCGACGATGAGTCGCTGAGACTGGGACAGGAGAAGGGGCCCTACGCGCATTGGAAGACCAGCCGAGAAAAGAAACCCTACCGCAACGCAACCCGCGTCTCCATCGCGCCGACCGGCACATTGAGTATTATTGCGGGAACGACAGCTGGAATTGAGCCGCTCTTTGCGACCACCTTTGTCCGCGAAAATATCTTAGGAGGCCAGTCGCAGACCGAGACCATGCCCATCTCCAAGGAGAACCTCCCGTTCGTACGGACAGCGCTTGAGATCGCCCCCATTTGGCACCTGAAGATCCAGGCGGCATTCCAGGGTTTTGTCGACAACGCTGTCTCAAAGACCATCAATCTCCCTCAAGAAGCCACGGCGCAGGACGTGCGCACCATATACGCTGAGGCCTGGCGCAGGGGCCTAAAGGGGGTCACGGTCTACCGATATGGCTGCAAACCTATGCAGGTCTTAAGCCTTGCCGAACACGCGACTCGGTGTGGCCCTTCCGGTTGCCCGACCGTCTAGAGGGATCTAAACTGCCTTTCATGAAATGGACCTTGGTTGCCGGCGGTGTGTTTGGCTTTTTGAGTGTGGCTCTGGGGGCCTTCGCGGCACACGCGTTGAAGGCTCGTCTCGACGAGTACTCCCTGGACGTTTTTCGCACGGGCGTTGAATATCAATTTTTCCATGCGCTGGCGCTGATCCTCGTTGGTGGCTTGAGTGAACGCTATCCGCAATTGAAAACGTCCGCTGTGAGCTTTACCGTGGGGATTGTAGTCTTCTCGGGGAGCCTCTACGCACTCGCGCTCACCGGAGCGAAGTGGCTAGGTGCCGTCACGCCACTCGGTGGGGTGGCCTTTTTGATAGGCTGGGGGCTTTTTGTGAAAGCGATCTTATGAAAACAATTGCGATCATCGGTGCGAGCCGCGACCGAAGTAAGTTTGGTAACAAAGCTGTCAGAGTATTTATCGAAAAGGGTTACACGGTCTACCCCGTGAATCCCAAAGAGATAGAGATCGAAGGGCTCAAGGTCTACCGCTCCATTTTGGAGGTTCCCGAAACACACCTCGACATGGTGAGCCTCTACCTTCCACCGCCTTTGGGTCTACAGGCGGTCGAGGATATCTCCCAGAAGAAGGTCGGCGAGCTCTGGCTCAATCCCGGCTCCGCGAGCGATGAGCTCGTTGAAAAGGCCGAAGGACTCGGGCTCACTGTGATCCAGGCATGCAGCATCGTGGGTGTCGGCGGCAATCCCAACGTTTAAAGTTGAATTTAGGGTGAAGTGGCAGTGCGGTCGGGATCGCTGACTTCCCAGTCGTGGTTGAAGAGATCCACAAAGTGTTGATGCACGGCATCGCTGTGGATGAGCACCGCCGCTTCACGGTTGTGCTGTACGGAGTTTTCATTCCAATTGATGCTGCTCACGAGGGTCTGATCGGAGTCGGCGAGCGCGCCTTTATTGTGGATATAACTCACCTTCATCGCCTTCACATCGGCCGTGCGGGCCTCAAGATCCAGGTCCTCCTTTTCCGCTGCCTTGTTCAGGCGATCGACGGTGAGCACATTCTTGCCGTTTGAGGAGAAAACCTTGTCGTCATTGAGAAGCACGCGCACGCTCACACCCCGACGGGCGGCTTTGATCACAGCGTCTACCAGAGGCGACTCATAAGTCGAGGTGCCCCATTTGATCGCAAAGGTCATCTGTTCGATCTCAAGGTTCGTCCGCGCTGTATTGATGACATCGAGAAGGCCCTCGAGACTGGTATTGGGCGAAGTGATCATCTTAACCCGATCGGCCTCAATAGAGTTCATCACCTCCGGCTTTCCCTCCACATCGGCCGCCAGGGCGAGCTGCGCCGCCATGTTCAAGAAATGATTAAAACTCGCCGCGAGATCCTTTCCGGTCACGAGTTCCTGGACATCATTAAAATCCAGAACGGCATCCTTGTGAAAAACTGCTGCGTATGCAGACGCTGAATCACGGTCGTGAATCCAGGCCTCCCAGCCGCGATTCCCGAGAACGCCCGGAGCCGGCTGCCCCGTCGGCGAATAGTTCTCAGACCCAATCAGGAGGCTTTTACCGTCGATCACGGCGTATTTTCCATGGTCAAAGCGAAAACGCCGCTTCCCGCCAGCTTTCGAGGTCATGAGATAGAAGTGGTCACCCCGATCGCGTTCGTTCATGGCGGCCACCACCCGGTTCATCACCCTCTTCCCGGCAGCCGACATTCCGGCCGTTGGCTGCCCTTCTTCCAAGATCTCAACGTGAACGCCGGCATCGATTCTATCGATCAGAGCATCGGCTATATCGTCTGAGGTGAGTTCGTAAATATTGAGGAGGAGGTTCGTTCGGGCCGACCTTATCGCTCTCAGCGTGAGCTCTCTGTCCGTCTCCGGCGCCTCACCCACATTCACTTGAATCGACCAGCTCTGACTGACCAGAATTACCGAGAACAGAAGCACCACGTGGAGTCGCACCATCAAGCCCCCCTGTTATCGCAAAGTATATTCGGGCCGACCGCGAAAGTTTAAGTCAGAATCCGGTTAGACCAGAGATCGGTGCATCAAATTACGCGGGCACTGCATCAATATGCTCCGAAGCTGCTGTCCACAATTGTGCTCGGCAATTGTGATCGTCGCTTCACAATCTCGGCATCGTCCTCTGCTAGTCGATTGTCAGACTTAAGGGATGCGCTTTCAGACGCTCTCCCTTCTCATTCCTCTCCTCTTCGCCGCTTGCGGACGCATGAGCAGCATGCAATCGTCGACAACGGATATCCCATCGCTTCAAAGCGGGACCGGCGGCGGGGCTTCAGAGATTAAGTCGCTCAATCTCGTCGGAAGCCCCCAGATGATCCCGCTCAACGGTTATTCCATTCCGGTCTACCCGGGTCTCACCGTCGGCACCACAGAGACCGACTATTCACTCACCCTCACTGGGTATGGAGTGATGAAAAAGACGGTCCTCATCGTCACAGTGGATGTCTATCTGGCGGCGAGTTACGTCACCGAAAGCCAATTTCCCATTCACTCTGACCCATTGGGGCGCCTGGAATCTGCTCCGGTCAAGGCACTTCAGATGACCCTCGTTCGCGACGTGTCGGGGGATCAGCTGAAGGCCGCCCTCGCCGATGCGCTTTCTTTGAACGGCAGCGACCCCAACGACCCCAAATTCGTCTCGCTCTTTTCCCCCCTTTCCAACGGGCTGAAGGCGGGAGACACAACGCTCACCATCTCCTACACGAAAGGGGGGATAGACACTGTGCTTTCGCTCACAACAAGCCAAAGCCAGGCCGTGCAGGGAAGCGGACTCGGGATGGATATCTGGAAAATCTGGTTTGGTGCGACCGACGATGACAACTCCACAGCCCTCAAGAACGCGTTGATCGGGTCGTGATCAGTCGGCGAGCGCTTTCAGCTCATCGCGTGTGGGCGTGAACCACAGAAGAGAACTCTCACCCGCCTCGCGCGGCTGCGGCCTCTGCCCAAGCTTCCCACCTGGCAGACGGGCTAACCATTTGCGAATTCCATCGCTCGTCAGATTTGGTTCTGCGGCTAGCGCCATCGCAACCCATGCCGTCAAATGAGCCGCAGCCACATCGGGCCCATCGAGCGTGGAGCGATCCGAAAAGCGAGCCGCTTGGTTTTCAAAGAGAATATCTGGCTTACGACGCCCATCACTCGTGGGACCAAAGCTTGCGAATTGAGAATCGGTCGAGACGGTGATGACCTGTGGGCTGTCGGCCGGAATCTGAATATTCCCCTTGCGACCAGCCTCAAGAAGGCGAACCGGACGGACAGAGGCCTGCTTCGACGCGTCCCACACCGGCGGCATGTTGGAGGCGATCGTGACGCGCAGATTGTGATTTCCCCCAAAATCCCCTCGGATCTTTTTCACGGCAATGAAGTAGGGATCCCGTTGAGCCTTGAGCGTCACCGAAACCTTCTCAGTCGCCAAATTGCTCTCGTTTTCTCCCGGGTCCTCATTCTTTGTCTGGCGCACACATGATTCCTTGACCAGCTCTCCCTTTTCGCCGTTCCAGCGATAAAGCTGAAGATCCAGATCAAGGTCTGTGCCCTCGAAGAATTCGCCTGGGCTATAGGCATCCCAGTTGAGTGTGATTTGAACCTCTGCCTCATCGGCGTCCACCTGGAGCGGAAGGTAGTACCCCTGAGGGAATCTCACCCAGGTCTCTTGGCTCGGACTCTCAACGAACGAGAGCGCACCCGTATAGACTAGCCCATCAAACTCGCCGGCACTCTGCACCCAAATGATCCTGCGGCCTGTGGCTTTGGTGACAAGTTGATTGATCGGCCCTGTGCCATCCATGTTCCCGAAGAAATCAAAACTCTCGGTGCACAGGATCACCTGAGCGCCCCACTCGATTGCCGTGTTCACCGACGTTCGAAAGTTAATCGCGCCACGCGCGTTGAGAAGCAGAAACTCCGGTCCCTCTTCGCTAAAGCCTGTCACCCCCCAGATGAGCTGGGCGAGTTTCCGACTGCGATCACTCGTGCGATCCCAGGAAAGCCCGTCGAACCTGCCAAAGAACACCGAGTTCTTCGGAAGGTACCAGACACCTTCCAAACTTTTGTCGCCGGTGGACTGCTCGATTAGCCCCGAAAACCCGCGCCCCAAAATGGCAATCTTGGTCTTCTCGACTCGGCCCTCGGCCAGATTCTTCGAGGCAGTGTAGCCAAAATATTTCGCCAAAGCCTCAGCATTGATGAGCGCGGAAGTTACCCACTCAGGCGCTTGCCAACCAGCTGCCAGAGCGGCTCCACACAGCAGGAAAATGAGCACGCGTTTCATCGGGCAGCTCCCACGCTGGACAATTCTTTCTCGGTCGGCGTTCGCCAATAGCGGGCACCGGACGATGGAAGCGCCATTAACGCTCCAAACTCAACCAACGTTCCCGACGGTGCCGCCTCTTTCAAACCACTGTAGCTCACCACCACGCCAAAATCACGGGCGTTCACAGGGCCCCACGAGAGAAACGTTCGGTAATCATCGGGGGAGCGTTTCACTTCATTCGGGAGCCTCTCAAACCCGGGCAGCTTCGACAGCGGAGAAAGAAGTCCGAGATAGGGGATACCCGTGGGCTCGGTGTAGACCACATAGTCTATGGCCCGCCCCAGAAGGAATCGCTTCACGGACCACGGGACTTCACTCTTTGATTGTGACCATTTGCCATCGGCCAAGACGGCCCCGGGCACAGAGGATCGAAAACTCAGCAGATCACGTTGAGTGAGGTTCTGGTTATGGGACTTCAAGACGGTCGCAATGCCGCCCAAGATGGCAGTGGAAAAAGACGTCCCCGTCGCACCACGCAGATTCGTAAACATAATTTCCCGCCGATCCAGAAGGACTTCCGGCTTACCACTGAACGGCGCTCCCTTGGCTGAATGCTTGCTGAAATCGCCAACCGTGATTCCCGATGCGACAGCCGCGGTTCCCAGCTCATTGTCCTCGGTGCGATCGAGGAAATCGATGTCTTGCTCGCTCGTGCTTTCATCAGCCGAGGCGCTCGAGGCAAGAGTCACACGCACGGTGTCCGTGCGCGGATTGAAGTCGCCTCCGATGATTTGCAGAGAAATTAAATAGTCACGGCCGCCAAAGGCCTTAAGATGGGGTAACGTGAGCGTTTGCCGCGGGTGAATGTCTTCTCCGGCTTTCGGCTCACCCACCACGTGCTTCACCTCGGCCGCGATCTCTTTGCCATCCGGTTGAATCACACTCAACTTGAGGCTCTTTTCGGTTCCTCTCCATTTGAACCCTGAACCGTAAGCGTTCCAGGCAACCGAAACGGTCACGGTGTTGTCATCGACTCGATTACGGAAACGGAGATACTTCCCTTGATAGGGCAATTCCACAAATCGCCCCTCGGGGAAGTCGTTTGGGATAATTTTTTGATTGGAGACGAGGCCCCCATTGTTCCCGGCCGCGTTAATCCAAATGATCCCGTGCCCGGTCACCTCATTGATCCAGCTGTCCACAGGGCCCGAGACGCCGTCAAAATTCCCAAAGGCGTGCCAGACGTTGCTGAAAACAACGATGTCGGGGCGAATCGTTTTGATGATGGCCTGGCACGCATGGCCGAAAGCGTCCACTCCATCGATCTGGGCCAAGACTATTTTTAAATGTTCCTCAGCGTAACCGGTCATCCCCCACACGATCTGGGCCATCTGCAGATCATGCGGATCATTCGTCGCTCGCGGAGCTTTCGAAAAATCGATGATTTCGGTGTTTTGAGGCAAGAGCTTCGTGCCAGCTTCCACTCCGCCAAACCCCGAACCGAGCACCATAACCTTCACCGGGTTCCTGAGCCCCTGGTAAGCCTTTAGCTGGAAGTATTCGCGCAGCTCCTCGATCCCCTGAACCTTAATCGGAATGTCATCCGCCTGGCAGAGCGCGGACACCAACATTAAGACGAAAAATCGTCCCATCATTAACACCACCACAAAAAAAGAAACGGGGCTTGCCAGACTCGGCAAGCCCCGCCCTTTTAGCACTCCAAAAGCTTTGATTACCAGTAGATGTAATAATTAAATCCGCAGCAGCTCCAACGAGCGACCGGGGAATAATAGTAGGTCGGCTGGTAGCAGCCCGAATAACAGCCTTGGTAGCAACCGCCACAGGCGCCTCCATAATAGGTGCCATTCACATGGCCCGGCTGGTAGCCGCCCGCATAACCCGGGTAGTAACCAGCGTAATGTTGGGGGTAGAAATTGTAGTATGGCCGACAGCCGCCCCACACCGGAGCGCGCCAGCCATAGCCACCGTGATAGCCACCATAGAAGTGGCCACGGTGCGCGTGCTCAGGAAGCTCTGAGCCCTTCACCGCACGGAAACCCTTCACCTGATTCTCATCGGTGTCGACGACCTTGGCGACCTTGGCACCCAACTCATCGCGATTCGTATCTTCTTCCGAGGTGCTAATGATCATCTTGAGATCGGCCTCATCGATCTGGCCGGCACCGAGTACCACCTCGTCACCAGTGCGCGGATTCTCGCGCACGATGAAAGGTTTCACAGCCTCACCTTTCGCTTGGGCCTTATCGGCCTGGGAGAAAGCGTCTCCGGCAAACACGGGCAGCGCTACCAACAGAGTCAGGATAAACAACTTCATGAATTACTCCTTAATAGCCGGCAAAGTAGGTCGCTCCCGATTTTTTTGCAAGGGAGATTGAAAATCAGCGTTTAACCGATTGGCAATTTCACGCCGGTAGACACTTTTCACAATCCTCATAATTGCTAACCCCTTAAGAATAGAGCGAATTTTCAAGTCACTGGGTGGGCGAAGGTTTTGCATTCCTTGACGGGCAACGTTTGGAGGACCCATGAAATACGCTGTTTACGCTCTCCTCATCACAGCTGCGACTCTTGTCCCGGCGTGCTCGAATTCCGAACATTCGGTTCCGCCGTTGGTGAACGCCTTTGCCGTTGAAGGCGCGGCGGGGGAGATTCCAAGACCCGCCGTGGAGATCGCGTACCAGGCTCCGCCTGTGGGCCAGCCGATTTCTGCCAAGCGAAAAGTGATTGTACACAAGGTCGCCGGCAAGAAGGCACAGTGTGAAGCGGTGAAGCCTTGCTCGTGCCCCGCCCACAAAGAGCTCGTTGCGATGGCGCTACCGGGAGAGGGCGAATCGCTCGTCACCGAGCCCGGCCGCATTCCAGCCATGAACTTTTCGACCACCACGCTCACAAAACCTGGCACCCCGATTATCGAATATGGCGTGACAGGCGGTTTCCCCGCGATGGTGAACCTCTCGATCACCTCCTGGGGAACCAAGGACATGCCTTGGCTCTTCAAAGCCTCTGGCATGTACCTCGGCAATCTCGCGCAGGGGATCCAGCTCGAATCGGGTTGGGCTTTCTACCGCACGGATCAGGTGCGCCAATACATCGGCGTCGAGTTCATCACGCTCGAGTGGAACCCGAACGTGGGAGTCTTCAACCACACGTTCAGCCGATTCAGCGCCACCGGCATCGGCCCCTCCTACGGCATTACAGCCTTTGGCGTCACGGCCCAGGTTGGCGTGTATTATGGACACTATCGCCTGAACTACCAGGGTTGGATGGACGGATTCAATGTCTCCGCGCAGCTTGGCTGGGCTAACCTCTGGTAACTTTGGCTCGACAACAGATGGCTCGATTGCCAATCTCTTGGAATGGCCACCGAGGTCGTCATTCCCATTTTCAATGCCTTCGAGGAGTCGAAGGCCTGCCTCGCCTCCGTGCTGGAGCACGGGTGCGTGCGGCCACTCGTCGTCAATGACGCGAGTACCGATCCCCAAATAGCCCCCTGGCTCAAGAGCCTGGGCTGCCGCATTCGCCTTCTCACAAACCCGCGCAATTTGGGATTTGTCCAAACGGTAAACAGGTCGCTTCAGCACACCGCGGGCGATGTGTGTCTCCTCAACTCCGACACCGTCGTGCCGAGCGGTTGGCTTGTGCGCCTGGAGCGTGCGCTCGCCAGTAGCCCCACGGGTGGATTCCCAATCGGAATTTCCACGCCACTCACCAACAATGGCTGGTTTCTGTCCGTGCCCCAAGCCAATATCAACAATCGCCTCCCGGGCAACGTAACTGTCGCGCAGATCAATGAGCGATTGATGGCCCTCCCTCCTCGGTATCCCCACATTCCGACTGCCATCGGGTTCTGTATGATGATCTCCCGCAAGGTCATCGATCGTCTAGGGGGATTCGAGGTTGCCTTCTCCCCTGGTTACGCGGAAGAGGTTGACTACTCGTTCCGTGCCCGCCGGGCGGGCTTTGAGATCGTCTGCGCCGACGATCTCTTCGTCTATCATAGGGGCGCGAGTTCCTTTGCTCAATCTGAAACACGCTTGAAGAATCGTGGCCGAAATCTCTTGGAAGTGTTCTGGCCCGGAGAGTGCGACCGGATCGAAACACTCGTTGACCCCATCCCTGATCGTCGTGAGCTCCTGCAATCCCTGCTATTTACTAATGACGTCATTAGTATGTCGGCATCTCCTTGATTCCAGCCAAACACCTTCACAATCCCCCGCTAACCTAAACACTCATTCGCCAAGGAGGGCCGAGATGAGAAACCATTTCCTTTTCAACTACCTATTGTCGCTTTTTTTAGCGGCGGCCTGCAGCCACAAGATGGAAGAGGTCGCCGAGACTCCCAGTCAAACAACTAATGAGGTCTCGAGTACCGAGAGCCACAGCGTTCCGCTTTTGACCATGCAGGATGAGAAACCATCACAGCCTCTAGCTGCCAAGGCTGCCCTGAAGCCGCAGCGGAAATTAGCTCACTCTGTTGTCCCTCAAGTTCGGACACGCAATGGGAAGCTGCTCAACCGCTTCTACTTTGTGCGGGCCGAGGACACGAAGGAAAGCGTCGCCCAGAAGCTATTTGGCGATGCCTCAAAAGGTGATGAGCTCTTTCTTCTTGAGGAGGGACATAGGCCCGGCGAGTGGGAAGCTGGTCGCGTGATTCTTTATCCTTCTTCGAAGGAGCCCATCGACAAACAAATGAAATCCTATTTCGAGGACATGGGAATTCCAGGGATTAAGTACCGGGTCCAGAAAGGAGAAACGGTGTCGAGCATCGCAGAGGATCGCTATTACGATGCGATGAGCTGGAAGGAAATCGCGAGCCTCAATCACCTGAAGAACGCGAACCGCGTGCAGAAGGGACAGTTTCTCATGCTCTACCCAGACAAGACCGGGCCTTTGGTCGCCGTGAACGCTCCAGCTCCCGCAACTGCGGCCACTCAGAATGCCGAGGGGCCCATCCCAGTGGCCCCGATGGCTCCACCAATTGCAGAAGAGGCGTCGGTGGGGGTCGCGGGAGTTCTTCTCAAACATTGGATGCTTGCACTCGGTGGATTAGCCGCGAGCTTCTTTCTTTTTCTGATTTTTCGTCGGAAACAGGAGGAGTTCGACTACCGGCTCAAGTAGCCTTACACCGGCAGGGAGGCATCAGCGCCCAGATACTGGACGTTGAGGACACCGCACGTGTCGCGAACGATGTCCACTATCTGAGCGGGGTCGGAGCCCTTGCGGGTGCGGATGAGGTAGGTGAAGGCCTGGCTCGTCTGGTCACTTGTGACGAGGCTCGTGACGCGCTGAAGCCGTCGAGAGAGCGGCTTCAGCTTCCCCTCGACCGCACTCACGGCCTCGGCCGCCCCTTTGGAGTCGACCACGACCTTGAGAAGGCTATCGACATCCCGAGCCTGGCCATAATCGATCGCCGTCAGCAACAGCAGAAAGAGACCACACAACAAGACGAGCAGAGTGGCCGCGAGAAAGTAACCGGCCCCACAGGCCACACCCAGGCCAAGCGTCCAAAACAGGAAAATGGCATCGAGCGGTGATTTGAGAGCGTTGCGAAAACGAATGAGGCTGAGAGCGCCTATCATTCCCAGTGCCCGAGGCAAATTATTGCCGATCATCATTGTTGTCAGAGAGATTACCGGGGCAAACAGAAACAGCGCCCGCACAAACGACTCACTTCGTTGAGAAGGTTCCTGGGTCCTCAGGTAGGTAAACCCAATGCCAAACGCGAGAAGAAATGGCAGCACCAGCGCGCATACAATTTCTTCTAGACCGAATGAATAGGTCCGGGACACCGTGAACAGATTGATAAACCGATCCATCATTCCCATTCCCTCCTCGAATCCATCGCCGCCGCATATTTGGAGAAGGAGACTGCACCCGTCCCAAGCGCCTCGAGCTCTCTCTCCAAAAAAGGTGGCCACCGATCAGCTGCCTTGACCTCCACGACGACCCGGCGAGACAGGATCTCACGCCGCTCGTCGCCAAAACTAGCCACGAGGTCTGTGTCGAAATTCAACCGAATGGAAGGCGACCCCGGAATCACAAAGGCCAACCGATCAAAGTCGATGCGCACCTGCGCAACCCAGTCCACACGTTTCACCCAACGCAATCCCGCCCACCACACACGCATCGCCTCAACCGAATCACTCGTCATGAGATCGAGCTCACCACGCATTTCATAGCGAACCTTGTGTTCGGTTCGGTTTCTGCGAATCTTGGATTCAATAAACCAACGAGACTTCCGATCGTACCGACGCGCTCGGATCTTGATGTGGTCGTACTCACCATTGAGTTTGTCATCGAGCATGGTACGGTCAGGTGTGTCGAAGTAGACAGTCTCGACCGAGTATGGGCCATGGCCACAGTGAGGATCTCGCAAAGCGAAGAGTTCGGCCCGCTGCGCAAGGCGAGCACCATCCGAAAGTGAAGCGATGTACTTTCTTTCGGTGCGCATTACGACGATAATATCGTCATCCCCGTGAGAAGACTTGTCACAGTGTGTCTCCGTTGGCTCGTGCTCTCCCCACTGAGTGCGAGAGATATTGTGAGGGAAGGAGGAGGCCATTGCTGACAATTCTCCTCTTACTGAATTCCCACTTCGCGACACTCATGCACGCACAAAGCCATTGGATTCACTCGGGTCGCGAATACCATCTCATTGTCCGCTCTCCTTGGCTGGAGCGCGCGCCCGCGCTCATCGTTTCAGATCGCAGCACTGAACTGCTCGTCGCCATCTACCCGCCACTTCTTTCCGCTGTCAGTGAGACCGAAAGGGCGGCTCTTCCGGCCCGGCCCGGGCGCTGGGCCCCGATCGAAGCGGCCCGAGAGTTTGCGTTTGAGGCCCGCGTGGCCCTGGAAAAGGATCAGAAGGCGGTCAAAGAGCTTCTGAAGAGTCACTTCCCTCGGCGCATCTCCAGTATTTTCGCGAACGAACGTGTATGGAGCTCATCTTGAGTGAGCCCTGTTTGTGCCAGCTCATCAAGACTAAGAGCCCCGCAGCTCAAGCCCCGGAGAAAGAAATTGAGGAGTCCCTGCCCAGTGGCTGCGTCGTCAAATACATCGCCTAATAGGGTCGCCTGCGCCGCCTTCTCCACAAAACCTTTAAGCCGATTCGTCGAGGCGGTGAGCGAGTCCAAGAAAAACGCGTACACGGCGGCATACCGGATGGGGATCTGGGCCGGGTGCAGATCCCACCCTTGGAAAAACCCGGTTCTTAAGCTGTGCTGAATAGCGTCGTAACTTTTCTTCCACGCGCTGTGCACCGCCCGTCGATTCTCATTCACCTCTTGTCCCGAGAGACTTTCCTTTCTATGAAGAGGCACCGGCATCACGTTGGTCGCACCATCCGATAGAAATACTCCCGTCTGCGAGAGTGCCACCTTCATCATCTGCTTCGCAAACTCACAGGCCGGGTGGAGCATCTCCTGATAAGTCGCCACAATATTGTGGCTCGCCGTATAGTCGTAGGTCCCCAGGTGCGCCCCCACACAGCGCCCCTCACCCGCCTGGACGAACTCGAGCAAGGGACAGCGACCCTCCATATCTAAAATGCTTTGCGGGGTCTCGACCATAAACTCAAAGCGAATGGGAGCCTTGATCCCACACCGCTTCTCAAGGTCCTTGAGACACTTCACAAAGGCCACTATCTGCTGCACTCCCTGAACCTTGGGCAACGTGACAATGAAGCTCTTCGGAATGGCTCGGCCGGTGGTTTTCAAAAAAATCTCAAGGGTCCGCACCGATCGATCAAAACAGATATTCGTGAAGGGCTTAATCCGAATGCCAATGAAGGGCGGAAGGACTCCACGCTTCCCGGCCACCAAGAGCTGTTGGGCGGCCTGCCGGGCGTGCCCATCCTCCTCTGAGTCCTGCCGCGTGCCATAGCCGTCCTCAAAATCAATTCGGTAGTCCTCCACCGCCTCGGTCTCAAGCTTCAGTCGCACGCGCGTGTACACGCGCGTCCACAGTGCGCGATCAAGAGCGCCTGTTGTGAGTGCTGCGGAAAGCGCCTCTGCGCTCGGTGCAAAGTGATCCAGGGAATTGATCGCTCCTCGCTTCAATTTCTCAAAGACCTCAGCCTGAAAAAGCTGGGCCCCGCCATAGACCGTGTGTACTGGCTGGCGATCCCCGGGATCCCCCGGATAAAACGCCTGTACTTTATTATTGGCTGCGAACAAGTTCTTGCGCGTCTCTTTCATCAGCTCCCTCGATAGGTCGAATACCCATGTCCCGAAAGAAGGAGCGGGATGTGGTAATGCTCGGTCGGCACATTGAGCAAAAACTCAACCACGACCTCCGGGTAGAAGCTCTCCTGGTACTGACTCTTCAAGTACGGACCAGTCTCAAAGGCAATACGATACTGGCCCTTCTCAACCGGACCACTCATCCAATCATCGATTCGGCCAGAGCCATTCGTCTGGCCCTGCGCGATGATCGTCCAGCTGTTCCCCTGTTTGCGCTCCAGGCGCACCAAGATGCCGGTGGCGGGCCTCCCCCGGTGTGTGTCTAGAATGTGAGTTGTGACGGGACTTTTCATAAGGTCTCCAACATCTTCTTCAGCCGCAGTTCAGTGATCTTTTGAATCTCATCACGCATCTTGACTACCTCGGTTTCACGATCGTTTTTGAGACGCGCTTTCAGAGAGTCCAACACTTCAATCGACGATTTTCCGGTCGCACACAATAGAAACACGAACCCGAACCGCGCCCAGTACTGATCGTTCAAGATCTTGAGCTCCGCGCTCGGCTCCAGAGACCGTTGCTCCTCCAGACTGGTGACGTCTCCGTGCTTCTCGCCAAGCCGCGGGTGATGGGCCGCGGCCTCGAGCCAGTCTCCATGGCCAAGCAATTGCCACACATCCCCCGCTTCCTTCAGAACGGTATCGAGCGAAACATACGGCCGCGCCGCAATCATGGCATTCCCCCACGCTCGACTGTGGCAGATGCCAAGGAAAACCTCACGAGCCGCCTTGTCACTCATCGCATTGAGCTTCTCAAGCGCCTGCACGGCCAAACACCCTCAAACGAGCGATCCCTCCGTCCGGGAAGATCGAAAGCCTGACGTAGGACACCGCACTTTCCCCCCGGAGTTCCTTGGCAAACACGTGGCGAAAATCCGCCTCGAGTTTGGTCTGGGGAAGGATGACGTCCCACTTCAGATCGCGATCGCGGAAATCCGTCGGACTCAGATCCTCGCCGCTCTCTAACCCTTCGAGCGACGCGCGATCGGGGTAGTTCCCCTTGTAGTGGTCCGTGTCGATCTCAACTCGCTCAACCTTTCCGGTCGTCGCCAGTTTCACAATGATCCAATCAAAACCCGGACCCCGGCGCCGCTTCGTCTCCCATCCACCTCCCATGAAGGGCGAGCGCCCTGGTAGGATGAGGTTGTCTTTGTGGCTAAAAAACATGTCGCTGCAACAGATCGCTCGGCCTCCACTGGCCAGAGCCGCGAGATCCACTAGCCCCTTGAGAGCTGGGGGCGCCACTTCACCGTATACTCTGAGCCGGGCCACGCCCCCATCGGGATAGATGTTGAGGCGAAGGTGGGTGATCGATCCCGGATCAGCAATGGCGATGAGGTTGCGCATCCCCCCTCGAAGAGCGGTTCTTTCGGCGAGCGGACGCCATTTGGCCATTTTCGGATCATCGCTGTCCGTTCCCTCGAGCGAACAGGCCTCTGGGAAATTCCCCAGAAAATGGCTGGTGTCGACATCTACACCCCGCACCACTCCTCTTAAGCCTAGCTTCACGATGCACCAGTCGTGGCCGGGTTCGCGCTTCCGTCGACTCTCCCAACCATCCATCCATTTGCCCTGCTCGGTGTACTTGTCGCCCAGAAAGACCGCCGCTGCATCACGCGTGAGGTTCTTACAAGGAGCAAAGAATTCATCGCTCGCTGAGACTGCCGTCCCGCCCAAACTTTCGGAGGCCAGATTGACTAGACTTGTGAAAGACACATTCACGGTCGTTCTCCTCGCCGCACTTCTCGGCCCACGGGGGCGCTAAAATGGCCCTCATCATACACCAGCTGCCCTCTCACCCAGGTCTTTTTTACGCTTCCACGCAGTGTCCGGCCCGCATAAGGCGTGAGACTGTGGCGATGAAGAACCTGGCGGGTCTCGACGACAAACTGCTCCTCGGGATCCCACAGAATGAGATCAGCGTCGTTCCCCGGAAGGATCGCGCCCTTGTGAGACAACCCCGCTAGACGAGCCGTGTTTTGGGCCATCGCCCGAAACAGCTTGGAAAGAGGCCACCCGCGCTCGGCCGCTTCCGTCCAGACCGATCCCAATAGAAACTGGATCCCTGCAATTCCACCCCAGGCCTTGTGAAAATCACCCGACTCAAGGCCCTTCAAAGCTGGTGTGCAGGGAGAGTGGTCGGAGACGACGCAATCGATTGCCCCCGACAAAACTCCTTTCCAAAGAAGCTCGCGGTTAGCCTCTTCGCGAATGGGGGGGGCACATTTGAAATGGGTCTGACCGTCCGCAATGGTTTCGGCCGCAAAGACCAAATAGTGCGGGCAGGTCTCCACGCTAATGGGCATGCCCCGGCTGCGCGCCTGGGCGATGAGCGGAAGCGATAGGGCGTCCGAGAGATGAACGATGTGAATCGGACACACCGTTTCTTGAGCTAACACTATCACCCATTTGATCGCCGCCTCCTCCCAGGTCCGCGGACGTGAACGGAGATAGTCGATATACCTTCGCGAGTCGTGAGCCGATACGTCCCCCCGATCGAGCTCGGCATGGACCAAGAGCGGCACTCGCCGCCGCGCCAGACGCGGCATGGCCTTAAGAAGAGTGGCCTTGTCGGCCTTCTCAAATTCCCTTACGCCACTGTCGATGAGAAAGGCCTTAAAGCCGCACACCCCTGAGTCCATCATGGGATCGAGCTCGGCTTCGTTGCCCGGCACCACACCACCCCAAAATCCATAATCCACCCAGGCGTGATCCTTCACCGCCCGGCGCTTGGTCTCAAGGGCCACGCGTGTGGTGGTCGCCGGAACGCAATTCAGGGGCATGTCAACGATAGTTGTAACTCCGCCGCTCGCTGCCGCGCGAGTGGCCGTTTCAAACCCTTCCCATTCAGTGCGCCCCGGTTCATTCAGGTGGGCGTGAGTGTCGACAAGACCTGGGGACAGGATGAGGTTCCCATAGGTCATGAGTGGCACGCCCTTCTCGGGCAATACGTCGACACAGAGAATTCGACCGTCGCGCACTCTGACAAAGCCAGGCACCACCCCCGATGGCGTCACCACCCTCTGTGAATGAAGATAGAAATCCGCCATTCCCTATACCGACGCTACGAGAGCCGCAAAGATCAGCGCCGCCACACCGAGAAGAAATCGAGAGCGGCCCGTGTTCATGACATGGCGCACGCAAAAGCTCGCCACCATCAGAGCCAATAGAATGAGCCAGTTCCGGGAATGGCCATAGGTACTTGGGAAATGGTTGCTGATCATGATGAAGACCACGGGAAACGTCATGTAGTTGTTGTGAATGCTTCTCATCTTCGCTCGCTCGGCGAGCCGTGCATCACGAGGCACACCCTGTTTTGCAGCCGCTATCATCTGAGTCTGGGCCGGCAGGATCCTCAACCACACGTTGGCCACCATGAGAGTTCCCATCGCGGCCCCTACGTGGATGTAGCTCGCGCGCGGCCCGAGAAAGTGGCCGCCCAACCAGGTGATGAAACCGATCAGTGCAAAGGTGAGAACGCCGGCCACGGGAATATTCTTTCCCAACGGGCTCAACCACAGGTTGTCGTAAAGAAGCCAGGTGAGCGCGATGAGCGCAAAGCCAGCCGCAGCGTAACCCAAGGGTGGGAGATCGGACCGCTCGTCCATGAGGCCGCCCCAATAGTAAACCACTCCCAGGAGAAAGAGACCGCTGATGAGAGTGAGCAGCGCCTCCCATTTGAACCAGTGAAGGTTGGGCGGAATCTCATCCTTTGTCAGAATGCGCTTTTCAACATTGTAAAAACCACCGCTGTGAACCATCCAGAGCGAGCCCTGGATTTTTGGGTCGCTGCTCTTTTCCAGAGCGCTGTCGAGCCACATGAAGAAAAAGGAGCTGCCGATCCAGCCAATGGCGGCGACGATATGAAACCACCGCACAAGAAGGTTGACCCATTCCCCCCAGTTCTCCATCCGATTATATTTCAACGCCGCGTCGGCGTTGCCAAGAGATTAGTGTTGAGTAGTATTTACACATGATTCTTAATCTTACGGTTATCGTCGGTGCACTGGGTTATTTCGTGGATATCTACGACCTGGTGCTCTTCAGCATCGTACGGATTCAAAGCTTGACGGCCCTCGGCGTCCCCCCCTCCGAACTTCTGCCCGTGGGAGTGCGACTCATCAATTGTCAGATGGTCGGGATGCTCATCGGGGGCCTGGTGTGGGGGATTCTCGGGGACAAGAAGGGGCGCGTGAGCGTGCTCTTTGGATCGATCCTGCTTTATTCCGTCGCAAACATCCTCAATGCCTTTGTCCAGAACCTCGAGCAGTACGCCGTTTTGCGTTTCGTGGCGGGGCTGGGTCTTGCGGGAGAGTTGGGGGCGGCCATCACTCTCGTTTCCGAGGTACTGCCCAAGGAGACGCGCGGTTATGGCACAGCTGTGGTTGCCGGCGTCGGTCTCTCGGGCGCTGTCTTCGCCGGAATTGTCGGTGATCTCTTGAGCTGGCGCATTGCCTACCTCTCGGGTGGCCTCTTTGGCTTTTTGTTGCTTCTTTTGCGGTTGCAACTTCTCGAGTCGGGGCTCTTCAAGAAGGCCGGCACCGTGAGCATCACACGCGGAAGTCTTTGGATGATTTTGAAGTCACGCGAGCGCCTGTTGAAACTCATCAACTGCACACTCATCGGAGTGCCAATCTGGTTCTTTATCGGGATCATTGTCACCTTTGCGCCGGAGATCACACAGGCGCTCGGCGCGCGGGAGGACATCTCGAGCGGCCGGGGCATTCTCTTTGGCTACGCCGGCATCGCAATAGGCGATCTGCTGAGCGGATCTTTAAGTCAGTGGATAGGGAGCCGAAAGAAGGTGGTTGGCATATTTCTCACTGCTTACGGCCTTCTCGTCGCTATCACTCTTCTCTCCCATGGATTCGGCGCCCAGTATTTCTATTCGCTCTGTTTTCTCATGGGGCTCTTCACAGGCTACTGGGCCGTCTTTGTGACCATCTCGGCCGAACAGTTTGGGACGAACCTGCGCGCGACCGTAGCGACCAGCGTTCCCAATTTCGTTCGAGGGAGTGTGGTGATCATGACCTCGTCCTTTAGAAACCTAGCCCTGCCGCTGGGGACTATCGGGGCGGCCGCAACGGTGGGGGGAACGGCCATTGCGCTGGGCTTTATCGCCCTCTTCTTCTTGCCCGAGACTCACGCTAAAGAGCTCGACTACTTCGAGCGTTAGAGCGGTATAATATTCCCATGCCTCAGCGCCTTCTCACCTGGGACTCAGACCATTACGGTTTTCCCATTGCCAGACTGGATTCCCCGGTCAGTGCTGAGACGGTCTCCTGGTGCAGTTCTCAGAATGTCCGCTGCGCCTATTGGCTCATCGATGCAGGTGATCAACGCTCGATCGAATGGGCAACGGAGAACGGATTTGTTCTCGCGGATGTGCGTATGACTTTAGACCATCCGCTCAGCGGGATCGATCAGACACCTTCGCGGCTCACCCGAACCGGGGCCACCGAGGACAGGCCGGTGCTTGTGCAACTCTCTCCTTCACTTTTTGCCCAAAGCCGCTTTTTCACCGACACGAATTTCCCTCTTTCCCGATCGCAGCGTCTCTATGAGATCTGGATGGAGCGCTCGTTTGCACCATCACCAAACCAGACTGTATTGGTCACCGGGGCCCCGGGGAAGGTGACCGGGCTCATCACCTGTTCTGTCGATAACAAAAACCACGGCACTATTGGCCTTTACGCGGTGCTGAGGGGTTCGCAAGGTCAAGGCCTCGGCCGGGCCCTGCTCCACTCAGCACTCATCTGGTTTCGCACGCACGGCGCAAAGACTCTTTCGGTCGTCACGCAAGGTCGGGCCGTGGAGGCCCAACGCTCCTACCAGAATGCCGGCTTTCGCACCTGCGGCGTCGCACTCTGGTTTCACCGCTGGTTCTAACGGCAACTAACCCTTCGAAGGAATTGTCACCTCGAACTCGGTGCCAGGATTCGTGTGGCGCACATCCATCTTCCAATCGTTCTGGCGGCAAACGCTGACCACCCAGGCCAGACCTAGGCCGTGGCTGATTGATGTAGCATTAGCCCCCTGATTGAAGGGTTCCCCAAGGCGTTTCATCACGGTGTCCGGTATCCCAGGTCCACGATCCCGGACAACGATCCGCGGCCCCCGGATTTCAACTTCGATTCGACTCCCCTTGGGTGAATAGTCGATCGCATTGGTGAGAAGGTTCTGCAGAACCCATTCCACGTGCTGAGGATCGGCAAAGATAGGCTCCCTCTCTTCGGCTGTCAGCACAAGTTCCCGCTCGGGGCAGAGGCCTCGCATTCGATTCACCAGCGCCTCCGCAACCTCTTTCAGATGCACGGCATAGATCTTGGTCTCTGGCGGCGTGTTCACAAAGGAAGCCCATTCAAGAAAACCTGTGATGGTGTTGCTCAAACCGTCGATCTCATTGAGAGGCAACGCGAACACATCTTGAGGGAGCGTGCCCCCCCTTTTCAGAAGTGTTTCATGCATCTCGAGGCTATTTCTCATCACCGTGAGGGGCGTTTTAATCTGGTGGGCGAGTTGCGCCGTCCAGCCACGGAAGCGCGCAAACATTTGCCGCACATTGCGGTTATACCGGTTGACCTCAGTGAGAAGTTTGGCGAATTCGTCCGATCCACTCGCCTGCACAAAGGCCTTTAGCTCAGGGATCTCTCCCTTCTCAAAGTCTTCACGCTCCATTCGATTGGACAGCGCTGACAAATATCCAGTGAGATCGTTGAGCGGCTTCAAGAGCAACGTCGCCAGCCCCCACGCCACGCCCAATACAATCACCGAAATGAGAAAAATAAACCCAGTGAACCGAGTGTCCAGGCTCCGCCAATAAGACAGCTCCTCATCGAGCACCATTCCGATCTGAAGCGTTTTTCCAATCTGGGGAATCGCCACGCCAAACAATCGGATCTGGTGTCCTTCCGCCTCGATTGTCTGCCAGCTCGTGACCTCCGGGGGATTGTCGGGGAGCCATTCCGCGTTTCGACTCTGAAAAATCACCAGTCCATTCTTATTGCGTAGCAGGAGAATCTTGTTGGCTCTGAGGCTTCCCAGGAGGTCATGGAAGTATTCATCCATCTCGTCGATGTCTTCGAGGTCGAGTGCGGTCATATTGCTCGACAGCACAACCGAGGCGGCCGCCTCAATCTGCCGATCAATCAAGCGCAATCGTTCGCTCCGCAGATAATGAAAATGGAGCAGCGTCACGACGAGAACCGTCGGAACAATGAAGGCCAGAGATATGGCAATGAATCTACGTTTCAAGCCAGTATCCGACCCCTCTTTTGCTCAGGATCATAGCTTGGGCCTTGGAAGCCTCGAGTTTGCGTCTCAAATTGTTGACCGTCACCTCAACCACGTTGGACTCCACATCAAATTGGGTGTTCCAAACGCAGTCAAGGAGCTGGAAGCGGCTGTGCACGCGGCCCGGCTCCTGCGCGAGCATCAAAAACACCTGAAACTCTTTTTGCGATAGATCGATCGGCTTTCCACCCACCGATAATCGGTGTGAGACGAGATCCAGAGAAAGGTCACCCAAGCGAATCAGCCGACCACCCACGGACGACTTAATGCGCCTCTCGATGGACCGAATTCGCGCGGTCAACTCCTGCAGGGTGAACGGCTTTGCGATGTAGTCATCGGCCCCCAAATCCAGGACCTGCGCCTTTTCACTCGACTCCGAAAGAGCCGAGAGCACTAGAATCCCACACGCCGGCAACCGGCGCTTGATCTCCGGTATCAGCTTCGCGCCGTCATTGCCCACCAGCATCCGATCCAGAATAACCATCTCAAATGGGGCGGTGGCTTCACTCAGCTCAGTCTGGGCGCTTTCGAGTGAGCTGGCGGTCGATGTGGTGTTGCCCTCCGAGACAAGAGCGTCCTTGAGGAATTTCAAAATGCGGGGATCATCCTCCACAATCAGCACATGCATGGGCGTGATGTTACACGAAAAAGAAAAGGGGGACACCTTGCGGGTGCCCCCCTTTCCAAGAATCGACCAACTGATTAGGACAGTTTTTCCTTGATGCAGGTCTTAAGGTCTTTACCCTTCTTGCCTTCTTCGTGGCAGGCCTTCTTCGCGGCCTTGCGGGACATCTTGCCCACAGCAGCCGTCTTCTGGGCCGGAGCAGCCGTAATTGGCTGAACGGCGGGCGCGGTGTTGGCAGTGGGCTCATTGGCGAAAAGGGCCAGCGACCAAAAGGTCAAAAGGGTAGCAAGTAACGTCTTCATGTGATCTCCTGATCTCTAGGGGTAATTCCCTAAGACTCAACTCTAGACCTTTGCCTGCCCCTCTGCATGAAATGAGAATGAAATCCTTTTAATGAAAGACTGCGTTAAAAGGTGTCAGAGCAGACCTCTTATCCAGGAAGAGTCCGAGAATCGGACAAGCCTCCGTTATCAGGACGCCCGTCTATCCCATCCACGCTCAATCCCATAGGCACGCCGCTTGCTCTTCGGAGACTGGTTTAGAGGGAAATGTGAAATATTTTATTCTTCTTTGTTTGCTCGTCGGTTGTGACCATTCGAAAGATCAGCCACCGACCGTTTCCGGAAACGTTGTGGCCGTGGATAGACCAGAGATCGGTCTGCTAACCCTTGCCGTTCTCGCAGCCGATGGGGCCAGAGTCGATCGCCTGATCGAGATGGGAAGTGATATCAATGAGAATGTCGGGACGGCCGCCGATGCACTCACACCCCTTCTGGCGGCCATCGCAACGGCCAACGCGGCTCTCGCGATATCGCTCGTGATACGGGGCGCGTCTCCCGTCATTCGTTTTCAGGGGTACTCGGCTCTTGATTTTGCCCTAGGTCTGGGAATGGAGACACTGGCCTGGGCTCTCGAGAATAGGAGCCGACCATGATTGCCCTTGCGCTGTTACTCACACCACTGGCTTTTGCGGGCGAAGGCCACTTTGCGATCTCACCCGCCGACTACACTCAAACGGGTCTCCATGCCTCCCTCATCCAAACGTATTTGGAATGCACTCAACCCCCAACCCAGCTGGCCGACCTTTCCCACAAACTGCACTGTCTCGACAGACTTGTGGGGTGCGCTACGGCTCTTCCCAATTGGCAGGCCGCAGATGGTGGGCGTCCGCTCGGTGATCTGTTGCGGTCCTTCGCCGCCACCGACGCGCCCGAGCATTGGGACTCCCATGTCGGACGCCTGAAGATCATCTTAGACAAACTCACCGGCCATTCCGATCGCAGGGACGTCCCGAACCCAGGTCTGTGGAGCACCTGCACTCATCAAGCGCTAAAGACGGCGCAGTCCATTTCCCAGCTCACGCGCGCCCATGATGCCCTCTTGCTGAAGGCTCTCAGTGATCTCAGGTCCTCAGGCGCCGGTTTTCTCGCAAACCTGGTGAACCACGCAACGGTCCCCACGTTCCACCTGGTGGCCGAACAGGCCTTTACGATCGCCGGGCGACTGGCCCAAGAGATCGCACTCGCGTACCGGAAAGACTCTGAAAGACGCGGTTATGACTACCTCTCCCCCATCAATGCATACCCCCGCGAGCAACTGGGCCGAGTTGCTCGCACTCTCGAACCCTGCGATCCCAGCGCCCCTAATAGCATGGAGCTTCCTCGCTTTCCTCTTTCCCCCAAGGCGATTTCCATTCTGCGCGCACACCTGCCAGTGGAGGCGCTATTGGCGAGTGATCTCGGCCACCCCTGGTCGCCTCAACTTTGCTATCACGAAGTGGGTTTTCGCCCCGCCGGCACAAAGGTGATTGCCAGCGGTCGCCGTCAATACCACGCGGAATTGTCGGGCCATTTCGGTCTCTCCCTTCGCGTGGCGGTGGCTCGCCACCTCGTCTTCGCCGCACGCATCGAAAAGAAAGAGCGTGAGACCTATGCCGTCATCTTTCGCGAATGGAGGGAGGGGGCGCCGGACCGGATCACCAAAGAATGGAATAGGGAATTAGAACCTGACAGAGCTCGCGCACTCTCCACTCGATGGATATCGCTCCACACCGCATGGGAAAATGCGCTCGAGCCCATCCCCCAAAGCCCCGAGATCCAGTCAAGCCTGGCCCTCTTAAGAGAGGAGATCATAAAGAGCCACCACTTGGCACGACAAGAATTTCGTCAACACTTGCCCCCAACGGTCACCGCAATCGCTCAGGAGTTTGAGGGCATCCATAAAGCCTTCCGCACCCTCGCTCTGATTCGCGTTCCACTCAGCTTCCAACACGACTCAAAGATTCGAACCGCCATCGCCACTCCTCCGCTGCCTGTGACAGCACAGCAAATCCTGACGGCGCTTGACCACGACGATCCCCTTCTCGCCGATTTGGCGCACCTCAAATGGGATCGTCTCACGGCCCCGATAGAGGCCCTCGTCCTAGAATTGGAAAGAAAACTCAGCCCCGAGCTCAATTCGCAGAACATCCCGGGCATTCACGATACCCTTGAAGAACTCGTAGCCCAGGAAAAAGAGATTTTAAAGCTCACCGCCGGTATCCCAATAATGGAAGCACTCGTTCAGCTGAAGGAGCAGATGGCCGCGTTTGCCCGGAAGAGAATGCCTGAGAGCCTTTAGCCGGCTGCCGTCCGCAACACGCGGTTTGACCCCTCGAGACGGTCGGCGAGCTCACAGGCCAGCGCCATCATGAAGCGGTAGCCGATGATGGACTGTTTCTCGAAAAGCTGAAAGAGCTTGTCGGCGGGCCAGATAGCGATCGTGACCGCGGAATTAGCTCGGACCGTCGCAACTCGTCTCTTCCGCCCCAGAAGAACCATTTCTCCAAAGAGTTCACCCGACCGGAGAGTCGAGACTGGAGCTCTCACACCCTTTTTCGGGTTGATGAGCTCAATGACCGCTTCACCCTCAAGAAGAGCGAATAGTTCATCGCCCGACTGCCCCTCCTGGGTCAGAAGGCTTCCCGCTGCCACCTTTTCCACACGAGCCAAAGAGGTGATCGCCTTCTGATGTTCAGGGGACAACTGCGACAGGATCGGCAAATTTTCAAACATGCGTTGATTCTAATGGAGCCGGCGCTCCTTGGAACGACGCCTGCTGTCAGGCAGGCTGGGCTTCGGCCTTTGGTTCGAGCCTCCCAGCGACACAATTCCTGCACACTTTTCGGGCATCCTCAGTCCATTGAGGAGTTCGCATGCGGTACGTTCGAGGTTTGACACTCTTGGCGGCATTTTGCCTTCCGGCCTTCGCCACTGACCGCACCCCCGCCTGGACACCTGAATGCATCCAGTGCCAAAAGACAATGATGAGTGAAACTATGAACTGCGCGGCCGCTCTCGCGGACCCGGCCACGGTCACCACCTGTATGACCAACGCGGGAGACAAGGGCACGGGTTGTTACTTCAAGAACAACTGCCCCAAGCCCGACCACGATCCAGAGAATTGATACGGCCAGAGGCGCCTACAGACTTCTGGAAGATCCCTTAGTTCCCACCCACAATTTGAATGAAATGCAGTACCTGCCAAGCCTCCCGGGCTTTCCGCATTACACGTTCCTCTCAAACTAGGCGAGCGTCTCCCTATTTCCTTCATTTCCATCAGACCACGCCGAGAGCGAAAAGGATGAGAGCAACCAATATGACCACCGATGCGATGCTGAGCACAAGGACAGCGCCGGCCGCGCAGTCTTTCGCTTGGGCGATCAGGGGATCCTCGTTGGGGTGCAGCCGATCCAACACACGTTCCAACGCGGTGTTCATCATCTCGGCGGAGAGCACACCTCCTATCGTCAGCACCACGACCGCCCACCAGATGAGGGAAGGCCGAATCAACGCGAGAAAAAGAAACGCCCCCACTCCGCTTAGCACCTGAATCCGAAAATTCTGTTCCTGTGAAAAGGCCAAACGAACGCCGTTCCAAGCAAACCCCACTCGGTCCCAGAGCGTGTACTTCTTCATACACCCCATCTTACCTCGGGCGGCGAGGTTCTCGCCACCCCCGCCCCAGACGTTTCAGCGCTGACCGCACCCAAGCCCTGGAAATGGATGAAAAATCTTAGAGGGAGCTATTTCTGGACAAACAGCGTATGCTTTCCGCGTCGAATGAGAAGAACTCTGGGCACGGTGTCCATCGATTTTCTTTCTTTGCGCCCTTTTGGAGGCCTTTCAGTGGGAAAAAAGCTACACGTTGATAATCTCGCCCTTTCGAACGACGCCCGTCCTCAACAGGAGCGCTCGCGGGGATACCGCAGCTCTGCGCAGTTCTAATGAGTCGCGAAGATCTCATTAAGGTGAATGGCCTGGTGACTCAGGCGTTGTCCGGGAGTCAATTTCAGGTCGAACTCGTCGATGGGCGCACTCTGACAGCCAAGCTGTCGGGACGCCTCCGTCGCTTCCACATCCGCGTTCTCGTCGGCGACCGAGTGACCCTCGGCGTGTCGCCCTACGATGTTTCTCATGGCTTGATCTTAAGCCGCGAGCAGCTCAGCAGGCCGCCGATTAAGCGGTAACGCAACGCCGCCCCAAAAATTTTTCTGGAAAGGGGGCGGGTATGGACAATCAGACACAGCTATTTGAAAAGGTCCCGAAGGAGGCCGTTGAGATGGATGGCGCCATGAGAGACTATTCGTTGGCGCAGCATTGCGCTGTCATGCCCTCTACTCCAACAAAGCAAGTCCACTGTGATCCACTTTGGTCACAGGTGCCCGCAAATCCACCTCCCGATGGTACTGCGGGAACTAGAGTTCCCAGCGCTGTCATAACATGAGTTCCCCCTTGGGGTTG
>JACPWY010000047.1 GCA_016196825.1 Deltaproteobacteria bacterium | reverse complement strand
GAGGCAATAGCCACAGCATGGCTACAAGAAGGAGCACCCTCTGATTTCGAACCCCAATGGGCATGAAACCCCCACACCCAATCTATCAAGCGTGAGTGAAGGCTGTGTCGCAAAGTTATGCAGCTTCCTGCATACTCTTCGGGATTACTTGCCGATTTTGCCTCAGTCCCTATACTAGTGCGTATGAAACTTATCATTGTGCTCTTAATCACACCGCTTCTCACACATTGTGGCTACAATTCCCTGCAGGGATACGACGAAGATGTGAAGGCCGCATGGGCCGAGGTTGAGAACCAATACCAGCGCCGCCACGACCTCGTCCCCAACTTGGTCGAGGTGGTGAAGGGTTATGCCAAGCATGAAAAGGACACCCTCGAGGCGGTGACCAACGCCCGAGCCAAAGCGACCCAAACGGTCCTCAAGGTGGACGACCTGTCCAACCCCCAAGCCTTTCAAAAATTTCAGGCGGCCCAAGGCGAGCTCTCCCAGGCCCTCTCCCGGCTTATGGTCGCATCCGAGCGATACCCAGACCTCAAGGCCAACGAACATTTTAGAGATCTGCAGGCCCAACTCGAGGGGACGGAAAATCGAATCACTGTTGCGCGCAACCGCTACATTGAGTCGGTCGCTGTATACAATAAAGGTGTACGATTTTTTCCGACGAATCTGACCGCCCAGTTTCTGCTCCATCTGAAAGAGAGGGAGACCTTTTCCACGTCAACCGAGGTCAAACAAACGCCGGCCGTGAAATTCTAAAGTGGTCTTTTCACTCCTCCTTGCTCTCGCTTTCAGTGCGACGAAGGTGGAGGTTCCCTATCTGTCGGGCGCTCTAGTCGACGAGGTCGGGCTCCTCTCCGCGCGAGAGTCCGCCCAGGTGACACACGCCCTAGAGGCCCTCAACGCTACCCGAAAAGCCCAGATGGCGGTACTCATCGCAAAGTCTCTCCAGGGCGTAGAGATAGAGCCATTCTCGATTGCGGTCACGGACCAGTGGAAATTGGGGGGAAAGAAGAGTGACAATGGCATTCTCTTCGTCATCGCCCCCAACGAACGAAAGATGCGGTTTGAGATCGGCTACGGGCTCGAGGGCGATCTCACAGACGCTTTCTCACGCCGATTGCTCGACAATGCCGTGCGCCCCCTCTTTAAGGAACGCCGCTATGGCGACGGCATCACGGCTGCGGTCGCCCTCGTGGGCGAGAAGCTTGGCCAAAATCTGCCGGGTGTAGCCAAGCCAAAACCAGATTGGATTCCCCAAGCGATTGTATTCGGATCGCTTGGGCTTTTCTTTCTCTTTTTCATCATGATCGTTCGCCAGAGCGCGCGCCAACGAGGATCGCATTGGCAATCGGGGGGCGGCTTCAGTGGCGGCGGTGGATGGAGGAGTAGTAGCAGCGGCTGGGGCGGATCGAGTGGAGGCGGCTTCGGCGGCGGGGGAGGCGGTTTCGGAGGAGGCGGATCCTCGGGATCTTGGTAAAGCAAATGACAAAAAGCGAATCCAAAAAGAGAATAGAGTTCGCGGTAAAAGCTGCGGAAGAGAAGACATCGGGAGAGGTCGTCGTCTCTCTCGCTCGAAGAAGTGACCTCTACATAGAAACCCACTTCACCTTCGCGGTTCTCGGCTGGCTCTCGGCCAGCCTCATCGGCTCGCAACTTTGGGACCTGCCGCTTTCACACTTTCTCTACCTTCAAGCACTTGGAACTGGACTGTTCGCCTCACTCCCCTTCTGGTCAGTGGTGAAACGCCTCGCGACACCATCGGTGATTCAGCGCCTGCGGGTCCACGCTCACGCCCGAGAGATCTTTTGGGACGCCGGACTCACCGAAACGCGCCTTCGCACCGGCGTTCTCATACTCGTGAGCGACTTGGAAAGACGGGTCGAGATACTCGCCGACCAGGGAATCCATTCCAAGGTCGGCACTGGTTTTTGGGACCAGGAGGTCCAACAGATTACAAACGGAATCGCCGCCGGAAAAATCGCCGACGCACTCTGCGCAGCCATCGGCGACATTGGTCAAAAGCTCAGCGAGCACTTCCCTCCCGACACCTCAAACCCCAACGAGCTTCCCAACACCCTTCGCGAGGATGACTAGAAAAAAGGAGCTCGCTCGGAAAGAGCCCCTCCCCTGGATTTGAGTTAATCCTCAGCTCGCTTGAATTTTGCCCAATCGGCGAGGGGATTAGTAGACCTGGAAGTATTCTTTGGGAGGGAGCACCGCTTTGACTAGGCCTAGATCCTTGAGCTGTTCGGAAAGCTCCTTCCATCGTGCCTCGCTCATGTAGCCGATCCCGTGCTCCTTCGCATCACCACCCGCAATGAGGTCCTTCTGGGCCTCAGCGCTCGCCTGAAACGTCTCAGGGTCCATCGTTGGGTTCAACTTGTGCATCATCTCGTTGGCAGCAGCGGGATTCGCAACGTAGGCAGCCCAGCTCTTCTTGAGAAGGGCCACCACTTTCGCCACCTGCGGGCCATTCTTCTCAACATAATCTTTCTTGGCGACGACCACCGTCGTGTAGGGGTTGTAACCGGCATCAGCAATGAGGAAGGTCTTTTCCGTTTTCCCCTGCTTCTTCACGAGAAGTGGCTCCGAAGTCACAAAACACTGTTGGGAATAATTCGCGTCAGCCAGAAATGGCGCGATCCCGCCGGCGTACGGAACCCGCTTCACTTTCGCCGTCGTTCCATATTTTTTTTCCAGAAATAGCGAATAACCCAGACCCCGCTGAATACCGAGTGTTCCGTCCTGGGCATAAACCTCAGCAATCGAATTCAATTTTCGCTCGGGATGGGTCATGATCCCCTGAGGATTCGTCTGGTAGACCGCCATCAATGCTACGATTAGCATTCCTCGATCGCGAGCGAGCACAACTTCATCCGCACTCGCCACTCCAAATGGCACCTTCCCGGCGGCCACCATTTGAACCGTGGGAGTCCCAGCGCCGCCCGGCATGATCTCAAGTTCCACGCCATCGCTTTTTGCGGTCTTCGCCATCTGGCCGATCTGTGTTTGATAAAAACCGCCGAACTGCGGCTCAGGCTTCCAATTAAGAGCAAGGGGAATCTTGGCGAACAGATTCGCGGCCACAAGAAGTCCGAGTAGGACGAGGCGCATGGGGTGTCTCCTTAAGGATTATTGAGCTACATTGTAACCGCGCCGCGTGAAAATGTACCGTCCAAAATCGACCGCTTTTACGAGAGCAAGCCCGAGCCCCGCGCCCATCAAGATAGCGGCAAACACCTTATCCACCCGCTGCTGAGTCCGCGCGATGTCTACGAGCCCACCGATGCCACCGCCCGCGACGAACTCCCCCACAATCGCCCCGATGACAGCTAGGCCCGCCGACACTCTGAGTCCCGAAAAGATCGCCGGTACTGCCGACGGCAACCGTAAGCGTAAAAGGACATCTCGTTCGCTAGCCCGATACAGTCGAAACAGATCCAATAGAGAGGCATTCGCGGATCGAAATCCGTCAAGAGTGTTAGAGATGATGGGAAAAATGCACACGATGGCGCTCGCCGCTATCACGGTAGAAAGGCCGAATCCGATCCAGATCACAAGTAGCGGAGCGATCGCGATGATCGGAACGGTCTGAAAAAAAACCGCGTAGGGGTAAAGAGCTCGATCCACCAGCGGAAATCGCTGAATCAGGAGCGCACTCACTAACCCCACACACCCGCTGATCACAAATCCCCCGACAGCAGCCACGGTCGTATCCCGAAAAGCACCCCACAGCTCAGAAAAATCCTGCACCAACACCGTCAATACGACCGACGGCCGCGGCACCAGATACGCCGGAATCCACCCAAACGCGAGAATCAGCTCGGCCAAGCAGGAGACGAGCACAAAGACGGCAAGTGCTGGCCAACTCGAACGCATCTCAAAACGCTCCCACGTTCATCGGGTGCTCCCCAGCGTGACAAATCGTTCCCGGATTTCATGCACCACCATCGTGTAGGTCTCGGCCGCCCGAAACGTCCGCTTGCGCGGACGAGGTTCGTCGATCGCAAATTCTCTATCTATCTGATGAGTGTGCGCCGACAGCAAGAGCACCCGGTCGGCTAGAAAGACCGCCTCGGTAATCGAATGCGTGACCAAAACGGTGGTTGTCCCCAAAGTTTTAGTAATAACCGAAAGCTCCTCCTCCAATTCCAGTCGTGTCACCTCGTCCAGAGCCGCAAAGGGCTCATCGAGAAACAGATACTGCGGCAACGTGGCCAACGCCCGGGCGAGCGAAACGCGCATCTTCATGCCTCCAGAGAGTTCCGACGGCAAATGCCCCCGGGCCGCACCCAGGCCGACTAGCGCTATCACCCTATCTACGTCTGATGACGTGAATGGCTTCCGCAGAAGTTCCCCAGGCAGTCGGATATTCTCCTCAACCGTAAGCCAGGGCAAAAGCGCCGGCTCCTGAAAAACAAACGCCACATCCCCTTCTCCACTCTCATTGAGCTGCCGCGTTCCGGAATCGCTCTCTTCGAGCCCTGACAGAATCCTAAGAAGCGTCGTCTTTCCGCTCCCCGATGGGCCGAGCAGCGACCAAAACGCCCCTTTTTCTACTTTCAGGGAAACGGCATTGAGAACGGTCCCCGTTTTTGGAAACGCCTTACCAATATTTTCAAGTTGAATGGCAATCATCAGGCGTTGGTGAAGATCTCAAGAGTGGATCCGCTCGTGAGACGCGACCGCTCCGGATCACACAGAAAAAGCACCGACTCAGCAATATCCCGCGGCTCGGCCTGCGTTTTCAGTTGAGGAGCCACCGCGCGCAAAAGAGGGGTATCCACCGCTCCGGGCGCCACGCAATTCACGCGAATTCCAAATTCCATAAACTCGGTCGCCATCGCCTCGGTCAACCCCACGACGGCAAACTTGCTCGCAGTGTAGACGCCAAACCCTGGAAATTTATTTGTCCCTCGAATGCCGGCCAGCGATCCGATGTTCACGATGGCCCCGCCACCGCGGTTCTTCATCCACGGCAAGGCAGCCCGCGCGCAGAGCCAAGGCCCACGCACGTTCGTGTTCATCACCTCATTCCATCCAGTCACCGACTGCACCTCAAGGAGCCCCGGATTCACAATGCCGGCATTATTGACCAGAAAATCGATTCCACCCCAGGCCTTCCCGATCATTTCAAACGTCGTCCCCACCGACGCCTCATCCACCACGTTGCAGGCTAGAGGCAAAGTCTCTCCGCTCAACTTCTTCGCAGCCGCTTCAAGCTTCGCTCTTTGTCGACCCAATAGCACCACCCTCACGCCGCTCTCCGAAAAAAGCTGCGCGCAGCCAAAGCCGATCCCCGATCCGGCCCCCGTGATGACGGCCGTCTTTCCTTCCCAAAGACTAGTCACTTCTTTAATTCACCGAATTGAAACGCGTGTGCAACGAAGACCTTATTCTGATCGGGAGGAGGAGCAAAGAGGATTTTCGAGATCTCTCCAGTCAGGCAGGTCTTGAAATCTTCATCCCCCACCTCTGCCCGCACAACGACTGGATTTTCCACCTGGCCCGAGGGCAGAATATTCCAATCCACGACAACATTTCCCCTCGATGAATTCCCCGGCGCCGGCGCCCGCGCCCGCATCGCCAGGTAGCAATCGCCCAGGCGATGGGTCACCTTGGCAATCTCAACCTTCACCTGAGTCTCCTCGTAGGTCTTCTTCGTAGGAGCCTGCGGATTTGAACTGGCCACATAATGAAGCGGAGCCCGCGACTCAGAGAGCACCAGAATCGCCACAACCCCAGACACACTCACAGCGTAACCAATCCACCGCTTCCTAAACCACCGCCCGTCATCCATAGAGCAAAGTTTACCATAAGCGGACGCGGTGTTTTTCAGGCTTGAAAGGCAGCCTGCACTTGGAACAATATGCCGTGCAGAAAAAGGGTATGCGCATTCATCT
The DNA here is from genome assembly GCA_016196825.1 of Deltaproteobacteria bacterium. Classification (GTDB taxonomy): domain Bacteria; phylum Bdellovibrionota; class FAC87; order UBA2466; family UBA2466; genus JACPWY01. Next base: position 38,045 of record JACPWY010000047.1, on the reverse strand, counting down.
CGCCAAGAAGGACTTTCAGTTTTGTGCGGGGCACATGACCATCTTCAGCGCCCACGAAAAGGAGCGCCTCCATGGACATAACTACTCGATAGCAGTCGATATCGATCTCAAGGCGGGCGCCCCCCTCATCCCCTTCAATGAATTCAAGGCGCCCATCCGAAAGGTGTGCGAGCAATGGGATGAGCGCGTCCTGCTCCCCAAAGATTCGCCCTATTTCACACTCGAAAGCCCGTCGCCCCTTCGCTTCACCGTGTGCGGCAAACGCTACGAACTCCCGGAAGATGAGGTCATCCTCCTGCCGGTCGATAATGTGAGTGCCGAAAACCTGAGTCGACTCCTCTGGAAAAAGCTCCAGGCCGAATTCAAAAGCCACCTCGAATCGGGGGCCATCACCCATTTTTCCGTCACAATCTCCGAGACCGATGGCCAATCCGCCACCGCCTCGAGCGAAAAGTAATCCGCTTTACGCCGCTCAGAATCTCCCCTAAAGAGGGAGAATGCGCCATGAGCTCACGGTCAACACTACCCTTACGGCCACCCACTCGCTGAGCGAGCGCGAGCAGCCGCACGCCCACATCTGGAAAGTGCGGGTTTGCGTGACCGGGGAACTCGAGTCAGGGCGCGTCCTGAGTCTCCCCGAGATGAAACGCTGGCTTGATGGGATTCTAGCTCCGCTGCAGAACACCTTTCTCAATGAGCAGCCCATCCTCGACGAAGACTCCCGACAAGAGCCCACGTGCGAAAACATGAGCCGCTTTCTCTTCGAAAAGATGAGCGGAGCACTCGAGCTCATGCCCTCACTCGCCGCCCGGCGGGTGCTGGTGGCGTGGGTGCAGGTTGCCGTCATCGAGCACGATGGCAGTGAGTTGGGAAACGTCCGGTTTTTTCCTGACTAAGAGGCGCGCGAGCGGGCCTTCATGGGAACGCCCTTCAAAACCGCGGCCAACTCTCGTTCCTCGACCATCATGTGAGTGGCCGACTCAAAGCGAAGCTTGTCCACCAACTTCACCCAATCCGCGCTCCCCACGGGCAGTTTATCGATGCGATTGATATAGGTGTCGATGATCTTGTGATGGGTCGCCGCCAACGGCGCGAAAAAGTCGAAAATCGACGTGCCACGGACGCGGGGGTAGACGGTCTCCTCTTCGAAGAGGGTGTGCACGGTGAGCTCACGCCGAAGGTCCCGGTACTGATCCGTACGCTTCTTTTGATCTTTGCTGGGCGTTAGCACCTGATTGAAGAGCGAAAGGATCCGGTGGTGATCATCACGCACTGCGTCGAGCACACTGTAAATCCGCATCAACACACCCCCTACCACAACTTTGGTTATTCTGTTTTTTGGAATTTCGTTAGGTGAGCGGAATATACAGGACGAGTAAATCCCTGAGAAGACTGCAATATTTGTCACCTCCTCATCAACAGGAGTTTTGTGTTGGAATTCAACAACTTGTAGTTTTTGAAAAAGATCACTAGAGTGCGAGATGAATAGATACTCACGAGGTGGCTATGAACCCCCAAAACCCCATCCACAACCAAATTGCTAATGATATTAAGAAGTACCCAGTTGTGGTCTTCATGAAGGGCACCAAAGAGGCCCCACTCTGCGGCTTCTCGCACACTGTGGTCGAAATTTTTAAAATGCTCGGAGCCCCCATCCACTCCGTCGATGTGCTTTCCGACCCCACTGTGCGTGATGGTATTAAGAGCTACACCAACTGGCCAACCATTCCTCAGGTCTTCGTGAAGGGGGAATTCATCGGCGGCTGCGATATCACCCGTGACCTCTTTGAGTCGGGTGAGCTCGAAAAGAAGGTAAAATCTGCCCTCTCGCCACAGAATAGTTAACGCTACTAGTATTTGTTCTCAAGTGGTGGTAGCTTTTGCGCGTTCGTGTCGATCCCTTGACCTCTGAGCGGGTGCTCATTGTTTCGTCAGTCGGCACCCAATGAAGAAAGCCGGAGGAAATCCAGTGGCTAAGAAACTGTATGTTGGCAATTTGCCATTTTCAATCACCGAGGCGTCGTTAGGCGACCTCTTCGCGCCGTTCGGCGCCGTTGATTCGGTCCGAATCATCACCGACCGCGATTCTGGTCGGTCGAAAGGATTCGGGTTCGTCGAGTTCGGCGACGATTCAGCCGCCGATAAGGCGATCGCTGATCTCAACGGGAAAGAGATCGAAGGACGCGCTCTCACCGTGAACGAAGCCCGTCCGCAGGCACCCCGCTCCGGCGGATTCGGAGGCGGTGGTGGTGGCGGTGGAAGCCGTGGTGGCTTCGGTGGTGGTGGTGGCGGCGGCGGAAGCCGCGGCGGATTTGGTGGTGGCGGTGGACGTGGCGGCGGTGGCGGCGGTGGCGGTGGCGGCCGTGGCGGACGGGGTGGTGGCGGTCGCGACCGTTACTAGTTCCCGATCCAGTTCAGCTTAACCGCTGTAATGGAAATTAAGGTCATGCTGATCCACAGCACCACGCTGTGGATCAGCGGCCTGACTCCCACCTTCCTAAAATTCTCTCCCGTAAAGGCGCTCCCAATCAGAAATAGGGTAATCACCATCAATCGCTTCGCCCCCAGGGTTATCGGCGCGGCGAATGGCTGAATGGGGGCCACCCAGGTGAAGAGACAAGAAAGAATCAAAAAGCCCAGAATGAACCATTGCTTCTTGATCGCTTGCCAGCCATTCGTTCCCGGGCGTGACATTCCAATGGCAAAGCTCATCGGCGCAATCCAAAGCGCCCTCACCAATTTTGTTGTGGTCGCAACACCCAAAGCCACAGCGCCATACTGGAGACTCGCTCCCACAACAGAACTCGTGTCGTGAATCGCAAGCGCACTCCAAAGTCCAAATTGCGACTGATCCATGCCGAGCGCGTGTCCGATTGGGGGAAAGATAAGAAGTGCGACGGAATTGAGGATAAAGACGCAGCCGAGGGCCACAGAGACATTTTCGGCCCGTGCACCAATCACACTGGCGACAGCGGCGATGGCACTGCCGCCACAGATGGCCGTCCCAGAAGACAGCAGAACGGCAATTTCACCTTCGGTTTTCATCACGCGTGAGAGAAGGTGAGAGAGAAAGAATGTGAGAAGGATGAATAGGAGTGTCGTCGCAACACTCGCGATTCCCTGGCGCCCCACTACGCCAATGTCCATCCCGGCCCCGAGCCCCATCACGGCGAAACACAGACACCACGTCGTCACCTTTTTTGTATGGGCGGAGAATGGGTTTCCGGTGAGAAGAGCAAAGACAATCCCGAGAATCAACGCTTGCGGCGATGACACGGTCCCGACGGCGCCGAGACCGATCACCGTCACGGCCATTACCACCGAAAAACACCTAGCTATTTTTTCGTTGGGAATCCAGGAGGAGATGAGCGAGCTCTTCAAAGCCTTTTCCACCCTTTTCTTGGGTCAAAAATCGGGGATGACTCTTCATCTTCCCCAGAAAAGGGGCAACGTTGGCAACTCCCACAGCGTTAGGAAAAAACTCAAAGAGCGGTTCATCGTTGGGGGAATCACCGACAAAAGCGACCTCATCGCGGCCCACGCGGCGCTTGGCCCCCTCCCTTTGAAGAAGAGCCTCACAGGCCGTCACCTTCGTGTGCGTGCCTCGCCAAAAATTAATGTGAATGGAACTCACCTTCGCCGTCACACCCGGCTCTCGGGCTAGCTCAGAGAGACACCAGTTCACCGTTTCGGAATCCAGAAACGGCGGCTCCTCGGCGAAATCAATCGCGTAGTCATGAAGGCGATACCGTTGGTCGGACGCCGGTTTAAGAGCAGGCACCTTCTCCTTCAAGCGAGCGAAGATAGCTGAGAGGTCGCCCGCCCCCCCGTTTACGAGCCTCGTCGTCACGACCTTGTGCCCATCTCGAGCCGACCAGCCAGCGCCGTTCTCAAATATCATGTGATCGATCGGCCACAGCCTGGTCAAGGCATCGGCCCAGCCCGCCGGACGCCCGGAAACAATGACTAGCCAAAAACCGGCCTTCTTCAGCTCCCAGAGAACCCTATAGGTCTCGGATGAGATCCGTTGATCGTCGGTGAGTGTATCGTCGAGGTCGGTGAAGACAGCCCGCACCTTTTTTGCCGGCAAATCTTTCAGGGTCATTGGTGAGTCGCCAGGTAGGTTTTCAGGCGTCGGGGGTAATCCGTGATAATCGCATCGACTCCCATCTCAATCGCCGATTTCCATTCCCTTTCTGTATTTAGAGTCCACGGCGCGATCTCAATTCCCATGTCGTGGCATTGCTTCACCACAGCCTGCGTGAGCCGCGAAAACTCGAGAGAAAGAATCTGTGCACCGATCTTCTTCACTTCGAGACAGTAATCGCCCTTTGTTTCAAACAGCGCGCTCAACCGCAACTTCGGCTCAATCTTGCGGGCCGCGACCAACGTTCGAAAATCGAACGACTGGAGAATCGTTGAGTCGAGCACGCCCGCTTTGCGGATGATATCGATCGCCGTTTTTGCGAAAATAGAGGGATCGGCAGGCTCTGTGCCCGTCATTTTCGTTTCGATATTGAACTGAATGGGACGATTGAGCTTGCCCGCCCTTTTGAGGCCAGCCACCCACTGGAACAGTCCGTCTAGCGTTGAGAGGTGGAGCGCCTCAATTCGTTTCTGATCGGGAAAGCGCGACTGCGACAGGCTGCCGCAATCGAATGTCTTAATTTCATCCATCGTCAACGTGTGAATCGCGACGGGGAGAGTGGCACCAGCCTTTTGGCAGATTTTGGGACTCAGCTCAAAATCGTGCCAGATGATCGGCACGCCATCTTTGCTCAGTTGAAGATCCAGCTCCAGAACCTCGGCTCCAGCTTCGATAGCCTCTTCAAAAGCCGGGAGGGTGTTTTCCGGATGCGTCCCACGGGAACCTCGGTGACCATGGACCAGAACCCTTTTTTCTTGCGCGCCATAACCATCCCCTGCCAGCAAAGCCAGTAGTACCGCGGTGAGTACAGACCAGGCCGGTGAATTTGCCATTTCGGGGACTGAGCGTAGCCAACTCACGCCTAATCTGCACCTGAAAAGTGGGCGGCAACGCCCGTGGATGAACCTGGCGGGCGAGCGGAAATGTTGGTCTCGCCGCGCATCTCGGGGCTCCCGATTCCGCGAAGAATAGCATCGGCGGCCGTCCTCAAGAATTCCTGCCGGTTGAAGGCGAGCAGAAACCCCCGTCCGGAATTGTCGAAAAGCTTGTGACAGCCCAAGAGAATCCCCCAGAGTAGAAACACGACCCCCAGAGCCTCCTCCTCGTCCTGAGCCTTAAACTGAGGTGTCTTGAGGATGTATTCCTTGATCTTATCGAGAGTACCGAGTGTCACAACCATGAGCCGGGTCAGGGTCGTCCCGTGGATCTGAACGTTTTTCATCCCCTTGTGGGTGTAGATGAGCATGTCGAAGTACTCACCATAGGGGCCATAGAAGGCAAAGAAAGCATCAGACAACTCAGACAGCAACTTCTCGGGCCCCATCTTCTTCCGGCCCGAGCTCGCCCGCTTCAAGATATCCACGATGTGGCCATCAAATTGCTCGGCCCCCTTGAGGGCAAGAGAGGCAAAAATGTCCTCTTTCGACTGAAAATACCGATAGATAAGCCCCACACTGATTTCGGCTTCTTTAGCCACGTCGGCAAGGGTGGTGTTCAGAAAGCCCTTGGTTTCAAAGACGCTGCGAGCCGCTTCGAGGATGTCGTTGCTCCGCTGCCGCTTCTCTCTCTGCTTTCGTTCTTTGACGCCCATAACTCCCCCAAATAACCCGGTTCTGTGGAAGATTCATTCAAAAAGTGAACGGCGTTCAAAAACTATATGCGCCTCACTAAACTATTGGATTGACTCTACTTTCGCTAACCAGAGAATGAAAGGGACGTTTGCTGTCCGGAGACAGATTATGAGCCAAAATACTGCACACGGTCCGATCACACACAAGGACATTTTCCAGAAGTGTCGCGAATTCACCGACCCCGACAAGGTGAAGGCGTTGGGCGTTTACCCGTACTTCCGTCCGATCGAAGGAACTGCGGGCAACCAAGTGATAGTCGGCGGACGCCGCAAGATCATGATTGGGTCCAATAACTACTTAGGTCTGGCAAACGACGAGCGAGTCATCGACGCCGCCCAAGCTGCCTTGAGAAAGTACGGCAGCGGTTGCACCGGATCTCGGTTCTTAAACGGCACGCTTGATATCCACGGCCAACTCGAAGAGGCACTCGCCCAGTTTCTGGAGCGCGAGGCCTGTCTGGTATTCTCTACCGGTTTTTTCGCCAATGAAGGTGCCCTCGTGACTCTTTGCGAAGAGGGCGATTTCATTCTGTGCGATCGTGAAAACCACGCGAGCATCGTGGATGGCTGCCGCGCTTCGCGTGCCAAGACTGTGCCATTTGCCCACAATTCGGCCGAGTCGCTCCGGCGACGGCTGAAGCGTCTCCCCCCCGAAGGGGGCAAACTCGTTGTCATGGACGGCGTATTCAGTATGTCGGGTGACATCATCGACCTTCCGGCCATGAAGGCGGTGGCCGATGAGTATGGCGCAAAACTCTACGTCGATGAGGCCCATTCGCTGGGCGTTGTGGGGCCCAAGGGCAAGGGAACCGTTCACCAGTTTGGTCTCAATGATTCGGTCGACCTCGTGATGGGTACTTTTTCCAAGTCACTCGGTTCACAGGGCGGCTTCATCGCCGGTCCGCGTCCAATCATCGAGTATCTCAAACACAAATGCCGCTGCTTCATCTTCACCGCCTCACTCGCGCCCGCCATTTCCGGCGGCGTTCTGAAGGCTCTCGAGCTCATGCAGGAGGAGACGTGGAGAATCGATGCTCTGTGGAAAAACACGCACAGAATGCACGAAGGGTTCCGCTCGATTGGATTCAATATCGGAACAACCCAAACACCAATCGTTCCGCTCCTGATTGGGAGTGAAATGAAGGCATTTGTTTTCAGTCAAAAACTTTTTGACGCTGGTATTTTCACAACTCCCGCTATCTTCCCTGCCGTACGGTACGGCGAGGCGATTGTGCGCACAAGTTACATGGCCACACACACCGAAGACGAGCTCAGCTACGTGCTGGAGACCTGCGAGCGTGTGGGAAAAGAGCTGGGCATTTTCGAGGATGCCGCCTATACGGGAGAGTCGAAACGGAGGAATAGTGGTTACGATCTCAACCTGTCTGACCAAGAAGGACCTTCGGACATTCGAGAGCCTGCCGGAACGGGTTCAGACGAGTCCGCAGTTTGTGCCCCCGTTTCCGGGTAGCATCGCGAAGATTTTTCAGCCAAAGAAGACGCCATTCAAACACAGCAAGCTTTTCCCCTTTCTGGCGCTCAAAGCTGGGCAGCCGGTCGGGCGCATCGCCGCCATCATCAATCCGAATCATAACGCGTTCCATCAGGATCGAGTGGGCTTCTTCGGGTTTTTCGACTTCATTGATGACGCCGAGGTCTCCCGCGCACTACTTAATACGGCTCAGGAAATACTTCGTACAGAGGGAATGAATGAGATGAGAGGGCCCTTTTCGCCCTCGATTAACGATGAGTGTGGACTTCTCATTGATGGCTATGATGCCCGACCGCTCGTGATGATGCCCTACAACCCACCCTACTATCTCACTCACTATGAGAAATTGGGGCTGAAGCGCGTGCACGACCTTTACGCCTTTACTCTCTCAGCTAACCACGAAGCGCCCGAGCGGATCAAAAAGATCGTGGACCGTGTGAAGAAGCGCAGCGGTATCACCATTCGCAATGTGGACATGAAGAATCTGCCACGGGATTTGGAGATCATTCGCAATCTCTATAACTCCACACTCGAGAGAAATTGGGGCTTTGTCCCCCTCTCCAAAGAGGAGATCGAGGGGGCCGCCGAAGATCTGAAATCGATCGTTGATCCAAGCATGGTCCTTATAGGAGAGCGTAATGGGACTCCGATGGGATTCTCCCTCACCCTTCCCGATATCAATGAATTCATGCACAGCGCCGGACAGTCGAAGGGACTGTTGCGAATCCTCAAGTTCATTTGGCTTCTCAAGACGTCGCATCCGAAGCGGGCGCGGCTCACGGCGCTGGGCGTGGCCCCCGAGTTCCGCAACTCAGGCCTCGCACCGGTCTTTTACTGGGAAACGTTGGCCCGCGGAAAACGCCAATACACCGAGGGAGAACTCTCCTGGGTGGATGAGACCAACAAAGAGATCATTCACGCCATTGAGGTGATGGGCGGAAAGCGTAACAAGACCTACCGCCTGTTCGAGGCCACACTATGAATCTCCTTCTGACCGGCGCGACAGGATTTGTTGGCCGCAATTTTCTTCTCCATGCCATCCGATCGGGGCGCTACGAGAAGATTTTTCTCCCGCTGCGTTCTCCTGAGAAATTGAGGGCCCAACTTGTGGGCGATGGTTGGGACGGTATTCCCACGAATGTACAGACGCTGACTTGGAGCGCTCGTGATCCATTGCCCGAGGTCCCGGATCCAATCACCGATGTGGTCCATTGCGCCGGACTCCTCTTTGGGCGCACTGAGCAGGAGTTTTTTGAGACCAACGTGGATGCCACGCTGAGGCTCCTTGAGAAATGCCAGGGGGCCCAAAGAATCGCGCTCCTATCCTCCCAGGCGGCCGCTGGCCCCTGTCTCGACGCCTCCGATCGAACCGAGCTTGAGGTGGAGAGCCCCGTTACGCCTTACGGACGCTCGAAATTGGCAATGGAGCAGGCCGTCCTAAAAACTTTCAGCCACCTCCCTCTCGTAATCTTGCGGCCACCATGGATTCTCGGCGCACGCGACACATCGACTCTGCCACTGTTCAAGATGGCGCGATTCCCTGTGCGCTTTAAGCCGGGGCGGCGTGAAAAGGCGTATAGCTATATTGCCGTCACCGATCTGGTGGCGGCGATTAACCAGGTTCTGACCGCGAGTGTGGATCTGGCTACGCTCGCTCAGCGGATCTTCTTCGTCGCCCAAAGGGACATAGTTTCTGATAAGCAAATGATTCAGACCGCGGCAGCCGCGGTAAAACGAATGGGGATCACGATCTTCGTTCCCCAACCGGTTTTGAAGGGACTTGTCCACACGCTCGGTGGCATTCCTTGGCTGAGGGAAGCCATTCCCATATTGAGTCGGGAGAAGGCCCCGGAGATTTGGCCCGATCGTTGGGTGATCTCCCCGCGCCGATTTGAGATGACCTTCCAATGGAAGGCGCAAGTCGAACTCGACACGGCGATGCAGGAAACCAAGGACTGGTATTCCCGCTCTGGGATGCTCTAGTGCTCCTCCCGCATAAATCCGAGCGGTCTTGCCGGTGCTTTTGCCCTCTGGACTTCGTCCTCAGTCGCGTCGGTCCTCGACGGCCCGCAGGGGGGCCGCCTCCGGGCCGCCACTCCTTGCGTCCTCGCCAGAGGGCAAAATCCCCTGGCAGGCCCGCCCGTCTTTATGCGGGAGGAGCACTAGGCTAGAATCACACAGTGGATAACGTCACACACTCCCTCATCGGCGTCCTGGCTGCGGACTGTCTGAAGGTAAAATCCGAGAAGGAGCGAATAACGCTCCGATGGGCAGGGGTGATCTCAAGCAATCTCCCGGACGCGGATTTTCTCTACGCTGGAATCACCGGTGGAAAGCTTGGCTATCTCGTGCACCACCGGGGCCACACGCACACGCTCGGTCTTGTCATTCCACTGGCATTCCTCGTCCTGGGAATCGTGATGGGCTGGCGCCGCGACACCACCTCGCGCGCCAAGATTTTCTGGCTCTCGGTTGTGGGAATCGCCCTTCACATCGCCATGGATACCCTTAACAACTATGGCACTCACCCGTTTTGGCCGTTCAGCTCGCGGTGGATCTACGGCGACACGCTTTTTATCGTGGAGCCCTACCTATGGATCGTTCTTCTTCCATTACTTTTTTTTCACCCTTCCCGCTGGATGAAGCGAACAGCGGCCGCGATCTTTGTGGCTCTGTTCGGCCTGGTGCTTTTCATTCCGCTGACCACCGCGGCGATAAAAGGGGCACTGGCTCTATTCGGTTTTGGTTGGTTTTTCCTCTGCCACAAGGTGCGTGAGAAACGTCTACCACTCACCTGTGGGCTCGGTCTCCTCGGGGTGATCTCCGTCTTTGCTCTGTGTGGCCTAGAGGCGAATCGAATCATTCTTGAGGCCGTTCCGAGCGCAATCGAGATTTCAAAGACCCCACTTCCGGCGAACCCGGTCTGTTGGAGCCTTTGGGTTCGCGAGGACTCTAACACTCAATATCTTATCCACCGCGGGGAGGTGAGCCTTTTTCCCCATCTTGTCCGCGTTCAGGATTGCCCTCGCCGGCGCTCAGATGAATCGGTTGCCGGCTATTATCAGGATCGCCTCCCCAACACCGACCATTTTCGCTGGTCAGGGCTCTACAACAGGTCGAGAGCGGACCTCCGCCAATTTATTGACGATCATTGTGAGATGAATGCACTCGCGCGCTTCGCGCGACTCCCGTTTTGGGAGCGCACGCCTCATGGAATCATCATCGGCGACCTGCGTTTTGACTGGGATCACAACCTGTCCTTCGCCAAGATCCCCATCGGTGAGGCCGCTTGCCCCGGTTTTCTCCCTGATTGGCGAACTCCGCTTTGGGATTGGACGCGAGGGTTTTGAGTCTTATAATTAAATCATTGGGCAAGCTGAAGGACACACTGACCGGGCGTTCTCGGGATCATGTCATCCAGTTTGAAAACACCCACGCAGTGATCCACCGCGACGTTGAATCGCCCCTCAAAAACCTCAAACAAAAGGCCAGAGAGGCCGGGTTTGATCTCGCCATCGCGAGCTCCTTTCGCGACTACAACTCTCAACTCAACATTTGGAACTTAAAATCGCTGGGCAAACGGCCAGTTCTCGATTCAGCGGGGAATCCGCTCAGCGTGCCATCGATGAAGCCAGAGGAGTTGGTATTTGCGATTTTGCGCTGGTCGGCGCTGCCGGGGTGCAGCCGCCACCACTGGGGAACCGAGATCGATGTCTTTGATCGCAATTCTCTTCCGAAGGACTACCAGGTCCAGTTGATTCCCAAAGAGGCGGCGCCAGGGGGAATCTTCGCGCGCTTCAACGATTGGCTAGACACCAATATTTCCGGTGAGGGATTTTTCCGCCCCTATTCGAAGGATAAAGGAGGCGTGAGCCCCGAGTGGTGGCACCTGAGCTACGCCCCGGTCTCGCAAAGGTATTTTGAGCAGTTCGACCTCTCACTCTGTCAAAATGTGATCAAGGACTCCGCAATAGAACTCAAGGACACCGTTTTGCAGTGTCTGCCCGACATCTACAGCCGATTCATATCCAATATTAGTTTGCCTGATACTCGATCGGTTTGACCTTGAGAATGCACCCGCTCAGGGTTCCCCCATCGTCAATCGCCTTACAATCGGCCCCTACTTTCAGATAGGCGGTTGAGCACTGGCCGCTGCCGCTCATCTCGGCGCAGGTCGTGGGAGTGAGACCGCGAATATCCCAGATGGTCTGCTTACATTCGGCGTCGCGGAAGAGATCAAGGCCATTCTGGTGGGCCGGTGTAACTGAATTGGTGTTACAGGAACAGCTGCACACCGGCTCATAGACCGACATCGGCTTGCGTTCCGGCGTGGGCTTTACCTCTGGCACAGACGCAACGACGGCCGGCATTGGCGGCGGAACAGCCTCGACCTTCACGGGAGACTTCTTCTTTGGCGCGGGGGGCTCTTCGATGTCCGCCCACTCGGTTGATCCCATATCGAGTCCGCCCGTCGCGGTGAGCGGGTCGGCGGTAAGCTTGGAATCAGGGTTGGCAAAACTGGTGTCCGATGGCATCGCCTCAACAGACATCGGGAGCATTTCGTTCGCGGCCTCTTTTACAGGGGGAGGCGGCAAATGGCTCGGCGTGGCCACGCTCGGAACCACCGGCGTCGGCGTGTGAGCGTTCGCCCGCCGCCTATCGCGCGCCGGCTTACTGCGAGAAAATTTCTTCTTGCGCTTGGGTGCCGGTGTCGCAATTGGGGGCGGAGCTGGGCTCGAGATCGGCACAAGGGTTGGGGTGGGCGTGGGAACTGGACCCATTGTCACCGCCGGCACAGACGCCGGTGACGGCAGTGGGGCCACAGGAGGTGATTGAACCGGCAATGACTGCGCCGGCACTGGCGACTCTGGCGGTTCCGCTGGCGCGACGCTCAGTTTCGGCGTTGGCAGCGCCACGGTCACATGACCAGCGGTCTCAGCGGGTGCCCTGTTATCGGGCGGCAACGGCGCGGAGGCAACGGGCGCGACGGGCACCAGTGTCGCCGATTGCACTGGCAATGATGCGGCCGGCGGTTTGGCCGGCATAGAAGCCGGCATACGACTCGTCAGTTTCTGCTGAAAAGTTCTTAAAGCGATCGCCGCTCGCGATGGTGGTTTCTGGCCTTGTGGTGGAACCGCTTGTTGAGACGGCGTCCACTCACCCGCATCCTCAGCCGGCGTGCGCACCCGAACGACCTTTCTTGGCCGTGCTTTGGGAACCTGGGTCGCCATCGTAGCCTGACCTTTGACCTTGGGCGCGGCCTTGACCTCCGTCCCTTTCGCGAACCACCCCGCCGCCGCAAGACTTGGTTTCTTGTGCGGCTTCACTGACGGCACTGGCTTCTCTGCGGCCCACGCCAAGCAGACCAAGAGCCCAAGTTTGAAGAGAGTTCCCATCAGGTGTCTTTTCGACGCGTTACATTAAAAAAATGAGCGCTGATTTAGGCCGGCTAATAGCTCGATTTCACAAGAAAAAAGTGGCTTATGGGGCACTGCCAAATAATGTCTCTTGTTTGGGTTTTTTGCGTTCCCGTATACTCACCGCTCTTCAAGGCAATCTGGTTGTGAAAAGGGGTTGTGATGTTCTTTGCCCGTACCCGCGAAGGCCGAAATCTGCTGAAGCCCTTTGTGCTCAAGATCCGTGATGGATTTCTGGTGGGCATGGCCCCCGACCCGGTGGTCGGTGCGCCGTGCGCGACCTGTGTTCAGCTCTGGCTCGCCGATCGGCGGGTGTGGTTTGAACCTGGGCAGCTTTCCGACCTGAACGTGAAGAAAGAGGTCCTCCTCGATCTCATGGCCAAGAATCAGGCTCACACCTTTTATGAAATTCACAAGGACGGAACAACCAACCGGCTCGACTGCGTGGTCTACCCTCACGCCCAGTGCACCTGCAACAAAGCCAACTACTGCCCGCCCACCGAGATTACAAAAAAGTCCAACTTCGCCTTCTCGCCGCTTTATCAGATCAAGTGCGCCCGTTATGGAACTCCGGATGGCAACCTCTGGCTTTCCAGTGCCACCGGCCAGTCTCACATCACCGAGAAGAGCCTCACGGTATATGGAGCTGCGCGGGATCGCGAGGCCTCTCGATTGAATGCAGTCGATGAATGGCTGCGAAAGGTTTCCATCGATGAGCTCCGCCAGCGAAATCAGGCCGGCGAGTCGATTGCCCAGCGATCATTTCAGACCGATTCCTCGTCGATAGTGCCTCGTGGACCGATTGCGGTCGACGCCATAGGCTGCGGCGCCTCAGGCGACGAAGCGCTTCTCGATGGACTCTCTCGTCTCTCCCTGGTCCGGACTCTCAAGAAGTACTCGGCTAAGAGCCCCATGCTCATCGTCGGTGCCAACACCTGGATCCGCGGCCGCGTCCCTTTCTTCATGCTGCAGCAGTATGATCTGCACCTTCTCTTTTACCCCAACTCGACCCCCACCTGGGTCGTCGGGATTCTCGCTCTCTCTCGACTGCGCACCGAAGAACCGCCGCTTTTTGCGTTCGCCTCCTACGGCACCATGGGGACGGCCATCGATCAAGCCATCGGAAAGATTCTGGTCCATTGCCGCCCGACCGAGTGGAATCCGTCGCAGACAGAGCCGTCGAAGAAGAAGGCCCAGAACGCCTCGAAGCTCCACCTCTGGTGGACCAACTGGGTCTATCGTTGCCCCAAGATCAGTCTCCGCGATGTCCTGCACCTCGAAGACTACGCGAAGGATGTTGAGCTTTGGCGCAACTACTTTAAGGATGGCCAGGAGCCCGTGTCGCTAATCGCGATCAATAGCCCGCTCTTGCCAAGTGGAATTCGAAGTCTTGTGGCGCTCCAAAGCCAGGAGGCCCAGGAAACGCAGCGGCCGCGCAACATAAACGGCATCGGCATCTGGTCCAATGTGAGTGAACTCCTGCATGTCTAAGAGCCTGTTTCATAATTGGTTTCGTAGCGAGCGGAAACCGCAGCCGCGCGTAGTAGAAACCAATTATCAAACAGGCTCTAAAACGAGCGTTACCCTTCTCGCTCTTTCCATCGGTTTAGCGGCGTACTCCTACGATCGCACCGCCGCCGTGAGCGTTACGCCGCAGTACTTCAGCGATTCGCCCGGGGTGACTCTCTCCTCCTATCAGAGGTTCTCCAACGCCTATGCCAATTCGCCGTGGATGTGGGGCTACCATATCGAGATAGGCACAGACCTCGCCTCAAACCTTCACAGCGGGAACCACTCGATCGATCTCGACCGTGCCTGGTATCGCAGCCCGTTCGCTGAAACCAATCTCGGCGGTGAGATTACCTGGGGCCGAATCCACCCATGGGAGGTCTCCCTGAATCCGGAATCCCTGCGTCCCTGGGGGCTCGCTGGCAGCCTGCAGGGCCAAAATCGCGGCGTCTCACTCGGCCCGGTCACCAACCATAGCAATTTCCCATCGCCCACTCTGCTCGGCTGGGTTGGAGTGCACTACTGGAGCGATCCGGTCTCGAGCGATTCCTTCCAATGGGGGTTGTCGATGACGCCCATCACGATCCCGACGATGGGCTCTTCATTTGAATTCGGAAACAACAGCTCACACACCCGCTTCGGACGCACCGGCGGAACGATCCAGACCGAGTCTGGAACACTTCCGATCCGATTTGAGGCGGACAATTCCACCGCCCGCAATATCATCGCCCAACCGCAGGTGATGATTCAAAGTTACTGGGATCTGAATCGAGTCACGCTGGGGCTCGAGAATTGGTCGTGGATCTCAAATGCCCCTAGGCCCAATCCACTCCTCGGGGCGGTTTCGCGAATCGACACCTCCACCGGCCAGAGCGTCGCGGTCGTATCACCGCTGTTTCCGAGGCAATGGACGGTCGGCAACACCACCCAATGGAGCCCCGGAAATTATCGCGGCTACTCCTTTTTTTCCACGCTGCTCTACCAAGATGATCCCAACTGGGGCTTTGAGGTTGGGGCGAAGAATCGTTTTGTTCGCTTTTCCTATCTGAACCAATTCGGAAATCGTTCCGTGCCCGAAAGCCGGTACACCGGGTCGTTCATGCAATATGAAGGGCAGTACCCTCTGGGCCAGTTCACACCCTACTGGGGCGCCAAACACCACATGGCTCTTAAGGATGCGTGGTTTCGAACAGGCGTGCGCACATCGATCGGTCGCGACACGTCGCTGGACGTTGGCGCCGACATCTTCGCAGGCGCAACGGGCTCCTACTTCTCTCAGTGGCAGGACAATGATCGTATCTACGCGACCCTCACCTGGGATCTCGGAGGCTAGCCCGTCTTAATCCCTCAGCTCGATTGAATTTGGCCACTGGGCGGGTGCTTTTGTCCGACCACTTCGTCCTCCGCGTTCGGCTCCTCGACGTGCCCGGGGGGCAGGCCTCCGGGGCCTCTCTTGTGCGTCCTCGTGGCCGGCCAAAATCCCCTCGCCGATTGGACCAAATTCAATCGAGCTGAGGGATTAGGCTTTGCCGGATAGGAGATTCAGCGCGGAACCGGCGCGGAACCAGCGGATCTGCTCATCTGTTAGCGAGTGTTTGACCTTAAACTTGGTTTCGGCCCCGTTGGCGTGGTGAACAACAGCATCCACCTCTTTCTTCGGCGCCAAATCCTTCAAGCTCAGAATGCTGAGTGAATCATTCTCCTCGACCTTGTCGTAATCGGCCGGGTTCACGAACGTCAGCGGCAAGATACCCTGCTTCTTGAGATTGGTCTCGTGGATGCGGGCAAAACTCTTCGTGATAACTGCAGCACCACCCAAGAAACGCGGCGACATTGCGGCGTGCTCACGGCTGGAACCTTCACCATAGTTCTCATCGCCAATCACCACCCAGCGAAGCCCCTTCGCCTTGTAGTCACGTGCCACCGTGGGTGTCGTGCCCCGTTCCTGAGTGATCTGATTCAATGTCTTTCCGGCCTCACCGTTGTAAGCGTTAATGGCACCCGTAAACATGTTGTCGCTGATATTATCGAGGTGGCCGCGGAACTTCAGCCAGGGGCCAGCCGGAGAGATGTGATCCGTCGTGCATTTCCCTTTCACCTTCATCAAAATCGGGAACTTAATAAAGTCGTGAGCATCCCATTTGAGGAAAGGTTTGAGCAGCTGGAGTCGCTTGCTCGTGGGATCCACCTTCACCTCAATCGAAGTGCCATTCTCTGGAGGCGTAACATAGCCATCGCGCGACTCCACAAAGCCCTTCTCGGGCAGATCGGCCGCCCGCCCGGGCGTGTTCAACTTCACCGTCTTTCCATTCGGTGCGGTGAGCTCATCCTTCAGCGGATTGAAACTCAATTTACCACTTAAGCCCAGTGCCAAAACGATCTCGGGGCTCCCGATGAATGACAGAGTCTCGGGGTTGCCATCATTGCGCGCGGGGAAATTGCGATTGAAGGAGCTCACAATCGTATTCGTCTGCCCCTTTCGGAAATCATCGCGCTTCCATTGCCCGATGCAGGGGCCACACGCATTCGCCAGAACCACACCGCCTATCGCTTCGAGCGCCTGCATCTGGCCGTCGCGCTGAATGGTCTTGAAGATCTGATCCGAGCCTGGGCTTACAAAAAAGGGGACCGCCATCTTGAGTCCAGCTGCTTGCGCCTGCTTGGCAAGATCGGTGATTCGACCGATGTCCTCATAAGACGAATTGGTGCAGCTGCCCACAAGAGCCGCCGAGATAGTGTCCGGCCACCCCTTCGCCTTCACATCCTCTCCCAATTTGGAGATGGCCCTTGCGACATCGGGCGAGTGTGGCCCCACCACCTGCGGTTCGAGCCGACTGAGATCGATCTCGACGACCTCGTGGTAGAAGTGCGAGGGATCCTTCTCCACGTCTTTGTCGGCCGAGAGCAGATGAACAAAACGTTTGGCGATTTCAGCCAAATCAGCACGGCCGGTCGCGGCCAGGTATCGAGCCATCTGGTCGTCAAACGGGAAGATTGAGGTCGTCGCCCCCAGCTCAGCGCCCATGTTGGTAATAGTGGCCTTGCCGGTGCAGCTAATGGACTTTGTCCCCTCGCCAAAATACTCGATGATCTTGTTGGTACCCCCCTTGGTCGTCAGCACACCGCAGAGATAGCAGATAATGTCTTTTGGCGCGGCCCAGCCCGAAAGCGAACCTTTCAAGTGCACACCAATCAATTTTGGATTTTTCACTTCCCACGCCAAGCCCGCCATCACATCTACGGCATCCGCGCCACCCACACCACAGGCGACCATTCCCAGGCCGCCGGCATTCGGCGTGTGGGAATCGGTCCCGATCATAAGGCCTCCGGGGAAGGCATATTTTTCCAAAACCACTTGGTGGATGATGCCCGAACCAGGCCCCCAAAATCCGATGCCACATTTCGCCGAGGCATCCCGCAAGAAATCATAGACCTCGTGGTTTTCGTCCGATGCGGTCTTCATGTCGGCGCGCGATCCTTGGTACGCGCGGATCAGGTGATCACAATGGACGGTCGTCGGCACCGCTGTCTGTGGCCGGCCGGAACTCATGTACTGCAGAAGCGCCATCTGCGCCGTCGCATCCTGCATCGCCACGCGATCGGGTCTCAGGGCCAGGATCGATTCGCCCGCTTCGAGTGGTTGCCCCGAAGGATCATCGAGGTGGCCGAAAAGTACCTTTTCCGCCAGCGTGAATTTGCGCTTCAACCGTTTCTCAACGGCCTTCAGCCGCTCCTCCATTTTCGTGTAGCTTTGAGTCACAAGTTGCGCGGTCGTATCGATGGTCTTCATAGACCCTCTATTCTCCATCCTCGTCCAATCTTGGTCAACGCTGGCCTGGTGGGTTATCATTCGGTATGCGGCTCAGTTGCCTCGTCCTTCTTTTCGTGAGTATCCTTTCCGCCGCCGACAAGCCGCCCCAGAAATACATCATGGGCGTGCCGCTCGATCCGGAGCCGACCGAGGAAGATGAACTGGAGCCACAGGAGGCCGGGCCACCCTTCACTGTCTCACTTCTAGGGACAACGCCTGTGCTCAACACAAATTCGTTTGAACAGATGTTCTCGACGTGGATGCCCCAAATTATCTTGGGCTATCCGCTTGGGGGCTTTCACCTCGAAACCGGTGTGCGGATCTCGATTTCCCGACTCAACTTCGGAACCGTTGGCTCCGACTTCAATCATTACTTTGTCGATCTCCCGTTGAGACTTCTTGCGCCCATGATCAGGACTGAGAAAACCGAGATTGCGCTAGTTCTTGGCTTCATCGTGCGGATTCTCGAGTACGACACGCGCACAACGGCCGACGGTGGCTGGGGACGCACCAATGCCTCCGCCAACCTCCTCGGCGAATTTGGAATCGCCATTCGCTACCACTTGGGTCGAGTGGTTTCCTTCAGAATTGATCTCAGTACCGCTCAGATGGGCGGCGGCGTCGATTTTGCTTTCTAGTGTTGTAGCTACTCGACGATTTCAAGAACACTGCGCTTACGCAGCTTCGTCGATGCGGCGGTGAGGATCGTGCGCAAGGCCTTAGCGGTCTTTCCCTGCTTTCCGATAACCTTACCCAGATCTTCTTTTGCGACAACCAGCTCGAAAACGGTGGTCTGCTCACCTGAAATTTCGGAGATCCTCACCTGGTCGGGAACATCAACCAGAGCCCTGATCATCGTGAGAAGGAGTTCGTTTAATGTTGGTTCACTCGCCATGGGTCAAATTATTGCGCACGGCGCTGGCGAAAGTAAAGGAGACGACGCGTCATACTTGAAAAAGACAATTCTAAAGAGACCGGCTTAGATGTGCGAGTCGCCACGTCCACCGCTTCGCCGGAGTCGGTTGTTATGATTAACGAGTTGCTGCACCGCAGACGGGGCCCCGTTGTCATATCGAAATACACCAATGCAGTAGAAGGCCTTCATCCCTTGATAGGTCCCTTGCACCATTGAGTAGCAGTAGCCGTTGTTCTCCCGCTGCATGTGGATGCGGTGGCCTGCACTTTCCTCCCACTGCTGCACGCACTGGCGTGCACCCTCTTCCGCCGTCGCATTGTTATTCACAGCGACGATCTCGCCGCCACCAGCTCCGCCAAGTCGATGAATGCGCCGGTCAGATCCGTTGTGGGAGACGGCTTGAGCCGCAGCCATCGCTCGCGCATGGCTTTCCGCTCCAGCGCAGACGGAATCATCGAGTGGGTCATCGTTAGCACTGGGAGCGCCGAAGGCACGCACTGCGCGAATGAGCGCCTCGCTCTCGGTTGTCGTACCATGCACAGGACGATCATCGGAACCGAAACCGTCATGCGCACCAGGAGGTGTGGGCCGATTGTCGAAAACTCTGCGGGGATCGATGGACCGACGGGGATTGCCAGGCTGTCCCGGCTGCGGGCCCTGTGGACCATGACCATAGCCGCCGCCAAAACCGCCGCCATAAGGCATACCAGGCGAGGGTGGGCAGGTGGGTCGGGAACACAAGCACCCTGCCAAAATGAACAGGGCCGAAAAATAGACTGCAGCTCGCATCATACATTCCACCTCAACTAAGCCTTCAACAGAGCCTTCAAATTGCAAACAAACGGCCAGCAAGGCTCTAATAGAGGCGAGCGTAGAATACGGCGCTGTATACAGGGCCGGACAAAAATTGGCAGTGTACCGTCGAGGATTTGGTTGGATGCTTGAAGAGGACGGGGGGTTGGAGGGGAAGGGGCGGTGGGCAACCCGCTGCCGTGCAAGCCTCGAGGCAACAAACAGTCCGGCGCACCAGAAGATCAGGCGATCTCGTCACATCGTCGTACGCGCGTTCGGTAGTCCCGGCTAGCTGATGCCGAAGAACCAGCTGCGAGAAGGATTGAGAATCCGATTTGCCTGTAGGCTAGAGATGGGTGGTGCCGTGAAACGTCAGGTTGCGATTGTGAATCCAAAGTCACGGATTAAAGAGAAGTTGAAGCCGGTTGCCCTGGATCTTTCCGAACTCAAAGTCGGAGTGAATAGGGAGACCGAAAAAGACCTGGACGCCCTTAAGGATATTCTTTATCAAAAACTGGGGAGGGCCGCCTCTCTCTCGGATGTCGTTGCTTGGATGGCCAAGGAGTGCCGGAAGAAATTTGATTTCACGCAGTCGAAAATCATTTCCTCAGGAAACCGGCAACCCAAACCAGGGCGACACTCAATCCCAATCTCCGTCAGAAAGATTGTCTACCGACGGGATCAAGGGCAGTGCACCCATAGAGATGATGACCGCCACCTTCACAAAGGTCCCTGCCAATAGCGGCGACACCATCGACACCCTAAACCTTCGCATCCTGCCGTTCTAGCCTTCCAAACGCGCTGCGCTATCGCGCTCAAGTCCACCGCCAAACCGGCCGATAAGGAGACAGCGTTTCTTTTTGACCTGGAGGCCCACGTGTTTGGTGATGACGCAGAAGATCGCAGCGACCACACGATTATTATTACGGATAAGGTGGACCTGAAGGAGAAATCCTCCCAAGCCGATCCGTATCTCATCCAAATCTCTGGCCGCGAGACCGGCATGATGCACAAGATTTCCGGCGACAAGATGAAGATCGGCCGCGATGCCACGTCGCAGATTATTCTCGACGATCCCCACGTTTCCAGAAACCACGCCGAGCTCCACATCAAGAATGGCCGGGAGATCACTTTGAAAGATCTGGGCAGCACCAACGGCGTCTTCGTCAACGGCAAGAAGGTGACCGAGACCACGCTCGCCGATGGCGACAAGGTCTTGATCGGCACGCGCCTCTATTTCAAGTTTTGTTATCAGGACTCGGTCGATCAGAACTATCAGCAGAGCCTTTTCCGCGCGGCCAACATCGACAGTCTTACCCAGCTCTACAATAAGAAATATTTTGTCGATGCCCTTTCTAAAGAGTTCAGCTTCAGTAAACGCACCAATCAGCCGCTCTCGCTCATGATGATGGACATCGATTTTTTCAAGAAGATCAACGACACCTACGGCCACATGGCCGGTGATCTCGTCTTGAAAACGGTCGGCCAATTCCTCGGGAAGAACATTCGCCTGGAAAACATTGCCTGCCGTTACGGCGGCGAGGAGTTTTCAATCATTCTGCGCAACGTGGAGGGCGAAAGAGCTCTTCAGATCGCCGAACGCGTTCGTACCTCAATTGAAGCCGAAACGATCGTTTTTCGCGATCAGAACATCAAGATCACTATTTCGGTCGGCATCGCGACCCTTCTCAACAACAACTTCGAGACGATTGATGATTTCATCCAGAAAGCCGACGAGCACCTCTACGAGGCGAAGCACACCGGCCGAAATCGTGTGATCATGAAGATGGCGGCCTAAGGGTCCTCAGGCGATCCTCCAACTTCCGCAAAGCCACGACCTGGCGCCGATTCTCGCACCCCAACGTTCTATTAATGACTCCATAAAGCCCACGGCGCAAAAGGCGCCAACGTTCACCCGGTTCCACACTCCAAACTGAATCGGCCGCCTCTTCGGCAAGAATCCCCCCCTCCTCGCGGAGCATGGCCCGCGGTTTAAACACCGGCTGCGCCAAGAGCTCGCCCACAACCTCCGAAAGAGTCGCAGAGAGCCTCTGTCCCACCGCTTGGACCGAGAGCGCGGTCATATCCCTTTTCGCCCTCGCCCCCAGGTTTCTGGCCAGGCCCGGATCGCTGGCCAGCCTCACCATCGCGCGAGCCGCCTCTGCGGGATCGACCAACGCCACCGGCGCACCCACTTGATACGGGCCCGCTCCCCTTTTCAGTGGTGACAGCCGAGCATCAATCAGAATCGAGTTTTCTCGTGTCGCAAAATCCATCGGCCCCGAGTAGCCGGTCAAAATTGTGGGCAACCCCAGGGAGAAGGCATCAAAGATCGGAAGCCCCCACCCCTCCGAGCCATGAAGCGAAACGTAGGCATCACAGGAGGCCATGAGGGAGTCCATAAAATCGACGCCTCGCAGTCCATCGATCCACAACACCCCAGGCGCGTTTTTTTTCGTCCCTAGCCAAACTCTCAGGCACGGCTCAATCTCATCGAAGTGTACACTCTTCACCAAAAGCCTGAGCTGCGGGAACCTTTCTCGGGCCACCTCAAAGGCCTCAAGGACGGCCCGAGGATTCTTCCGCTGTGGAAAGGACCGTCCATCGAAAGTGAAGTAAAAAACAAAATCGTTCCTGGCAAAACCCAACTCGGCCCGCAGCGATCGCGCTCCGATCTCTTTCACACAATAGGGAACGACTCGAACGGGAATCCCCGCATTCCGCAAACTCTTCGCCGTGAAGGTCGAAGGCACGATCACTCCATCCATCCACTCGAGCGCAGGAAGCCAACTTGCGGGGAAGTGGGGCAGTTCCCAATTCCAATAGGCGAGATTCACCGAATACCTGAACTCCGGAACCCGATCCATCAACGCCATCACCCCCTCGGGGTTGATGTGAATCAAGTTCACGCCCTCAAGAGGTCTCTTCACCTCAGAAACATCGAAATGCCTCAACGAAATCTCGCTCGCCTCCAACGCGAGACGCACTCGGTCGGCGGCCGTGAAGATCCCCAGCCCGCTTTCGCGATCCGAGATCAAGTTGATAACGAAAGATTTCAATTCAGGTCAGGGCGAAGTCGCGGAATCTTGTTTCCACTCGTCGAGGGCGGCAAGGAATCACTATAAGAATCCTCTTTCGCCAATCGCAGAGCCTCAACGTCAAAATAGCCTAGAAACCCAGAGTAGGCGTTCTCACCGCACAGCATGACCGGAGCAAAGAAGCTCTCCGGGCCGGCCTTCGCCTTCTTATCCTGGCCCACGACGTCCACCAAGATCCCCAGATTCTTAAGCCGCCGCTCCGGCCCGAGCCGATTGAGAAAAAGCACTCCCGTGAAACTCCCCAAGAGCGGCCTTTCCTTGATCCGATCGCCTCCGACGGGATCGATCTCAATCATGCCCAGCAACGTGAAGTCTTTGTAGATGGCGAGCTCTTTCCCCTGCCCAAGGCGCACCTCAGTGCAGGCCCCGATGGGGAGCTCAGAATCCAGTTCCAAGAAATTTGAGAGAACCGCCTCGCCCACCACCTGCACGGCGAGAGCCGGAAAAACCATCAAGGCCAGAATGAAAAAGGCCAACCTCATAAAACGGAATCTACCATAATCCACACTCCCCTCAAGGGAGACTACGCCAATTTCGCAGCCAAACGCGGAAGCACCAGATCAGGAACATCCTTCAAAGGTGTTTCCAGATTCGCCCCGGCAGCCTTCTTGTGGCCGCCACCCCGTTCGGTCAATTCG
Organism: Deltaproteobacteria bacterium; assembly: GCA_016196825.1. Classification (GTDB taxonomy): domain Bacteria; phylum Bdellovibrionota; class FAC87; order UBA2466; family UBA2466; genus JACPWY01. Next base: position 14,595 of record JACPWY010000047.1, on the reverse strand, counting down.
CGGGCAAAACTCGCAACATCCACGGCTCCCTGCGAACGGAACGAGATCTTCGTCCGCCCAGTTGGGAGTTCAAAAAACAGCACTGCCACCTCCACCCCATGGGTGAGAAAAAGATGATCGATAATCCCTTCGCGATCGTCTTCATGGGCCTTGAACGATTTCAACGTATCCTGGCTAATGCCCGCCCAAATGATTCGACCGTCAGCATAAAGACGGGCCTGGGCCAGAGTATGTGACATGAGCATCAGGCTCTCGTAGGTGCGCTCCAACATCCCTCGCTCACCGACCCGCGTGAAGTCGAAGCCTGTCTTGAGAAGACGCGCACCCAGCTCCATCACCTCGGGAGTGGTATTGGAGTGGCGGAAAAAGCCAGTGTCGAAAATCAAGCCCAAATAGATGTGCTGGGCAAAATGATGATCGATCGGAGTTGAGAAAAATGGGGTTTGGGACAGGTGAAAAACCAGCTCTGTGGTCGCGGCCGCGTGCTGATCCACAATTCGGATCTTGTAGTTGTACTTGGCGCTCACCGCGTGATGATCAATAAAGACCGTCGTGTGACAGGCCTCGAAAATTTCCCGCACCCGCCCGGCGCGATCTAGACCACCGTCCACGATGATTCCTAAATCAAACTGCTTGGATTTGCCCGTGGCCGCATAACTCTCCGGGGTCATGGCAAATTGAGAGTCGGGCATGAAAGTGTAACGCGGGGGATACGGCTCGTCGTTGAGAATCACGACCTCGAGGGTCGGAAAGCGGTGGAGGATCATCTTTCGAACGGCAAGTTGGGCGCCCACCGAGTCGCCATCGGCGCTCCCCGGAGCGGTGATGAGCACCCGTTTGCCCCGGAGCAACGCCGTCTCTAGCTCCGCCAGTTCCCTCGAAAATCCGCGCGCATCAACCATGGTTAGCCTCCACTACAATTCATCCGCCCAACCACCAGACCGCCTAGAATCCTCCCAATCCCCTAAAAGGACAAGCCTAGGTTAAATAGAACCGTTATTTTAAGCCCTTAGGTCCGTTGCCCAGGACGTTTTCCCCTTTGAGAAACCGCACCGAAAGAGCAAGTGCCCGAGGCGGGCGCCGTTCGGAGAGAAGTACTCTGGCTATTATCAGGAGTTCCCAGGCGCTCCAGATCAAATAGACTCCAAGGATCTCTTCCCGCACCGAGGCCCAAACAAATTGGGTCAACCAAAGGACAAAGAGCAGGGCCGCATCCCAGATCGAAAATTGAAGGTCGAGAAGCAGCAGCCCCCCCAGAAAACTCTGGGCAATGGTGAGAGCGAGCTCGTGCCAAGCCAATGGAGTGAAGGTGACGATCTCCCAGTGGCCAGTCGAGAGGCTAAAGACGATGGGAATCATGGCGGCGAGCATGGTCCACTGATTGATGTTGCTGTTCACCATGTTCATCACGGCCATCGAAGCCTTTCGCGGCTGACGGGCCCAATCGAAGGCCGTGAGCTTTTCAGGAAATTCGGAAAGGAACGGGGCCACCCACTGGATGAACACAAAGCTCGAGATCCCCCACTTGAGGGCCCACCGCTGAAGTGTGTGAACGAAGGGGTCCACGCTCACCCACAGGCCCCACCCTCCCACTGCAAAAAGCAAGATCACCGCAGCGACCCGAAACCCCGGGCGAAAACGCAGGATCTGTCGACCAATCCATGGCAGATCTTCGATGCTCTCCTCACCACCGGGCGGAAATTTGAGAACATAACGGAGGTAAGCGATGTAGATGGCGAAGAGAACCGCTGAATCAATGACGGAGAGGCTGTGCTTAAAAAGGATCACAATGAAGTAGAGCACCGAAATGAAAAGAAACAGCACACTTAAGAAGTCCTGATCCTCGAGCTGGATGTGATTGATCACCTTTTTTTTGCGGACCCCCTGGAAAAAAAAGTGGGTGAAAAAAATCATCGGCCAGCCGAGCCCCACGAGGAGCCGGAGGGAGCCCGTGAGGTTGGCAATCATGAGTTCGCGTTGACCATGCCAAGCAATGTTGGCCTCGACCGCAAATTCCGGAAGCGTCTGGAGCCAAGCTAAGATGCTGAGCGCCAGCGCTTGCGGTATGAAGGTTTGCGCCGTCTCGGCGGCCCAGCCGATCACAAAGGCCGCCGCCAGAATTACCGCCAAACTCCAAAGCTCTGCCAATTCCATGTGTCCCCAATGGGTCGACAGTCGGTGACAAATTCTGTCACTTTCGACGTCAAATTGAGCCTCTACTCTATCGGCGACGAGGGTAATTGGGCAATAAAATATGCCTCTTAGGCGTGAGCTTACCACCCGAGACCGCGGCACCAGTATTGCACCTCCCCCTCTGGCGCGCACTCGAAGTGTGCACGCGTGTAGAGGGTGAGATGGAGCGTTTGCGTCTAGCCATTGCGAGTCTTTTTAACCCAGAGAGGGAAGAATCCTCTGAGGCCGGTCTCGCACAAATGCGGAATGAGATCTGGGGCTGGATCTACAGCCTGGTCAGCATTTTCCTCGTCATCTCACTCACCTCCTACATCCCCATCGACACATTCCAGCTCTTCCAGCACCGCCTCACCCACGTGACCAACCTCGGGGGGATCGTCGGCGCCGTACTCTCGGAATTCTTCCTTGGCACGATTGGTGTCGCCGGATACGTGTCCATTTTGCTTTCGGTGTGGATGGCCAACTGTGCCTTCCGCGGGATCCCGATGAAATCCCAGTTTGTCCGCTGGTTGGGCATCTCGATCGCGGCCGTGCTGCTCTCTATTTCGCTCCATCTCTTTTTTCAGAATCGCCTCCCGGAAGCCAGTCTGCTGCAAGGCGGTTGGCTCGGCCGAATCGTCGGAAGTTTTCTCCAGAATTATTTCAATACGACCGGCTCGCTTCTCATCGTGAGCACCGGCTTTGTCATCACCTTCATCATGAGCACCAAGATCTTCATCAGCCAGTGGGTGCAGCACCTCCTGCGCGACGAAGAGCTGGAGGAAAACACTGGTGACGAAGAGATCGAAGAAGAGAAGCCGGCCAGCACGGCCAAGGCCACCCCCGCCTTTGCTCCAAAGACCGTCTCCAAGCCCGCCGCCAAAAAATCGCGAAAAAAGAAGGCCGACTCCGCCGCCGCGCTCGCTGTCAATTTAGAGACCGAGGAAGAAGAGACCGCAGACTCGGAAGACGGCGCAGCCTCCGAGCCAATTGAGGAGAGTGGCACCGGTGAAAAGGGGGCCGAGCCCGATTTCACATTTCAACCACTCATCCCTTATGACAGTTCCTATCCCGAGCCCTCCACACGCCTTCTCAAGGGCGGAGACGGCGGAGCCAAGAAAATGTCGAGAGGCGAGATGAAGGAACTCTCGAAAAAGCTCTGTGAGCACCTTCTTTCGTTCCAGATCACCGGCGACATCACGGCTGTCGCCCAGGGGCCTGTGCTCACCACCTACGAATACAAGCCCAACGCCGGCATGAAACTGAGCAAGATTGCCGCCCTCCAAGATGACCTTGGCGTGGTGCTGGGCACTCGCGAGTTGCGCGTGGTCGCGCCCATTCCGGGAAAAACCGTAGTGGGATTTGAGGTGCCGCGACCCGAAACCGAGACGATCTCTCTGAAAGATCTCGTCTCGAACAATCAGTTTTACGAGAAGAAGCTCAAGATTCCGATTGCCATCGGCAAGAGCACAACGGGCGAACCGGTCTTCGGTGATCTCACGGCCATGCCGCACCTTCTCGTCGCCGGCGCCACCGGGAGCGGTAAATCGGTTTTTATCAACTCACTCATCATGAGTCTCATCTATCGGCTCAGTCCGCAGGATCTGCGCATGATCCTCGTCGACCCGAAGATGCTTGAGCTTTCGGTGTTTGAGGGACTTCCTCACCTTGTCACCAATGTGATCACCAACAACTCCGTTGCGTACAATGCGCTCGCCTGGGCGGTCCTAGAGATGGAGCGCCGCTACCATCTGATGGCCCAGACCAATTCCAAAAATATTGACTCCTTTAATTCCAAAAATAAGAAGGATCGCTTCCCCTACATCGTGATCGTGGTCGACGAGCTCGCCGATCTCATGATGTCGGGCGGCGAGCGCGTCGAGATCGCGATCACGCGGCTCGCGCAGAAGGCGCGAGCGGCCGGCATTCACCTTGTGATCGCCACCCAGCGCCCCTCGACAGACGTTGTGACCGGGCTCATCAAGGCCAACATTCCATCCCGTATTTCCTTCAAGGTCCCCTCCGGAATCGACTCGCGCACTATACTGGATACGGGTGGCGCCGAGGACCTTCTGGGACGCGGTGATTCTTTGATGATTCAGCCCGCCGTCCCAATACGCCGTCTGCACGGGTGTTTCGTGAGCGAAGAGGAACTCTCTCGAGTGGTCAAATACGTGAAGGGCGGGAAAGATCACTCAAGAAATTACATCTCATTTCCAACAGTTATGCCGCCAGAGGAAGGCTAACGCAGGGCGCATTGCCACCGGAAGAACGCCCCGATTACTGCTTTACGTAAGGGCAATAAGGGGGCGTATGGGGGATTTGGCTAGAGTTACTGCACTCGTCACCGGTCTGGTTTGGGGACTCGCCGGTCTCGCGGACATTCCTAACCATTGCACAGCAAATCGGGAGTGCCTCATCGAGGTGCCCGGCACCCAATGTGCTGATGGCACTCCAGCCTTTGTCACTTTCACTCACCGCGCCCATGCCACAAACCTCATGGTCTACATGAAGGGCGGCGGAGCCTGCTGGAACGGCAAGAGCTGCGGAAACGGAATGGCCCGGCCGCTCTCTCGCGTCGTCAGAGCCGTGGAGTGGAACGATGGCCAGGGCATCCATGATGTGGCGAGTCCCGGCAATCCCTTTCGCGAGTACGACATCATGAGCATTCCGTATTGCACGGGGGATGCCTTCATCGGTGATCGCACCAATTCCTACACCGATGCCAAAAAGGCGATGACGATCCACCACACGGGCTACAACAACGTTCAACTGAGCCTTAAGATGGCACAAGAGCTCGTGCCACAACCAAAGAAGGCCGTTCTAATGGGGTGCAGCGCAGGTGGAATCGGCGCCTTTTTTCATCTGAGAAATTTCCGCAAGGCCTTTCCCGATTCTGAAAAATTCGTCGTGAGCGACGCTGGACTTCCATTCAAGCCGCCCCACATCCGATCAAGCGCCTATGCCGAATTGATGGAGGCTTGGGGGGCGGATAAGCACATGAGCGAAGGATTCAGCGGACGCGATATCAATAATTTCGGTGATGTCGTTCGTGCCAACACCACGGAATTTCCCGATACTCGCTTTGGTTTGATCTCGAGCTATCAGGACAACGTCATGACCTTTTTCGGGATCACGGTCGGTTCGCCTGTGGGTTTAAGGATCGTCCACGACAACATAATCGACATCGCCGACAACGCTATTGGGCGAAAGAGTGCCAACGCCGCCGTGTTTTTCACCGAGACTGCGACCCACTGCCACACCGGAAAGGACATCACCAACATCAAATCGATGGGAGGCACCCTCTCAAACTGGCTAACCGATCTCGTGGCAGACCGACCGATGTACAACGCGAGGCCTGATCTCCACCACGCCGTCAGGGCAGCCGATTTGCTGTACCCGGCGGATGACTCCCCCCTCGATGACGACCTCTAGCGTTACTCTTGGTGGTAATTTTCCTCTAGAACGTATCTCATAAATAGTTTCGTAGCGAGGCTGCGGCAAAAAGCCCAGAATCGAGGACGCACAAGTGAGGCAGCGGAGGCGTGCCCCCTGGGCACGTCGAGCAGCCGAACGCGGAGGACGAAGAGTCTGGGCTTTTTGACCGGCCGAGTAGAAACTATTTATGAGATACGTTCTAGAATAAAAGTCATGGGTCTCTTTTCTCGACCCCTCTTTCCAATACAAACTTCGGAAGGTTTTGATGGCTTGCTCTTCACAAGTGCAGGTTCACCGTTTGTCGAAACGTTACCGCCTGGGTCAACAAACGCCCACCACGTTGCGCGACGCGTTTCAGAAAGCTTGGCTCAGAGCCCTTCGCCGTGAGGAGGAGCTCACCCCGATCGGGGGAGGCCCCGAGCTCGAATTCTGGGCACTCAAGGACGTCAGCTTTACCATGAAAAGTGGTGAGATCCTGGGCATCATCGGCAATAACGGCTCTGGAAAATCGACCCTCCTCAAGATTCTTTCTCGTATCACCGAACCCACCGAGGGCCAGGCGATTCTGAAAGGCCGTGTCTCGTCGCTTCTGGAAGTGGGCACCGGATTCCACCCTGACCTGACCGGCCGAGAGAATATTTTTCTCAATGGAGCCATCATTGGCATGAATCGCCGCGAGATCTTCAATCAGTTTGACGCGATCGTCTCCTTTGCTGAGATGGAGAGATTCATCGACACACCTGTCAAACGTTACTCGTCAGGCATGTTTGTTCGGCTGGCCTTCGCGATCGCCGCCCATCTCAACCCCGACGTCCTGATGATCGATGAGGTCCTTGCGGTAGGAGATGCCAACTTCCAGAAGAAGTGCCTGCAAAAATCCCACGACGTCTCCCGCTCTGGAAAGACGGTGATATTCGTCAGCCATGACCTTGGCGTTGTGCGGCACCTCTGCCACCGCGTGATCTGCCTGGATCACGGCCAGGTCGTGGGAGATGGTTCTCCCGGTGATATCATTGGCGACTACCAAAAGCGCTGCGCGGCGTAATTCCACCCCTCTTTGTGCGTGATAATGATGGTTGATGGCCGAAATCGCCTATTGCTCCATCGTAGCGCGCAACTATCTTGCCCAGTCGAAAACCCTCGCCCAATCGATTCGTTTCCACCACCCCAAGGCCCGCATCTTCATCGCACTCGCCGACACGGCCCCCGCCGAATTTCTGGCTGAGCCACAGGATTTCGAATGGGTTCTCCTGGAGAATCTCGGAATCCCCGATCTCAAGAGCTTCTGCTTCAAATACACGTGCATCGAACTCTCGACTGCAATCAAACCCTTTTTTCTCAAACATCTTTTTGATCAAAAAGGAATTGAGCAGGTCGTTTATCTGGACCCTGACATCCTCGTTTTGAGACCTCTCCTACCCGTCGAGGAGGCCCTGGACCTGGCCCCCATCGTCCTCACTCCGCATCTCACGGAGCCATTGAAGGATGTAGCCGGGCCGACCGAGCTCGACGTGCTCCGGGCCGGGGTCTACAACCTGGGTTTTCTCGGACTCACACACTCCGAATCCACCCAACACTTTCTCCAGTGGTGGGCCACCAAACTCTACGAGGGATGCCAGATCGATCTTGATCGTGGCATGCACGTCGATCAACGCTGGATCGATCTCGTACCCGCCTATTTCCCGGAGACGGAAATTCTACGCCACCCAGGGCTCAATATCGCCTACTGGAATTTGCGAAATCGGCCGCTCGACCAAACAGAGGGGAAGTGGTTTGTGGGCGTGGCTCCGGCCTATTTTTTCCATTTCAGCGGGTTTGACCCAAATCAACCAGACGTCATCTCGCGCCACTTTCACCCGCAGGAGATCATCGACACTCCGGCGTTGCGAACCCTCCACAATAGTTACGCCGAGCTCCTCAAAGCGCACGGCTACAATCGTTACATCACCAACCCCTCGGGCTTTGGCTCCTTTGACAATGGCGAGATCATCCCGCGCCGTCTGCGTTTGGAATATCGGGAGATGAGTCCTTCTGAGCGAAATCGCTTCGGAGATCCCTTCGACACTGAAAGTGAAGGGTCGCTCTACCAGTGGTGGCAAGCAGGATCGGGCCCGAATGCGCCTTACTCCCGTCGCTACACTTGGCTCGAGAATCATCACGATCTCGGCAAGACCGATCTCTCCACTCACGGCAGCACAATCAAACGCCCGCTGACCTCGGTGAAGAAACTAGCAGCCCGTTTGCTCTGGCCGGTTTTCTACCGTCAGACCCAATTCAACTGTCTGAGTCTGGAGGAGATGGGTGATCTCCGTCGAGAGATCGCTCAGCTCAAACGGCAGATTCGGGAGCTCAACCAGCCATGACGCCGATCCCGATGGAGGATCTTTTCTCTGACCGCCCCTGGATTGATGACGAGGCATTCGACATTCCCACAGCCACCGTGGCCCGAAAGATTCCTGCAGAACAGATTCCGCTCCTGAGATCCTGGCGCAAGGATGGCCTTGTGATTCTGAGAAACGCGGCGCCCTCCTTTCTAATCGATGAATACCGCCGTGACCTTCAGCGCGTCGAGACCAACCCCAGGAAATACCGAGCGGGAATCCTCCATGAACTCCACAAGGAGACCACGTCCGACCGCCTCTCCCCTGAAGATTTCAATCATCTCTTTTTCCGCTTCATGGATTTTCATCGGGAATCCTCGGCCGGCAAGCAGCTGGCCCTCTTGGAGCCCGTAACCCATTTTCTTGGCGCCCTCTTCGACGATGATGTCGTTGCAATGCAGACGCTGACGTTTAAATTCGGCAGCGGCCAGGCGCCACACCAAGACATTTGCGTTGTGGTCTCGGAAAAGCCGGCCTTTCTGGCGGGCTGTTGGCTCGCACTCGAAGATGTCCACCCAGACGCCGGTCCACTCGCCTATTACCCTGGCTCCCACAAGATACCGCTATTCGACTTTGGCCGTGGTCCGTTCATCCCCAGCGGATACCCCCACCAGGAGGAGTACGTCACCTATTTGAAGGAAGAGGCCTCAAAACGCTCGGGGCCCCTCAATGCTTTGCTCAAGAAAGGCGACGCCCTCATCTGGCACGCAGCGCTAGTCCACACCGGGCTTCCCATCTTGGATCGTCGCCGCACGCGATATTCGCTGGTCACCCATTACTCTGCCGCTTCTGCGTACCGCCGAGATCGGCGGCGCCCTGACTTGAAACCTCTGCGCTACGGTTCACGCAAGGCTTTTGTCTACATGCTCCCCTGTGATGCCAAGGTCGAAAACACATTCCCCGAGGAATGGCATCGACCCATCCACTGGAGGCACTCTACCGAACGGCTCCTTCGACGAGCGAAGTTGTCGCTCTCTCGACAGGTGAGAGACCTCCATAGAGCGTGTTCTCCTTGAGCAACTCACGAATCACGTGAGCTGTGATCTGTTCTCGCTGTTTCAAGAGCGACTCGAGGTTCATGAGCGATCGTTGCACTAGTCGATTGAATTCCTGCTGACGCCCCAACGCCGGCCAACATACCCTTAACAAATGTAAAAGGGCGCCCCGCCCTCTGCTGCTCCGTACTCCGATGGTGAACAGATCGGGGAGCGGGAGTGTTGTCTCACTGCGGCGCCATCCGACCACGGGGCTCGTCGATAAAGTTGATTCATCGCGCCATAGCCAGAAATCCATCATTCCCAGAGTCGCTGGCCAGGCCAACTGGAGCGCCGAAAGAAGGATCTCCCCCTCAGCGAAAAGGAGCACACCGCGTGGCGCAGTCTTCCACAGACCAGCCTCATTCAACGGGATGAGATGACATGGCCGGCCACTGTGTTTCACCGCATCAACGACTTCGCGCCGCGGCTGATGGACATAGACGTAAGAAATCGATTCCGGTGGCACGCCTTCACCCTATCGCTGAAGGCAACCTTCCGTCCAGAGTGATACAATTATCAAAACCCCGGAGGCCAATACATGAAACAAATTTATGTGTTTCTCGTTTTTTTTGGCAGTCAGCTGTTCGCTCAGCAGTTGGTAATTCACTTCGATAAAAACCAGTTTCCTCTGCAAGATGAGGTGGCGCAAGGCGTGACGTACAAACGCTTCAAAGGTGCGAACCACCATCAGAATGCAGGGCAACCCGAGATCCCACGCATTCACAAGTGGGTCGCAATCGACGCGACAAAGACCTACTCGGTGAAGATCGAATCGATGAACGAGAGCCAGCTCTCGGAACAGGTAATGCTCTTTCCCGCGCAGAAGGATGCTCTGGAACGGGCCAAGCCCCAGTTTGAGATCGACGCCCAGTTCTACAAGAAGGACGCCTGGATGGGCTCCGATGTAGTCAGAGCCGGCAAGAAGACGCGCCTGGGTGCTCTCACGATTCTGCCGCTTGAGATCACGCCGGTGGCGTACAACCCGGCCAAGCGTCAAATGCGCATCGTTACAGACCTCACGATCAACATCACTCCAGTCGGCAAGTCGACTCAAGAGGTGCTGATACGCCAAAGAGGTGGCATGACCCGCTTTGTCCGCGAACAGGCTGATGTGCTCGTCGAAAACGCGAGTGCAATCACGGCCAATGCCTCGGTTCGGGAGAATCCGAAGGCCCTCGTCATCACGACGAGCGACCTTCTTCCCCTGGCCAAGAAGCTGGTTCAGCTTCAGGAATCTGTCTCCATTGCCACGAAGTTTGAAGTGGTGGCGAATGGTGCCACGCCCGAGGACATCAAGAAGGTCATTCAAGATCAGTACAACGCCGACCCGATGGATGCGGTCGTTCTCTTCGGCAGCGCCAAGCACATCACGCTCTACAATTGGGACTCCAACCCTGGAGACGTCTACTACAGCCTCCTCCAGGGCGATGACAACGTCGCCGACGTGGCTTTAGGGCGCATCCCGGTGTCAACGGAGGAAGAGGCCAACCAACTCCTTGAGAAGACCCGCAAGTACATGATGAACCTGGCATCGGGCAAAGCCCGCACGAACGTCATGCTCATCGCCCATTCAGAGGATTACCCGGGCAAGTACACGGCGAATCAAGAAGAGATTTATAAGGCCGATAACCCGCTCAAGTTCAATTTCACCCGTCAGTACGGCGGTGATAAGGCCACGAATGAGACGCTGCTGAAATCGTTCCCGAACAACTTCGGCATCATCAATTATCGCGGCCACGGCGATGTGGGCGAGTTCTGGGCCTGGGGGCAGGACGACAAGTCCTTCACAGAGAGCGAGGTCAATCAGCTGAATAACGACGATAAGGACATGGCCATCTATTTCAATATCGCCTGTAACACGGGCGATATCACGGCCTCGTCTAAATCGCTGGCTGAATCGATGCTGTTCCGTCCGGCCCAAAAGCCGTACGAAGCGGCTGTCGCCGTTGTGGCCTCAACGCAACCGTCGTATACCGAGACCAATCATCGATTCGACAAGTATCTTTTCGAGAGCATGGGCCAGAACCCCAAGGCCAAGCTCGGGGCGATCTACGCGATGGCCAACAACCGCCTCGTCAAGGAAGAGAATGGCGAAATGCCCGAGAACGTGAAGATGTACTTGCTCTTAGGCAACCCGCTCCTTCCGATGCCGTATGACGTGAATTAAGTAGGGAGTCGACAGAGAGCCCCCGCCATGAGGCGGGGGCTTTTTTTTTGCCTTGGGCTTTGTTGCATCTGCTGATGCAAGTCTCATCATTGGAACACCCTTTCCTTCACCGTTTTTTGTGAATCCCACCTTGGCGGTGCTGAGTGGGAAAGTTTACGAATTGGTATATCAATTGCACCATCGAAAAACGTTAACAATGGTTGGTAGGGTCCAACCTTAAAGAGAGGAACTAATATGTTTAATCGAAATGCTTTACTAGCATCGGTCCTATTCCTGTTGGGATCCAGTGGCCTGAATGCCGACGTATCAACCTGCATTGACGACCCAAAAGTCATCATAGCGGTTGCCTCGGTTTGCACGGAAGAATGCCAGAGCGTTTATGCCAGTGCGCTTGTCGATTGTGACCTCCAGGTGGGTCCGCTGAAGCTCGCTTGTCAGCAAAACGCTCAGGTCGCTCTTCAGGCCTGTTTGAAAGCGTGTATCTAACGCCAACATGGCTGGATTGCGAGGGGGGCCGAGGTGGGTAAAACTGCCTCGGTCTCCTCGGCCGCCACCTCTTTACCAACTCATGTTTTGAAGGGATGACGTGTACGAGGTCCCGGCGGCGTAGCTGATGGAGTAAACGCCCGAGCTGTCAAAGAACGTGGCACTTGGGGCGCCAAGGCTCAAGCCGCTGCAGGCGCCGAGTGCTGAGTCGGCGGGGCTGGTCAGGTCCACGCAGATAAGAAATCCTGTCTCCGACGAGGAGCCTCCAGTGAGGGAGGTGCTCGACGCATTGGAATCAGCGGCGAGAGCCGACATCGAAGCGGCGTTGATCGATTGAAAAAGGGTCGTGGCCTTGTTGCCGGTTGCGCTTCCCTTCACGTAGACTCTGGCCCCACTCACACCCGAACCCGAATCGGCGGTGGCCGCGCGATTCATATAATACCAATAGGTGTTATCGGATAAAGATGACTCAAGGTGCATCTGGAAGCGCTCATTTTCTGTATTGTAGTGCATTGAGAAATCGGCCTTTGGCCCAGTGATGTTTTCATACACAATATTGATCTTCCTGTAAGCTCCGCCAGTCTCAGGGAAATTGAGAACTCCATAGCCCGACTGATTGGTGCAGTTGAATTGGACCGACATCACCGTGGATCCATTAAGCGCTACCGCCATCTTCTTCTCATAGGCTGACCCAGCGCCGGTATATCCAGTGGGGATGGTGCGATCGGGAGTGGAAAATGACAGGGTGAAAGTCCCCTCTTCTCCGCTCAAGTCATAGTCACCCGAGGACGGCAGCTCAGCACATGTTGTCACTGACACCGCCTGACCGACCATCGAGGTGATGTCATTGATAAAGCCCACCATTCCGTTTTTCGGAGGGCCGTCGCCACCTCCCGTGAGAGCGGTGTACGTCGCATCGTCCGGAAAGCCAGCAATGAGAAAGAACAACATCCGCACTGCATTCGCGAGTTGCTCATACCCACCACTCGCCCTAGCTTCCGGGATCAGTGAGATCGCGTGGGTGAAGGCCGACAGTTTTCTTCCAAACGCAGTATCGGTCGGTTTGACCGTAACCAGCGCCCCTATCAGCAGGAATGACAAAAAAAGATACCTCATAATGGTCTCCTACTTCATGCAAGTCGTGTCGCCGCAGGCGTTGAGCGTGATTGAAGGAATTAAAGTGACTGTAGCGTCTTGTGTCTTCGCGCACCGCGAGAGACCAAATGCGGCCAAAACCATAAGAATTGCCAGGCGCCAATTCATAGCTTCCTCCCCTTTTGAGTATCCTACCTCTCAAAAAAGACAGGAATGGGGAGGAAATTTGAAATTCTGGGCAAAGAAAATGTCAATTGTTCAGGTGAGGGGCCCCCTTCCACCTGGCGTCCGCTGGGGGTGGAGGTGGGGTGGGTGACTTTGGCGACGCCTCTTGCTGTCGCGCGGGCGAGGATCCACTCCATTTTTTGGTGGGAGTAAGTCCGACCCGGTTCGGGGTTAACGATGGTCGGCGCCGTCCATTGTCGGATCATTTCCATGAATAGTTTTGAAAAATTATTCAGAAATTGTTGACGGAATTTCGGTGTGGCTCGGTTCTGTCAACGGTAAGCACTTGGAATCAGATCGTTTTTTGAGATCGTTTTTGTTCTCTTTTCGAAACGGCTCAATTTTTGGTGGTCATCTAGCGATTTCATTAGGTTTTTTGTCATGAAAAATGCGTCGTCAAAAACCTGGGTTAGAGTCATCTCAATTGGGAGGCTCTATGTTTGAAAAACTTTGCGATGAAACCTTTTTGGTAGAAACAAAAGCTGCGGTGCTCAAGGAAAAGATCCAGACCAGCCGAGTGCTTGATTACCTGGCTGAAGTCGATCGTCGCCGGCTTTGGCTCAGGGAAGGCTATGCTAGCCTTTATGATTTCTGCATTCGTTACCTTGGGTACTCCGAGGGGGAAACCCACCGGCGCATTCAGGCCTGTCGGCTGAGTCAAAAAGTTGTGGAGGTGAAGCCGCTTCTTGAGAACGGGACTCTGTCTTTGACCTCTCTCACTCTGCTTTCTCCTGTTCTTGAGAAGTCTAATGCCCAAGACCTTCTCCCCAAGGTCATCAACAAACCATCCCGAGAGGTTGCTGATATTTTAGCCAAGGAGTTTCCTGAAAAGATCCATAAGAAGGAGATCCTGAAAATCGTCTTAGATGAGGAGCTCAAGGAACTTCTCGATCAGGCAAAGAGGCTCGCATCGGAAAAGGATGGAGCCGTACTTTTGAAGAAAGTGCTCAAAGACTTCGTGAGGCAGAAGAGAACCCGAAACACCGTCACGCCACGTCACACCTACCGTGTGCAAGCGCGGACGGCGCGCGAGGTAAGAGATCGTGATGGTTATCAATGCTCGTATCTCGGTCCTCAGGGAGTTCGGTGCAACCAAACCGCACATCTCCAGATTGATCACGTCCGGCCCTACGCCATGGGAGGGAGCAGCCGCGATCTGGCAAACCTCAGGCTCCTCTGCAGAGCGCACAATCTAGCCAAAGCACGGCTGGATTTTCCTCAGTGGGACCCGGCTTCGCCTCTGGCTACGCCGGGCAAGCCCGGACTTTGCAACAAAGAGGCTTGCCAGGCGTAGTCGAAGACGAAGCCTGGGGAACAAGCCGCTCAAAGACCGGGTATGTGCAAACAAATCTACTCGGCGCGTTAGTCGCCTCCCTAGACGCGCGATGGTCTTTCATCAGTGTGGCGGATATTCCCTTTGACCGCCCACCTTATTTGGAAAGGACCCTGACATTGAGGATGTCGAGTCTTTAGCTGAACTTTTTTTCGGAGCGACTCCCATGGTTGTTCCTCAGGCCGCGCGTTTCTGCTCTACGGCGTCAGCCTGCTCTGCCTCTATCGCCGCCACCACGGCCGCGATATCTGCATAGCCTTT
>JACPWY010000061.1 GCA_016196825.1 Deltaproteobacteria bacterium | reverse complement strand
TTGTGCAGGAGAAAAAGTAGAAACAAGATGCCAAAACCCATGCTGATGCCACACAAATCACCACACCATGAGACAGACATCAAGCCGTTTCTCGTCGATAAACTAAGAAATTATGCAGGGAGTTTCGCGCCAGCCACTAACTAGGAGTAGTTCATGAAGAATCGTCTATCACTGGCTTTTGTGGGAACGGCTGTGGCCATTCTCTGTGGCGGATGTGGTTTCGGAGCGCTTGACCTCGGAAAGGTCTCCGGCGGCGCCCCCACCACGACGACAACAACCACAAACACCAAGAGCTTTAAGTACGAATACGAGTACAACGCCTGCAACACCGGCGAACACACGTTCTCGTCTCTCGATGAGCTCTGCAGCGCACTTCAAAGCGATTCGGTGAACAACGACTGCGCTTTGAGCCTGCGCAAAGAGGGCTTCAAAGCGTGGAGCTGCTCCGGATCCTTCAACCAGCGATCCTAGGTAACGCTCCTTTTTAAGGTCCGGTATCGACGGAGCTGAGGTTGTCACCCATTTCCCCCGCGCCGTCTCCAAGCTTGTTGGTGTGTCCCTGGCCGAGCTGACCATACTGGTTGTGGCCCCAACACTTGGCCGTTCCGTTATCGAGAAGCGCGCAGGTGTGGTAGCTCCAGTTGCCAGCGGAGATCTGTCTGACAGATCGCCCACTCCCCAGAGAGATGGCAGAGAGGCCCGCTCCCAGTTCGCCGGTTTGGTCTCCGATGTTGTTCGTGTGCTCAAGCCCGAGCTGAGCCTCGTCATTGATTCCCCAGCAGGAGGCCGTTCCATTATCCAGTAGGGCACAGGTGAAATCGAAACCCGTCACTGGTTGCCTCACGCGCCGAGACCCGAAATCAAGAGCAAGGAGATTCTCTCCCATCTCGTCCGCTCCGTCGCCGATGTTACTCGTGTGTCCAAGACCAAGCTGACCGAAATCATTGTTGCCCCAACACTTCATTGAGTCGTCGTCCAGAAACACGCAGCTGTGACAGCTGCCGGCGGACACCAGCTTGGCTTTGCGACCCGTTCCAAGATTGACTGAAGCAAGACTATCCCCCATTTCATTTGCCCCATCTCCCATTGATGCGACGCTCTCCTGTCCGAGCTGTCCATCGACATTGTAACCCCAACATTTTACAGAATCGTTATCCAGAAGCGCACAGGCGTGATAGGTGCCGGCTGAAATATATTTGGCGGTTCGCCCGCCACCCAGATCAATTGCTGGCAGGTTGTCACCCATTTCACCCGCTCCATCGCCGAGATTGTTGGCGTGCCCCTGTCCGAGCTGGCCGTAATGATTTCGGCCCCAGCATTTCACCGAACCGTTCTCGAGTAAGACACAGCTAAAATGCCCGCCTGCCGAGACCAGGATAGCCCGCTGAAGGGAACCCAAATCAATCGGAATCAGGTCATCAGCCATTTCGCTTGAATTGTCGCCGATGTGTCGAGAGTGGCCCTGGCCCAACTGGCCATAGGTATTCTGACCCCAACACTTCACCGAGCCGTCATCGAGAAGTCCGCAGACATGGTTCCAGCCAGCGGAAACCTGCTTGACCGTTCGATCTGTTCCCAAATTGATCTTTGAAAGGTTAATCCCCATCTCGTTTGTTCCATCACCGATCGGGTTCGTATGCCCCTGCCCCAGTTGCCCATATGTGTTCCGTCCCCAGCATTTGAGCGCGCCTGATGAGCCCGCATAGCAGGAAAAATGGGCTCCGACGCTAATGGCGGGCAGTGTTGAGACGACAACAGATTGCGTGCTGTCTATAGAAGTCGAGGGAAGCGCGAGGCTAATAGAGGTGTCCTTGGCATCTCGAATGTCGCCAGACAAGGCATCGATAGACGCAAAACCGAGTGAGGTGGTCTCGTCGCCCGGATAGATAAGATACCGGAAAGTGAGGGTATCTGTTCCATGGCCCGATTCGTACCACGCAATCCTGCTATTGGATCCGATCGCTAACGAGAGCGTGGGAGCCCCTTCGATCGCAACGGCACTAGAAAACTGAACGCGAATAGCAAGCGTCTCGCCGATCGTGTAGGTGCCTGCCGCTTCCGTGGAGACGCCAGTTATTTTTGTACCTGGTTCCTGGGCGCAACAAAGCGCGAAAATGGAGAAGCCCAGGTAGAAACCAAACCGAACCGGGGGGCCCTTTTCTTTGGCTGAGCACTGCAACCACATAAATATGATGCCTCTGAGAAAATTTTGTCACAGTGCTAAGGAAGCATTGTGCTTTGGTGGAATAAATCGCCGGAAACGATGGAATTGTGACAATTGCGAGGAGGAACAAATTTGCTTCACAATTCTGTAGGCCGAGATTGCAATCACCGACAGATCTATATTGCACTGCGTTGTTCCGCCAGAACTATTTTTGGTGGGCGGGACAAAAAGTCTTAAATGTCGGCGATTAGAATATTATAATTTCTCATTATGCTAGCTCGCTGCGGCACTCTTCTGCACCTTTGGACAGGGCCGCTCACGATTCTCGTCGTGCCACTCACCGAGTTTCTGTTGTTCCGGTTTTGGCTCCATTCCATTCTTAAGATCCAAATCGGTTTTCCCTTCCTCACCGACTACGATTTTGTGTGCCCAGGTCTATTGGCATTTTTCATTCTCATGATTCGCCTTCAAGAGGGCGAGCCACTGAGACTCAAATGGCAGGGGCATCAGGCGCTGGCTCATGCGGCGCTCGTCGGAATCTTCGTCGGGCTTTCGCTCCTTTACCCCTTTTTGAAGACGGCGGGCCTTGTGGGTCTGTGGTATGGGGCCGCAGCGGTGGCTTTGGGCAGTGGCTTTTTTGTATTCGTGGAGGTGCGATACTATTTTGCGCGACGGAATTGGTGCCGAGTCCTCGCTGCCATTCCAATTGCAAGCTCTAAGGTCATTGCCCGTCAGGTATTCAGTGTGCTTTGGGTCCCGGCGATGCACGTCACTGGAACTCTCGTCTACGGAGCCCTGCGCCCCATTTTTTCTAACCTCTCGCGCACCACCTACCTCACCCACCGACAGGAAGAATACGTTCACGTCTCAAATGGAACATATACTCTTGCCATTGGAGTCGGCTGTAGTGGGCTCGAGGGGGTGGGGTTTGTGGCGGCGGCCCTTCTCTTTACCTTGATGTTGGATCCTAAACGGCTCACGCCCTTTTCTTGGGTCAATTGCTTTCTTGTCGGAATACTAGGTTTCTATCTTCTCAATGTCCTTCGTCTGAGCCTGGTCTTCTCCCTAGCCACACTCCTCTTGAAATATTGGGGTCATGACGTCGCCATGATTACGGCTCTTGCGCTGGTTCACGATTCCATGGGCTGGCTCCTTCACGGACTGGGGTTTCTCATTCTGTATCGCTGGATCTATTCGGAGAAAGCGGCGTTGCGATTCAGGATCCCCGTGTTCCGTCCGGCTGGAATCACCTTGATTTACCTAGTCAGCTTCCCACTCCTAGCGGCCATTGAGCCCCCGGAACACAAGCTGATCGATCCTTGGTCCATCCCTCCACTCCAGCTGTCTGAGACAACTTCACCTCCACCCATGATCGACTCGCCGGAAGAGGCGTTTTCCGGGCCGTTCCTTCAGCCAAGAACGGCTGTTGTTCCCAGCTGCGACGATTTTGCACTGGCGGCCACAACATGTCAGGCTGGTGCGGCCACTTGGCGCTACGTGCTGAGCAGTATGCACACGCTCTTTTTGGAGGGCACCTGCGACACTCAATGCACGTGTGGCAATGTCCCGGTCACCGGGGGCGTGTGCTACGGGTGTGGTTATCAGTCCGAGTGGCAGACTACGAAATGCTACTCAAACACGGGCTGTACCAATGCCTGCACGCCGGCTCCCCAGTTTCCTGAAGGCTGGACAGGGGTCGGCTGGATCGTTTCCGCGCTAGTTCCCTTCTGGTTTTACTGTCGGAAGAGGTCCTCAGTCTCCACGCGAAGAAACTATACTCTGTAGACGTTGCAATCGAGCCACTCGAACGGCATTTTTTTCCTTATTAGCTAAGACAATCTCTCGCGCGAGAGATTGTCTTATTCCACTCAAATCTAATTCGCTGCCTATGGCCTTTTCGAACTGTAGAAGGCGGAGACAATCTTCTAAGTCTGTTTCATTGAGTCGAGGGATCTTGAGTTCGAGATAGAGTTTCGCGTTGGGGCGATAGAGGCTTGCGGTTTTCCCGCGGTGGAGTTCCACCAAGTTCTTTTCCCACCCTTTGATTTTGAAGAGAAAGAAACCCGCCGCTTGGTTGATTGCCTCCACTGGCAAACTAAGCTCTTGAGCAATCTCCATAAGAGTTAGCATCTCCGTTTGGTCTGAACCCTTGGGGCCTGCGATATCGATGTCAATCGTGCTGCGATAATCAATTCCCAGAAGAGGCAGGACCGTTCCGCCGATTATCACCCATTTTCCCTTGAGACGATCGCCAGCCAGCCGCAGGAACTTCTTGAGTGTCTTGGAATCGATGGCGATCATAGATACCTCGACAAGTTTTCTATCGCGATCCGCCGCAGGCGAATGACTCTTCCGGACAGGTCAGTTGGAATCTGTTTCTGGATCAATGGGGATCGGGAAAGATATTTAGAAAAGAAGCTGGGAAAGTAATCTCGAAGCGCGAGAAGAGTCGCTTGGATAGCCTCTTTCTTACGAGTCTCGCCTTCATCAGAAAGCTCCCGCGTCGCAAGGAGCAACTGTCGTATGAGAGATTCTGCCGAGGGGTAGCCTGAATTTTTGTCTCGGGACAGAATCGGCACTCCACAGGCCGCGAGAAGGTCCCAACCGGGGGTCACAGACTCTAGACGAATGGCTAGGCCCAGCGGAGCGGCGAGCTTCTCAAGAATTTCAAGGGTCGGATTGGTCTTATTCGCCTCTATATTCTGAATCGTCGGCAGACTAACGCCCGACAAGGCTGCCAGCTGGACCTGCGATAGCCCCCGTTCCTTCCGAGCCTCTCTGAGCACCAAAAGCGCGTTCATAACATACTATAATACACATAGTAACGTATGCTGTCCACGCGAGCTGACTCCAAACGAACCCACCGTATATACGGTAGACGAATTCAAATCGACTTCAGTTTTTAAGCGGTTTTCGATTAGGGCGGTGAAGGCGTCGGAGATGGGTCCTGCGGCTGTGCGGACGGACTGGGTGTTACGCTGGCATCAACTTTGGGATCGCACGGCCACAATAGTTGATCCTCGAAAAGAGTGGGGCCCAGTTGTACAGTGCCCACGTCCCAGAAATAGGCTGCAGGATCGGGATCGGTCACGACAGCGGAAGGGGGCGGTGGCTGGTGCGTGGAATCACACAGACAAGCGGAAAACACCTCATTGTAGGGGTAGACCAGATCAACGTTGGGGTCGACCGGATCAACCGGACTCTTGACTATGGTGTAGATTGGAAATTGCCAACAGCAGAGGTTGTCGTTTGGTGCGCGGCCTCCACATTTCCCTGCCGTTGGGCTGGGTGATGGGAGGGCTGTAGGTAGGGCATGTACCCAAACAGTAGCCACAATACCAATAAGCAGGGTGACCAACGGAATAACTTTCATGAAAACCCCTCTCTAGTATCGTCGTGTACGCCGAAAATCTTGAGCATTGTCCGGGTGAACACCTACCACCCAACATGTGCCGGCAAATCGCGTGGCAATTGTGAAAATAATTTCACACCTGGATTACCTTTAAGCTGCTAGCATTTCCCTTAAGTCCAAAGTGGCGCGTAGGCGAGAGGGATTGGACGCCTTCCCGTTGTTCGGTGGCCAACGCAATTCGTAGGTTTGAAAAATATATGGGAGGTTCGTATGAGTGGAAGGCATTTCTGGAAAAATTATTTCGTTGTAACCTGTTGTACCGCTTCGTTGATTGGAGCGCCGATCGCCGGCTGTAGTAAATGGCAGGCGAACCATCCCCAACAAAAATCTTCCTATAGCGCCGCCATAATTGAAGTCATTTCCGGATTGGTGGGAATGTTTCTGGTGAGTAGCTGCGGAAAGAGTGATGCAACAAACGTTTCGATTTCCGGCGTAGCCCAGATGGGTCGCATGGTGGAAGCAGAGGTAAAGTATTGCCTTGCCAGTGACATGGCGGACAACGGTACATGCGACGCTCCGGTTGCCACCGGCACTACAGATAGCACGGGTGCCTATGCCCTAAGCGTTGCCCCGCAAACTGAACCCATGGTCGTTGAGGTTTCAGGAAAGCCCGACGGATCGACTTATTATATGGATGAAGCGAAAGGCACGAAAGTAACCGTGGGCGATGCCGAAACACTTGAAGTCGTGGTCGCGGATCCGACCGTAGCCGGTGAGTACCCGGCCACGCCGTTTACTAAGACCGCCTACCAGATGGTCAAAAACCAGCTGGGCTCGGAATTAGATGGAGTGTCGATTGAAAACATGAAAACCTATGCTGACAATGCGTTAAAAGAGACCGCCGTAGCGTTTGGCATCAGCGACTATACGGCGCTCAAAGCCATTCCGGCCGACCCGCGCGATTCCAATGCCACCATGAACGCAGGAGGATGTCGAGTCTTTAGCTGAACTTTTTTTCGGAGCGACTCCCATGGTTGTTCCTCAGGCCGCGCGTTTCTGCTCTACGGCGTCAGCCTGCTCTGCCTCTATCGCCGCCACCACGGCCGCGATATCTGCATAGCCT
>JACPWY010000048.1 GCA_016196825.1 Deltaproteobacteria bacterium | reverse complement strand
GGCTTTCCCGCACTGGCAGCGAATCAGCTGACGGGCGTTTACCATGTTCACCTTTTCTTTGGAGAAACAACGCCCTTTGTCGATGAGCTCACCCTCACCGATGCGGGCGAGGGGAAGATCGCGGGCACCATGCATGTGCCCGATGATTTCGATGCCGCCGTGGAACTCGCCGAGTTCGATCTCAAGTCCGCCACCCTGACGTTTCATCTCTCTTTGCCGGTGAAATATCACGAGGCCTATCCGCTCGGTTTGGATTACGAGATCCATTTCCGCCAGCCGTACCGTGGCTTCATGCAGGTGACCGATTTCTCGAATTTTGTGGGTTTCGTTTCAGCCCCTATCCCCAAGGCGGCCCATGTGCTGGAAGCCAAATACGTCGGCAACGTTGTCGGGTTTCACGCCCCCTAAGTCTAAAGCAGCGAGCGAATTAGGGCGGCCAGACGCTTGAACTCTCGAGTCTCTGGCTGCCCCTTGCGTCTGAGTAAGAAGACGTCTTGCGATATCCTCGGGTGGGAGTCGGGAATCGCTCGTTCCACCAACTGAGCTTGCTTGGCGCCAAGTCGAGCGTTCACCTCTCGGGCCACAAATTGCGGCATAAACACCGCGCACTGCCCCCGCAATGCCAAATCGATCGCAGTCGAGAGCAGATTCACCCGAAAGGACTTCCGGCGCGGACTCAATTCATCGAGCCAGCCATCCCGCTCCTTGATACCCAGCGGATTCTGAGACAAACCGCTCGCCGGCACGGCAAACGGCAGCTCTGCAAAATCCACCTTGGCAAAGCGTCCATTCGCCACAAAACACCCTGAAGAGAACTTTCCAATTCGCTCCGCCTCGACCTCCTTGTGGGGAATCGGCGCGTACGTGACGGCGATATCCACTTCGCCCGCGACAATCTTTTGCTCCATTTCCCCTGGTTCGAGGTCAATAAGTGACAGGGCATTCTTCTCTAACGGCTTTTCGGAAAGACCGTGGACCAAGAGATGAAGAAAGATCTCCGTAGTGCCAATCACCAGATCCGACTGGGTGGGCGCAACCTTAAGACTGAGGAGTCGTTCCTCCGTTTCGAGCAGCTCCTTGGCAGTTTGATAAAAGCGCTTTCCCTCATCGGTAATGGCTATTCCCCTTCCTTCCGGCCTCAGAAGGTCGATCCCCAGCTCCTCCTGGAGCACTCTCATCGATTTGGAAAGGCCCGAATGGGTGATGTGAAGAAGATCGGCCGCCTTCGTGAGGCTCCCAATGTCCGCAACCAGGCAAAACTGTCGAATCCTGTCTGTTTCCATAATGGAACAATACATATCGATACTGTCGCTTTCTGTAAACAATGACATCCCCTACTTTGAGTGGGGAGAGGAGCACTTTGAAGACGCTGGTGTTAAATTCTGATACCCTCGAGGCTTGCCTGGATCATAAGGGGCTGAGGTTGGTGATGCGTGAAGCGCTCGTCGCAACCGCGCGAGGATTGGCCACTAGCTCACCGCGTTTCGTTGAACCGATCGGAAATCAACGCGCCATGGGCGCCATGATGGGCGCAAGCCATTCAAGCCTCGGCGCCAAGGTCGTGGCGGTCTTTCCCAACAACCGCTCACTCGGCCTCAACCCCCACCAGGGCTTGGTCCTCCTCATGGATCACCTAACCGGCCAACTCCGCGCCCTTGTTGACGGGAGCACCCTCACCGCTCTTCGCACCGCCGCCGTATCGGCTGCCGCGACGGAAGCTCTCGCGCGACCATCGGCGCACCACCTCGCGGTCATCGGCACAGGGCGACAGTCCTATGAACACATTCGTTCATTTCTCACGTTTCTCCCCATTGAGCGAATAACCGTCTGTGGCCGGTCCGAAGACAGCGCCAGACTTCTCCTTTCGCGCCTTCGTAGGGAATTCCCAACTCCTGACATCGCGACCACTCCGGATCCCCAACTCGCAGTCCGCGATGCCGACCTCGTCGTCACCTGCACCACATCGCGCGTTGCTCTTCTCGCCACCTCCGATCTGAGACCGGGCACTCACCTCAACGCCATCGGCGCGTGCCGCCCCGGCGCGCAAGAGCTTCGACTCATCAACCGGCCCGAGCTCAAAATATTTGTCGACAGCTACTCTGCCTGCGCGGCGGAGGCCGAGGAGCTTCGCGGCGCCCCCCATGTCGTCGGCGAGATCGGCGCAGTGATGTGCGGTGGAATCGCCGGGCGCAGGAATGATGCAGAGATCACATTTTTTAAATCGGTGGGATTAGGCATTGAGGATGTCGCCGCCGCCGAATTTTTCGTCGACAGGGCTCGGCAATTGGGCGTGGGCCAAACCATCGATCTCTAGAGGCTCTATGCTCGATCAACTCATCCATCGCACTCCACTCATCCCGTTTCGGGGAGACTCCCAAATCTTGCTTAAAGCGGAAAATCTCCAACCGCTCGGCTCCTACAAGATCCGAGGTGTGGCTAACGTGATGAGAAAAAATGCCCTTCAGCTGCGTTCTGGGATCTCTGCCGCGAGCGCCGGCAACATGGCCCAGGCGCTCGCTCTAGGCGCGACGACGCTTCAAGTCCCCTGCCGCATCTATCTGCCCGACACGGCTCCGGAGGTGAAAAAGCAGGCCATTCGCGATCTCGGCGCCGAGCTGACGGAACTGCCATACACCGAAGTCTGGAAACTGGTAAACCTCGAGGCGGAGCCACCCTCCAACACCTTTTTCGTCCACCCCGCTCTTTGCGAAGATCTCACTGAGGGTTATGGCCAGATCGCAGCTGAGATCCTGGAGGAACAGCCCGATGTACAGGCCGTTGTCGTCCCTTTCGGCGTGGGTGGCCTCTTATTGGGGATCGCCCGCGCTCTTCGCAGACTCGGCTCAGGGGCCAAGATCTACGCGGTAGAGCCCGAAACAGCGTCACCGCTCTTTCACTCCCTGAAAAATGGCCGGCCCACAAAAATCCAACGGCGCCCCTCGTTCATCGACGCCATTGGAACCCCTGAAGTGATCCGCCCGGTCTTCGACGAGGTTCGCGGCATCGTCAAAGACAGCATCGTGGTGACATTGGAAGAGACGCGGACCGCTCTCAAGACGCTGCTCCTCTCTCACAAACTCTTATGTGAAGGCTCAGCTGCGGCCGCTCTCGCCGCCGGGTTGAGGCTTCGGAAGAAGGGCCACGACCACCTAATCGCCTGCATCCTCACTGGAGGAAACATCGCACCGGACGTTCTGAAAGAGTTGATTTGACATGGGATTGATCCTCAATGGCGCGCTGTGACACGAGACCACCCATGCACAATTGACTCCGCACCCAAAGCGGCACCCTCAAGCAGCTCTCCTGCGTCACCGGTCCATAAACATTCGCTCAACCGCCGTGCCGAGTTTTTTCTAAAAATCATGGGCGGTCGGGCGGTTACCCGGCCTAGCCAGAGGCAAAGCCGGGCGCCAGTGAGGAAAATCCAACCGTGCTTTAGCAAGGTTGTGAGCTCGGCACAGGAGCCTTAGGTTTTCTAGATCGCGACTGCTTCCGCCCAACGCGTAGGGCCGGACGTGATCAATCTGAAGATGGGCGGTTTGGTTGCACCGAACGCCGTTTGGACCGAGATACGAGCATTGATAACCATCGCGATCTTTTACCTCTCTTGCCGTACGCGCTCGCACACGGTAGGTGTGACGTGGCGTGACGGTGTTTCGGGTTTTCTTCTGTCTCACGAAGTCTTTAAGCACTTTCTTTAAAAGCGCGGCTCCATCCTTTTCCGACGCGAGCCTCTTTGCCTGTTCGAGAAGTGCTTTCAGTTCTCTTTCTTTTGGATCTTTTCAGGAAACTCCCTGGCCAAGATATCAGCCACCTCCCGGGATGGCTTATTGATGACCCTGGGAAGAAGGTCCTGGGCATTAGACTTCTCAAGAACAGGTGAAAGCAGAGTCAGGGAGGTTAAAGACAGAGTCCCGTTCTCAAGAAGGGGCTTCACCTCAACAACTTTTTGACTCAGCCGACAGGCCTGAATGCGCCGGTGAGTTTCGCCCTCAGAGTACCCAAGATAACGAATGCAGAAATCATAAAGACTGGCATAGCCTTCCTTGAGCCACAGCCGGCGACGATCGACTTCAGCCAGGTAATCAAGCACTCGGCTGGTCTGAGTCTTCTCCTTGAGCACCGCGGCTTTTGTTTCAACCAATAGAATTTCATCACAGATATTTTCAAACATAGAGCCTCCCAATTGAGAGGACTCTAACCCACGTTTTTGATGACGTATTTTAAGAGAAGAAAAGCCTAATGAAATCACAAGATGGCGCGAGAAAATTGATAGCTCTTGAAAAGAGAGAAAATAGTACTTCAAAAAATAGTTTGATTCCAAAGTCTTACCATCGATAGATCGGAATCACCTCAGGATTCCGTCAACACAAATAAAAAACTCTTC